>NZ_LDJO01000001.1 GCF_001431595.1 Stenotrophomonas acidaminiphila
GAAAGGCTGGCCGGTCCAATGAGAGCCAGATCTATGCCTGGGAGCAGGTGGAGCAGTTCGTCGGCCTGTACCTTGCCGACACCGACCGCGACAAGCTCGACCCCATCCTCGACACCTGCGTCGAGGAATACAAGAATGGTCGCCGGGGCGCTGGTTACGGGCATCAAGTCGGACTTGCCCGGCGACGTGATCGCCACAGTGACGGAGCCGGTCTATGACACGGCCACCGGGCGCTTCCTGCTGATTCCGCAGGGTTCGCGCATCCTCGGCCGCTACAACAGCCAGGTCAGCTACGGGCAGAGCCGCGTTCAAGTCGTCTGGAACCGGATCATCCTGCCCGACACGTCCTCGCTCACGCTCGACAACCTGGCCGGCACCCGACCCGGCCGGCTACGCGGGCCTGGAGGATGGCGTCGATTGGCATTGGGATCGCATCTTCGCCGGTGCGGTGCTGACCACGCTGTTAGGCGTCGGCGCCGAGCTGGCCGCGCCGGAGAACCGCCAGGACGGCGATCGCATCATCATCGCCGGGCGCGACAGTGCGCAGGACAGCATCAATCAGGTCGGCCAGGAGATGACCCGGCGCAACCTCAACATCCAGCCCACCTTGACCGAGCGACCGGGCCTGCCGGTTCGCATCATCGTCAATCGGGATCTCGTGCTGCGGCCGTACCAGCCGTTGTTCTTCAATCGGGGGGCTTCGCGATGAGCACGACCAAAAGGCTGCGGCTGGGGCCGCTGCCCAAGACCGAAAGCGTCAAGCTGACCTTCGCTTGCCCGGCCGGCCTGAAAGCCGACCTCGACCGCTACGCCGCGCTGCACGCGCAGACGTATGGCGAGGCGGTCGATGCAGCGACGCTGATCCCGCACATGCTGGAGGCGTTCATCGCGGGGGATCGGGGGTTTCCGGGCGGCAGGAGAAACCGGGCGCGATTGCGACAATAATTGAGTACACTCATAAATGAGCAAACTCAGTCAATCGCCATCCATGATCACGACCGACGCGCTCGCCCGACCCGGTCGGCGCGACCGCAACATGCAGGACAAGCATGGCCGCATCTTCCAGGCGGCCGCAGCGCTGTTCGAGGCGCATGGCTATGCCGGCGTCACCACGCAGGCGATCTCCGAGCGCGCCGACGTCGGCGCGGGCACGCTGTTCCGCTACGCGTCCTCCAAGGACGAACTGCTGCTGATGGTTCTTAACCAGGCGTTGCGCGCGGCGCTGGCACAGGGCGCCGCGCGGGCCCGTGGATTGCGCGACCCGGTGGACATCGCGGTGGCGATGGTCGCGCCCATCCTGCAATTGGGCGGCCGGCATGCGGAGAACCTGGCGGTCTACCAGCGCCAGCTGATGTTCGGCGCCCCGGGCGAGAAATACCGCAACGAAGGCCTGGCACTGCTGGCCGGGCTGGAGGCGGCCGTGGCCGCCGGCCTGCTCGAGCAGGCCGGCGCGCGCGGCCTGCCGGCACGCCCGGAGCTGGCGCGAGTGGCCAGCATCTCGATCTTCGGCGCTGCGCATCTGGCGGTCTCGCGCGCCTCCACCGGCGCCCATCCCGGCCATGTCCCGATGGACGACCTGCGCGCGCAGGTCCGGCAAATCGTGGACGGCTATTTCGCGGGCCTGGCTACCGAAGGGCCAGCCTAGCCCTGTTCCCTTCGATACAAGGAGTTGTGCTTTGGACAAGATTAACAAGGTGACGGTGCTGGGCACGGGCGTGCTGGGTTCGCAGATCGCGTTCCAGACCGCCTACAGCGGCTTCGAGGTATCGGTCTACGACATCGACGAGGCGGCCATCGCCAAGGCGCGGCAGCGCCTGGACGGGCTGTTCGAAACCTACGAGGAGGAGGTGGCCGGCGCCGACGGCGACAAGCTGCACGCCGCATTGGCGCGCATCGCCTTGCACACCGACCTGGGTGCGGCCGTGGCCGATGCCGACCTGGTGATCGAGGCCATCCCCGAAGTGCTGGAACTCAAGCGCCAGACCTACGCCAGGCTGGACCGGCTGGCGCCGGAGAAGACCATCTTCGCCACCAACTCGTCCACGCTGCTGCCGAGCGCGATCCAGGACGCCACCGGCCGACCCGACCGCTTCATCGCCCTGCATTTCGCCAACCAGATCTGGAAGTACAACACCGCCGAGGTGATGGGCACGCAGGACACCGACCCGAAGGTGTTCGACGCGCTGCTGGCTTTCGCCGCCGACATCGGCATGGTGCCCATCGCGCTGCATAAAGAAAAAGCGGGCTACGTGCTCAACTCGCTGCTGGTGCCGCTGCTCAACGCGGCCGCCGAGCTGGCCGCCGGCGGCTATGCCGACCCGCACGACGTGGACAAGGTCTGGCGCATCGCCACCGGCGCGCCGCTGGGGCCGTTCCAGATCTACGACATCATCGGCCTGACTACGCCCTACAACATCCTGTCCCACGGCAACACCCACACCCAGCAGCTGGCGGCCTGGCTGAAGGAGCACTACATCGACCACGGCAAGCTCGGCGTCGCCTCCGGCGAGGGCTTCTACCGCTACGACAAGACCCCGAACTGACCCCTCATAAGGAAAGGACAACGCATGTACTACAGCAGCGGCAACTACGAAGCCTTCGCCCGCCCGCGCAAGCCGGCCGGGGTGGAGAACAAGACCGCCTGGTTCGTCGGCTCGGGCCTGGCTTCGCTGGCCGGCGCGGCCTTCCTGGTGCGCGACGGACACATGCCCGGCGAGCGCATCACCATCCTGGAGCAGCAGGCGATCGCCGGCGGTGCGCTCGATGGGCTGGACGTGCCCGAGAAGGGTTTCGTGATCCGCGGCGGGCGCGAGATGGAGGACCACTTCGAGTGCCTGTGGGACCTGTTCCGCTCGATCCCCTCGCTGGAGATTGAAGGTGCCAGCGTGCTCGACGAGTTCTACTGGCTCAACAAGGACGATCCCAACTACTCGCTGCAACGCGCCACGGTGAACCAAGGCGAAGATGCGCGCACCGATGGCCTGTTCACGCTCAGCGAGCAGGCGCAGAAGGACGTGATCAAGCTGTTCCTGGCCACGCGCGAGGAGATGGAGAACAAGCGCATCGACGAGGTGCTGGGCCGCGACTTCCTCGACAGCAACTTCTGGCTCTACTGGCGCACCATGTTCGCCTTCGAGGAATGGCACTCGGCGCTAGAGATGAAGCTGTATCTGCACCGCTTCATCCACCACATCGGCGGGTTGCCGGACTTCTCGGCATTGAAGTTCACCAAGTACAACCAGTACGAGTCGCTGGTGCTGCCGCTGGTGAAGTGGCTTCAAGGCCACGGGGTGAAGTTCCAGTACGGCACCGAGGTGACCGACGTCGATTTCGACATCGCCCCGGGCCGCAAGCAGGCCACCCGCATCCACTGGAAGCGCGACGGCGCCGATGGTGGCGTGGACCTTGGCCCGGACGACCTGGTGTTCATGACCATCGGCTCGCTGACCGAGAACTCGGACAACGGCGACCACCACACCCCAGCCAGGCTCGATGAAGGCCCGGCCCCGGCCTGGGACCTGTGGCGCCGCATCGCGGCCAGGGCACCGGACTTCGGCCGCCCGGATGTGTTCGGCGCGCATATTCCCGAGACCAAGTGGGAGTCGGCCACCGTCACCACGCTGGACGCGCGCATCCCGCAGTACATCCAGAAGATCGCCAGGCGCGACCCGTTCAGCGGCAAGGTGGTCACCGGCGGCATCGTCAGCGTCAAGGATTCGAGCTGGCTGCTGAGCTGGACGGTCAACCGCCAGCCACATTTCAAGAAACAGCCCAAGGACCAGATCGTGGTCTGGGTGTACTCGCTGTTCGTGGACACGCCCGGCGACTACGTCAAAAAGCCGATGCAGGCGTGCACCGGCGAGGAGATCACCCGCGAGTGGCTGTACCACCTGGGCGTGCCGGTGGAGCAGATCGACGAACTGGCCGCGACCGGCGCCAAGACGGTGCCGGTGATGATGCCGTACATCACCGCGTTCTTCATGCCGCGCCAGGCCGGCGACCGGCCCGACGTGGTGCCGGAAGGCGCGGTCAACTTCGCCTTCATCGGCCAGTTCGCCGAGTCCCGGCAGCGCGACTGCATCTTCACCACCGAATACTCGGTGCGCACGCCTATGGAAGCGGTGTATACCCTGCTGGGTGTGGAGCGCGGCGTGCCAGAGGTGTTCAATTCCACCTACGACGTGCGCACGCTGCTGGCGGCGACCGGCCGCCTGCGCGACGGCAAGGTACTGGACATTCCCGGCCCGGCGTTCCTGCGCAACCTGCTGATGAACCGGCTCGACAAGACCCAGATCGGCGCGCTGCTGCGGGAGTTCAAGCTGGTCACCGAAGATTGAAAACGCCGCGCGTGTAGACGCACGGCCTCATGCCGGGAGGCTCCATGCACACACCTCATCCGCCTGCCGGTCAGGCAAGCACAAGCGACAAGACCACCAGCCCACAGGTGGAGCATGGCCCTGGTGCGCACGGCCCTGGCAGCGCGCACCAGGTCACGCCGTTGCACGACCCGGTCTGCGGCATGGCGGTATCCGGGGACTCGCCGCACCGCGTCGAGCATGCCGGGGCCACGCAGGTGTTCTGCAGCGCCCGCTGCCTTGA
Organism: Stenotrophomonas acidaminiphila; assembly: GCF_001431595.1. GTDB lineage: Bacteria > Pseudomonadota > Gammaproteobacteria > Xanthomonadales > Xanthomonadaceae > Stenotrophomonas > Stenotrophomonas acidaminiphila. The sequence goes on from NZ_LDJO01000001.1 coordinate 4,600, forward strand.
GAAGTTCGTCGCCGAGCCCGATCGGTATCTCGCGCCCGTGCAGGCGACCGCTGCGGTGCCATCCGCCCCTGGCGGGCACGGGGCACACCATGGCGAACATGCCGCACCGGCCGCTTCTGCCTCGCAGGCAACAGGGGCGCCGTCTCGCGCCGGGATGCTCTACACCTGCCCCATGCACCCGGAGATCCGCCAGGACCACCCCGGCACCTGCCCAAAGTGCGGCATGGCCCTGGAGCCGGAATTGCCCAGCCTGGAAGACGACGACAACCCCGAGCTGAAGGACTTCTCGCGCCGCTTCTGGTGGACGCTGCCGCTGTCGGTGGTGGTCATGCTGCTGGCAATGGCCGGCCACCGGCTGCACCTGTTCGACATGGCGACCCAGAGCTGGGTGGAACTGGTGCTGGCCGCGCCCGTGGTGCTTTGGGCCGGCGCACCGTTCTTCCAGCGCGGCTGGCAATCGCTGGTCCATCGCAGCCCCAACATGTGGACGCTGATCGGCCTGGGCACCGGCGCAGCCTTCGTCTACAGCGTGGTGGCCACCGTGGCGCCGGGCGTCTTCCCCGCGTCCTTCGTCTCGATGGGGCGGGTCAACGTCTACTTCGAGGCGGCGGCGGTGATCATCTCGCTGACGCTGCTGGGACAGATGCTGGAACTGCGCGCGCGTTCGCAGACCTCGGCAGCGATCAGGTCACTGCTGGGGTTGGCGCCCAAGACCGCCCGGCGCGTGCGCGAGGATGGCACGGAGGAGGACGTGCCGCTGACCCACGTGCAGGTGGGCGACCGCCTGCGCGTGCGGCCCGGCGAGAAGGTGCCGGTCGACGGCATCGTGCTCGAAGGCGCAAGCGCGCTCGACGAGTCCATGCTGACCGGCGAGCCGCTGCCGGTGACCAAGCGCGCAGGCGACCGGCTGATCGGCGCCACCCTCAACACCAGCGGCGCGCTGCTGATGCGCTGCGAGCGGGTCGGTACCGACTCCGTGCTGTCGCAGATCGTGCAGATGGTCGCCCAGGCGCAGCGCTCCAAGGCGCCCCTGCAACGCATGGCCGATGGCGTGGCCGGTTGGTTCGTGCTGGCCGTGGTCGGCGTGGCCATCGTCACCTTCTTCGCCTGGGGGCTGTTCGGCCCCGCCCAGGGCTGGGTGTTCGGCCTGATCAACGCGGTCTCGGTGCTCATCATCGCCTGCCCGTGCGCGCTGGGCCTGGCCACGCCGATGTCGATCATGGTGGCGACCGGGCGCGGCGCCAGCCAGGGCATCCTGTTCCGCGACGCGGCGGCCATCGAGAACCTGCGCAAGGTCGACACGCTGATCGTGGACAAGACCGGCACGCTGACCGAGGGCCGCCCGGCCTTCGACCGGGTGGTGCCCGCCGAGGGCTTCGCCGCCGAGGAGGTGCTGCGCCTGGCGGCCAGCCTGGACCAGGGCAGCGAGCACCCGCTGGCCGACGCCATCGTCCGCCAGGCGCGCGAACAGGGCATCGCCTTGGATGCGGTGGAGCAGTTCGACTCGGGCTCGGGCATCGGCGTGCAAGGCCGCGTCGCCGGCCGTTCGCTGGCGCTGGGCAACACCGCGCTGATGGCCCGGCTCGGCGTGGCCGTCGAGGTGCTGGCGGCGCCGGCCGAGGCCCTGCGCCGGGAAGGCGCCAGCGTCATGCACCTGGCCGTGGAGGATCGGCTGGCCGGGCTGCTGGCCGTTTCCGACCCGGTCAAGGCGAGTACGCCCGAAGCCCTGTCGGCGCTGCACGCGGCGGGTATCCGCATCGTCATGGCCACCGGCGACGGCGTGACCACCGCCCGCGCGGTGGCCGCGCGCCTGGGGATCGACGAGGTGCACGGCGAGGTCAAGCCCGAGGACAAGCTGGCGCTGGTCGAGCGCCTGCAGGCCGAGGGTCGGGTGGTGGCGATGGCCGGCGACGGCATCAACGACGCCCCGGCGCTGGCGCGCGCCGACGTCGGCATCGCCATGGGCACCGGCACCGACGTGGCGATGAACAGCGCCCAGGTGACCCTGGTCAAGGGCGATTTGCGCGGCATCGCCGTGGCGCGCGGGCTGTCGCAGGCCACGGTGGCCAACATGCGCCAGAACCTGGCGTTCGCGCTGGTCTACAACGGCCTGGGCGTGCCGCTGGCCGCCGGCGTGCTTTACCCGCTGACCGGCTGGCTGCTCTCGCCGATGTTCGCGGCCCTGGCCATGAGCCTGAGCTCGGCCTCGGTGGTGGGCAATGCGCTGCGGCTGCGCGCCCAGCGTATCAATCCAGGCCGAACTGGCTGATCCCGCACATGCTGGAGACGTTCATCGCGGGGATCGGGTTTCAAGAAGAGGCGCATTCCACAGGCACGATCGCCAAAACACAGCGAATGGGAAAACCCCTTTCTCATGGCTTCAGCAAGACCTTGCCCTTGCGCCCCGGTTGCAGGCTGGCGGCCGCGGCCTGGGCTGCATCGGCCAGGTCGTAGATCGCCTCGACCGGCAGCAACAGTTCACCGGCCAGCGTGCGCTGCAACAGTTCGCCCACCAGCCGGCGCTTGTCATCCGCCGACAAAGCCTGGCTGACCTTGCTGCCCCAGAAACCCTTGACCGTGGCCTGCTTGAAGATGAGTGAGCCCGAGTCGATCTGCATCGGCTCTCCTGCCATCGTGCCGAAGGAAACAAGCGTGCCGCCTTCGCCCAGCAGGCCCAGCAGCGCTGCACTGGCCGCGCCGCCGATGGAGTCGACGGCCGCGTGGGCCAGGGTGGAGCCAAGGAGCGCGCGGGCGCGTTCCTGCCACTCCGGCTGCGCAGTGGAAATGACGTTGCCGATGCCCAGGGCCGCCAGTTCGTCCACGCCCGCGTCGCGGCGCACCAGACTCAGCACCTGCACACCGCGTGCGGCGGCCAGCATGGCCAGCGTCTTGCCGACCGCGCCGTTGGCCGTGTTCTGCACGATCCACTGGCCCGGCTCGGCGTGCAGGAACTCCAGCAGCATCAACGCACTGAGCGGCATGGCGATGAGCTGCGCGGCGGTCTCGTCGGGCAGGGCCTGCGGCACCGGCACCAGCAGCCGCGCCGGGGCCAGGAAGTACTCGGCCCAGGTACCGTGTGCCGAGGCCACGGCAACACGCTGGCCGACGGTGGCGCCTTCGACACCCTCGCCCAGTGCATCGACGATGCCGACCGCCTCGCTGCCGCCGATGGCGGGAAGTTCCGGCTTGTAGCCGTAGCGGCCGCGGATCGTCCACAGGTCATGGTTGTGGATCGGCGCCAGCGAGGTCTTGATGCGGACTTCGCCCGCGCCAGGCTGCGGCACCTGACGGTCGCCGAGTTCGAGGACGTCGGCAGGCTCGCCAAATGTGGTGTGGATGGCACTGCGCATGATGCTGTTCTCCTGCTCAGGCCACGGAAACATGCAGGCGCACGTCGATATTGCCGCGCGTGGCATTTGAATACGGACACACCTGATGCGTGGCCTCCACCAGCTTGCGCGCAGCGGCCTCGTCCAGGCCCTGAACTTCCACATGCAAGTCCACGTCCAGTGCATAGCCGCCGGTGGCCGTCTGGCCGATGCCGACCTCCACCGAGGTGCGCGTCCCGGTCGGCGCCAGGCCCAGTTGCTTGGCGGCCACGGGCAAGGCGTTGTCGAAGCAGGCGGCGTAGCCCATGGCGAAAAGCTGCTCGGGGTTGGCGCCGGTCTTGCCGGAACCGGGCGTGGCCAGGTCGAGCGCCAGGCTGCCGTCGTCCAGCGCGGTGCGGCCGGAACGGCCGCCCGTGGCGGTGGCGCGGGTCTTGTAGAAGATCTTCATGGCTGGCTCCTGTTGGATGAGAGAGGCAAAGGATGAAAGCGGAACGTCACGCAACGCCGGCGAGCGCGGCCTGCGCCTGCGCCAGCGCGTCGGCATACGGTGCGCGCAAGCGCAGGTTGGACGCGCCATCGGCGCTTTGCACCACCACGGCCTTGGCGTAGCTGAAGCGACGGAAGCCGTGGATGCCGTGGTAGGCGCCCATGCCGGACGGGCGCACGCCGCCGAAAGGCACGCTTTCGACCACGGCATGCGTCATCACGTCGTTGATGACCGCGGCGCCGGAGGTGGTGCGGTCGAGAAACGCCTGCTGCCTGGCTGGATCGTTTCCGAAGTAATAGGCCGCCAGCGGACGCGGATGCGCGTTGTCTGCATTCATGACGCTTCTACGTCCCGCGCCAGCAGGGACAACAGCGCCTGGGCCACGCCCTCGGAACTGCCTGGGTTCTGCCCGGTGACCAGGCGGCCATCGGTGACGACGTGCGCCTGCCAGTCCGGGCCCTTCTGGTAGTGGCCGCCCAAGCGGATGAATTCGTCTTCGATCAGGAATGGCACGACGGCGCTCAGACCCACGGCCGCTTCCTCGCTGTTGGTGAAGCCGGTGACACGGCGTCCCGCGACGAGCGGCTGGCCGTTCGCTGCACGCACCTTCACCAGCGCGCCCGGCGCGTGGCAGACCAGGCCCAGCGGTTTGCCGGCGCGCTCGAAGGCTTCGAGCAAGGCGATGGAGGCGGGATCGTTGGCCAAATCCCACAACGGGCCGTGGCCGCCGGGGTAGAACACCGCATCGAAATCCGCGGCGTCCACCTGCGCAAGCGGTACGGTGGCAGCCAGGGCCGCTTGCGCCTGGACGTCCTGGCGAAAGCGTTCGGTCGCGGCCGTTTGCGCATCGGGTTCGTCGCTCTTGGGATCCAGCGGCGGCTGGCCGCCTGCGGGCGAAGCCAGCGTGATGGCGGCGCCGGCGTCCTTGAACACGTAGTAGGGGGCGGCGAACTCCTCCAGCCAGAAACCGGTCTTGTGGCCGGTATCGCCCAGGCGGTCGTGGGAAGTGAGTACGAACAGGATTTTCATAAAAAGCTCCAGGCGTTATCGGGAAAGTGCTTGGTCGGCCGCGATGTGCCGTGCCGTGCCGCAGGCCAGCAACTGCCCCGTGGCGTCGCGCGCCTGCGTCAAAGGCGTCTTGTCCTGGCTCAACTTCGCCAGCAGCGCCGCGCCCAGCCACATCTGGTAAAGCACCCGGGCCAATGCCGGCGATGGTGAGCCAGCAGGCAAGGAGCCGTCCGCGCGGGCTTCGTCGATCAGTGCCGCGATCCTTGCCAGAAGCCGTTGCACACCGGCATCGAGTACCCGGCGCATGTCTTCGGAAAGGTCGGCCACTTCCGCCGCCAGCTTCACCACCAGGCATTCGTCGGCCCATCCCTGTGCCGGATCGGCGGGATCTGCGATCCAGGCATCCCAATACCGCATCAGGCGCTCGTTGCCGTTGCCGGGCACCGAAAGCAGGCCATCGAGCTTGCGCGCGTAGCCATCGACGTACTGTTGCAGCAGCTCGCACCCGAAGGCTTCCTTCGACGGGAAGTAGTGATAGAACGAGCCCTTGGGCACGCCGCAGGCCTTGAGGATTTCGAGCAGCCCCAACGCGGAAAACCCTTTGTGCAGCACGAGCCGGTGCCCCGTATCGAGGATGTGCTGGCGTGTCGCTTCGGCTTTCTTGGTCAGGTGCATGCTGGGCATTATGCATTAAAATAGACCGGTCGTCTACATCTCGGATTCAATCAACACGAAGACAGCCATAGCGCCTATCGGTCCCGCAGCCCTCGCGGAGTAAACCGGCTTTGGCCGGCGCGTCGGGCCGCCTCGATCAGCGCCGTGCTGGCCGGGCTGTCCTTGCCGGCGAAAGCGTAGAAGCGCGCCGTCGCCAATTCCGACAAGGCCAATGCAAAGCTTGAGCACGACAAGGCGCTGTCCAACGCAGTGATGTCGCTGATGGCCGACCACATCGAGCTATTCAAGCAGTTCAGCGACAATCCCGGCTTCAAGACTTGGCTTACAGATGCCAGCTTCAGGGCGACCTATCACCCACCAGCAGGTCCGTAGGTCAACCTGCTGACTTCGCGTGGTTGGTTTACGGGATCGCCCCCCCCCGGCGCATGCCCACGCACGCAGACGCAGACTGCGGCAGCCTCGACGCCAGACACCCCAACGGAGGTGTCGCCGCGCCAGAGGTCGGTTGACACAGCGGTGATCCAGCACTAAACCCAGCCAACATGCCCGTCGGACAGGGGTAATAAGCCTGTCTGCTTGAGCACGTGGTTGTAGTAACTGTTGAGCCGCGGTAGTTGCTACTTCCCGGCGCAGGTGGTCTCACTAGCGAGTTGATACAAGTAGTCCGCCCACGCCTGCATCATTTTTTTCCGCTCCGCCAAGTGCGCGGTGCGGTTATAGGCCCGCCCAAGCGGATCCCGGACTGCATGGGCAAGCTGGTGCTCGATGAAGTCCGGTCGGAACCCAAGCACCTCGTCCAGCACGGTACGAGCCATTGCGCGGAAGCCGTGCCCAGTCATCACGCTCCCGTCGTAGCCCATTGTCCGTAGGGCCACGTTGATTGTGTTCTCGCTCATAGGCCTGGACGCGCCGCGGACACTTGGAAAGACGTACTCGCTCCGCTGTGTCAGAGGGTGGAGCTCCCGGAGGATCGCAATTGCTTGGGTTGCCAAGGGGACGATATGGGGCGTCTTGGTCTTCGAGGCCGTATAACGCCACTCAGCGCCCTCCAGGTCGATGTCAGCCCATCGGGCGCTTCGCAGCTCACCTGGGCGAACGAAGAAGAGCGGAGCGAGCTTGAGGGCGGCTGTGGTGACTGGCGAGCCCTGGTAGGCATCGATGGCCCTAAGCAGCTCCCCGATCTTTGCGGGCTCCGTCAGTGCGGCAAGATGGGTTGTCTTCGGTTGCTCCAGAGCGCCCGTCAGGTCGGCCGCGGGGTTCCGCTCAGCGCGGCCGGTGGCGATGGCGTAGCGGAACACCTGGCCCGCGTGCGCTCGGGCGCGGTGGGCGGTCTCTATCACTCCGCGACGCTCAAGCTTTCGCAACGCATCCAGAAGCAGCGGCGCAGTCACTTCTGTGATCGGCAAGTCTCGGATGCCGGCCATGTCCTTCTCGATCAGTCGGCGCTCGCGCTTTACAGACTGAGGGCTCAACCCCTCCTTGGCGCGCTTCTCCAGCAACTCCAAGCCAACGGCGCCGAAGGTGGTCGCAGCCTGCCCGGCCTTTGTGATGCGCTCTACGCGAGCCACGTGCGCAGGATTCGCGCCAGATCGGACCAGGGCCCGAAGTCGGTCTCGCTCTGCACGAGCGTCGGCCAGCCCCATGGTTGGGTATTCGCCAAGGGTGATCATGCTCGCCTGGCCGGCGTGCCGGTAGCGGTACCGCCAGACTTTGGCGCTACTCGGGCGTACCTCGAGGCATAGGCCCTGAGCATCAGCGACGCGATACGCGCGCTCACGCGGCTTCTGGGCTCGGATCTTGGTGTCAGTGAGCATGTGAGTCAGCGATGTGTGAGTCAGCCGATGGAGGGGGGCTGATTGACTCACAGCGTGACTCACTTCCTGGGCGGATTCAACTGGACGACCATGGACAGCGGTGAGCGATAAGCCAAGTAAAATGCTTGCTCTGAAGTTGTCGAGTGGACTGCTCTGGACGTCAATGGATGGCTATTTGGTGGGCCCACCAGGATTCGAACCTGGAACCAAAGGATTATGAGTCCTCTGCTCTAACCGTTGAGCTATAGGCCCGCTGCCGGTGGGCAAGTGTAGTGGAGGCCGCGGCAGGCGGCCACCGCCGGCGGCTCCGGCATGCGCGGCTCAGTGCGTGGACTGCGAGTACGGGCGGGCGTCGGGCCGGGTGCCCCAGTCGCGGTTGGGCGTGGCCTGCATCGTGAAGCGCAGCTCGCCGCCGGCCATGATCTCGTCGTGGCGCAGGAACGCACGGTCCAGCGGCTTGCCTTCGAGGGTGACGCTGCCGATGTAGGGATGGGCCTCGTCCAGGTTCTCGGCGATGAGGGTGAAGTGCTTGCCGTTGGGCAGGTTCAGGCGCGCACGCGGCAGGAACGGGCGGCCGATGATGTACTCGTTGCTCCCCGGCGCGACCGGGTAGAAGCCCAATGCGGTGAACACGTACCACGCCGACATCTGCCCGAGGTCGTCGTTGCCGGCCAGGCCGTCCGGGCGCGGCGCGTACTGGGTGTCCATGATCCGCTTCAGCCGGGCCTGGGTGCGCCACGGCTGGCCGGCGTAGGCATACAGGTAGGCGACGTGGTGGCTGGGCTCGTTGCCGTGCGCGTACCAGCCGATCAGGCCGGTGATGTCTTCCATGTGCTCGAACACCGCCGGGTCCACCTTCGCATCGAACACCTCGTCGAGCCGTTGCAGCAGCCTGTCCGCACCGCCGTGCGCGGCGGCCAGCCCGGCCACGTCCTGTGGCACGTACCACGAGTACTGCCACGCATTGCCTTCGGTGTAGTCGCTGCCGTAGCCGCTGGCGGCCGGATCGAACGGCTCGCGGAAGCTGCCGTCGCGCCTGCGCGCGCGCATGAAGCCGGTGGACGGATCGAAGGCGTGTTTCCAGTTGCCGGCGCGCTTGGTGAATTCCGCGGCGATATCGTCCCGCCCCATGGCCCTGGCCATGCGCGCGATGCTCCAGTCGTCGTAGGCGTACTCCAGGGTCTTGCTCGCCGCCTCGCCTTCCTCGTCGATCGGCACCCAACCCAGTTCGCGGTACTGGGCGATGCCGTCATAGGGGCCGTAGTCGGCACTGGCGACCATCGCCTGCAGCGCCTCGTCGGCGTCGAAACCACGGATGCCCTTCATGTAGGCATCGGCGATCACCGGCACCGCGTGGTAGCCGATCATGCACCACGTCTCCAGGCCGTGGAACGACCATACCGGCAGGATCCCGTAGGGGCTTTCGCGGCGCGCGGCCAGCAGCGAGTTGACCATGTCGCTGCTGCGCCGCGGCGGCTGCAGCAGGGTCATCAGCGGGTGCAGCGCGCGATAGGTGTCCCACAGCGAGAAGGTCGAATAGTGGGTCCAGCCCTGCGCCTGGTGCACGGCGTTGTCGGGGCCGCGGTAGCGGCCATCGCTGTCCATGAACAGGGTCGGGCCGAGCATGCTGTGGTACAGCGCGGTGTAGAACGCGGTGCGCTGCGCCGGCGGTGCGTCCACCTCCACCGCCGCCAGCGCCTGCGCCCACTGCGCACGCGCGGCGGCGCGGATGCCGTCGAAATCCCACCCGGGCGCTTCGGCATCGAGGTTGGCGATCGCGCTGTCCTCGCTGACCGGCGAGATCGACACCTTGACCAGCAGTGGCTCGCGGCCGCCGGGGCCGAAGTCGAAACTGCCGACCAGTTGCCGGCCCTCGATCTGCGCACGCGCGCCCGGGTCCTTGTCCGCCGGCGGCGGGAAGCCACGGTAGACGACATCGCTTTCGGTGTCGTGGAAAGCGTGACCGCGCAGCGGCCGCGAGAAGCGCATGGCGAAGTACAGCTGCCGTCCCGGCGCCCAGCCGCGGGTCTGGCGGTAACCGGTCACGGTGCCATCCGCACGCAGCCGCAGGCGCGACCACAGGATCTTGCCCGGGTAGTCGTACATGCTGGTGCGCAGGTCGACCAGCACATGCGCCGGCCGCTCCGCGGGGAAGGCATAGCGGTGCATGCCCACGCGCGCGCTGGCGGTGAGTTCGGCGCGCACCCCGGAGTCGTCCAGGGTGACGGCGTAGTAGCCCGGCTCGGCGCGCTCGCTGCGGTGGTCGAAGCGCGAGGTGTAGCCGCTGCCCGGCCGGGCGACGTCGCCACGCTCGTACTTCACCTCGCCGCTGAGCGGCATCAGCAGCACGTCGCCCAGGTCGGAGTGGCCGGTGCCGGAGAAGTGGGTATGCGAGAAGCCGACGATGGTGGTGTCGTCATGCCGGTAGCCGGCGGCCCAGCCATAGCCGTCCCTGCGCGACCGGATCTGCGTGTCGGGGCTGAGCTGGACCATGCCGTGCGGCACCGTCGCGCCCGGATAGGTGTGGCCCTCGCCACCAGTGCCGATGAACGGGTCGACCGCCGCCAGTGCGCGCTCGCCGGCACTCTCGCCGGCCATCGCCGTGCCTGCCAGCAGCACCAGCGCGACCATCCACTTCGCCTGTCCGACTGCCATTGCCCGTCCCCTTGGATCGATCCAATTCCCATCGAAGATAACATCCGTCGCCATCGCGGTAACGGCGCGGCGCCACAAAACGAAAAGGCCCCGCGATGCGGGGCCTTCTCTTCGGTGCCGCGGCGGGGCCGCAGGCCGGTCAGTCGATGTCGAGGAAGCTGCGCAGCTGCTCGGAACGGCTGGGGTGGCGCAGCTTGCGCAGCGCCTTGGCCTCGATCTGGCGGATGCGCTCGCGGGTGACGTCGAACTGCTTGCCGACCTCTTCCAGGGTGTGGTCGGTGTTCATGTCGATGCCGAAGCGCATGCGCAGCACCTTGGCTTCCCTCGGGGTGAGGCCGGCCAGCACGTCGCGCACGGTTTCAGACAGGTTGATGTTGGTGGTGTTGTCGATCGGGGACTCCACGTTGGTGTCCTCGATGAAGTCGCCCAGATGCGAATCCTCGTCGTCGCCGATCGGGGTTTCCATCGAGATCGGCTCCTTGGCGATCTTCATCACCTTGCGGATCTTGTCTTCCGGCATGTCCATTTCCTTGGCCAGCTCCTCCGGCGTGGCCTCGCGGCCGTACTGCTGGAGCATCTGGCGGGAAATGCGGTTGAGCTTGTTGATCGTCTCGATCATGTGCACCGGGATGCGGATGGTGCGCGCCTGGTCGGCGATCGAGCGGGTGATCGCCTGGCGGATCCACCAGGTGGCATAGGTCGAGAACTTGTAGCCGCGGCGGTACTCGAACTTGTCCACGGCCTTCATCAGGCCGATGTTGCCCTCCTGGATCAGGTCCAGGAACTGCAGGCCGCGGTTGGTGTACTTCTTGGCGATGGAGATCACCAGGCGCAGGTTGGCCTCGACCATTTCCTTCTTGGCCTTGCGCGCCTTGGCCTCGCCATAGGCCATGACCCGGCTGATTTCCTTCAGCTCGTCCAGGCTCAGGTGCGATTCCTTCTCCACGTCGAGCGTGGCCTGCTGCTCGGCGACGATCTGGTCCTTGACGTCACGCAGTGCCGAGGACCACTTCTGCTTGCGCTTGATCGCGTCCTCGACCCATTCCAGGTTGGTCTGGTTGCCTTCCCAGGAGCGGATGAAGTCCTTGCGCGGCATGCGCGCGGTGACCGTGGCCAGGTGCAGCACGCGGCGTTCCTGGGCCTTGATCCGGCCCATGGTGTCGCGCAGCAGGCGCACCAGCACGTCGGTCAGCGGCAGCGGCAGCTTCAGGGTGACGAAGGTGGCCGACAGCTCCTCGCGCAGCTTGGCCTGCGTCTTGAGGTCGCCCTTGGCGTGGGCCTTCTTGAACTTGGCCAGGTCGCTGGCCAGCTGCTCCATGCGGTTGGCCACTTCCACCGGGTCCGGACCGGTCGGGCCGGTATCCTCGTCGCCGCCGACATCGTCCTCGTCCTCGTCGGCCTCGGCATCGCTGTCGTCGGACGCGTCGTCGCTGTCGGTGGCGGCCGGCGCCGGCTCTTCCTCGACCAGGTCGTTGAAGCCGACGATGATCTCGGCCAGGCGCTTCTTGCCTTCCTTGTGCAGCTCGTAGTCGGCCAGCACCGCCTCGACCGCGGGCGGGAAGGTGCCCAGTGCAGCCTGCACCTGGCCCAGGCCTTCCTCGATGCGCTTGGCGATGGCGATCTCGCCTTCGCGGGTCAGCAGCTCGACCGTGCCCATCTCGCGCATGTACATGCGCACCGGGTCGGTGGTGCGGCCACCTTCGGTGTCGAGTGCGGTAAGTGCGGCAGCGGCTTCCTCGGCGGCGGTATCATCCACCTCGCGGTTGCCGGTGTTGCCATCGCTCAGGATCAGCGTGTCGGCATCGGGCGCCACTTCATGGACATCGATGCCCATGCCGGTGATCAGGCCGATGATGTCTTCGATCTGCTCCGGATCGACCATGTCGTCGGGCAGGTGATCGTTGACTTCGGCGTAGGTCAGGTAGCCCTGTTCCAGGCCCTTGCTGATCAGTTGTTTGATATCGGACTGCTGGGCAGGACGTTCGTTGGCCATGTAGTGCTCGCGCCACCGGCTGGGGAAAGATAGAGAACCTACTATTATACCAGCGCAGCATAACGCTTGCCGGGCGGTGGTTTCACGGCGCGTCAGGGTCTGAGCAGGAAGGTCACCGGTCCATCGTTGACCAGGCTGACCACCATATGGGCCCCGAAGCGGCCGGTTTCCACCCCGCCTGCGTGTTTTTCACGGCAGATCGCCACCAATCGGTTGAATAGCCGTTCAGCCTCGGCCGGCGCCGCGGCGGTGCTGAAGCCCGGGCGCATGCCCGAACGGGTGTCGGCGGCCAGGGTGAACTGGCTGACCAGCAGCAGGCCGCCCCCGGTATCGCGCAGGGAACGGTTCATCCTGCCTGCATCGTCGGCGAAAACCCGGTATCCCAGCAGGCGCTCGGCCATCCGCGCCAATGCCGCCTCGTCGTCGCCCGGTTCCACGCCGACCAGCACCAGCACCCCCGGGCCGATCTGCCCGACCACTTCCTCCCCGACCGTGACCGACGCCTGGGTGACGCGCTGGATGAGGGAAAGCATGCGGGCTCCTGGCAAGGGGGAGCGGGCACGATATACCGCCCGGCACCGGCTGCGGGCAGGCGCTGCGGCGGCGCGGCCAGGTCCGCCACCCCGGCGGGCTAAACTTGCACGGATGAAACCGGAACGCACCGCCTCGCTGTACTACCGCCTCGCCACCGGACTGACCGCGCTGCCCTGGCGCTGGCAACGCGCCCTGGCCGACGGCCTGGCCTGGCTGTGGCGGCGGCTGGATGCGCGCGAAAGCCGGGTGACGCGGCGCAATCTCGAGCTGGCCTACCCGGAGCTGTCCGCGCCGCAGCGCGCGCGCCTGCACCGCGACATCCTCAGGACCACCGCCCGCCAGGCGCTGGAGACCCTGTACCTGTGGACCCACGATCCCGCCACCAACCTGGCCCGGCACCTGCGCGAACGCCACGGCCAGGCGCTGTACGACGCGGCGCGAGCCTCCGGCAAGGGGGTGATCGTGGTCGCCCCGCACTACGGCAACTGGGAGCTGCTGAACCAGTGGCTGGCTTCGCGCGGGCCGTTCGCCTTCGTCTACGCCCCGCCCGAAAGCCCGGCCGGCAACGCCTTCCTGCAACTGGCCCGTGGCGGCGACAACGTGCGCCAGGTGCGCGCCGAAGGCCCGGCGGTACGGCAGCTGTTCAAGGTGCTCAAGGACGGCGGCACGGTCGCCATCCTGCCCGACCAGCAGCCGAAGAACGGCGACGGCGTGTTCGTTCCGTTCTTCGGCGTGCAGGCGCTGACCATGACCCTGGTCAACCGCCTGGCCGAACGCACCGGTGCCACCGTGCTCTATGCCTGGTGCGAACGGATCGGCCCGGACATCGAGTTCGCCCTGCACGTGGAACCGGCGCCGGCTTCGATCGCCGACCCCGACCTGCAGGTCGCCGCCGGTACGCTGAGCGCGGGCATCGAAGCCATCGCCCGGCGCGATCCGGCGCAATACCAGTGGACCTACAAGCGCTACACGCTGCGCCCGCCCGGCAGCGGCGAAAGCGACCCGTACGCCACCGAGCGCCACCCGCATTGAATGCGCATGCATGATGCCCCTGCAACACTGCGTCACCCCCGCGATCGATTGAATCGCCGGGCGCCGACCCCATTAGGTTGCCGATGAACGCCACATCCCCCTCCCCCGCTGCCGCCCTTCCCTGCTTCGGCGAGACCGCGGCGATCCGTTGCGAACGCGCCGCCGCCGAACTGCGTGCAGGGCGGCCGCTGGTGATCGCCGAGGGCGACCGCCGCCTGGCCACGATGGCGCTGGACAGCGCCTCGCCGGCCGGCTTCGCCGCGTTCGCCCGGGCCGCGGACGACCGCCATTACCTGTTCCTGACCAGCCCGCGGGCGCGGACGCTGGGCATCGACAGCGCCCACGGCATCCGCATCGCACTGGCAGGGCAGGACTTCGACACCCTGGCGGCGCTGGCCTACCTGCGCGACACACCCTCACCCGGCGGCCTTCCCAGCGAAGGCGACGCCCTGGATGCCGCCGCCGTCGAAGTGGCGCGCCTGGGCCTGCTGCTGCCGGCACTGGTCTCGACCACCCTGCATGCCGGCGACAGTGCGTTCGACGGCTGCCTGCACCTGGCCCTGGACGACCTGCGCTGCGGCGCCGCCCAGGCCGGCCAGGACTACGAGCTGGTGACGCGCTCGCCGGTGCCGCTGCGCGATGTCGGCATGACCGAGTTCGCGGTGTTCCGCGGCGGGGTGGCCCAACGCGACCAGGTCGCGGTCATCGTCGGCAGCCCCGACCTGCAGGGGGTGGTGCCGGTACGCGTGCACTCCTCGTGCCTGACCGGCGACCTGTTCGGTTCGCTCAAGTGCGATTGCGGCGACCAGCTGCGGCGCGCCCTGCGTACGCTCAAGGAACTGGGCGGCGGCATCCTGCTGTACCTGGACCAGGAGGGCCGCGGCACCGGCATCGCCGCCAAGATGCGCGCCTACGGCTACCAGCACGAAGGCCTGGACACCATCGACGCCGACGCGCAGCTGGGCTTCGGCGCGGACGAGCGCCGCTACGGCAGCGCGATCGCCATGCTGCGGGGCCTGGGCGTGCAGCGCATCCAGCTGCTGACCAACAACCCCACCAAGGTGCAGCACCTGCGCAACGCCGGCATCGAAGTGCTGGGCTGCATCCCGGTCACCGGACAGATCACCCCCGAGAACGAGCAGTACCTGCGCACCAAGGCCGCGCGGGCCGGCCACCACCTGGATGTCGACGCGCTGATCATGTCCGCGCAGTGACCGCGGCCGTGCCGCGCGGATGACGGACCTCCCGGCGTCCCTGTATGGTCGCGCCATGATCGAACCGCCAAGCCTCCCCACCCTGCCTTCCGCCACGGACGACTGGCAGCCGCTGCCGGCCCGCGGCGCGCCCTTCGCCGCGATCGGCACGGGGCTGGCATCGATGGCCGTGCTGCTGCTGGCCAGCGGCGTGCTGTCGCTGGTACTGCGCAATCCCTGGTGGCTGCCGAGCATGCTGGCCGCCGCCGGCGTCGGCCTGCTGGGCGGGGCCTGGATCGGCTGGCGCCGCCATCGCCGCACGTTCTGGCGGCTGGACCCGCAGGCGCTGGGCGTGCGCCGCGGCCACCTGTGGCAGAGCGAAAGCCACGTGCCGGTGTCGCGCGTGCAGCACCTGGACCTGCGCCGCGGCCCGCTGCAGCGCGCCGCCGACCTGGCGACCCTGGTCGTGCATACCGCGGGCACCCGGATGAACACCGTCGCCATCGCTGGGCTGGCGCAGGAAGACGCCGAGCGCCTGCGCGACCGGCTCGCCCGCCAGCTCGACCACGACGACGCACTGTGAGCCTGCACGACACACCGGACGAGCCCCGGGAGCAGCGCCTGCATCCCTGGTCGTGGCTGTTCGAGCTGCAGCAGCACCTGCAGCAGTTCCTGCTGCCGCTGGTGGCGCTGCTGTTCTTCGGCAGCCGTCGCCAGGATGGCGAGTGGCCGTTCCACCTGGTCACCCTGGCAGTGCTGCTGGCCATGGCCGGCAGCGCGCTGCTGCAATACCTGACCTACCGCTACCGGATCGGCGATGACGCACTGACCGTGCGCAGCGGCATCCTCGAGCGCACCCGCCGCGAGATCCCGTTCGCGCGCATCCACAACGTGGTCGTGCACCAGAACCTGCTGCACCGCCTGTTCGGCGTGGCCGAACTGCGGCTGGAGTCGGCCGCTGGCAACAAGCCCGAAGCGCAGATGCGGGTGCTGCGGCTGGAACAGGCGCTGGAACTGGAACGGCTGATCCGCCAGGGCGGCACCCGCGTGCCGCTGGCCGCGGACAGTACCCAGGCCGCTCCCGGTACGCTGCTCGAACTGCCGCTGCCGGAACTGGTGCGGCTGGGGCTGATCTCCAACCGCGCGCTGGTGGTGGCCGCCGCCGCCATCGGCGCCGTCTGGCAGATGTTCCCGCGCGAGGTCGCGGAGGATTTCGTCCGCGACCAGGGCCGGCAGGCAATGGGCTATGCCAGCCAGCTGCAGCTGGACAGCGTGCCGCTGGCCGGCACCGTCGCCGTCGTCCTGTTGCTCGGGCTGCTGCTGATGGCGGCGATGTCCATCGCTCTGGCGATCGTGCAGTACCACGGCTTCCGCCTGAGCGAGGCCGAGCGCCGGCTGACCGTCGAGCGCGGCCTGCTGACCCGGCTGCGCAGCAGCGTCGCGCACCGCCGCATCCAGGCCTGGACCCTGCGCGAAGGCGTGATGCACCGCCTGTTCCGGCGTCGCCAGCTGCGCGTGGACATCGCCAGCGGCGGTGGCCAGGAGCAGGAGGGCCGGGCCCTGAAGGAGCTGGCACCGGTGGCCGCGCCCGCCGCCTGCGACGCACTGCTGCAGCATCTGCTGCCCGGCGTGCAGTGGCCGCCCGCGCAATGGCAGGCGGTGTCGATGCGCGGCTGGTGGCGGCTGTGCCTGCCGGCGCTGATCATCGTCGCGGCGGCCACGGCACTGGGCTGCCGCCAGTTCGGCGCCTGGGGCCTGCTGCCCCTGCTGTGGCTGCCCTGGTCGGCGCTCAATGCGCATCGCCAGGTCGCACGCATGGGCTACAGCATCGACCCGCAGCGGGTCGCGATACGCGGCGGATGGTGGAGCCGCTGGTGGCGCGTGGCCGAGCTGGACAAGCTGCAGGCGCTGCGCCTGGACCGCTCGCCGCTGGACCACTGCTTCGGCACCGCCACGCTCACCCTGGATACCGCCGGCGCTCTCGGCTCGCCGCCGCTGCGCCTGCATTTCCTCGAGGCCGCGCGCGCCCGCGAACTGATGGAGCATCTGGGGCGGGAGATGGCTCGACGCCGTCTGCGCTGGTAGCGGCACCCGCGCGGGCAGGGCCCGGCCCCCGCCCGGTGCGACCTGCGCGCCCGGCGGCCTATGCCCGCGAAGGCCCCCAGTAGCCCAGCTCGCGGCGGATCTGCAGGCCGCGCCAGATCGCGCCCAGCGGCTTGCGCCCGGGCTTCCCCAGGCGGCCGGCGATGAAATCCTCGGTGGCGGCGATCACCCGCTCGGACGAACGCCCGTCGCGATACGGATGGATCGAATCGGCATAGCGGGTGATTTCCGCCAGCAGCGCCGGCTCGGGCGACAGCGCGCGCGCCAGCATGTCGGGCAGGCGCCGCGGGTCGTCGAAATCGAGCATGTGCGGCTGTGGCACGCGGTTGCGGAAGGTCACCACCGGTTTGTGCTGGACGATGAACTCCGAGACGATCGACGAAGTGTCCGACACCAGCACATCGGCGGCGCGCTGCGCGGCCATCAGCTGTTCCGGTTCGATGAAGCACGCATTGGCGCCGGCCAGCGCACGGTAGCGCTCGAAAAGCTCCGGCGCGCACTTGGGGTGCAGGGTCAGCAGCCAGTAGCGTTCGCCGCCGGCGATGTCGGCGGCGATGCTGTCGTACAGGTGCGGCGCCGCACTGAGGCGCTCGGTGAAGGTGGAACCGAACAGCACCACCGCGCGTCCGCCGGCCGCCGCGCGCAGGCTGGCGGCCTGCCCGCCGTCATCGCGGAACAGCGGGTCGAGTTTCGGCCAGCCGGTTTCCTTCACCACGAAATGCCGCTCGCGCGCGGCCAGTTCCTGGAACGGCCGCGTCGTCGCCGGCCCCTGCGTGCAGTACAGGTCGAACAGGCCGCGCACCCGGAAATGGCCGCGGGCGTCCTCGCGCTTCTGCACGTTGAAGCCATGGAACAGCTGCACCTTGGCCCCGGCCACGAACGGCGGCACCCAGTTGGCGGCGCTGAGCACCGCGCGTGGCCGCATCGCCAGCGCCTGCTGCAGGCCGATGGCCGGTACGCCTGCCAGGGTCGCCCCGGCCGCGCCGCCCTCGAACCAGGCCGCGACCGCGTGGCCGTCCGCGTGCAACGCCTGCGCCAGAGGCGCGAGAATAGGCAGCGCATAGCGCTCCGTCGCAAACAGCAGGTATCCGGCCATCACCATGTCCTCTTCGACCGCTCCCACCGAACGGCCTCGCATCACGGCCTGCATTATCGCGTTCAACGAAGCCGCACGCATCGGCGACTGCCTGGCCTCGCTGGCGTTCTGCGACGAGATCGTGGTGGTGGATTCGTACTCCAGCGACGCCACCGTGGCCATCGCCGAAGCAGCCGGCGCGCGGGTGCTGCAGCGCGCGTTCGACGGATTCCGCAGCCAGAAGGCGTACTGCGTGGAGCAGGCCCGCCACGACTGGGTGCTGTGCCTGGACGCCGACGAGCGTGTGGGTACCGAACTCCGGCACGCCATCGAGCAGGCCCGGGACACCGGGTTCGACGGTGCGGCCGGCTACCGGTTCGCCCGCCTGTCCGAGTACTTCGGCCGGTTCCTGCGCCACGGCAACGCCTACCCGGACCGCGTGCTGCGCCTGTTCGACCGCCGTCGTGGCGGTTGGCGCGGCGCGCGCGAGATCCACGAGGCCGCCAGCGTCGATGGCCCGGTGCGCACGCTGCGCGGCGACCTGGTCCACTACCCCTATCGTTCATTCGAACAGCAGCTGGCCAAGACCCAGCGCTACGCGCGGATGATGGCCGAGCACGAGTTCGCCCGCGGCAAGCGCGCCACCCTGGGCAAACTGGTACTGGCGCCGGCCTGGCGCTTCTGGCGCGGCTGGCTGCTGCGCGGCGGCTTCCGCGACGGCTGGCACGGCCTGGTGTATGCCTACGTGCGCGCCAACTACGTGCGGCAGAAGACCATCATGCTGTGGCTGCTGCAGAACGGCCGGAACGTGGCCGATCCGCCGCGCGATCAGCCCTGAACCGGCTGCCTCAGCCGCGGACCGGCTGCCGCTGTTCGGCGGTCCGCTGCCCTGGCTGCCGCTGCTCGTTCTGCCGGCGGTAGCGCTCGGAGGCCGCCACCAGCGACAGGCCCGTAAGCACGCCCACCAGGGTGGCATAGGTGCTGACGGTTATCTGGTGGGCGAACATCGACTGGGTCACGCCGCACAGGATGTAGGCCACCACCACCATCACCCCGGCCGCTGCCGGGCCGCGGAATCCGTCCACGCCGCTATGGCGATGCAGGTGGATGAAGAGCCACAGCGGCAGGCCGTAGATGCACAGCAGCAGCAGCAGGCCGGGGATGCCCTGGGTGGCGCCCCACTCGGCGATGTCGTTGTGCGCGTGCCCCAGGTGGCAGCGCGCCTCCACCGCCTGCGGCAGCCGGCAGTCCGGCAGGCGCTGCATGGCGATGTCGAACTTGCCGATGCCCACGCCCGTCCATGGATGCTCGCGGAACGTGTCCCAGGCCACCTGCAGCCGTTCCAGGCGTGCACCGGCCGACGAGTCCACGTCTCCGGCCTCGATGCGCTGCACGTCGCTGTGCAGTTCGGTCAGGCGGGTAAGCTCGCGCAGTTGCGGGACCGCCAGCACCAGCGTCGCCGCAACCAGCAGCAGCCCGGCCAGCGACACCAGGCGCAGGCGTCCGCTGCCGCGGCGTATCGACAGCGTCATCGCCACCAGCAGTGCCAGCAGCGCCGGCCATACGCCGCGGCTGCCACTGAGCAGGATCACCGTGCCACCAGCCGCCATGCCCAGCGCGATCCAGCCCCAGCGCCCCGGGGGACGACAGAACACCAGCAGGATCATGAGCACCAGGGTGACATCGGCCAACACGATGGAATTGGTCCACGCCTCCGCACGCGGCCAGCCCTGGACCACCTGGTAAGCGGCGATGGCCAGGGTCGCGAACAGGCCGAACAGCGCGCCCCACCACAGCATTTCCTGACGGGGCCGGAACGCGCATACCCACAGCAGCACCCAGGGCATGGCCAGGAACCGGGTGCGGTAGCCTTCATCCCTGAACGCCTCGGCGGACTGCCACGACGACACCAGCGACGAGGCCAGCGCCGCCACGGTCAGGGCCAACAGCAGGTAGCCGATGACGCCGGCACGCACGCGCCACAGGTCGGAAAACCCCCGCGCACTGGTCAGCAGCAGTACCAGGGCAAACGGCAGCACGTTGAAGGGCGTGCTCACCATCGCCGCCGGCAACAGGAACAGCCCTGCCGATGCCAGCATGCCCAATGCGTCTTTCCGCTCAAGACCAGTGGTCGCGGTATACGTCAGATTGCGTGCCATCCTTGCAACTCTGGGACCAACGCCATGAATCATTCCCTACCAGACACGCCACGACCGGCGTCCATGGCCCTTGCGGTCGTGGATACCACCCCGGCCTAGACAACCGGGGGACAATACCACGCCTGTATGATTGTCCTTAACAGGCGGCTTCCTCCCGGCGATATCTCCTCAATGAAACGCATCCTGGTCACCGGCGGCGCCGGCTTTCTCGGTTCGCACCTGTGCGATCGCCTGGTCGGCAGCGGCCACGATGTGCTCTGTGTCGACAATTTCTTCACCGGCAGCAAGCGCAACGTCGCGCACCTGCTGGGCAACCCCGGCTTCGAGCTGATGCGCCACGACGTGACGTTCCCGCTCTACGTCGAGGTGGACCGCATCTTCAACCTCGCCTGCCCGGCTTCGCCCATTCATTACCAGCACGACCCGGTCCAGACCACCAAGACCAGCGTGCATGGGGCGATCAACATGCTGGGCCTGGCCAAGCGCCTGGATGCGCGCATCCTGCAGGCGTCCACCAGCGAGGTGTATGGCGACCCCGAAGTGCACCCGCAGCAGGAGGGCTACTGGGGCCGGGTCAATCCGATCGGCCTGCGCAGCTGCTACGACGAGGGCAAGCGCTGCGCGGAAACGCTGTTCTTCGATTATTTCCGCCAGCACGCGCTGGACATCAAGGTGGTGCGCATCTTCAACACCTACGGCCCGCGCATGCACCCCAGCGATGGGCGGGTGGTCAGCAACTTCATCGTGCAGGCGCTCAAGGGCGAGGACATCACCATCTACGGTGACGGCAGCCAGACCCGCAGCTTCTGCTACGTGGACGACCTGGTCGATGCCATGGTCCGCATGATGGACAGCGAGCGCGGCTTCACCGGGCCGGTCAACATCGGCAATCCCGGCGAGTTCACCATGCTGGAACTGGCCGAGAAGGTGATCTCGCTGGTTGGCGGCAGCTCCAGGCTGGTGTTCCAGCCCCTGCCGCAGGACGACCCGAAGCAGCGCCAGCCGGACATCGCGCTGGCCCGCTCGGCCCTGGACTGGGAGCCGAAAGTGGCGCTGGACGACGGCCTGAGGGAGACCATCGCCTATTTCCGCCAGGTGCTGGCGGCATGAGCATCGCGGCCACCACGTTCTCGGTCGTCATCACCAGCTACAACTACCTGCAGTTCGTCGTGGAGGCGGTGGAGAGCGCGCTTGCGCAGACCCGGCCGGCCGCGCAGGTCATCGTCGTCGACGATGGCTCCAGCGATGGCTCGCCGGCCATGCTGCAACAGCGCTACGGCGCCGATCCGCGCGTGACCCTGCTGTTCGGCGAGAACGAGGGCCAACTGGCCGCGTTCCAGCGCGGCACGGCCGCCGCCAGCGGCGACGTGGTCTGCTTCCTGGATGCCGACGACCGCTGGAAACCGCAGTACCTGGAGAAGATCGGCGCGGTCTACGACGCACGGCGCGATGTCGATTTCGTGTTCAGCGACCTGCGCACCTTCGGCATCGACAACCAGGACATCCTGTACGAGGACAGCAAGGCGCCGATCGACCTGGGCTACACCGCGATCAGCACCTACTTCTTCGTCACCTGGTACGGCGCACCGACCTCGGCGCTTTCCCTGCGCCGGCGCTGGGCGGACACCGTGCTGGACCTGCCGCCCAGTTTCCGCAAGCAGTGGAAGCTGTGCGCCGATGCCTGCCTGGTCCACGGTGCCAGCATCCTGGGCGCGCGCAAGTTCTACCTGCCGACCGGCTGCGTCGAATACCGGACCCACGGCAGCAACGGCTGGTGGGCGACCCGCCAGGAGCCGGCCTCGCTGCACCTCAACGGCCTGCGCAACTACGGGATCGTCCGCCACTACGCATGGCGCAGCGGGCTGGACGACAACTGCTGCGTGCTCAGCAAGAACGAGTACCGCACCAAGCCCGCACCGACGCGCAAGGAGCGCAAACGCTATGCGTCGCTGGCCCTGCGCGGCGATGCGCCGTGGTGGAAGCGTTACGAGCGCGCGGCCAGCATCCTGTTCGGGCACAGGCGCGGCCGCTGAAAGCCGGGCCTCCCGCGCGCCAGCGCGTGCCGGTGGTCAGCGACAGGACACTGCCCGGGTGCGGAAACGCCCGGGCAGGTTGTGCAGGAACCAGCGCACGTCAAGCTTGAGGCGATAGCCCTCCCGGGCAAGCCAGCGCCACGGCCCGACCGGTTCCTTCTCCCCGGTGCGGGCCTGGATGATCGACTCGAAGCTCTCGTCGCTGCTGACCAGGCCCGGCTTCAGGCCCAGGCATTCCACGCCGTGCAGCCAGGCCAGGTCCATGTAGTCGTCGACCGCCACGACCCATTCGTCCGCATGCCGCAGGAACCGCTCCGCCGCCGCCGGCGCCAGGTAGTAGCCGAACGTGCACAGCGGGCTGCGCCAGTAGCGGTGCAGGACGAACTCACCGAAACGGCACCACGGTTCGCTGGGCCTGTCGGCGGCATGCAGGCGGAAATACCCCACCTCCTCTGGCAACTGCGGCAGATCGGCCAGCAACCCCGGCAGGCGCGGGTCGATCGCGATGTCGTCTTCCAGCACCAGCATCGGCTGGCCACTTTCCACGCAGCGCTGCCAGAGCAGGTAGTGGCTGGCCCAGCAGCCCACCTCCCCCGGACGGAACGGCCTGCCCTTGCGCAGCAGCCGCTTCTTCTCGGCGACGTGGCCGAAAAGTGGATGCGGCTGGCGCCCGTTCACCGCTGAGAAGAACCGGAAGCGCAGCCCCCGCGCGGCCGCCTGGCGCTCCTTCGACACCCGCCGGTCAGCCGATGCGGGCAGGTTGATGACGTAGATCGGCAGTTCGCTCGTTGACCGAGACATGACAGAGACTTCTGGTTTCAGGGAAACGACGACGGTGGAACGCGGAACGCCCTGCCTGCAGGGCATCCGGGCCCGCGGCGCATACCACCGGCTTCGGGCGGGGCGGCTTCACATGACCCGCACATACCTTCACCAGCATTGCACGACCATCAGAAAACCGACGTGAATGGGCGTCGCCGGCCCATTCAGTCAGTGATTCTTCACCAGCCGCGCATGGAAGAAGCCATCACCGTCGTGCTCGCCCGGCAGGCGCTGGCGCGTCCCGGCATCGTCGTGGCCGAAGCCCTCCGGCAGCCGGTCGATGCGCGCATCCTCCGTCCGCGCCAGGAAGGCGGCGATCTGCTGCTGGTTCTCGCGACGCAGGATCGAACAGGTGGCGTACACCAGCACGCCGCCCGGCGCGAGCACCTGCCACAGGGCATCGAGCAGCCGCGCCTGCTGGGCAACCAGCGCATCGATGTCGCCGGGACGCCGGTGCAACAGCACGTCGGGCTGGCGACGGATCACGCCGGTGGCCGAACACGGCGCATCCAGCAGCACCGCGTCGAAGGGCTCGCCGTCCCACCACGCGGCGCAATCGGCCGCGTCAGCCGCCCGCACCTGCGCCGAGGCGCCCACACCGGTGCGGTTGAAGGTCTCGCGGATGCGCTGCAGGCGCCGCGCATCCACGTCCAGCGCCAGCAGCCGCAGGCCGGGATCGCGTTCCAGCAGGTGCGCCGCCTTGCCGCCAGGGGCGGCGCAGGCATCGAGCACCCGCGCACCGGGCGCCGGCGCCAGTGCATCGGCCACCTGCTGCGCAGACAGGTCCTGTACCGACACCGCGCCCTCACCGAAGCCCGGCAGGCTGGCGACCGGCACCGCGACCGGCAGGCGGATCGCGTCGGCGGCCAGGGCCGAGCCCTCGGCCTCGATGCCCGCCTCGTGCAGCAGCGAGAGATAGGCATCGCGCGGGTAGCGCTGGCGGTTGACCCGCAGCCACAGCGGCGCCGGCTGCAGGCTGGCGGCGAACACCGCCCCGGCCTGCGCCGGCCAGTCCCGGCGCACATGCTCCTGCAGCCAGGCCGGCCATGCGTCCTCGGCACGGGCGTCGGGGAAACCTTCACGCTGCGCCCGGCGCAGCACCGCGTTGACCAGCCCGGCCTGGCGCTCGCGCCCCAGCGCGCGTGCCGCATCGACCGTGGCCGACAGCGCGGCATGGGCCGGCAGCTGCAGCGCATCGAGCTGGGCGAAGCCGGCCAGCAGCAGCCCCTTCAGGTCGGCGTCGCGCGCCCCCAGCGGTTTCTGCAGCCATTGCCGCAACGCCTGCTCGTAGACCGCGTGGCGGCGCAGCGCGGCGAAGCAGATCGCTTCCAGCAGGGCGCGGTCACGGCCATCGTCCAGCTTCGGCAGCACGGCCGCCAGCTCGGCCTTCAACGAACGGCCGCGGCCGGCGACTGCCGCCAACACCTTGGCCGCCAGCAGGCGCGTCTGCACGCCCGGCTGGTGTGCGGCGCCGCCCTTCCACGGCCCGGATGCCGAGACCACCATCCGCTCAGCCCTCCACCGGCAGGTCGCGGCGGGCATTGAGGTAGTCGGCGGCGGTGATCGCCTTGCCGCCCTCGCGCTGCACCACGCGCAGGCGCAGTGCGCCCTGCCCGCAGGCGATGTCGATGCCCTCGCGGGATGCGCCGATCACCGTGCCCGGCGCCTTGCCGCGGTTGTCGTCGGTGGCCACCGCACCATGGATGCGCACGCGCTCGCCGGCCAGCATGGCCTCGGCCACCGGCCACGGGTTGAAGGCGCGCACCCGCCGCGCCAGCGCCGCGGCGTCCTGGCTCCAGTCCAGCCGCGCCTCGGCCTTGTCGAGCTTGTGCGCATAGGTGACGCCGGCCTCGGGCTGCGGCTGCGCGACCGGCTTGAGGCCGGCGCGCAGCAGGCCCAGGCCGTCGGACAACACCTGCGCGCCCATCTCGGCCAGGCGGTCGTGCAGCAGGCCGCCGGTATCGGTGTCGGCGATGGCCGTGCGCTGGCTCAACAGCACCGGCCCGGTATCCAGCCCGGCCTCCATCTGCATCAGGCACACCCCGGTCTCGCCGTCACCGGCCTCGATCGCGCGCTGGATCGGGGCCGCGCCGCGCCAGCGCGGCAGCAGCGAGGCATGCACGTTCCAGCAGCCGTGGGTGGGAATGGCGAGCACCGCCCTGGGCAGGATCAGGCCATAGGCGACCACGACCATCAGGTCCGGCTGCAGGTCGCGCAGTTGCTGCTGGGCCTCGGCGCCCTTCAGGCTCTCGGGCTGGAACACCGGGATCCCGCGGGCGATGGCATCGAGCTTGACCGGCGACGGCATCAGCCCACGGCCGCGGCCGGCCGGACGGTCGGGCTGGGTGTACACCGCGACCACCTCATGGTGGCGCGCGGCCGCACCGAGCGAGGCGACGGCGAATTCCGGCGTACCGGCAAAAACGATTCTCATGGCAATCCAACTCCCGGAAAGAACGACGGCGCCGGGGACGGCGCCGTGCGATGCGCTGGTGCACGCCCGGCCAGGCCGGGGGCGCGGCTCAGGCGACGTGCTTGCGCTGCTTGGCCAGCTTCTTGCGCACCATCTCGCGCTTGAGCGGCGAGAGGTAATCGATGAACAGCTTGCCGTCCAGGTGGTCCATCTCGTGCTGGATGCAGGTGGCCAGCAGGCCTTCGGCCTCCAGCTCCCGTGCGCGGCCCTCGCGGTCGAGGAAGCGCACCACGATGCTGTCGGCACGGGTCACGTCGGCATAGATGCCGGGCACCGACAGGCAGCCTTCCTGGTAGACCCGGCCGCCTTCGCTGGCGCTGGCGATCTGCGGGTTGATGAAGACCTGCGGCGCGTCGTGCTCCTCGCTGACGTCGATCACCATGAAGCGCTTGTGCACGTCCACCTGGCTGGCGGCCAGGCCGATGCCGGGGGCGTCGTACATGGTCTGGAACATGTCGTCGAGCAGCTGCTGGAACGCCGGGGTGGTCACTTCGGCAGGGTCGACCGGGACCGCCTTGGTGCGCAGCCGCGGGTCGGGGAATTCGAGAATGGGCAGGAGGGCCATGGGGTGCACCGGATGGGAGATGCCGCACAATTCGGCAGGACGTCCCAATTCTAGCGCCTGCGCTTGCCCCGCGCCCCGGGTTCTGCACTATAGTGCGCGAACCTGTTGGGGAATCAGGCAGATCGCAGCCATGCTGAAACAAATACGTACGGTCGCCGCCGTCGCGTTGCTGACCGTGACGACCTATGCGGTGGCGGTCGAGACGGGCGCCAGCCATCCGGACACCTACGTGGTGCGCAAGGGCGACACGCTGTGGGACATCGCCGCCCGTTTCCTGAAGAAGCCGTGGCTTTGGCCGGAGATCTGGCAGGCCAACCCGCAGGTCAAGAATCCGCACCTGATCTACCCGGGCGACGTCCTGAGCCTGGCCTACCTGGACCGGGTGACGCCGCAGGGCACCGTCCAGCCGGGCAAGCGCGACGAAGCGCCGATCAACGCGATCCCGCTGGCCCAGGTTGAACCGTTCCTGAAGAACCTGACCGTCATGGACAGCTTCAAGGAACTGCCCTACGTGGTCGGCCTGGAAGACAACCGCATGCGCGCCAGTGCCGGGCAGCAGGCCTATGTCCGCGGCCTGCAGGGCGCACAGCCCGGCCAGCGCTATGCCGTGCTGCGGCCCACGGTGCGTTATGGGCAGCCCAAGCCCAGCGACGACCTGGACGAACGCGGCAACGTGACGCCGTTCACCGGCGACCTGTGGAAGAGCTACGTGGCCAGCAGCGACCGCCATGAACTACTGGGTTACGAACTGGCCCAGGTCGCGACCGGCACGGTCACGCACGTTGGCAGCGGCGAGCGCGAAACCAGCACCCTGCTGCTGCAGGCCAGCGGCCGCGAAGTGCGCGCCGGCGACCGCCTGGTCCCGGTCCAGGCCAACCCCTACGACCTGCAGTTCGTGCCGCACGCGCCCACCGCAGCGGTGGCCGACGGCCACCTGCGTGTCCTGGCCGTGGCCGATACCCTGACCTCGGGCGGCCCGCGCGATGTCATCGCCATTTCCGGCGGCGCCCGTGACGGTATCGACAACGGCACCGTGTTCTCGGTCTGGCGCAGCGGCCGCCATGTCACCGACCGGGTGACCGGCATGGCCACCTCGCGTACCGATGATGGGCTCAAGCCCGGCGCCGGCCGGGTGTCGCTGCCGGCCGAATATGCCGCGCACGCAATGGTGTTCCGCACTTTCGACAAGGTCAGCTATGCGCTGGTGATGGAAGGCACCAAGCCGGCGCGCGTCGGGTACGAGCTCAAGCACCCGGACGCCCAGTAAGCGACGCGGCGTAATCCCACGCAGCAGTACGACGGCGCCCGAGGGCGCCGTCGTCGTTTCCGGGCCAGCATGCGCGCATGCCAGCCCTTCCCGACCCCACCGGCGAGCGCGCAGATGAAACCCGGGCGCTGTTGGCACTGGTGCTGGCCGGCGGCCGTACCCGGCCACTGCGCGACCTGCTCGACCACTTCGGCAGCGCATGCCATGCACTGGCCGCCGGGCCCCGGGCCTGGCAGGCCGCCGGCCTGGACCGTCAACAGGTGCAGGCACTGGGCACCGCGGCGCCGGCGGCCAGCGAACAAGCCCGCCGCTGGCTGGAGCACCCTCGCCACCACCTGCTTGGCTGGGGCGACGACGACTACCCGCCGCTCCTGCGCAGTTGCCAGAATCCACCGCTGGCCCTGTTCATCGACGGCGACCCGGCATGCCTGTGGCAGCCCGCCATCGCCGTCGTCGGCAGCCGCAATCCCAGTGCGGCAGGGTGCGAGAACGCCTACGAGTTCGCCCGCGCACTGTCGGCAAGCGGGCTGGCGATCGGCAGCGGCCTGGCCGCGGGGATCGACGCGGCCGCCCATCGCGCCGCGCTGGACGCCGGTGGCGCCACGTTCGCGGTGATCGGCACCGGTCCGGACCTGGCCTACCCGCGCCGCCATGCCCCTCTCCAGACGCTGGTCGCCGCCCGCGGCGCGGTGGTCAGCGAGTATCCGCCCGGCACACCGCCGCGCAACGGCCAGTTTCCGGCCCGCAACCGGGTGCTGGCAGCACTGTGCCTGGGTACGGTGGTGATCGAGGCCGCCGCGCGTTCCGGGGCGCTGATCACCGCCCGGCTGGCGGCCGAAGCCGGGCGCGAGGTGTTCGCGGTGCCCGGATCGATCCGCAATGCCATGGCGCGTGGCTGCCACCGCCTGATACGCGACGGTGCAATCCTGGTGACACAACCGGCCGACATTCTTGAAGGCGTGGCCAATCTGGCCGGCGAACTGGCAGGCGCCTTGCAAAACCGGTTGCTGACCCCCATTCCAGAGGCCCCGGGCAGTGCTTGCCCGGCCCCCACCCCACCGGACCCGGACTACCAGCGCTTGTGGAATGCGCTGGGCCACGACCCAACCGGTATGGATTCGTTGATCAGGCGCACTGGATTGACGGCCAGCAGGCTGTCATCCATGCTGCTGGTCATGGAACTGGAAGGGAAGGTGTCGTCCGCATACGGCTGCTACACCCGCACCTGAGGTTCCTTCACCTCCACAGCGCCGCATGGCGCAGGCCGAGGCAATGAAAGAGAGCATCCTGGACGTCCTGCTGTATCTGTTCGAACACTATTTCAGCGAGGACGCCGATCTCATCCGAGACCGCGACTCCCTGCAGAACGGCCTGATCCAGGCCGGTTTCAGCCCCACCGAGATCAGCAAGGCCTTCGACTGGCTCGACGCCCTGGCCGAGCAGCGCCCGGCCGTGGGCCAGGCCCGGGTGGACGGGCCGGTACGCATCTTCCATGGCCCGGAACTGGACAAGCTGGACGTGGAGAGCCGCGGCTTCCTGCTTTTCCTGGAACAGCACGGCATCCTCGATGCCGACCAGCGCGAACTGGTGCTGGACCGGGCGATGGCGCTGGACCAGGACGAACTGGACCTGGACGACCTCAAATGGGTGGTGCTGATGGTGCTGTTCAACCAGCCCGGCGCCGAAGCCGCCTACGCCTGGATGGAAACGCAGATGTTCGTCGACGAACCGGAGCCGCTGCACTGAGTACCCGTGGCGCGTTGCATCGCGCCCCGGAATCGGCGTGCGGCGCGAATGGACGCATCGGCCCCCGCGCCGACCTGGACCGGGGCGCATGGCCCGGCATTTCCACCGGGCTGGGTACCGGCCGAAGCAGCACGCCCCTGCACGCCCAGGCGTGCCCTAGCCTGGACAGCCACAAGGAGTCCCCGTGAGCGAGTGGTTCTATGCCGAGGGCAACCGCGAACGCCGCGGTCCGCTGCCCGCAGCGAGCATCGTCGAGCTGTTCCATTCCCGGCGCATTGCCGGCGACACCCTGGTGTGGCGCGAAGGTGCCACCGACTGGCGGCCGCTGAGCGAGTTCGCCGACGAACTCGGCCTGGACATGCCGCCAGGCCAGCCCGTCGCGCCGCCGTTGCCGCCCCCGGTGCAGCACGCGCCTGCCGTCGAGCCGGCGCCGGCGCGGCCCGGACTGTCCGGGTGCGCCGTGGCCGGCGTGGTCGCCGCGGTAGTGGGCGTGGTGCTGCTGGCGATCGGCGGCATTCTCGCCGCCATCGCGATACCCGCCTACAACAGCTACCTGATGCGCGCGAAGATAACCGCGGCGTGGGCGCAGCTGCAGCCGCTCACCCAGGACGTCGCCCGGTTCGCCAGCGCGGCCGGCCACTGCCCGGTCAACGGCGACAGCGGCTTCGAAAGCCCGGAAAGCTACGCCGCCGGCGATGTCGCGAGCGCGCGCGTCGGCCGTTTCGAGAACGGCCACTGCGGCGTGGAGGCGCGTTTCCGGGTACCCGGCAAACAGGCGCTTGACGGCAAGCACCTCTGGCTCGACTACGATACGCAGACCGCCACCTGGACATGCAGCTCCGACGTGGCGGACGAACATCTGCCAGCCCAGTGCCGCGGCTGAGCCGGGACGAACACCACCTTACAGGGGAATATTGATGAGTCAGTGGTATTACGCCGATGCGCAGCGCGAGCGGCATGGGCCGGTCGAAGCCGATGTCCTGCGCGACAAGTTCCGCAGGAACGAGCTGGACCTGGGCAGCCTGGTCTGGCGCGAGGGCATGTCGCAGTGGCAACCGCTCTCGGCGATGGCCGAGGAGCTGCAGCTGCTGGTGCCGGCGGCCGCCACGGCCGGCATCGACCTGCGCGCGGACTACCAGGCCATCGAGGACGGCACCGCCGTCGCCAAGGCCAGCGCGGCGGCGCCATCGCCGTATGCGGCGCCCGCCAGCGCCACCACCGGCGAAGCGGTGGTCAACGGCGGCGAGATCGTCTACGCCGGCTTCTGGAAGCGGGTGGCGGCCTATTTCATCGACAGCCTGATCGTCGGCATCGTCGGTGGCGTGGTGGCGATGGTCATCGGCATGGTGCTGGGCATCGGCATGGCCGGCGTCGGCGGCGGCAGCGATGCCATGGGCGCGGGGTTCATCGCGATCCAGCTGCTGACCAACCTCGTCTCCATCGGCCTGGCCGCCGCCTACTACGCCGGCTTCCATGCCTCGTCCGGCAAGGCCACCCTGGGCAAGATGGCGGTGGGCATCAAGGTGGTGCGCAGCAACGGCGAGCGGATCACCATCGCGCGCGGCATCGGCCGCTACTTCGCGGCCATGCTCAGCGGCCTGATCCTGTGCATCGGTTACCTGATGGCCGCCTTCACCGAGCGCAAGCAGAGCCTGCACGACATGATCTGCGACACCCTGGTGGTGGACAAATGGGCCTTCACCGACCACCCGGAATGGCAGCAGCGCGGGCTGGGCACGGTGACCATCGTGATCCTCTCGCTGTTCGGCGTAATGGTGCTGGTGGGCCTCGTCGCGCTGCTGGCGATCATCGGCATCGCCGCCTCCAGCTTCAGCTGAGTCACATGCCGCCGCTTGACAACGGCGGCCTCTCCGTGATTTCTCTGGACAAGGAAAGCTGAACGCCCGGGCCCTGCCCGGGCGTTGCGCATCTCCGTATCGGCCCCCGCGGCTTCACTATCGGGCGCGTTTGCGCCACCCTAGCGCCCCCCACCGGGCCCCGCCCTCCCCGCAAGAACCCACTGACATGCCCAAGCACCTGCTCATCGTCGAATCGCCCGCCAAGGCCAAGACGATCAACAAATACCTCGGCAAGGACTTCACCGTCCTGGCCTCGTATGGGCACGTGCGCGACCTGGTCCCGAAGGAAGGCGCGGTCGATCCGGACCACGGTTTCGCCATGCGCTACGACCTGATCGAGAAGAACGAAAAGCACGTCGAGGCCATCGCCAAGGCCGCCAAGGGCGCCGACGACATCTTCCTGGCGACCGACCCGGACCGCGAGGGCGAGGCGATCAGCTGGCACATCGCCGAGATCCTGAAGGAACGCGGGCTGCTGAAGGACAAGTCGATGCAGCGCGTGGTCTTCACCGAGATCACCCCGCGCGCGATCAAGGAAGCGATGGCGCAGCCGCGCGCCATCGCCGACAACCTGGTCGACGCCCAGCAGGCGCGGCGCGCGCTGGATTACCTGGTCGGCTTCAACCTCTCCCCGGTGCTGTGGCGCAAGGTGCAGCGCGGCCTGTCCGCCGGCCGCGTGCAGAGCCCGGCGCTGCGCATGATCGTCGAGCGCGAGGAGGAGATCGAGGCGTTCAAGGCGCGCGAGTACTGGTCGATCCAGGCCGACTGCGCGCATCCGACCCAGCATTTCTCGGCCAAGCTGATCAGGCTGGACGGGCAGAAGTTCGAGCAGTTCACCATCACCGACGGCGACACCGCCGAGGCCGCGCGCCTGCGCATCCAGCAGGCCGCGCAGGGCCGCCTGCACGTCACCGACGTCGCCAGCAAGGAGCGCAAGCGCCGCCCGGCGCCGCCGTTCACCACCTCCACCCTGCAGCAGGAAGCCTCGCGCAAGCTCGGCTTCACCACGCGCAAGACCATGCAGGTCGCGCAGAAGCTGTACGAAGGCGTGGCGATCGGCGAGGAAGGCACCGTCGGCCTGATCTCCTACATGCGTACCGACTCGGTGAACCTGTCGCAGGACGCGCTGGTCGAGATCCGCGACGTGATCGCCCGCGACTACGGCACCGCCTCGCTGCCGGACAAGCCCAACACCTACACCACCAAGAGCAAGAACGCCCAGGAGGCGCACGAAGCGGTGCGCCCGACCTCGGCGCTGCGCACGCCGGCGCAGGTGGCCAGGTTCCTGACCGACGACGAGCGCCGGCTGTACGAGCTGATCTGGAAGCGCGCCGTGGCCTGCCAGATGATCCCGGCCACGCTCAATACCGTCAGTGTCGACCTGTCCGCCGGCAGCGAGCACGTGTTCCGCGCCAGCGGCACCACCGTGGTGGTGCCCGGCTTCCTGGCCGTCTACGAGGAAGGCAAGGACAGCAAGAACGCCGAGGACGAGGACGAGGGTCGCAAGCTGCCGGCGATGAAGCCCGGCGACAACGTGCCGCTGGAGCGGATCGGCGCCGAACAGCATTTCACCCAGCCGCCGCCGCGCTACACCGAAGCGGCGCTGGTGAAGGCGCTCGAGGAATACGGCATCGGCCGTCCCTCGACCTACGCCTCGATCATCCAGACCCTGCTGTTCCGCAAGTACACCGAGATGGAAGGCCGCAGCTTCAAGCCCACCGACGTCGGCCGCGCGGTCAGCAAGTTCCTGTCCAGCCACTTCACCCGCTACGTCGACTACGACTTCACCGCCAAGCTCGAGGACGAGCTGGACGCGGTGTCGCGCGGCGAGGAGGAATGGGTGCCGCTGATGGAGCGCTTCTGGGGCCCGTTCAAGGAACTGGTCAGCGACAAGAGCGAATCGCTGGACCGCACCGACGCCGGCAGCGCGCGCGTGCTCGGCACCGACCCGGGCAGCGGCAAGGAAGTGAGCGCGCGCATCGGCCGCTTCGGGCCGATGGTGCAGATCGGCACCGTCGAGGACGAGGAAAAACCGAAGTTCGCCTCGCTGCAGCCCGGCCAGAGCATCTATTCCATCTCGCTGGAAGACGCGCTGAAGCTGTTCGACATGCCGCGCAGGCTCGGCGCCGACGCCAATGGCGAGGAAGTGAGCGTGGGCATCGGCCGCTTCGGCCCGTTCGCCAAGCGCGGCAGCACCTACGCCTCGCTGAAGAAGGAGGACGATCCGTACAAGATCGACCTGGCCCGCGCGCTGTTCCTGATCGAGGAAAAGGAAGAGATCGCCCGCAACCGCATCATCAAGGAGTTCGAGGGTTCGGACATCCAGGTGCTCAACGGCCGGTTCGGTCCCTACATCAGCGACGGCACCCTCAATGGCAAGATTCCCAAGGACCGCGAGCCAGCCTCGCTGACCCTGGCCGAAGTCCAGCAGCTGATGGCCGAGACCGGCAAGCCGGCGCGCAAGGGCTTCGGCGCGAAAAAGGCCGCCACCAAGAAGGCCGCGGCGAAGAAGAGCGCGGTGAAGAAGGACGCCGCGCCGAAGAAGCCGGCCGCCAAAAAGGCCCCGGCCAAGAAAGCGGCGGCCAAGAAGGCCACGACCACCAAGACCCCGGTGAAGAAGGCCGTCAAGAAAGCCGTCGTGAAGGCCGTGAAGGCACCGGTGGACGACGACACGCCGCCGTTCTGAGCGTGGCCTCCCGCTGCCGCCCCGGCAGGGGGATAATCGGTGTACCTGCTCCAGGCCGCCCACGGGCGGTCTGGTGCGTTTGGCCTCCCTGCGTTCCCACGGCCGTCGCCGCGGCAGCCAACGGTACCCCCGATGATTGAACTCGATCTGCAGAATGTGGTCCCGGCGCTGCGCGCCGGAAGCGTCATCGCCTACCCGACCGAGGCGGTCTGGGGCCTGGGCTGCGACCCGGCCAACGAAACAGCCGTGATGAAGCTGCTGGCGCTCAAACAGCGGCCGGTCGAAAAGGGCATGATCCTGATCGCCGCCGACGTGGCGCAGCTGCAGGGCTGGGTGCGACTGGACGCACTGGCCGCGGACCGCCTCCAGGCGGTGCTGGACAGCTGGCCCGGGGCCAATACCTGGATCGTGCCGGCCGGGCCGCTCGCCCCGCGCTGGATCACCGGCGAGCACAGCGGCATCGCGGTGCGGGTCAGCGCGCATCCGCAGGTACGCGCCCTGTGCCAGGCCTGGGGCGGCCCGCTGGTCTCGACCAGCGCCAACCTCGCCGGGCAGCCGCCGGCACGCGCCCGCGACCAGCTAGACCCGGCCCTGCTGGCACAGCTCGACGGCCTGCTCGACGGCGCCACCGGCGGGCTGGCGCAGCCCACCCGCATCCGCGTCGCCGCCACCGGGCAGGTGCTGCGCGAATAGGCCGCCCGGCGTGGGACCCGCTCCGGGGGCGGCAGGCGCCCGGCAGCGCACCGGAGACGCCCGCCTACCCGCCGTGCGCCATATGCGGCACCATGGCCGCATGCGCGTCCGCCTGCTCCTGCCCGGGTTCCTGGGCCTGCTGCCCGCCATGGCGATGGCCACCGAGCCGCCGCCCGCGGGCAGCGTGCGCATCTACCGCTGCGTCGCCGGCAATGGTGCGGTCACGCTGCAGGACGCCCCCTGCAACGGCGCGCACCGCCAGCAGGTGCTGGACATGCAGCGCCCCCAGGACCCGCCGCCGCGGCCGGTGGCGGCACCCACGACGCCCCCTGCGCCACCGCCGCCCGAGCGCGAGGTACGCATCGTGACCGTACAGCCGCCGCAACCCCTGTACGAGTGCATCGCGCCGGACGGCGAGCGTTACACCAGCGATGACGGCGTCGGCAATCCACGCTGGGTGCCGTTGTGGGTCGGCGGTTATTACCCGCCGGGGCCCATGGGCAGCCCCGCCCCGGGCTCCGCTGGCGGCGGACTCCAGGGCGGACGGCCCGGCCACGGCCATCCCCATCCCGGCGGGGCCGCGGTCGCCACCGGCACCTGGGTCCGCGACGCCTGCCACCCGCTGCCGCAGCAGGAAGTGTGCGCGCGACTGCGCGACCGCCGCTGGGAACTGGTGCGGCGCTACAACAGCGCGCTGCAGAGCGAACGCCAGGCCCTCACCCGCGAACAGCGCGGCATCGAGGCGCGGCTGGGCCGCGACTGCGGCGGTTACTGACCGGTACCGCTGGTGGCTGCCGGCCAGCGCAGCTCGCAACGGGCCATGCCGGCCGCCACCTGCATTTCCAGCCGCCAACCGACACGCGCGGCCAGCCGCCGGGCGATCTCCAGGCCGAGGCCAAAGCCCGGCACGTCGGCCGCCGCCTGCCGGTTGCATATCACCAACCGCCCAGCATCGGCCTCCACGCCGATGACGCCGGCGTCGCCGTGCTGGATCGCATTGAGCAGCAGATTGGCCAGCAGCGTCTCCACCACCTCGCGCGGCGCGTCCCAACACAGCCCCGGGGCGATGCGGACGTCGAACGCCTGCGCGCGGGCGCCCGCCAGCGGTTGCAGTTCGTCGACCAGTTCGTCCAGCGCCGGCCGCGCCGGGGTGGGTTGCCCGCCGCACAGCACCGTATCGGCGGACAGCCACAGGATCGCGTTGCCCGCCCGCTCCAGCCGCGACAGCGCGCGCCGCAGCCGCGACAACGCCGGAGACGATGGAGTCGCCGCCGTGGCTTCTTCCAGCAGCGCCAGGCTGGTGCGTGCCGACTGCAGCGGCGTGCGCAGCTCATGGGCGAGGAAGGCGAGCGTCTGCCGCTCGCGTTCGACCGCCTGGTGGCGGCCGCGCCAGACATCGGCATGCAGGCGCAGGATCTCGGCGAACTCGTGCACCGGTTCCGCGCCGGCCAGGGCGTCAAGGCTGGCCGGGTCCGGCGCCGACCGCACCTGCGACAGCAGGCGCCGCGCATGCCGCTGCGCACGGCCGACGAAGGCATTGGCCAGCAGCCAGGCGCACAGCAGGGTCGAGCCGAACACCGCCGCGGCAGGGCCCAGGCCGGCGCGCAGGCCGGCGGTCACCGTGAGCTCGCCGGTGACGTCGTACAGCAGCACCGCGCGCGTACCGTCCGCCGCGGACAGCAGCAGCGCATGCACGTAGCGCCCGTCATCGCGCCTGAACTCGGTGATCGTCCCGGCGCCGCGGTCGCCCAGCCGCTGCCGTTCCGCGGCCGGAAGCCGGTCGAACGCGACCCACTGGAAATGCTCGGGCAGTGCCGGCGTGCGCATGTCCGCCGGCAGGGTTGCCGCGACCGTGCGCAGGCGCCGGTCGATGAAGCTGTCTTCCAGCACGAACAGCAACAACAGGGTGGCGCCCGCGAACAGCAGCGACAGCAGCGCGGCGAACAGCATCCAGCGCCGGACCAGCGCGATGCGCAGGCTAAGCCGGCGCATCGCCGCGCTCCGCGCTGAAGCGATAGCCGACGCCGCGCACGGTGGCGACCAGCGGCATGCCGAACACGCGCAGGCAATGCCGGCGCAACTGGTAGACATGCATGCGCAACGGATCGCTGTCCGGCGGCTCGCCCTGCCACAGCAGCTCGCACAGTGCCTGCCGCGACACGACGCCCGGGCTGGCGCGCATCAGCTCGCGCATCAGCACGAAACCGGCGGCATGCAGTGGCAGCGATTGCCCGGCGCGCTGCAGAAGATGGTGCCGCGTATCCAGCACGAAATCGCCGGCGCGCAGCGACAGTCCACCGCTGCAGGCAGCATGCGCGGTGATCGCGCGGGCGCGGGCCAGCAGTTCGGCGGGCGCGAATGGCTTGACCATGTAATCCACCGCTCCCGCCTCGAACGCCGCCAGCTTGTCGTCCAGCGCGCCACGCGCGGTGAGGAACAGCACCGGCGGGCGCAGGCCGGCATCACGCTTGAGCTCCCGGCACAGCGCCAGCCCGTCCTGCCCCGGCAGGTTCACGTCCAGCACCAGCAGGTCGAATGCCTGCGCCTGCAGGCGCAGCCGTGCCTGCGACGCGTTGTAGGCGAAATCCACCTCCACGCCGTGGCTGTCCAGGTAGTCGCCGATACCGGCGGCGATGTCGACATCGTCCTCCACCAGCAGCAGCCGCAATGACGGTGCGCGCAGCTTCATCGCCTTTTCCGTTCGGGGCGCGCGAGTGTAGTCATCCATGCGCCAGGCGTTGCAAGTGCCAGGCATCGCGCCAGCGCTGCTGCATCGCGGCCACCAGCGCATGCATCAGCAGCAGCCGCTTGTCGGCGCCGGGCAGCGAGCGGCGGACCTCCCGTGCGGCGGCGATGCCGCCCCGGCGATAGGCCTCCATCACCCGCACCGCCTGCTCTTCGCCGGTGGCTTCGCGCGGCGCCGGCACATGGCCCAGGGTCCTGACCATCGCCTCGGCGACCGACCACGTCGACCAGGGGTTCTGGCCGGTCACCAGGCGGCCGTCGACCACGGTGTTGTCCAGGTAGAGGCCACCTTCGACGAAGCGCGCGCCGCGCTGCGCCAGCGCGTCCTGCAGCAGCGTGTCGAAGCGCTGGCGCGCATCCTTCATCAGGAACAGCTCCTCGGCATTGCTGAAGCCGGTGACGCGGCGCCCGCGCAGCAGCGGCGTGCCGTCGTCCAGGGTCACCTCGAGCAACGCCGCCGGGCCATGGCATACCGCGCCGATCACGCCGCCGGCACCATGCACATGGCGCACGAGCCGGGCGATCGCGGCATTGCCGGGAAAATCGAACATCGCGCCCTTGCCGCCGACGAAGTACACCGCGGCGTAGCGCGTGGCATCCACCTGCTCCAGCGGCAGGCTGGCCGCGAGCCTGGCCCGCGCCTGCGCGTCGTTGAGGAAGGCATGGTCGGCCACGCCCATGTCCTCGTCGTCCACGCGCATCGGCGGCGGGCCGCCGAGCGGACTGGCGATGTCCACCTCGTAGCCGTTGGCGATGAAGGTGTAATAGGCGCGCGCCAGCTCGGTCAGCTCGAAGCCGGCGCGCTTTTCGGTACCCGGGAACACCCCGGCGCTGCTGACCACGGCCAGGATCCGGCCACGCGCCGGTGGCGGTGCATCGCGCAGGAACGCCAGGTCGGCCACGCGACTGCGCGGATCGGCCGGAGGCTGGCTGCCCAGGTCCAGGCTGTACAGGTAAAGGCCCGCGCCTGCCGCCAGCACCAGCGCCGCAACCAGCCCGCCCAGCAGCAACCGCTTGATCCAACGCCGCATGTTCCACTCCCGGGCCGCGCCCATGTTCGGTATGCGGCCACGTTGCAGCGGCGATGTAGAACCAGGATCAGTCCATGCATCCCGGCGCGGCGGCTCAGAATCCGTAGCGCAGGAAGCCGCCGTCCACCGCGATGCACTCGCCGGTGACGTAGCTTGCAGCCGGCAGGCACAGGAAGCCGACCGCCGCGGCCACTTCCTCCGGCTCGCCAATGCGGCGCATCGGCGTGCGCGCGATCACTTCGTCGTAGTAGTCGGCGTCGGACAGCGGCCCGGAGGTGCGCCGGGTGCGGATGTACCACGGCGCCACCGAGTTCACCCGGATGCCGTCCTCGGCCCATTCGCAGGCGAGGTTGCGGGTCATCTGCTGCAGCGCCGCCTTGGTCATGCCGTAGACCACGCCGCTGCGCACATGGGTGATGCCGGAAACGCTGCCGACGTTGACGATGGCCGAGGCGGCGTGGCGGGTGAGCAGCGGGTAGGCGTAGCGGGATAGCTCGAATGCCGAGAACAGGTTGGTCTCGAAGATGCCGCGCCACTCGTCCTCGCTGTAGTCGTTGGCCGGCCTGGTGATGTTGCCGCCGGCGTTGTTGACCAGCAGGTTCAGCCCGCCATGGTCCTCGACCCAGTCCAGGATCGCCTGGCGGTCCTCGTCGTCGGCGACGTCGGCCGACAGGCCATGGATGGCGCGGTCGGGGAACTCGTCGGCCAGGTCGTCGCGCGCCTGCGCCAGTGCGTCCGCATCGCGCGCCACCAGCAACAGGTCGGCCCCGAAACCGAGCAGTTCGCGCGCGATCGCCAGGCCGATGCCGGCGCTGGCGCCGGTGATCAGTGCGGTCTGTCCGTCCAGCCGCCAGCGGTTCGTGTTCATGGGTGAAGGATACCGCCGCATCGGCCGCGGGTCAGGTTGCCGCCGCGGCGTTGTGTCAGGATGAGGCCAGCCTGCACAGGAGCACGCCGATGGATATCCGTCATTGCCTGTTGC
Organism: Stenotrophomonas acidaminiphila; assembly: GCF_001431595.1. Taxonomy (GTDB): domain Bacteria; phylum Pseudomonadota; class Gammaproteobacteria; order Xanthomonadales; family Xanthomonadaceae; genus Stenotrophomonas; species Stenotrophomonas acidaminiphila. The sequence continues at coordinate 43,559 of NZ_LDJO01000001.1, forward strand.
CGATGGCCCTGGCCCTGCTTGCCGGTTGCGGCAGCCCGCGGCCGCCGGAGACCGAGCGCCGGCCCGATCCGCAGGCCGCGGCGACGCGCCGCGACGACGCCCCGGCGCGGGTACAGGCCACCGCCACGCGCGCGGAGCCGGCCCCTACCGGGTGGAAACCTGCGCAGCCGACCGGCAACGCGCCGTAGCCACGCGCACGGCGGCGCCCGCTGAAACGACAACGCCGCCCGGAGGCGGCGTTGCCAGGTCACGCGGTGGCGGCCCTCACAAGCCGCAGAAGCAGTAGGCCAGCGCCTTGACCGGCGCGCCGTTGCGATCCTTCACCGCATCCTCGACGAAGCGCAGCTGCGCATCCATTTCCGGCATCGTGCGCGCCAGCATCAACCGCGCCATGCTGGAATCGGACAGCATCCAGGCGCCGGCGCGGCTGCCGGCGAAGCCGGTCATGAACTGCGCGAACGGCGTGGCCGCCTTCTCGATGTAGTTCACCCGGTACTTGTCCGGGTCGCCGAGCTTGGCGCGCCCGGCGGCGTCGGCGATCGCGGCCTTGAGGCCACCGAACGCGTCCACCAGCCCGCGCTCCTTGGCCTGGGCACCGCTCCACACGCGGCCGCGGGCGACCTCGTCGATGGCGTCCACGTCGCGGCCGCGCGCCTGCGCCACCTTGCCGGTGAAGTCGGCATAGCCCTTGTCGATGACCGACTGCACTACCCGGCCCACCGCAGGATCCATCGGCCGGGTGACGTCGAACGCACCGGCGAAACGGGTGGTGCCCACGCCATCGGTATGCACACCGATCTTGTCCAGGCTGCGCGCGAAGTTGGGGATCATGCCGAAGATGCCGATCGAGCCGGTGATGGTCGATTCGTCGGCGTAGATGCGGTCGGCGTTCATGCTGATCCAGTAACCGCCGGACGCGGCCAGGTCGCCCATCGACACCACCACCGGCTTGCCGGCGGCCTTGAGCGCGTCGACCTCGCGACGGATCTGCTCGGAGGCGAACACTTCGCCGCCCGGGGAATCCACGCGCAGCACCACCGCCTTGACGTCGTCGTCGTCGCGCGCGGCACGCAGCAGCGCCGAGGTGGAGACGCCGCCGACGCGGCCGGCCGGCAGGTCGCCCCCGGCGATTTCGCCCTCGGCCACCACCACCGCCACCTGCGGGCGGTGGTCGATCGGCGAGCGGCGCGCGTCCACCTGGGTCAGGTAGTCGCCCAGCGCGATCTGGCGGAAGCCGCCATCGGCGTCGCTGTCGGCCACGCCACGGTCGGTGAGCAGCGCTTCCACTTCCTCGCGGGTCTTGAGCCCGTCCACCAGCTTCTGCTGCAGGGCGAAGCGCGCCAGGTCGCCACCGGCGGCGGCGATGCCCTCGGGCAGCGTGTCGATGCCGGCGGCCAGCTGCGCGGCGTCGAGCTTGCGCGCCCTGGCGATGTCGCCCAGGTAGCGCTGCCACACGTCGTTCATCCAGAACAGGTCGGCTTCCTTGGCCTGCGGCGAGGCGGCGTCGAGCACGTAGGGCTCGGCGGCCGACTTGTACTCACCCACCTTGAACAGGTGCACGTCCACGCCCAGCTTGTCCTGCAGGCCACTGCGGAAGTACTGGCGGTAGCGCCCCAGGCCTTCAAGCAGCAGGCTGCCCATCGGGTCCAGGTAGACCTCGTCGGCCTGCGCGGCCAGCAGGTACTGCGACTGGCCCATGTTCTCGCTGAAGGCGACCAGCTGCTTGCCGGAGGCGCGCAGGTCCTGCAGCGCGGCGGCGACCTCGCGCATCGACGCGAAGCCCGAGGGCTGCAGCTTGTCCAGTTCCAGCACCACGCGCTCGATCTTCTTGTCGTCGCGCGCGGCCTCGATGGCGCGGATCAGGTCGCGCAGCTGGATTTCCTCGGCGTTGCTGTCGCCCACCGCCTTGGCCAGCGCACGGCTGACCGGGTCGGTGCTGTACTGCTCGACCAGCCGGCCTTCCGGCGCGATCACCAGGGTGGTGCGGTCCTGCAGGATCTTGGCCGACGACGCGCCCTTGCCCATCGCCACCATCATCACGATCAGCACCAGGAACAGCAGGCCGAAGAACACCAGGTTGAGGATCAGCCGCCGGGTGAAGTTCATCACGTCCCACAGCCCGACGAAGAAGCTGGCGATGGGGTTGCGGCGGGGCAGCGGTGGAGGATTCATGGACGCTCCGGAAGGGGCTTGTTGCAAAGCAGGATACCCATAACCGGCGAGCCGGGCATGGGCTTCAAGTCAGGGTGCCGGCTGGAGGAACAGGCGCTGGCTGCTGATCCGCAGGCGCCAGCCCATCAGCACGGCGGCCGCGGTCAGGCCCATGATCAGGCCGATCCACATGCCCTGCGGCCCCCAGCCCAGGCCCAGGCCGAGGCCGGCGCCGAGCGGCATGCCCACGCCCCAGTACGCGAACATGGCGATGAACATCGGCACGCGCGTGTCCTTGAGCCCGCGCAGCGCGCCGGCCGACAGCACCTGGATGCCATCGGGGAACTGGAAGGTCGCCGCGTACAGCAGCAGGGTGGAAGCCAGCGCGGCCACCGCCAGGTCATCGGTGTACAGGCGCACCACCGCGTCGTGGCCCAGCAGCAGCACGGTGATCGACAGCATCTGCGTGACCAGCACGATCGCGTAGCCGGCCCAGGTGGCGCGGCGCACGCCCAGCGGATCGTTGCTGCCCACCGCATGGCCGACGCGTACGGTGGTGGCCTCGGCCACGCCCATCGGGATCATGAAGCACAGCTGGGCGACATTGATCGCGATCTGGTGGGCGCTGGCCTCGACCGCGCCGATACGGCCGATCAGCAGCGCGGTGATGATGAACAGACCGCCTTCCATGAGCACGGTGATGCCGATCGGCAGGCCGGTACGCAGCAGGTCCCAGATCGCGCGCCAGCGCGGCGGCTCGAAATGCCCGAACAGCTGCAGGTGGGCGAAACGCCGGGTCTTCCACAGGTAGCCGGCGAAACACAGCGCCTGCAGCCACATCGTCACCGACGAGGCGATGCCCAGGCCTTCGGCGCCCATTTCGGGAAAGCCGAAGCGGCCGTTGCACAGCGCATAGCCCAGCGGCCCCAGCACCAGCAGCCCGCCGAACCCGAGCAGCATGGTCGGCAACGTCCAGTGCATGCCCTCGCTCAGGTAGCGCATGCAGAAATAAAGCGTCAGCGCCGGCACGCCCCAGCGGATCGCATGCAGGAAGCCGGTGGCGCCGGGCACGATCTCCGGGGCGATGCCGAAGGCCGGCAGGAACGCCGGCACCACGCTGAGGAAAGCGAACATCAGCGCGCTCAGGCCCACGCCCAGCCACAGCGCCTGGCGGAACAGCGGGCCGATGTCGCGCTCGCGGCCGGCGCCGTGCAGCTGCGACACCGAGGCGGTCAGCGAGATCAGGGTGCCGATCGGCACCAGCATCGGCAGCCACAGCAGCGCGGTGCCGATGCTGACAGCGGCGAACGTATCGGTACCGTGGTGGCCGGCGATGGTGTTGTCGACGAAGGCGATCAGGCCAGTCGAAACATGGCCCAGTACAAGCGGCAGGGCGAGCAACCCGGTGGCGCGCACTTCCTGGCGGAAGCGCGGCGTGGCGGTGATGGACATGCGGGGAATGACGCGGACTGCGGCCGGCGCGGGACGCGCTGTTGCCGGGTCGCGGAAGCAGCGCATTGTAATGGCAATGGATGAAGCCGGGTGAAAGACGGCCGCACCACGCCTCCCGGCGCGCGCACCTCAGCGCGATTCGGTGCTTTGCCGCAGCCAGTCCGCACGCTGGGCCTGAGGCAACGCCAGCAGCCGCTCGCGCAGCGCATCGCGTTCCTGCGGCGGGGTGCGTTGCGACAGCACGCCCAGTTGCGCCAGCTGCGTGGCATCGAGCTGGTACAGCAGGGCCAGCATCGGCGCGCGCTGGTGTTCGGGCAGGTAGCCCAGCAACGGTTGCAGCTTCGGATAGTGCGCGCCCAGTTGCGGCCCCAGCCGCCAGCCATCGCGATGCAGCCGATCCAGCGCCACGAAGCGGTTGCGCAGGGCCTCGCGCTCGGCGGGAGGCAACGCCGCCATGTCGGCCGCGGCCCGGCGCACGCGCTGGCGCTCGGATTCGGGCAGCGCGCGCCATGCCGCGTAGCGCGCGCGCAGTTCACGCTGCCGGGCCGGGTCCAGTGCCGGCCAGTGCGCCCGTGGATCGGGCCCGGGGGTGGCAGTGCCTGTTTGCGCGACAGGTACCGCAGGCAGCGCCGCCGGCGTCGCCAGCGACGGCGCGGCCGGCAGCAGCGCAAGCAGTAGCGGCAGCAATCGCTCAATCCTCGGCATCGACCGTCTCCAGTGCGCTACCGGCAGGTTCGGCGCGGCCGGGCTGCGCCTGCGATTCGTCCACCGGCACCGGGCCGCCGGCGGCATACCAGGCATGGAAGTCGGCATCCTGCGCCAGTGCCAGTTCCGGGTCGGCCAGCATCGCGGCATCGTCCGCGGCACGGCTGCCGGGGGCCGCAGGCCCAGCGGCGATGCTGTCATCCGGCAGGGCTTCCACCTGTACCGGGCCGTTGTCCGCCACCGCGCCCTCGGCCGCCGGTGCGGCCGCGCCGGGCAACGCCGGGCCATGTCGCGTCCACCACCAGGCCGCGACCAGCGCCAGCAGCAGCAGCGGCAGGCACAGCAACAGCCAGGTCCGCCGGCTCCAGCGCGCCCGGGTACGGCGCGGCGCGCGCGGGGTACGCGCATCGGCCTCTGCGCGGGGCACCGGCGTTGTCGTGGGTGCCGGTGCGGCAGCGGGTACGGTCGCCGCGCGCAGCTGCTCCAGCTGTTGCAGGCGAGCGGCCGGCAGGTCGCGCACCTGTGCCTGCACCTGCTCGGCCAGGCCGCGCCAGGCCAGCGCATCCGGATGGCCCTGCGCATCCAGCGGGCAGGCAGCAGCCAGCGCACGCCGGTATGCATCGGGCGTGAGCCCCAGCACGGCGGACGCGGCGTCTTCGTCCAGGCCACCGCCGACGCGCAGCAGCAGCGCCAGCCGCGCGGCCGCCGGCAGCCCCTGCAGGTGGGTCAGCGCAGGTGGCCAGTGCCCGTCCGCGGACGCCGCCCGCAATTGCGGGTTGCCGCACAGCAACGCCCAGAAGCGCGCCGGCCAATCGGCCATGGGCATGTCCGTGGCGGGGCCGGCAAAGGCACGCATGGCGGCCGCCACGGCGCGGCCGGCGGCGGCCTCGTCGCCGGTCTGCAGGCTGGCAACGGCCAGGGCGCGGCGTTCGACACCTTTCAGGAAGGCGGACAGGGCGCTGGCTGCGGCCGGCGTGGGGGAGACGGGTGCAGCCATCAGGTGGACTCCTTCATCGCCGGGCATGATACCCAGCCCATCCCGCCCTGCAGCGGCCGCTGGCGGCGGCCTGCACACCGCCTTCACGCCTTTGGCAGCGGCCCTTGCCGCAACTTGTGCACAGCGTCAATAGTCCGGCCCCGATTCCTCGGAATTCCGCCCCGACACCTGCATTTCGCTTTTGTTTCACGAACAAGTTGTTGATTTTAAACGTATTGATGCCGTGGCTATTTTTTGACCAATTTGAGTGAAAGGCTTCAACCACCGCCCTGGACGCGTGGAGCACAACGCTGATGCACAGAGTTATCCACATGTTGTGTGGATAAGCCCAAATCTCCAATCGGGGCCTGCGTTTACGCGGTGTTTATGCTTCCGGCGCTGCACAAGCGCCCGCAAGTGAACGCGCCCGCCGGGGTGGGCGCGATCAGCCCGGCGCCGCCTGGCCCGGGGGTGTGCCGGGCACCGGCCGCCGCCTACACTGCCGCCCATGCCCACCTGCCCCACCCTGCGCATCGCCCTGCCGGTTCCGTTGCCACAGACCTTCGACTACCTGCCTCCGCCCGGCAGTCCGGCGCCGGACGCCGGCGACAAAGGGCGCCGGGTGCGGGTTCCGTTCGGCAACCGCGAGCTGGTCGGCATGGTCGAGGGCATCGGCGCGGTGCAGGACCAGGCGACCCTGCGGGAGGCGCTGCAATGGCTGGATGGCCCACCGCTGCTCGGCGGCGAGCTGCATGCATCGCTGCGCTGGCTGGCCCGCTATACCCATGCGCCGCTGGGCGAGGTGGTCGCCACCGCGCTGCCGGCACCGCTGCGGCGTGGCGAACCGCTGCCCGATACCCACGCCTGGGGCTGGGAGCTGACCGCGGCGGGACGCGAGGGCGCGGCGCGGCTGCGCGGCGGCAGCCGCCCACGGCGCCTGGCCGAACTGTTGGGCGATGGCGCGCTGGGCGAGGAGGTGCTGGCCGTACGCATGGACGGTTGGCGCGAGGCCGGCCGCAGCCTGCTCAAGCGCGGCTTCGCGCAGCGCGTGGCGCTGGCCGAATCGGCGCCGGCTGCCCGGCCGCAGCCCGGTCTGGTGCCCAACGTCCAGCAACAGGCAGCGATCGAGGCGATAACCGCAGCCGACGATTTCCAACCCTTCCTGCTGGACGGGGTCACCGGCAGCGGCAAGACCGAGGTCTACCTGCAGGCCATCGCCCGTTGCCTGGAACAGGGCCGGCAGGCGCTGGTGCTGGTACCGGAGATCGGCCTGACCCCACAGATGCTGGCCCGCTTCCGCAGTCGCCTGGGCATCGCGGTGCATGCGCTGCATTCGGGCCTGAACGACAACGAGCGCGCGCGGGTGTGGGCGGCAGCCGCGCGCGGGCAGGCGCGGGTGATCGTCGGCACCCGTTCGGCGGTGTTCACGCCGCTGCCGGAGGCCGGGTTGCTGATCGTCGACGAGGAACACGACGGCAGCTACAAGCAGCAGGATGGCATCCGCTACCACGCCCGCGACTTCGCCCTGGTGCGTGGCAAGGCGCTGGACGTGCCGGTGGTGCTGGGCAGCGCCACGCCGTCGCTGGAGTCGCTGCACAACGCGCGCGCCGGCCGCTACACCCACCTGCGCCTGCAGCAGCGCGCCGGCGACGCGCGACCACCGGCGGTGCGGGTGTTCGACGTGCGCAAGCGGCCACTGCAGGACGGCCTGTCGCCGGAAGTGCTGGCCGGCATCGAACAGCACCTGCGTGCCGGCAACCAGGTGCTGGTGTTCAAGAACCGGCGTGGTTACGCACCCGTACTGTTGTGCCACGACTGCGGCTGGACCGCGCCGTGCAGCCGCTGCAGCACGCCGTTGCACACCACCCCGATGACCGTGCATGGCGCCGGGCGCCGCCTGCAGTGCCACCACTGCGGCGCGCGCGCGCCGGTACCGCTGGCCTGCCCGGACTGCGCCAGCCTGGCGCTGCAGCCGCAGGGCATCGGCACCGAGCGGCTGGAGGAACGGCTGCTGCAGCTGTTCCCGGATTTCCCGGTACTGCGCATCGACCGTGGCACCACCGCCCGCCGCGACGCGCTGGAACAGACCCTGGCCACGCTCGGCGAGCAACCCGGCATCCTGGTCGGCACCCAGATCCTGGCCAAGGGCCACGACCTGCCGCGGCTGACCCTGGTGGTGGTGGTGGGAATCGACGAGGGCCTGTTCTCGGCCGACTTCCGTGCCAGCGAGAAGCTGGCCCAGCAGTTGATCCAGGTTGCCGGCCGCGCCGGCCGCGCCGACCGCCCCGGCGAGGTCTGGCTGCAGACCCACCACCCGGACAACGCACTGCTGCACACGCTGGTCAACGGCGGCTACCACGCCTTCGCCGACGCCGAACTGGCGCAGCGCGAGGCCGCCGGCTTCCCGCCGTTCGCGCATCTGGCGCTGATGCGCGCCGAGGCCAGGCAGGTGGAGCATGCCAACGCGTTCCTGGCCACGGTGAAACAGGCCATTCCCGCCGCCAGCCCGGTCGAATGCTACGGCCCGATGCCTGCGCCGATGCCGCGCCGCGCCGGTTTCCAGCGCGCCCAGCTGCTGCTGTCGGCGACGCAGCGGCGTGCCCTGCACGGCCTGCTCGACACGCTGATGCCGCAGGTCTACCTGCTGCCGCAGGCACGGCGCGTGCGCTGGTCGCTGGACGTGGACCCGATGGACCTGTACTGAGCGCGGCGGTCCGCCAACAGGGTCACACCGCCACTGCCCACCGCAGATCCGGCCAACCCGGTGCGTACGGGAGGTCCGCCTCCATCGGGGCAAAATCGATGCCCTCGCATATCCATGCCAGCAGCCTGCGGGTCTCGTCCTGGGTATCGACCCCGAGGTCGCGGCGCAGCGCCTGTTCTATGCGCGCGTAGGCATTGACCGCCTCGGCATGCATGCCATTCCCTGCATAGGCGCGCATCATGCGCCGGGCATGCGACTCGTTCCATGCGTCGCGCTGCAGCAGCACGCGCGCGATGTGCAGTGCGGCGTCCCATCGCCCGGCCGCCAGCATCCGGTCGCAATGCCGCTCGGCGACGCCTACCAGTTCGGCCTCCAGTGCAAGGCGCGTGCTTTCCAGCCACGCGCGGAAATCCACGCCGGCGACATCGTCCATGCCGGCAAGGAAAACGTGCTGCCCTTCCAGTATCGCCAGCGCTTCCGCCGGTTCCTCGGCCAGCCGGTCGATGTCGAAGAGCGCCCTCCCGACACGCCGTACCGCCACGCCGTCGCGCTCCACCCACAGCACGCCCGGCCCCAGTTCCGCACGGCAATAGTGCTTCAGGTTGCACAGCACCTGGCGCAGATTGGTCATCGCCTGCGTTTCGCCCAGCTGCGGCCACAGCAGCATGGCCAGCGTCAGCCGCGAATGGCGGCGCTCCGGCTCGGCGGCCAGGTAGCCCAGCAGCGCCCAGCCCTTCCTGTAGATGAGTTGCGGCGGCATGGCCGCGCACGCGCTCAGGAGCCGGACTCCCCCGCGTCCGGCAACCGCGCCGTCCTGTTCCCGCCCTGCTGGACGCGTCCCCATGACATCCCCCGTGCATCCCGTAGTCGGTACCGGCGACCAGCCGGGCATGCCCGACGCGGGGCGCACCATCGCGATGCGCCCGCAGTCACCGGCCCCGGCCATGCCTGCCGGAGCACATTAGCCGGCGCACAAGCAGGCCACATCCACGAAATCAGGTAACGGCTCCCGCTCAGGCAGCCAGCGGCAACTCCAGCGCCACCCGTGGACCGGCCAGCCTTT
>NZ_LDJO01000010.1 GCF_001431595.1 Stenotrophomonas acidaminiphila
AGCTGTTCCTCGGCAGCGCCCCCCGCTGACCCGGCGCCCTCGCCCCGCCCGCAGCCGCCATGTCCCATCCCCGCCGGATCGTGCCGCTGTTCGCGCTCGTCTATCTCGGCATGCTGTTCGGCGGCGCGCTGCTCAAGCCCGGCTATTCGCACATGGCCCAGTACATCAGCGAACTGGGCGCCAGCGGCAGCCCGCACGCACGGCTGATCAGCCTGGCCGGTTTCGTTCCGGTGGGTCTGCTCGCTGCCTGGCTGCTGCTGGCCTGCGCGCGCCTGGCGCCGGTCAGCGGCGCCAGTCGTGTCGGCTACTGGCTGCTGTTGTGCGAACCGCTGGCCTGGATCGGCTCGGCCCTGGCACCCTGCGACCTCGGCTGTCCGGCAAGCGGCAGTATCCGCCAGCAACTGCATACCCTGCTGGGCGTGCTCACCTACGGCGGAACCGCGCTGGGCCTGCTGCTGCTGGCCACCGCGCCACGACTGCCGGCCGGCATCCGCCTGCTGTGGGCCGGGCTGGCGGCCACCTGGCTGCTGCTGTTCGTGCTGATGGCCGCACCCGGGCTGCAGGCCTGGCGCGGGCTGCTGCAGCGGCTGGCCGAATGGCTGGTCTATGGCGCACTGTGCGTCGCTGCGTGGCGGCTCGGCGGACCGGCGCGGGCCACGACCTCCACACGCACGCCCGCGACAGGGGCGTAAGCTCGCCGCTCCCACCGCAGGAGCACGCGCATGGCCCATCGCAGCCGCCTGGCCGGCTTCATCATCGACTGCCAGGGCACCGACGCCGGCACCGCCGCCCGGTTCTGGAGCGCCGCGCTGGGGCTGGTGCCCCGCGCCGCGGAGACCGACACCGACGGCGCGCAGTACGCCGGACTGTCCGGCGCGCCCGGCGGCCTGCACGTGGAGGTGCAGCGCGTCAGCCATGCCCCGCGCGTGCACCTGGACATCGAAGCGGACGACATCGACGCCGAAGCCGACCGGCTCGAGGCGCTGGGCGCGCGCCGCATCGGCTTCGTCAAGCGCTGGTGGGTGATGGAGGCGCCGACCGGCCACCGCTTCTGCGTGGTGCGCATGAAGCACCCCGACAACGGGCAGCCGGCCACGACCTGGGCGTGAACCGCCGCCTTTGCGGCGACAATACCCACCGGTTCCCGCGGAAGATGCCACGATGACGGTTCACCAGCTGGGCGACGCCCGCGTCCTGATCGCCGGCGGCAGCCGTGGCATCGGCCTGGCCATCGCCACCGCGTTCGCCCGGCACGGCGCACGCCTGGGGCTGTGCGCACGCGGGATCGACGGCCTGCAACGCGCGCGCGACACGCTGCAGGCCGGGGGCGCGCAGGTGCACGTGCAGGCCTGCGACCTGGCCGATCCGGCGCAGATCCAGGCCTGGGTGGAAGCGGCCGCCACCGCACTGGGCGGCATCGACATCGTGGTCAACAACGCGTCCGGGTTCGGCCACGGCAACGACGACGCCAGCTGGCAGGCCGGCTTCGACATCGACCTGATGGCCGCGGTGCGCACCAATCGCCTGGCGTTGCCGTACCTGCGGCGCAGCGCGCTACCGGCCATCCTCAACGTCAGCTCGATCAACGCGCGCGTGCCGACACCGCGCGCCACCGCCTATTCCACCGCCAAGGCGGCGCTGGACTATTACACCGTCACGCTCGCCACCGAACTGGCCCGCGAGCGCATCCGCGTCAATGCCATCGCCCCCGGCTCCATCGTTTTTCCCGGCGGGCTGTGGGACCAGCGCCGCACCTCCGAGCCGGCGCTGTACGCAAGCGTCCGCGACCGGATTCCGTTCGGTGGCTTCGGCGACCCTGCCGACGTGGCGGCGGCCGCGGTGTTCCTGTGCTCGCCCGCCGCCCGCTGGATCACCGGGCAGGTACTGGCGGTGGATGGCGGCCAGTCGCTACCGGCCTGAGCGCCGCCGCTACCGGCGCGCGGCGGCTACGCCAGCTGCGCCGACCCGATCACCTGCACGCCCGGCCGCGGCGCCAGCGCCGCCTCGACCAGCGCGGCGGCAATCCGCCCGGCCGGATTGATGCGCCATGCGCGCGGCAGCACCGGTGCCAGCGCACCCAGCACCCATGCGGCCGCCTGCTCGCCGGGGCGTGGCTCGCTGCGCTCGCCACCGATCAGCCCCGGTCGCACCAGCGCCAGCGACGCGAACTCCAGCGCGCGCAGATCCTGTTCCAGTTCGCCTTTGACCCGGTTGTAGAAGAGCCGCGAACGCGGGTTGGCGCCCATCGCCGAATTCAGTGCGAAGACCGGGCAGCCGTGCGCCTTCACCGCGCGGGCGATGGCCAGCGGGTAGCCGTGGTCGATGCGCGCGAAGGCCTGCCGCGAGCCGGCCTGCTTCAGGGTCGAGCCCAGTGCGCAGATCGCCGCATCCACCTGCCACCAGGGTGCCTCCAGCGGCAGCGCATCGAAATCCAGCAGCGGCCCGAGCAGGCGCGGATGCTGCAACGGCAATGGCCGCCGCGCCGGCGCGACGACGGCCGTGCAGCGCGCATCGGCCAGCAACCGCATCAGCACCTGTGACCCCACCAGCCCGGTGGCGCCAGCCAGCAGTACACGCATCCCGTTCCTCCTTCGCCCGGCAGTTCAAGCCGGCATCCGCCTCGCCGATAATGGGGAACACCGATCCCCTGCCCGTACAGCCCGTCCGGAAACGCCTCGCGATGGCCGACAGCAACGATACCCCGCCCTCCAAGCCTGCCGGACTGGGACGCATCCTGTCACGCCGGCAGGTCATGGCCGAAGCCCCGGCACCGGGCGCGCCTGCGCACAAGGCCACCGCGCACGGCCACGGCACGACGCCGCTGCAGCGGATCTTCAGCCACGCCCATTCTCCCGATGCGCTGCTGCATGCCTTCGCCCAGGGCATGTCCAGCCTGCCCGGGGAGCTGGGCGACCTCGGCCGGCTGCTGCACAGTGCCTGCGACCGCCAGGAGTGGGAACGCTATGGCCGCCTGCTGCGCCAGCTGATCGACAAGTACATCCGCACCATCGAACTGGAGCCGGCACCCGGGGGCAACAGCGAGGCCGAGCGCCTGCGCGACATGCTGCGCAACACCCTGGGCGCGGTACTGTCCAGCCTGCTGCAGCAGGCACCGGAACTGGAAGCCCAGGCCCGGCGCATGGGCGACGAACTGCACGGCTGGCAATCCGGGCAATCGCTGGAGCCGGTGGAGCAGCACCTGCGCGAACTCTGCCACCAGGTCGGGGTGCGCAACGACGTGCTGCACGAACAACACGACCTGCTGCTCAACCTGTTCGACCTGCTGCTGCAGAACATCGCCGAACTGGTCGACGGCGGCAGCTGGCTCCACGGCCAGATCGGCAACGTGCGGCAGGTACTGGCCGGCCCGTTGGACCGCACCTCGCTGGAACGTACCCGCAATGACCTGCGCGCGGTGATCTACCGCCAGGGCGTGCTGCGGCAGGGCATCGAGGAATCCAAGGAGGCGATGAAGGAGCTGATGGTCGATTTCGTCGAGCAGGTCGAGGGCATGGCCTCGGAGACCGGCGACTACCACGACCGGATCGCCAGCTACGCGGTCGCGGTACGCCAGGCGCGCAGTCTGGCCGATCTGGGCCAGTTGCTGCAGAACGTGCTGCAGGACACCGCGCGCGTCCAGGCGCAGGCACTGCGCGCGCGCGACCGCCTGGCCAGCGCCCGCGCCGAGGCACTGGCGGCCGAACAGCGCGTGCAGCAGCTCGAACGCGAACTGGAAGAAGCCGGCAGCCAGCTGCGTACCGATCCGCTGACCGGGGCCATGAACCGGCGCGGCCTGCAGGAGCTGCTTGCCGATGCGATGGGCGGCGCGCAGCCGCTGCTCAGCGTCGCCATGCTGGACCTGGACCATTTCAGCCAGACCAACGCCGACTATGGCCACGCCGGCGGCGACCATGCACTGCGCCACCTGGTGGCCACCGCGCAGACGCGGCTGGGCAGCCAGGGCCAGGTCGCACGCCTGGGCGGTGACGAGTTCGTGCTGGTCCTGCCCGGCATGGCCCAGGAGCAGGCCGACGCGCAGCTGCGCCGGCTGCAGGAAGCGCTGGCCCATCGCCCGTTCCTGCACGACGGCCAGCGCGTGCACGTGCGCTTCAGCGCCGGCGTCGCGCAATGGCGCCCCGACGAATCGGCCGAGACCCTCCTGCAGCGGGCCGACCGCGCGCTCTACGCGGCCAAGCAGGCCGGCCGCGACCGGGTCGGCAACGCCGACTGAACCCGCCACCGGCATCGACCGCGGCCGTGCCGCCCCCTCCATGCGACCGGGGCGGCCAGCAGGGCCGCCCCGGCATCTACCTACTTGAAATCGCCGGCCACGAACACGCTCAGGCTTTCGGGCTTGAGGTGCGTGCGGATCGCGGCATTGACCCGGTCGACGGTCAGCGACCGGTAGGCCGCGTCGCGCTCGATCACGAACGCCATGGAGCGATCGTAGTCGAGCAGTTCCTGCAGCAGTCCGGCCACCGCCCCATCGCTGGCCCGTGACTGCTCGCGCTGGACCATGCGCGCGGCTACGGCATCGCGCAGTTCCTGCTCGGTGACGCCGTCGGCCACCAACCGCGCCAGCTCCTCGCGCAGGGCATTCTCGACCTTGCCCATGTTCTCCGGCGCGGCGATGGCCTGCACCGTGAGGCTGCCATTGTCGTCGCGGCCGCTGCGGCTGTCGTCCGCACGCAGCCCGGCGCTCACGCCGTAGCTCAGTCCCTCGCGCTGGCGGATGCGATCGGCCAGTCGCGACTTGAGCGGATCGCCCCCCAGGATGTCGACCGCGATGCTCAGCGCCGGTGCGTCGGCGTCGGTCACGTTGAGCGACAGGTTCTGCCGCGCCAGCAGTACCGCGTTGGGCTTGTCGGGAGTGCTGAAGCTCTCCCGGTGCGCGGCGCGCGGCTGGTAGCGGGTGGCGATGGGCGCATAGGGTGCCGGCGACTTCCAGCCCGCGAACAACGCCTGCAGCTGCGTCTTCACCGCCTCCGGATCGAAGTCGCCGACCACGCTGATGCGGCCGTTCGCGGTGCCGTAGAAATCACGGTGCCAGGCACGCAGGTCCTCGAGCTTGAGCGCATTGAGCTTGGCCAGCGACTCGTCCAGCGAATCCGCATGCAATGGATGCCCCGCCGGCCACGGATCGAAGTACGTCGCCATCGCCATCGATGCCAGCATGCCCGGCTCCTTGCGCTGCGCCTCGATACCCGTGATCGCCTGCAACCGCAGCTGTTCGAACTGCGCCTGCGGGAAGTCCGGCTGGCGCAGTACCTGCGCGGCCAGCGCCAGCGCCTCGGCCAGGGTTTCGCGCTTTCCGCTGAGGCGGATCTGCGCACCCTGCAGGCTGCCGCCGATGGAGGCCTCGGTCTTGAGCGCGTCGAACCGGGCAACCAGCTGCTCGTAGCTCTGCCCGGTGGCACCGCGCAGCAGCATCGACCCCACCCACTGCGCGGCGGTATCGCGACCGCTGATGGCCTGCTCGCTGCCGAACTCGAAATGGGCGTTGACGGTGACCGTCTGCCCGCGCGTGCGCCGCGGCAGCAGCGACACCTTCAAGCCGTCGCCCAGGGTGAACGTCTGCGTCCGCGCGGCGATATTCTGCGGCGTCGCCTCGAAGGCCTCGCCCGCCTCCACCGCCGCCCGGCCGGTGTAACCGTCGACCACGCTGGCGATCGCCGGGGCGGCGGGAATCTCCGCGCGATCCGGCGCGTCGGTGGGCACGAACCGGCCAAGCGTGCGGTTGCTCGGCTTCAGGTACGCCGCCGCCACCCGGTTGACGTCCGCGGCCGTCACCTTGGCAATGGCATCACGCTGCACGAACAACAGGCGCCAGTCGCCGGCCGCCTGGTACTCCGACAGCGCCATCGCCACTGCGTTGACGTTGTTGAACAGGTTCTCCTGGTCGTTGCCGATGCGCTGCTTGGCCGCGTCCACCTCGTCCGCGGTCACCGGGCGGGCGGCGATCGCTTCGGCCTGCCGCAGCAGTTCGGCCTCGGCCCTGGCCGCATCGCCCTCCCTGGGCAGCACCGCGATCACATTGAACAACCCCGGATCGCGCATGCTCATGCTGCCGGCACCGGTGCCGGCCGCGAGCTTGGTCTCCACCAGTGCCTTGTGCAGGCGCCCGCTGGGCGTGTGCCCCAGCACGTTGCCCAGCACGGCCAGCGCCGCGCTGTCGGCCTGCGCCAGTGCCGGCACGTGGTAGGTGGTGGCTACCAGCGACAGATCGCCGCTGCGGCGCACCGTCACCTCGCGCTCGCCGTCCTGGGTCGGTTCGGCGGTATGGAACGCCGGCAGCGTGCGGGCCGGCTTCTTCAGCGGCCCGAAATGCGCGGCGATGCGCGACAGCGTGGTGTCGGCGTCGATGCGGCCGGCCACGATCAGCAGCGCATTGTCCGGCTGGTACCAGGTGCGATAGAACGCCTGCAGGTTGCCGATCGGCACGTTCTCCACGTCCGAGCGCGCGCCGATGGGCAGGTTGGCATAGTTGTGCCAGTCGTAGGCGACCGAGCGCATGCGCTTCATCAGCACGCCGGCGGGACTGTTGTCGCCGGCTTCCATCTCGTTGCGGACGACGGTCATCTCGCTGTCCAGGTCGGCCTTTGCCACCCTGGAATTGAGCATGCGGTCGGCTTCCATCGCCAGCAGCCAGTCCAGCGTGTCGTCATTGGCCGGGAATGAGGCAAAGTAGTTGGTGCGGTCCAGCGACGTGGTGGCGTTCTTGTTCACGCCACGCTTCTGCATCTCGCCGGGGATGTCCGGATGCTTCGGCGTACCCTTGAACAACAGGTGCTCGAGCAGGTGCGCCATGCCGGTCTCGCCGTAGTTCTCCTGCATCGAACCGACGCCGTAGACCAGGTTGACGGTGACGGTGGGCTTGCTGGCATCGGGGAACAGCAGCACCCGCAGGCCGTTGGGCAGGCGGTATTCGCAGATGCCCTCGATGCACGGCCCGGCCGTCACCGACCGCGGCAGCGTCGCCGATTCACCCTTGGCGTATACCGCCGGCATCAACGCAAACGAAAGAGCCACGCCCAGGGCGCAGGAAGAAAGTTTCAGCATCATTTCCCCTTGTCCAATGATCGGTACGACATGCCGGCCTGCATCGCACCGACGCTCACTGCACGGCACCCATGTACCGCAAAACAACGATTTGATCCGCAACGCGCGCATGCATGCAACTGTCAGAGCTGACAGCGTCGCTTCGCCACGTCATCCACGCGGCCGTCTGAAACGGTCATGTCCAGCGCAATCCACCCACACCGATGACCATCCCGCATGTAGTCATGACACTTTCTCATTCCAGAAGGCGTGCATCGAACAAGCCTACATCGCATGCTCGACTTCCCCGGCCGGCGCATCGCATGCGGGCTGCGGGCGCAGTTCCTGCACGATCCGGCCCTGCTCCATCACCAGCACGCGATCGGCGCTGGCAATGGTTTCGGGGCGATGCGCGACGATCACGCGGGTAACCTGCAGGCGCCGGATCGCCGCATTGACCAGCTGTTCGTTGCCCACGTCCAGATGGCTGGTAGCCTCGTCCAGGAACAGCAGTTTCGGCTGCCGGTACAGCGCGCGCGCCAGGATGATGCGCTGCTTCTGCCCACCGGACAGCGAACTGCCCATGTCGCCGATCAGGCCGTGATAGCCCATCGGCATCGCGGCGATATCATCGTGCACCGCCGCCAGCCGCGCCGCCTGCTCGACACGCCCAAGATCGAACTCGGGGTCGAAGAAGCCGATGTTGTCGGCAATGCTGCCGGCGAACAGCTGATCGTCCTGCATCACCGCACCGACGATGGCGCGCACGTTGCGCGCACCCAGCTTGTGTAGGTCATGGCCGCCGACGTGGATGCTGCCTTCGCTGGGCTTGAGCAGGCCCAGCAGCAGCCCAGCGCCTGCGCCCGCAACTGTGCGTGCTGGGCCTGTTGTGTAGCGACCAGACCATTCTGCCGTTGCTGCAGGTGCTGTTCCAGGGCCGCCTGCGTGTCGCCGCTGCCTTGGGTGGTACGCGGCATGGAGACCGGCGCCAGCGTGCCGCCGGCGGTGACCTGCCCCCCTCGGCAACATCCATGCGCGTTACTACGCCACTGGCAGGAGCCACTACTGTCGCCAATCCCTTCGTTGGCACCAGCTGACCGGTGACAGTGGAACGGCGGGTATAGGTCCCCAGGGTAACGAACAGCACGATGGCGGACGCGGCCATTACCGCCAGCCCGGTCAATACCCACAGCCGCAGCGGTTGCGCCAGCGAAATGCCGCCCAGCCAGCTGGTGCGGCGAGCCTTGAGCACTTCATCGCGGAACAACGGTTGCGACATTGCATCCCCATGCATCGTCATCGGAGGGGAATCACCTTTTTCCATCCACCGCGCTACGACAAGCCCTGATGCGCGCCTTATTCAATGACACCGCCGACCCATCCGACCGGCACGAAAGCGATAACGCGAGCGCTGCCAGCATTAATGACCAATTGCGTCATTGTTGCTGACATGCGCTTTTGATATTCCATCATGCAATGGCGCAATCAGGCATCGATCGCGATGCGCGGGCCATTTCCCCGCCATGCCTATAATGGCGACGTTGCTGGAAGGGGGAGAAAACCGAATGGCGGGAAGCCTCGGCATACGAATCCGCATGGCACGACGGCGGAAGGAAATGACGCAGGGCCAACTGGCCTCGGTGTTGCACGTCAGCCGCAGCGCGGTCGGGAACTGGGAGGCCGTCAGCGGAATTTTGCCCAGCAGTGCGCGCCTGATCGCCATCGCGCTGGCAACGGACGTCTCGTACGAATGGCTGGCGACGGGCCGCGGAGAGCCCTCTCTGTGCGAGGACTGGACGCCCGCCGCCGATGCCGAACTGGTCGACGATCCAGTGGAAAGACGCGTGCTGCGCGCGTTCCGCCACGCGCGCCCGGTCATACGCAAGATGGTGCTGCAGATGCTGGAGGCAGGCGCGACGTCGCGCATCTGACTCCAGCTCAATCCGGCGTCCTGCCCGACCTTCAACCGGTGCGGGACAAGCGGCTCAGTGCGCCGGCTTGCCACCCCGCAGGCGCTGCACCAGCGTTACCGCCGCCAGCACCAGCGCGCCGACAAGGACGCCGACCACCACGCTGCCGAGTGCGTTGGCCGCGATTTCCCAGGACGGCGAGGGAATCCAGCCCACCAGCAGGTGGTGCAACGCCGGTATCGCGTGCACCAGGATGCCGCCACCCACCAGGAACATCGCCGCGGTGCCGGCGATCGACAGGCCGCGCATCAACCACGGCATGGCGCGCAGGATGCCGCGGCCCAGCGCAGCGGCGGCACGGCCGCGACGCAGCAGCCACAGGCCGATGTCGTCTAGCTTGACGATGCCTGCGACCAGTCCGTAGACGAACACGGTCATCGCCAGTGCGATGGCCACCAGCACCAGCACCCGCTGCAGGAACGGCACGTGCGCGACCACGCCCAGCGACAGCACGATGATCTCGGCCGAGAGGATGAAGTCGGTACGGATCGCGCCGCGCACCTTGTCCTTTTCCCAGGCGACCATGTCCACCTCGGCATCGGCCAGCGCCTGGATCCGCTCGGCGTGGCGCTGCTCGTCCTCCTTGCCATGGAGGAACTTGTGCGCCAGCTTCTCCACGCCCTCGTAACAGAGGAACGCGCCGCCGAGCATCATCAGCGGCGTGATCGCCCACGGCAGCCACGCGCTGATGGCCAGTGCCGCCGGCACCAGGATCGCCTTGTTGAGCAGCGAGCCCTTGGCCACCGCCCATACCACCGGCAGCTCGCGCACGGCACTGACCCCGGTGACCTGCTGCGCGTTGAGCGCCAGGTCGTCGCCGAGTACGCCGGCGGTCTTCTTGGCCGCGACCTTGGTCAGGATGGAAACGTCGTCGAGCAGGGTCGCGATATCGTCGAGCAGGGCGAACAGGCCGGCTCCAGCCATGGGGCACCGTGGAAAGTGGGAAGGGGGCGATTGTCACGCATCCCGGGCCCGAGCGACATGGCCGTTCGCGTTCACCCGCCGACCACCTGCGGCCAGTGACACTGCCCGACCATGCCGCACGGGAGAACGCCTTGACTGCAGCGAAACACGATCCGGCCACGCCCGCCACCGTCGGCAGCATGAGCCGGCGCCAGCAGATCCTGCGGCTGCTGCTGCGCTATCGCAATTCCGGAGTGTTCTCGGGGCTGCAGCTGGACGGTGAGCCGCCGCGTGGCACCCCGCTGCCCGAGGACGCCGACCCGGCGCAGTTCGTCGCCGACCTGGAGGCACTGGGGACGACCTTCGTCAAGCTCGGCCAGGTGCTGTCCACGCGACCGGACATGATCCCGCTGGAGTACGTGGCCGCGCTGGAGCGCATGCAGGAGCAGGTGGCGCCCATCCCGGTGGAACAGGTCCGCGCGGTGATCGAGGAAGAGCTGGAGGCGCCGGTCGGCAAGCTGTTCGCCGTGTTCGACCCGGAGCCGCTGGGCTGCGCGTCCATTGCCCAGGTCCACCGCGCCGTGCTCCATGACGGCCGCGAGGTGGCGATCAAGGTGCAGAAGCCCGACGTCGCTGCACAGCTGCGCTCGGATATCGCCGTACTGCGCAGCTTCGCCAGCGCCGCCGACCACCTGACCCGGGTCGGCCGCCGGGTGCGCTTCGCCGACTGGCTGGACGAGTTCGCCACCACCCTGCGCATGGAGCTGGACTACGAGGCGGAGGCGGCGAACCTGGCGCGCTTTGGCCAGCACCTGGCACCGTATCCGGAGCTGTGGGTGCCGCAGCCGCTGTGGGACCTGTGCCGGCGGCGGGTGCTGACCATGGAACTGGTGCATGGCGTGCGCGTGGACGCGATCCCGCCGGTGCGCCGCACCGAGCAGTCGATGCAGCCACTGGCAGCGGCGCTGGTACGCGGCTACCTGGACCAGATCTTCGTGCATGGTGAGATCCATGCCGACCCGCATCCGGGCAACCTGCGGGTGACCGACGACCAGCGCCTGGCGGTGTTCGACCTGGGCATGGTCGCGCACGTGCCGCCGCGCCTGCGCGAACGCCTGCTCAAGGTGCTGTTCGCGGCGGTGGACGGGCGTGGCGAGGAAGTGGCCGACGAGATCATCGGCATCAGCACGCGCCTGGAGGACTACGACGAAGAGCGCTACCTGCGCCTGACCGGGCAGATGATCGCCCGCTACGCCGCCAACGACACCCTGTCCGAGGGCCGCGTTGTGCTGGAGATCGTGCGCATCGCCACTGCCTGCGACCTGCGCACGCCGCCGGAACTGAGCCTGCTCGGCAAGGCCCTGCTCAACCTGGAAGGCGCGTGCCGGCTGCTGGCGCCGGAGCTGGATACGCGCGGCGTGGTCGAGCGCCAGCTGCAGCACGTGATGCGTGCGCGCCTGGTCAAGTCACTGTCGATGGCCAACGTCGCCAGCGAGGCGATGGAGCTGCAGCAGCTGCTGCGCACCGGACCGCGGCGGGTGTCCGACATCCTCAGCCTGGTGGCCGAGAACCGGCTGCAGATGAAGGTCACCGGGCTTGAGGAATCGCGACTGATGGAGAACATCCAGAAGGTGGCCAACCGCATCGCCGCCGGCCTGATCACGGCCGCGCTGCTGCTGTCGTCGGCGCTGCTGATGCGGGTGCCCAGCCACTTCTCGCTGTTCGGCTACCCGGCGTTCGCGATGCTGCTGTTCCTCGTGGGCGTGGTGATCGGCCTGGGCCTGATCGTCAGCGCGTTGCTGTTCGACCGCCGCACCCGTGCCCGCGCGCGCGAAGAGCGCGGACACCGCTGAGCAGTACGCGCGGCACGCGCGCCATCGTCCTGAAGCCGGCCGTATCCGGCAGGTAGCGGCGCATCGTCGCGGCATGACGGCATGACGCAGCGCACCAGAACGGGGCGCGCAGAGCCGCGCACACATGCGCTCCGCGGGAAATGCACCCGCGCGGGCATCCGCCGCACGCCAGCGTGCAGTGTGCCGCTTCCTGCAAACATTTCAGTCAGGTTCGTCTGTGCATGATTTCTGTCATCCACGCTTCATGAGCCTGACATGGGCCTGTGGATCGCGCCTTTGCTCCCCTGGCAGCGAGGCGCCTTCCGTTTCCACTACCCAAGCGACCGCATGCATTGGACCTTCTGGCTGTACCTGCCCGCCCTGTTCGTGTTGTTGCTGTCCACGCCCATGCTGGCGCGGCTCAAGGCGGGCCTGCTGTCGCTGGCACTGCTGGCATTCAGCGCCTGGTGGCTGATCGACCGGCTCAGCGGTGACGGCATCAACTCGGCCACGCTCTACCACCTGCGCAGCGACATGGAAGGTGCTGGCGTCGGCGACTTCACGGGGTACATCGCCGCGTTCGCCGTGCTGGTCGTACTTTCGCTGGTTCCGCTGCTGCTGGTGCGGGTGCGCCGCTTCCACCTGCCACGGCATGGCGGCGTGCTGAGCGCGGGATTCGCGGTGCTGCTGGCGGTCGCCGTGATCGGCAGCCCGCTGTATGGCGATGCGCGGCGCATGTACCAGCAGATGAAGCCGGTCGACTACAGCGCGGTGGCGCCGGAGTACGTGGTGCCCACCCGGACGCTGGCGCGCCCGCGGAACATCGTGTGGATCTACGGCGAAAGCCTGGAGCGCACCTACCTGGACGAGACCGTTTTCCCCGGATTGATGCCCAACCTGAAACGGCTGGCCGGGCAGGCGCTGGACCTGCGCGGCATCGCCTCGGCCGACGGCAGCGGCTGGACCATCGCCGGGCTGGTGTCATCCATGTGCGGGGTGCCGCTGACCACCGCGCAGGGCGACGAGAACAGCATGGGCCGCATGGGCAGCTTCCTGCCGGAAGCATTCTGCCTGGGCGACTATCTGAGAAAGCAGGGCTACAGCAACCACTACATGGGCGGCGCCAACGGTCAGTTCGCGGCGAAGGCCGATTTTCTCGCCAGCCACGGTTACGACGACATCCGCGACCTGGCGTGGTTCCACCAGCAGCGCATCGCCGCCCGGCACTTCTCCAACTGGGGCATCCACGACGACGTGCTGCTGGAACGCGCCTTCGACCGTTTCATCGAGCTGTCGCGTGCCGGCCAGCCGTTCATGCTCACCGCGCTGACCATGGATACCCACCATCCGGCCGGGCACCTGCCGGTCGCGTGCAAGGGCACGCGCTACCGCAGCGCCCACGGCGACATCGGCCTGCTCAATGCGCTCAAATGCACCGACCGGCTGATCGCGCGGCTGGTGGACCGGATCCGCGCCAGCGAGTTCGGCGACGACACCCTGGTGGTGGTCGCCTCCGACCACTTGGCCATGCCCAACGACCTGAGCCACGTGCTGGAAACCCTGCAGCGCGAGAACCTGCTGCTGTTCCTCGGCAAGGACATCGCCCCGCGCCAGCTGGCCGCCAGCGCCGGCACGACCCTGGACTCGGGCGCCACCCTGCTGCAGCTGCTGGACCCGGCCATCGACGCGATCGGCTTCGGCCGCTCGCTGCTGGCCACCCCGCGCGCGGCTAGTGCCAGCGTCGCCGCACTGAAGGCCGATCCGGCGGACTACGCACGCTACCGCGCGTTCGCGCGTTCGCTGTGGCTGGGCGAACAGACCCGCATGCTGCGCCTGGAGGACGACCAGGTACTTGTCGGCGTTCAGAAGGTGAAGCCGCCGGTGCTGCTGGAGTACGACGCGCAATGGGCGCTGGAATCGGTGTACCTGGAGAACACCTCGCGCCGCTTCGACGAGGCCGACCCCAGCCATCGCCTCGCCTATGTGGATCGCTGCACCGCTTTCGAGGACGCCTCTGCCGATGGCCACTGGTGCGCGTTGCTGGTGGACAGCGACCAGGGCATGCGCCTGTACCGCGACGCGCAGCTGCGCCGCGGCATCGCCGTGGACGCCCCGCTGGAGCCGTTCCATGGTCCACGCCCGAGCGTGCGCCAGTCGCGCATGATCAGCCGCACCGCGCAACCCACCCGCCCCGGCCAGTACGTGCTGGAGCTGTACGCCAGCCAGCGCCCCGCACGCGCGTTCTGGGTCGAGGCGGTGTCGGCGCAGCGCAAGGTGGTGGTGGCACAGCAATGGGTGCAGCCGGACAGCGACGGCCGCATCAGCCTGCCGCTGGGCCTGGAGGAACAGATCGACGACCTGGAGATCCGCGCCTGGCTGGGCCACGCCGAGACGCTGGCGGTGGAGCGCTACGCGCTGGTGCCGGCGATCGGCGGCCGCCCGCGTTCCTGAGCCGCGGCGCGGCCTCCGCGGCGAACACGGCGAACGCGTCCGACGCAGCCCCGCCGCGGGTGGCGCCGGGGCCGGCAGCGGTTTACTGCACGGGGTCGTCGGCCTGCGGATCGGCGTGCAGGACACGTACGTCGGTCGGAGTCACCAGCGCGATGCCCTGCTCGGCGGTGGCCTGCAGCAATGCGAACAGCAGGTCCGAGCGCACGCCATACACCGCACGCGGACTGGACACGTAGGCAAAGCAGTTCAGCGCCACCAGGCCGCCACTGATCGAATCGATGAACACCGACGGCGCCGGCTCGTCCAGCACCTTCTCGTGGCCCGCGAACAGCTCGAGCAGCAACTGCCGCACGCGTCCCACGTCGGCACCCAGCGGCACCGAGAACTGGATCTGCACGCGGCCCAGCGCGTTGGCCATCGTCATGTTGCGGATGGTCTTGGTGATCAGCTCGGAGTTGGGCACGATCAGGGTGGACTTGTCGCCCACCTGGATCTCGGTCGAACGCACCGAGATGCGGCGGATGTCGCCCTCCTGGTCGCCGATCTTCACCCAGTCGCCGATCTTCACCGGGCGCTCGGCGAGCAGGATCAGGCCGGAAACGAAGTTCTGGGTGATCGCCTGCAGGCCGAAGCCGATGCCCACCGACAGCGCGCTGGCCAGCAGCGCCAGCTTCTCGAACCCGATGCCCAGCGTGGCCAGCGACCACAGCACCGCCAGCGCGATGCCCAGGTAACGGGCGACGGTGCTGATCGAATTGCGCGCGCCGCTGTCCAGGCCGGTCCGCGGCAGCCAGGTGTCCACCAGCCACTGCTGCAGCACCTTCATCAGGCCCAGGCCGAGCAGCAGCACCAGCAGCGCCCACAGCAGCGCCGACGGGCGCAGCGTCTGCCCGCCGATCTTCAGCCCGGTGTTCAACGTGTCCGCCCAGGCCGACAGGGCCGCGGTATTGCCGAACCACACCACCACCGCGGCGATGCCCAGCAGCACCACGCCGATCCGCAGCACCGCCGACAGCAGCACGCCGGCCTGTTCCATGCGTGCCGGCGACACGCCGGTGGACAGCCGCAGGGTACGGCCGAAAGCGCTGTCCGGCGCGAACAGCCACAGCGACAGGTCGTCGGCGAAGCGGGTCAGCAGCGCCACCGCCATCACCACCACGGTGACCCATACCATCTGCTGGGCGAGGAACATCGCGAAGTTGAGATAGCCCAGCAGCGTGGCCACCAGCGCCGACAGCACGGTCAGGTGCCCGCCCAGCCGCGCCAGCACCAGCCAGCCGCTGCGGGTGGCGCGTGGCGGCCTGCCATCGGCGGCGGCGCCCGCCTCCTGCTCGGCCTGCTCGGCCTGCGCGGCCGCCGCGGCACGGCGCCGGTGCAGCCGCGCCAGCGTCACCAGTGCCGCCATGATCAACGCCACGTAGCTCAACGCGACCAGGCCATCGAGCGTGACCGTGCTCACCGTGGAGGTGCGCGCCGAGCGGTTGATCTCGCGCAGCAGCGCGGACAGCCAGGTCAGTCCGGCTGCGCCCCAGGCGAACCGGCGCAGGTGCAGTGCGGCGACGTCGTCGATGCCCAGCAGCCGCCATGACGGCCGGTGCGGCACCAGCAGGCTGGCCGCCAGCGCGGCGTAGAAGGCGGCCACGAAGCTGGCCAGGACGAAGATGTCGGCCACCGATTCCAGCCGCGGTGGAATCGCCGATATGCCGCGCAGGCTGGCGACCACGACCATCGCCGCGAAGCCCGGCAACAGGGTGCCGACCAGCAGCAGCCACACCGCCAGCCCGGAGCGCCGCAGGCGCCCGTCCGGGGCCCGCTCGGAGGCAGCGTAGCGGCGGCCCAGGCGGCGCAGCCACAAGCGCAGCGGGAACACCATCAGCAATGCCAGTCCCGCGCCCACCAGCGGCGCGGTCCAGCCGTGCGCCGCCACCGCCGCCTTCAGGCCGCCGGCGGCCTGCCGGTAAAGCCCCTGCAGCCGCGCCAGGTCGTCGGGCAGGCTGGCGGCGAACTGCCGCCACAGCGCCGGCGACAGCGGTGAGCCGACCTTGCGCCCGAGCTGCTCGCCGAACTGCTGGGCGCGCGTCTTCTCGATCGAATCGCTCAGCTGCCGCGCATCCTCGGCCAGCAGCTTGCCGCGCTTGATGTCCGCATCGAGCTGGCTGCGCTGCTGGTCCAGCGCGCCGCGCTGGCGGCTGATGCTGCGTTCCTCGGTGGCGCCGTCGTCCAGCGGCCCGAGCTGGGCGATGCGGGCGTCGATCTGTTCCAGCTGCGGCGCCAGCGCAGCCACCGCCGCATCGGCATCGCGCCTGGCCTGCAGCGCCTGCTCGGACAGCGTCCGCAGCGTTTCCGGCGCGTCGGCGTCGTCGAGCGAGCGGCGTACCGCCTGCAGCGCGCGCTCGGCCTGGGTGATGCGGGCCTGCGGCGATGGCGCCCCGGTGGTGGTATCGACCGCCGCGGCCACCCCGGCCGATACCCCGCTGCCGACCAGCAGGAACACCAGCAACAACGCGCGCGGCAACGAAAAACGGTAGCGGAAGGACAAGGCGGTGGACCGGCAGGCATGCGCGGACCACCGCGCGTGTGCGGACTATAAGACAGCCCGCGTCCACGCTCCGCCAACGGCGCGCCGGCCCGCGCCAGGGCGGCCCTCAGTACTTCAGGCCAAGCTCGGCGACGTGCGGGCGATGCGCCGCGTACAGGTCCTGGAATTCCTCTTCGGTGAACTCATCGGGGGCATACACCGCCACCGGGTCCCACTGCCGGTCGGTCGCCAGCGGCTGCCGCGGCCCGGCGCGCAGCGAGTAGCTCGCGCCCTCGTACTCGACCAGGTCCGGCACCTGCTCCCAGCTTTCGCGCGCGTAGCGCTCCGGGTCCTTGAGAAGGATCACCGCGTACATGGGCCTCTCCCGTTTTCGGAACGGCAAGCCTAGCGCAAGCGCGCGGCCGCGGGTGGCCCGCGGGCGGCGCCCACGCCGCATTCACCGGCGCTGCCCTATAGCTGCATCGCCCTTCCCGACCAGGAGCCGTCATGGACCAGCCGCCACTGCCCACCGTTCCCGCTCTCGACCTGCCGCGCTATCTCGGCACCTGGTACGAGATCGACCGCCTGCCGATGCGCCACGAGCCGGAGGACGCCACCGACGTCAGCGCGCACTACACGCTCGACGAGGACGGCAGCATCCGCGTGCGCAACCGCTGCCTGCGCGGCGGCGAGCTGGTGGAGGCGATCGGCCAGGCCAAGCCGATCGATGCCTCCAACAGCCGCCTGGAAGTGAGCTTCCTGCCCGAAGGGCTGCGCTGGATTCCCTTCACCAAGGGCGACTACTGGGTGATCCTGGTCGATGGCGGCTACACCGCGGCGCTGGTCGGCAGCCCCGATCGCAAGTACCTGTGGCTGCTGTCGCGCGAGCCGCGGATGGACGAGATCACCCGCCAGCACTACATCGCCTACGCGCGCCAGCAGGGCTTCGACGTGGACCGAATGATCCACACGCCACATACCGGACACCCCACTGCCTGACCGGCACCGCGGCGGAACCGGCACATGGACCTGAAGAGCGGCTATCCCTTCTGGGCGATCAGGAACGGCCTGATGCACGCCTATCCGCCGCTGGCGCAGGCGTTGCGCTGCGACGTGCTGGTGGTCGGCGGCGGCATCACCGGTGCACTGATCGCCGACGAACTGGCGCGGCACGGGCACGACGTGGCGGTAGTCGAGCAGCGCGACATAGGCTGGGGCTCCAGTGCCGCCAGCACCGCGCTGCTGCAGTACGAGATCGACACCCACATGGTCGACCTTGCCAAGCGCTACGGCGAGCACGCCGCGGTACTGGCCTATCGCGCCTGCGCCGACGCCATCGGCCAGCTGCAGGCCCTTTCCGCGGAACTGCGCGGCGTCGATTTCCGCCGCGGCGAGAGCCTTTATTACGCCAGCCGCCACCGCCACCGCAGCGCCCTGCGCGCCGAGTACGAACTGCGCAGGAAGCACGGCTTCGGCGTGCACTGGCTCGAGCCGGGCGAGATCGGCGATGGCTACGGGTTCCAGGCGCCGGCGGCGATCCTGAGCGACCTGGCCGCCAGCGTCGACCCGTACCGCATGGCGCACCGGCTGCTGGCACGGCTGCAGCGGCGCGGCGCGCAGGTGTTCGACCGCACCACCATCACCCGCCTGCAGCCGACGTCGCGGGGCGTGGTGGCGACCACCGCCGACGGCATGCAGGTGCGCTGCGGCCATGTGGTGCTGGCTGCCGGCTACGCCAATGCGCACTGGCTCGACCAGCGCGTGGCGCGCAACCGCAGCAGCTATGCGTTCGTCACCGACCCGCTGCCGGCCACGATGCTCGGCCCACTGCGCCGGACCATGCTGTGGGAGTCGGCGCGGCCGTACCTGTACCTGCGCAGCACCGCCGACCTGCGGCTGCTGGTCGGCGGCGAGGACGATGCCATCGACATACCGGCGCGCCGCGACGCGCGCGTCGAGCGCAAGGCGCGCCGGCTCGCGGCCAAGGTGCAGCGGCTGTTCCCGCAGCTGCCCGTGACTCCTGCCTTCGCCTGGGCCGGGACCTTCGCCGAAACCCGGGACGGCCTGGCGTTCTTCGGCGCGCACCCGCAGTGGGGCCCCCGCGTGCTGTTCGCCATGGCCTATGGCGGCAATGGCATCACCTATTCGATGATCGGCGCCGGCCTGCTGCGCGCGGCCATCGAGCGGCGCCGGCACCGGCTGGCCACGTTGTTCGGATTCACCCGCCCGGGGTGAACCGCCATTGCCATGACAGCCCCGGTTCACCGCCGCCACGGTAGCGTCGGCGTGTCCCACCTGCCACGATGACGGCCCCAGCCAGGAGCGCCAGCGCGATGAACCGGTTCCTCATGATCCTTGCCTGCCTGCTGGCATCGCCCCTGGCCGCGGCGCAGACCGCGGGCACCACGCCGGGTTCGCTGGACCTGAGCGTGCCGCAGGCGCCGCTGCGCTACCTCAACGACCCGTCCTACCAGGCCGACGCCCCGGGAACCTATTACGGCGACCACAGCGGCCCGCTGCCGCGCCGGGATGCGGGCACGGCGACCGTCACCGACGACAAGCTGCAGGTGCACGGCACGCTCAGCACCGGCATCGGCTATTCCAAGGCGTTCGGCAACAGCCACTGGAGTGCGGCCGACATCAACCTCGGCAAAAACTACACGACCGACGAGGGCAAGACCCGCCGGGTGGACGTGAACATCCACGTCAGCCAGGGCAAGGGCGTGGGTCCATTCGGCTACGGCCCGGGCCCCTGGTACGGCTGGTAAGCCCGGACCGGCCCCGGCGGCATCAACCGCCGCAGCGCATCCAGACGCAGTCGATGGCGTCCAGCGCCAGGTGCAGCAGCAGGCCGATGCCGAACAGCCGCGTGCGGCGCGGCAGCAGCAATCCCGCGTAGACGGCGGCCGCCGGGGCGGTATGCAGCGGATGGAAGCCGATGCTGCAGCGGTCCGGCGCGTAGATCGGATCGGCCAGCAGGTGGTCCAGGTCGATCACCCAGCCCAG
Source organism: Stenotrophomonas acidaminiphila (assembly GCF_001431595.1). Taxonomy (GTDB): domain Bacteria; phylum Pseudomonadota; class Gammaproteobacteria; order Xanthomonadales; family Xanthomonadaceae; genus Stenotrophomonas; species Stenotrophomonas acidaminiphila. The sequence goes on from NZ_LDJO01000010.1 coordinate 19,719, forward strand.
CAACAGCAGCAACCAGGCGCGGCCGAACCGGGGCCGCCAGAACATCCACGCCAGCAGGGCGGGCACCGCCGCGTGCAGGCACAGGTGCAGGATCGCGCGCAGCCCCATGCGCTCAGGCGCCCGCCGGCCAGGCCCGGTCGACGCCGGCACCACACGCCCTGCCCGCGCACGGCGTATGGCTGGGGGTAGCCAGCGGCAGCGGGGCGGCGGCGGAAGGAGCGGCGGAAGCGGGAACAGGCATGACGGTGCGGCCAGGGGAATCGCCCCCCAGTGTACCGGCCGCCGCTGGCGCCAGCGTTACACTGTGCACCCTGCCGGGCAGTCGCGCCACGGCCGTTCCGGAGTGGTGATGATCAACAACGACGTACTGCGCAGCATCCGCTACATGCTCGACCTGGGCGACAAGCACGTGGTGGACCTGATCCACCTGGCCGACCCGGCGTTCGACGTGGACCCGGCGCAGGTGCACGATTTCCTGCGCCGCGACGACGAGCCGCTGTTCGAGGCCTGCCCGGATGCGGCGCTGTCGCGTTTCCTCGACGGGCTGATCTACCACTTCCGCGGCCGCGACGACTCGCAGCCGCAGCGTGCGCCGGAAGCGCGCATCACCAACAACCTGGTGCTGAAGAAGCTGCGCGTCGCCTTCCAGCTCAAGGACGTGGACATGCACGAGATCTTCGCCGCGGCCGGCTTTCCGCTGTCCAAGCCGGAACTGTCGGCGCTGTTCCGGCAGCCGGACCACAAGAACTACCGCGCCTGTGGCGACCAGTTGCTGCGCAATTTCCTCAAGGGCCTGACCGCACGCGTGCGCGCGGCCTGAAACCGCGGCACGCCCGTGCGCAGCGCGGGCACACGGCACAAAGCCCGGCAATGCCGGGCTTTGTGCTGTTCCGCGTCTGCCAGGTGGGTTACCAGCTGAAACGCGGGCCGACCGACCACTCCTTGTCGCCATGGCGGTCCATCTTCAGGTCGCCGTTGATGCCCCAGTTGCGGTTCAACTTCACCTGGCCGCCGAGGCGACCATAGAAGGCACCGTCCGGGTTGACGCCATGGGTGCGGGTGTAGTCCTGGTAGCCGGCGAAGGCATACACCTCGACGTGCTCGCCGAACGCGTTGCGCAGGCCCACTTCGGCGTTGTAACCGTCCAGGTCCAGGCGGCTGTGGTGCGGATCGAACTTCTGGTAGGCCACGCGTGCGACCAGGTCGGTGCCCGGTGCGATGGCGCGGTTGTAGCCGGCGCCGATGCGCCACTGGTCGAACTTGGCGTTGCTGTGGTCGATTTCCTGCTGGGTGAAATCACCGAACACGTGGAAATTCGGATGGAAGGCCCAGGAGCCCTTCAGCGCCCAGCCGTCGGCATCGGGACCGGAGATGTCGGTCTTGACGTAGTCGCCTTCGACATAGTTGTAGGAAAGGGTGTCGGCAGCGGAAGCGGCGAACGGGAGGGCGGCCGCCAGGGCCAGGGCAATCAGGGACGTCTTCATGGGGGGGTACACCTTCAGGAATTACTGTCTGGTGGCGCGGCGGCACGTTCTGCCACCTGCGTCCGGATGTAATTTTTCCGTTATCCAGCTCAACGATCGCTGAAGTCGCCGTCCCGCCAATCCGGCGTTTTTTGGCCTTTATTCAGGCGTTTTCTGGCACGCGCGCAACGCGCCGCACCTTGCCGGCGGGGCGTCCGTCCGCGGCGCGGGGTGCAAGGGCGCGCCGGTGGCGATATCGCTCAGGATCGGGCAGTCCGGGCGCTCGTCGCCGGCGCAGCAGTCGGCCAGGGTGCGGACGGTGGCGACCATCTCCTGCAGTTCGGCGATGCGCTGCTGCAGCACTTCCACGTGCTCCAGCGCCAGGCGCTTGACGTCGGCGCTGTGGCGCGAACGGTCGCGCCACAGCTGCAGCAGTCCGGCGATGCGCTCGACGCTGAAGCCCATGTCGCGCGAGCGCTTGATGAAGCCCAGCGTGTGGATGTCGCGGGGACCATAGACGCGGTAGCCCGAACCGGTGCGCGCCACCGGGCCGATCAGCCCGTTGTCCTCGTAGTAGCGGATCATCTTGGCCGAGATGCCGGTGGCCTTCGCCGCCTGGCCGATGTTCATGGCGCCATCCATCGTCGTCTCCGGTTGCGCGCGGGCGGGATCAGGGCGCGAAGCGCCGCAGCCGCAGCGCGTTGCCCAGTACGAACACCGAGGACAGCGCCATCGCGCCGGCGGCGAACACCGGCGACAGCAGCACGCCCCACAGCGGATACAGTACGCCGGCCGCCACCGGGATCAACGCGGTGTTGTAGGCGAATGCCCAGAACAGGTTCTGGCCGATGTTGCGCATCGCCGCCTGGCTCAGCGCGATGGCGTTGGGCACGCCCTGCAGGCTGCCGGACATCAGCACCACGTCGGCCGCTTCGATCGCCACGTCGGTGCCGGTGCCGATGGCCATGCCGACATCGGCCGCGGCCAGCGCCGGGGCGTCGTTGATGCCGTCGCCGACGTAGGCCAGGCGGCCATGCGCGGCCTTCAGCCGGTTCACCGCCTCGACCTTGCCCTCGGGCAGCACTTCGGCCACCACCTCATCGATGCCCAGCTGGCGTGCGATGGCCTCGGCGGTACGGCGGTTGTCGCCGGTGATCATCGCCACCTTCAGCCCCAGCGCGTGCAGGTGGGCGATGGCCGCGGCGGTGTCGGCCTTGATCGGATCGGAAACGGCGATGATCGCCGCCAGGGTGCCGTCGATGGCGGCGTACAACGGGGTCTTGCCCTCGCCGCCCAGCCGTGCGGCGACATCGGCGAACGCCGTCACCTCCAGCCCGAGCGCGCGCATGAAGCGGTCCGCGCCCACTTCCACCCGTACCCCGTCCACCTGTGCGCGCACGCCGTGGCCGGTGACCGATTCGAACGCCTGCACCGGCGGCAGCAGCAGGCCCTCCCCGTGCGCGGCGGCGACGATCGCGCGGGCGATCGGGTGCTCGGAGCGGTCCTCCACCGCCGCCACCCGCGCCAGCACCTGCGCGCGGGTAAATCCGGCGGCAACGTGCAGGTCGGTCAGCAGCGGCCGGCCCTCGGTCAGGGTGCCGGTCTTGTCCACCGCCACCACCCGCGCCTCCTTCAACAACTGCAGCGCCTGGCCCTTGCGGAACAGCACGCCCAGCTCGGCGCCACGGCCGGTAGCGACCATGATCGAGGTCGGCGTGGCCAGGCCCATCGCGCACGGGCAGGCGATGATCAGCACCGCCACCGCATTGACCAGGGCGAAGGTCAGCGCCGGCGACGGGCCGAACGCCCACCACGCGGCGAAGGTCAGCAACGCCAGTGCCATCACCACCGGCACGAACCACAGGGTGATGCGGTCCACCCGCGCCTGGATCGGCAACTTGGCGCCCTGCGCCTGCTCCACCAGGCGGATGATCTGCGCCAGCACGGTGGCGCCGCCGACGGCGGTGGCGCGCACGCCGAGCGCGCCGGTCTGGTTGACGGTACCGCCGACCACGCGGGCGCCGGGGGCCTTGGCCACCGGCACCGGCTCGCCGGTGATCATCGATTCGTCCACGTAGCTGTTGCCGTCGACCACCTCGCCATCGACGGCGATGCGCTCGCCGGGGCGCACGTCGACCACCTCGCCGGCCATCACCTGCGCCAGCGGCACGTCCACCGCACCGCCCTCGCGGCGCACGCGCGCGGTGCGGGGCTGCAGCTTGAGCAGGCGCCGGATCGCCTCGGAGGTGCGCCCCTTGGCGCGCGCCTCGAGCATGCGACCGAGCAGGATCAGGGTGACGATCACCGCCGCCGCCTCGTAGTACACGTTGACCGTACCGGCCGGCAGCAGCCGCGGCAGGAAGGTCGCCACCAGCGAGAAGCCATAGGCGGCCAGCGTGCCGACCGCGACCAGCGAATTCATGTCCGGCGCGGCGCGCAGCAGCGCGGGAATGCCGGCCAGGTAGAAGCGGCGGCCCGGGATCGCCAGCACCAGGGTGGTCAGCGCGAACTGCAGCAGCCAGCTGTTGCGCGTGCCCAGCGTGGCGGCGATGGCGTGGTGGAAGGCCGGCACCAGGTGCGCGCCCATCTCCAGCACGAATACCGGCAGGGTCAACGCCGCGGCCAGCAGCAGGTCGCGCCTGAGCACGCGCAGCTCCTCGTCGCGGCGCTGCGCATGGCGTTCCTCGTCCAGCGCCGAGGCCAGGACCCGCGCCTGGTAGCCGGCCCTGGCGACGGCGGCGGTCAGCGCGGCCGGATCCAGCCCGGCCTCGCCCTGCACCTGCGCGCGGCCGGTGGCCAGGTTGACGCTGGCCGAGCGCACCCCGGGCACCTTGGCCAGCACCCGCTCGACCCGGCCCACGCACGAGGCGCAGGTCATGCCCTCGATGTCCAGCTCCAGCGGCGCGGGCGCGGGCACCTCGTAGCCGGCCTTGTGCACCGCCCGCACCAGCGCCTGCCGGTCCACGCCGGTGCCGCGCACGGTGGCGCGGCCGGTGGCCAGGTTGACCGCGGCGCTGGCCACCCCGGGCACGGCGGCCAGCGCGCGCTCCACCCGGCCCACGCACGAAGCGCAGGTCATGCCCTCGACGGCAAGCTCGTGCACCTGCGCGCCCGCAGCGACGGGGTTCTGGCTGTTCGGGGTCATCACCGGCTCACCTGGGGTTGTCCATGATGGCGGCACCTTAAAGCTTCCCATCATGGGAAGGTCAACACCCCGGGCTGCCGTGCCGCGGCGCTTGACCTTGCCACCATGGCAAACTCCAGACTGCCCTCCCTCCAAGGAGAACCGCCATGAACCTGCATATCGAGAACATGACCTGCGGCGGCTGCGCACGCAGCGTCACCGCCGCCATCAAGGACGTGGACCCGGCCGCCACGGTCGCGATCGACCTGGCCGGCAAACGCGTGCACATCGAATCGGCACAGCCGGTCGAACGCTTCACCGCGGCGCTGGACGACGCCGGCTTTCCGCCGCAGGTGGAGCCCGCCTGAGGTTCCAGGACGCGCGTGGCCGCGCTATCGGCCCACGCGCGTCCACACCTCGCGCTCGACGCGGCGCCCGCCATCCCAGCGCTCCAGGGTCCAGGTGTCACCCTCCAGCGTGTAGCGGAATTCGTAGCTGCCGCCGTTCTCCAGCGGATAGGACGCCATCAGCGGCCGCTCCAGGTAACGCGTGGCGTCGCCCTGGTAGGTGCCCGAGCCCGCGGCCCAGAACGCGCCGTTGCGGGTGCTGGTGAAGGCGAAGCGGCCGTCGGCCAGCACCTTGGTGCCGGCCAGGCCTTGCCGGGCATAGTCCATGCGCACGCCGTCGCCGTCGACGGACTCGCCCGACTGCAGCTGCCAGGCACCCTGCAGCCGCGCCAGGCCGGTGGCGGCGCTGGCAGTGGCGGTGGCCGCCGCACACAGCAGCGTAATGGTCATCAGGCGCAGGATCGGGGGCATCGGCATCGCGCTCTCGGCACAGGGCAAAGCGGCATTGTGCACGGCACCGGCGTTGCCCGCCGGCATCGGTTCACCGGCAACTTCCGCGCTCGGCCATCGACACTGGCGGGGGGCGGTATCATGGCGCCCGAATCTTCCTCGGCGGCATGCACGTGCAGACCATCCTCACCCCGGTATCGATCGGCGAACTGATCGACAAGATCACCATCCTCGAAATCAAGGCCGAGCGCATTGCCGACGCGGGCAAGCTGGGCAACGTGCGTACCGAGCTGGACGGGCTGTGGCCGCTGTGGCTGCAGCAGCAGTCCGCGCGCCCGGAACTGGCCGCGCTCAAGCAGCAGCTCAAGGCGATCAACGAGCGCATGTGGGACATCCAGGACCAGCTGCGCGCCAGGGAAACCGCGCAGGACTTCGGCGAGGCATTCATCGCCCTGGCGCGTGGCGTCTACGGCACCAATGGCGAGCGCGTGGCGGTCAAGAACGAGATCAACCGCATCGCCGGCTCGGCGCTGGTCGAGGAAAAGCAGTACCAGGGCGAATAAGCCGCCCGGCCCGGCGCGATGGAAATGAAAAGGCCAGGTCGATGACCTGGCCCGCGGGATACAGCGCAGATGCGGTTCAGTGCAGGGCGGCCGGGGTGCCGCGCGCCTGTTCGGCCGGTACCGGTGCGGTCTTGATCGACAGGCACATGGGGCACACGCTTTCCAGCACCTTGATCGCCGGTTGATACACCGTATTGCACTTCATGCACTGGACCATTCCAGTCGTGATGGCTTCCATAAGCCCTCTCTTTGTCGTTGCTCGATCCGGCAATATCGGGGTGGCAGGCCGCCTTTTCAAGGGGGTGGGCATCGCCTGCCCGCTGCCGGCTCACTCCAGGGCCAGTACCGGCACGTCGTACCAGCGCGCCTGCGGGAAGCGCGCCTGCATCCAGCCACGCAGGTAGCGGCGGCTTTCGGCGGCGATGACCTCGTCGCTGCCATCGTCGCGGCTGTTCCAGGCGATGCCGTGCAGGGCGACGCCGCGCGCGGCGATGGCTTCCAGCGACAACAGGGTGTGGTTGATGCTGCCCAGGCGCCCCGACGTGACCAGGATCACCGGCCAGCCCTGCCGCGCCACGTAATCGAGGGTCAGCAGCTCCGGGGTCAGCGGCACCAGCAGCCCGCCGGCGCCTTCCACCAGCACCGTGGCGTAGCGGGCGCGCAGGCGCGCGGTGGCGGCGCCGATGGCGTCCAGGTCCAGCGCGCGCCCCTCCAGCCGCGCCGCCAGGTGCGGCGAGGCCGGGTAGGCGTACAGCGCGGGCATGGTGGTGCCGTCGCGATCCTCCTCGAACAGGCCGCAGCCCATCAGCCGGCGGTGCAGCAGGATGTCGTCCGACGCGCCGGCGCAGCCGGTCTGCACCAGTTTCTGGGTGATCACCTCGCCGCCCTGTTCGAGCCACTGCCGCGCCAGCCAGCCGGTCACCACGGTCTTGCCGATCTCGGTGTCGATGCCACCGACGAAGATCACCTCGCCGTTCATGCCCGCATGTCCTCGTCCTGCAGTCCTTCCACCAGCGCGAGCATGCCATCGCACAGCTGCCGCAACTGCGCGTCGTCGATCACGTAGGGCGGCATCACGTACACCAGCCGTCCGAACGGGCGGATCCAGATGCCCTGCTCGAGCATGCGCTGCTGGATGCGTTCGAGCCGCAGCGGCGCGGTCAGCTCGATCACGCCGATGGCGCCGAGCACACGCACGTCGGCCACCCGCGGCAGTGCGCGCGCCGGCGCCAGCCATTCGCGCAGGGCCTGTTCGATGCGCTGCACGTTGCCCTGCCAGTCCTGCGCCAGCAGCAGCCGGGTCGAGGCCAGCGCCACCGCGCAGGCCAGCGGATTGGCCATGAACGTCGGCCCGTGCATGAACACGCCGGCCTCGCCGGAGGCGATCGTGTCGGCGATGTCGCGGCGGGTGATGGTCGCGGCCAGCGTCATGTAGCCACCGGTCAGCGCCTTGCCGATGCACAGGATGTCCGGTGCGATGCCGGCGTGCTCGCAGGCGAACAGGCGGCCGCTGCGGCCGAAGCCGGTGGCGATCTCGTCGCAGATCAGCAGCACGTCGTGCGCGCGGCACAGCCGTGCCAGTTCGCGCAGGTACTGCGGGTGGTAGAAGCGCATGCCACCGGCGCCCTGCACCACCGGCTCGATGATGAAGGCGGCCAGTTCGTCGCCGTGGTCGGCGAACAGGCGTTCGAGCGGCGCGATCTCGGCCGGGTCCCATGCCCCGTCGAACGGCGTGGCAGGCGCCGGCACGAAGCGACGCGACGGCAGCGACGCGCCGAACAGCCCGTGCATGCCGGTGACCGGGTCGCACACCGACATCGCGTTCCAGGTATCGCCGTGGTAGCCCGAGCGCGTGGTGGCGATGTCGTGGCGGCGCGGACGACCGCGCGCGGCCTGGTACTGGATCGCCATCTTCAGCGCCACTTCCACCGACACCGAGCCGGAGTCGGCGTAGAACACCGCATCCAGCGGCTGCGGCACCATCGCCAGCAGCTGCTTGCCCAGGGCGATGGCCGGTTCGTGGGTGAGCCCGCCGAACATCACGTGCGCCATGCGCCCGAGCTGCTCGATCGCCGCCTGGTTCAGCTGCGGATGGTTGTAGCCGTGGATCGCGCACCACCACGAGGCCATGCCGTCGATCAGGCGGGTGCCGTCGGCCAGCTCCAGCAGCACGCCATCGGCGCGCGCCACCTTCAGCGCCGGCGGCGCGTGGCCGAGTGCGCTGTAGGGATGCCACAGGTGCTCCCTGTCGAATGGATCGGTCAGCATGTACGTATGGACTGCCACCGGCGCGGCGGCGTGCGGGCGCGTACCTTACCGCTTCGTCAGCGGGCCCGCATCCGGATCCGCCGTGGGCAGGGCGCCTTCACGCCGCCCGGGCTGGTGCTGGTGGATGAACACGGTATAGGTGTCGGCCGGGTGCGGCACCCGGGCCAGGTCCAGCGCGTGGCCGATGGCGCCGCGGTGGTAGGTGGCATGGTTGAGCACGTGGAACAGGATTTCACGCCGCGTCATGCAGCCGTCGCGACCGTCGGCGAAGCGGAACCGCAGCGCCTGGTCCCATTGCGCCGGCGCCAGCGCGGCCAGATGGGCGGCATACCACTGGTCGGACGCTTCCAGCCGCATGGCCAGCGCCTCCAGGGCCGGTACTTCGGCGGTATTGGTGGCCGCATGCGGCTGCGCCTCGCCCAGCAGCCGCGCGCGGAACAGTTCCTCCACGATCACGATGTGGTTCAACTGCTGCCGCGCGAAGGCGACGCTGGCGGGGAACGTCCGTGCGTCCACGGCGCGTATCGCCTCCAGCGTGCGTTGCATCGCCCAGCGCTTGTAGGCGAAGGCATCGTCGAACAGGCCGCCGTGCACGCCCGCCACCGACGACGTCATCGCGGCAGGTCGGGGACGCGGCGCGAAGCGGGCATCATGCCTCGTCTTCGTCCTCGTCTTCCTCGCCTTCCTCGTCCTCGTCGTCTTCCTCCTCGAACGCGTCCAGCTCCTGCACGCGCACGAAGTTGGGCAGTGCGTCGGCGAAGCCGATCTGCGCGCCATCGGCGATCATCGCCCGCACCTCGCGCTTCATCGCGCTTTCCACCAGCGCGAAGCACACCACGCCCTGCGCGCTTTCCTCGCCGTCTTCATCGAACACGGCCACCCAGCCGGCCGCGGGCATGATCTGGATGATGTTGTCTTGCATGGACGGTCACCAGGATTGACTGAGCCCCAGAGCTTGCGCGAAGCGCATGGCCAACGCAATCGCGGCGCGCCGGTTCATCCCGCTTTCCGCCCCCAGGCCGGCGCAGGCGGCCTGGCCCGCGCTGTCACGACAGGGCCCGCGCCAGCGCGCCCTGCCGCGCACAGCGGCCGCACGGATCGGGCAATGTCAGGCGGACAGCGGACGGCCTTGGCAAGGCCGCGCCGTGGCGGCGCTCAGTCCGCCGCCCAGGTGCCGCCGCCCTGCGCGCAGCTGGCCGGCAGGCCCGCCAGGTCGTCGGCCGAGCGTTCGTAGTAGTAACCGTCGAAATCCTGGCCGAACAGGCGCCGGCAGCTGCCCTGCGAGGGCGATGGGCAGGCGTCCATGTAGGTGATCTCGCCCGCCTTGCCCCCCATCTGCGCCGAGGTCTGCGCCAGCCCCTCGCACACGCGCTTGAGCTGGGCCTCGGTGGCGGCCCCCGCGGTCTGCACGCAGTCGCGGGAGCGGATGACCTGGCCGAAAAGCTGGAACTCGCCGGCAATCATGCAGGCGTGCGTGGCACCGCCCTCCGACCCCGCCCCGGCCGCGGTCTCCACCGGCGCATCCGTCGGTGTCGCCGGCGCAGGCGCGTCCGGCGCGCCACAGGCCGCCAGCACGATCATCGCGCCGGTCAACGCCAATGCCCTTCCCTGTCGCCATGCCGATGCCATGCAATGCTCCTTCATCCGGTGAAGGCCGATCATAGCGTGCGCGAGTGTCCTTCGATGGCGCGGGCACCGGGGTGCGGGCCGTCAGCGCCCGTCGGCTTCGCCCCGCAGCGCCAGTGGCCGCACCTGCTCCAGCAGGCTGACCAGGGTCCTGCCCGGTTCCTCCCACGGGATCATGTGCGCGGAATGCTCGAACCAGACGCCGCGCTTGTACGGCGCGCGCACCTGCGCCAGCCACGCCGCGGTCGGTTCCGAAGGCGTGGTGTAGTCGTGGCGCCCCATGAACATCAGCACCGGGATGGGGAACCGCTTCACCCCGCGGTAGTCCACCTGCAGGAACTCATCGAGCAGCCGCCCGAGGGTGAATTCGCTGCCGGCATTGATCGCGCAGCGCGCCGCATCGTCGTAGTCGGGCGACAACCGCGGCCCCTGGAAGAAGTAATCCGACTCGCTGCGGAACGCGCTCAGGCCGCCGTAGTACTGCGGCCATTTGCGGGCCACGACGATGCGCTCGCGGGTGATCGGCGCGTCGCCCGGATAGGGTGCGATGGCCTCCATCTCGCGTACCGCTTCGGCATTGCCGCGCTCGCGCGCGGTGCGCAGGCCGTAATCGAAACTGACCCGCTCGTTGGTGCGCACGTCGATCACCTGGCCGATGCCGACATAGGCATGGAACAGGTCCGGGCGCTGCAATGCCGCCTGCATCGCCACCACCGTGCCCCAGCTGTGGCCGACCAGCACGACCTTGCGCTTGTGATGGCGCCTGCGCAGGTAGTCGGCCAGCTCGATGGCATCGTCCACGTAGCGCTGGATGCGCAGCGTGCCGGCCACCTCCTCCCGTGGATTCAGCAGCAGCGTCCGGCCAGCCCCGCGCTGGTCGTAATTGACCACCGTGAAGTACTCCTCCAGCGGCCGCTGGAACTGCCACAGCGTCGGGATCAGCGGCGACGCCGGCCCGCCGTGCACGAACAGCAGCAGCGGGTTGTCGCGGTCCTGGCCGCGCACGTTCACCCATTGCGCGATGCCGCCGATCTGCGCCGCGTAATCCTCCTGCACGCCGCTGGGCGCGACGATGCGCCCCAGGTCGGCGATGATCCCGCGCGCTGGCGCGTAGCTGGAGCGGTCCGGGCAGGCATCCTGCGCGGCAGCCGCCAGGGGCGCCACGGCCAACATGAGCACGGCCAGCATGCGGCGGCTGTATTCGATCATCGTGGTCGGCCTCCACGCCGGCTTGGTGGCAGCGCCGGAAAGCGACGGTCCTGCAGCACCATCGCAGTGACGGCGGCGCCGGGTCATTCGCCCAGTTCCGGGTCCAGCAACAGGAGCGCGGCGGCGGCTGCGGCGAAGTACACACGCTGGTCATCGTCGAGCCGGCGGTCCAGGTGCACGCGGCCGCGGTTGAGCACGTCGACCACGGCGAGCGTGCTGCCGCCGTCTGCAATCGCGTAACCGGTGGGTGTCATGCCGCTGACCGGCGTGCCCTGGTAGTCATACACCGCACGCACCGTGTAGTCGCTGCCCCACGGCGACCGCAGGTGGCCACGCAGGCCATCGCCTTCGTGCATCACCTCCAGCACCTGCGGCGGGCGGCTGTCCATGCGCAGCCCACAGGCCAGCAGCGGCCCCGCCAGTGCCGTCACGTCGACCGTCACCCGGCCCGACGCGTCGCCCCGGCCCACGGTCCATGCCTGCGTGCGGCACTGCACCTCCACCGGCGGCTGGTCGCGCGCCACCATCGTGTAGTCGTAGGGCCTGGACGTGCGCCCCACGTCGAATGCCGGCAGCGGCACGCGCCAGGAGAACGTCGAGCCCTCGCGCATCTGCAGGGCGCTGTACGGGCCGAACCGCACCGGCTGGTTGAACCGCCGCGGCGAGTGGCCACTGACCTCGTAGGCCACCGCATCGGCAGCAAAGCCGTCGGGCATGCGCATCTGCGCGGGGGTGCAGGCCGGCAACAGCGGGAGCAGCAGCAGGCAGACCGCAACCGGAGCAGTGATGCGCATGACGGTATCCAGCAGGGGCGATGGCCGGATGCTAGGGCCCGCGCGACGGGCGCCACCCCTGCCATTGGTTTGCCGGCCTGTGGACATTCAGCCGGTGTTGCCGGATCGGCCGGTCGCCGGGGCGCGGCCCCCCTTCTTGCGCGGCGGGACCAGTGGCCAATGCGCCCACGCCGCGACGGATCAGTACCAGATGGCTGCTGGCAACCCCGTCGTATCCGGCTCCACTTGCGCAGGCAGCGATCGCGCACGGCCGCCAGCGATACGCTCGGCACTCCACAGCGCTGCCAATGCATCCAGTACGTCGTCGGTTGCGGCCTGCCGCGCTGGAACGGCACGCACCAGTTCCATCACCGCGTCCCGGCCGAAGATGCCCGCCAGCAGGCTGACACGCACCTCCGCACCGGCAAAGGTGCGCTTGCCATCCACCAACCCACGCCCCGCCCCGCCATTGAGCGCAGCAAACGATACTTCTGGGTGTATTTCGCGCACCCGTTGCCGTGCATCCACGTCCCCCTGGAGCAGTTGGTCCCACTGGCGGATCTTGGGCAGGATCGCGAACGACTGCGCACCGAAGCCCCGGCCGTCGATCTCCCGGTGGCGGCGGGATGCCTCGGGCTGCGAGCCCGCATCGAGAATGCCGCGCACGGGCGTGGAGAAAACACTACTGGCCCGCTTGCCGCCAACAAAGGAGCGCGCCTCGCGATCGGCCGGGCGGCCGCCCTGCTCGCAGAGTCCTATCGGAATATCCACCGCGATCACCCGGGCCGTCCGGTGCGTGTGGAAAAGTCGCTGGGCGTCGGGGTACAGCGCATGCACCAGCCCGCCCCCGCCCCACCATACGGAGATCCATCCGCTGCCGGCGCCATCGACGCCGACGCATCCCTTGAACTGCTCCATGCTTCCCCCCCGGGCACTGGTCACAGGACGACGCAGCCGCCTACGCACGCCTGCGTCCACACCAACTCGCAAGGCAGCCCCGTCGGCTGCTCCCCGCCGGCGGAAAAGACAAGGGCCGGGTGCTCGCGCACACCGGCCCCGATCTCATCCGGCGTTGCCGCCGCTCAACCGCACTTGCTGTAGCCGCAATTCAGGCAGGTGGCGCATCCATCCATCACCACCAGCGCCTTGGTGCTGCACTTGTGGCACATGGTGGCGCTGGGCGGGAAGCTGGTTCCTTCGCCGGTGACCTGGACGTCCTCATCGCGCCCGGCGGGGACGGCGACTACGGCGTCAGTGTTTTTTTTTGAACGGTCCTCGAACTGCTTGCGCTTCTCGGCGATCAGCGCGCGCTGGTGGGCGCTCATTTCCGGATCGTGCAGCAGCCCGATCGACTTCATGTGGTCCTCGACGATGGAGCCCAGTTCGGCGACCAGCGACGGCATGTACACGCCGCCGGCCTTGAAATAGCCGCCCTTGGGGTCGAACACGGCCTTCATCTCGTCGACGATGAAAGTGACGTCGCCGCCCTTGCGGAACACCGCGGACATGATGCGGGTCAGCGCCACGATCCACTGGAAGTGCTCCATCGACTTGGAGTTGATGAAGATCTCGAACGGACGGCGCAGTTCGTGCTCGGTGCCGGCGTTGAGCACGATGTCGTTGATGGTCACGTAGAAGGCGTGCTCCACCAGCGGCGACTTGATCTTGTAGGTGCTGCCGATCAGCACGTCGGGGCGCTCGATGCGCTCGTGCATGTGCACGATGTTGCTGTCCTGGGCATCGTCCTGCGCCTGTGCGACCGGAGCCTTGGCCGTCGCTTCCCGGGCCTTGTCGTCCGGGGTGATGACGGAATAACCCTTGATTTTCTTGTCGATCTTGACGGCCATGGTGCGGGTCCTGGTTATGCGTTGTGATGCGGGTTGCAGCGTCCCCGCCCGCTGCGGGCGGGGACGCGGGTGCGGCTTACTTGCGGGCGGCCTTCTTGACCGCCTTCTTCACGGTCGCGGTCTTCTTCACGGCTGTCTTGCGCGCCGAAGCGGCTTTCTTCGCCACCGTCTTCTTTGCGGAAGCGGTCTTCCTGGCCACCGTCCTGCTGGCCGAGGCCGCCTTGCCGGCCACCTTCTTCTCGACCTTCTTCACCGCCTTCCTGGCGGCGGCGGTGCGGCTGGCGACTTTCTTGGCGACCTTCTTGCCGGCCTTGTCGACGGCCTTCTTCACCGCGGCGGTCTTCTTGGCGACGGCCTTGGCCACCTTCTTTTCGGCGGCCTTCACCGTCTTCCTGGCCGAGGCGACCTTCTTGACCGCCTTCTTCTCGGCGGCGGCGACGGCCTTCTTGGCGGCGGCCTTCTTGCCGGCACCCTTCTTCTTCAGGGCCACGGCCTCGGCCTTGGCGCTGGCCTTGGCGGCTTCCAGCTTGCGGCGCACGCGGGAAACGGTCTTGCCGACCTCCTTCTTCGCGGCGGCGGCCTTCTTGGCGACGACCTTCTCGGCCTTCTTGACCGCCTTCTTCACCTTGGCGACCTGCCGGGTGGCGCCCGCCTCGACCTTGCGCGCGCGGGTCTTGACCGCGGCAACGGCATCGCCGGCGGTGGCGGCGATGGCGTCACCCAGGCTGGCTGCGCTCTCCTTCACGTTCTCGGCGACCTGGGACACGGTCGCCGTCACACCATTGCCATTGCTCATAAAGCCCTCCTGGGGGCATTGAATCGGTAACGTTGGCGATGCTGGGTTGAAGCCGGTGCAACACGAAGCAGCGCGACAGCCCGGTGGCGGCGGCCACCGTCGCCGCCCCGCGCTGCGACGGGACGGCGTGCGAAGGCGACTTCAGAACTTGCCGTAGTAGCCTTCCTTGAGGGCGTCGAACAGGTTGGCGGCGGTGTGCATTTCGCCGTCGTACTCGATCTGCTCGTTGCCCTTGACCTCCACCACCTGGCCGTCTTCCAGTTCGAAGCGGTAGGTGGTGTTCTCCAGGTCCGCCTCCTTGACCAGCACGCCCTGGAAGGCGGCCGGGTTGAAGCGGAACGTGGTGCAGCCCTTCAGGCCCTGCTGGTGGGCGTAGCGGTAGATGTCCTTGAACTGCTCGTACGGATAGTCGGTGGGGACGTTGGCGGTCTTGGAGATCGAGCTGTCCACCCACTTCTGCGCGGCGGCCTGCACGTCGACGTGCTCCTTCGGCGAGATGTCATCGGCGGCGATGAAGTAGTCCGGCAGGCGCGATTCGGCGTCCTCGGCGAACGGCATGGCCTTGGCGTTGACCAGTTCGCGGTAGGCCAGCAGTTCGAAGGAGAATACGTCCACCTTCTCCTTGCTCTTCTTGCCTTCGCGGATCACGTTGCGGCTGTAGTGGTGCGCGAACGAGGGCTCGATGCCGTTGGAGGCGTTGTTGGCCAGCGACAGGCTGATGGTGCCGGTCGGCGCGATGGAGCTGTGGTGGGTGAAGCGCGCGCCGGTCTCGGCCAGTTCGTCCACCAGTTCAGGGGCGACCGAGGCGATGCGCTGCATGTAACGGCTGTAGCGCGCGTGCAGCACCTTGCCCTGGATCTTCTGGCCGACCTTCCAGCCGTCCTTGCGCATCTCCGGACGCTGCCGCAGCATCGCCGCGGTGACCTCGAAGGCCTCCTCCATGATCGGCGCCGGGCCCTTCTCGCGAGCCAGTTCCAGGCCGGTTTCCCAGCCGGCCACGGCCATGTCGCGGGCGATGGCCTCGGTGAACTCGCACGACTCCGGCGAACCGTACTTCATGCGCAGCATGGTCAGGGTGCTGCCCAGGCCGAGGAAGCCCATGCCGTGGCGGCGCTTGCGCATGATCTCGTTGCGCTGCTGTTCCAGCGGCAGGCCGTTGACCTCGACCACGTTGTCGAGCATGCGGGTGAACACGCGAACGACTTCCTTGTACTCGTCCCAGTCGAACGAGGCCTTGTCGGTGAACGGGTCGCGCACGAACTTGGTCAGGTTGACCGAGCCCAGCAGGCAGGCGCCGTAGGGCGGCAGCGGCTGCTCGCCGCAGGGGTTGGTGGCGCGGATGCTCTCGCACCACCAGTTGTTGTTCATCTCGTTGACGCGGTCGATCAGGATGAAGCCCGGCTCGGCGTAGTCGTACGTCGAGACCATGATCATGTCCCACAGGTGGCGGGCACGGATGTGGCCGTACACCTTGCAGGCCACCAGGCCGTCGTCGCGGACGATGTAGTTCTCGTGGGTCGGCCATTCGCGCCAGACCACTTCCTCGCCGCTGGCCGGATCCAGCTCGGCCTGCTCCTTGGTGTTGATCGGGAACACCAGCGGCCAGTCGGCGTCCTTGTCCACCGCCTCCATGAAGCCGTCGGTGATCAGCAGCGACAGGTTGAACTGGCGCAGGCGGCCGTCCTCGCGCTTGGCGCGGATGAAGTCCTTCACGTCCGGGTGCGACACGTCGAAGGTGCCCATCTGCGCGCCGCGGCGGCCACCGGCCGAGGACACGGTGAAGCACATCTTGTCGTAGATATCCATGAAGGACATCGGCCCGGAGGTGTAGGCGCCGGCGCCGGCCACGAACGCACCGCGCGGGCGCAGGGTGCTGAACTCGTAGCCGATGCCGCAGCCGGCCTTCAGGGTCAGGCCGGCTTCGTGGACCTTCTCCAGGATGCCATCCATCGAGTCGGTGATGGTGCCCGACACGGTGCAGTTGATGGTGCTGGTGGCCGGCTTGTGTTCCTGCGCGCCGGCGTTGGAGGTGATGCGGCCGGCCGGGATCGCGCCACGGCGCAGCGCCCAGACGAAGCGCTCGTACCAGTAGGCACGCTTCTCGTCGCTGCCCTCGGCGTCGGCCAGGGCACGGGCCACGCGCTGGTAGGTGCCGTCGATATCGGCATCCAGCGCCTGCCCGGCCTTGGTCTTGAGGCGGTACTTCTTGTCCCAGATGTCCTGCGAGGCGGGCTGCAGGGGGATAAGGTCCGATCGGGTTGGGTTGCTGACCACTTCCAGACGCACCGTGCTCATGATGGTGGGAACTCTCCTTGTGCACCTTGCGGTGCGTTTACCGTTTCCCCGGTCGGGCGGGGCTGCAACGACGACGATGCCGGCGCGTGGTCACGCGCCTGCGGGCGGGCGGGGATTGGTCCGGCGAGGGCCGGGGGTCTGCATCGCTTCCGTCGTCATTGCACGCCTTCCTATGGGGTGCCTGCACCCCGGGCCTCAACCCTACTTCTTGGGGACGCATTTCACATCAACCCAACATCTAGTGGCTGATGGCGATGCCAAGCTTACCCACCGCATGGGTGATGTCAAACGAAAAATCTGCCCCCGGGATCTTGCAATCCGCGCAGGGCTTGGCGTCCCTGCGATTGCGGCGCTGCGGAATGTTTCATTGTCGATTTAGGTCGCTGCCGCCACACTCCATTCAGCCACTCCCGCCCCACCCGGACGCCCCGCGCGGCGTCCCCGCATGGAACCCCGGCCCTTATGCGACCGCTCCCGACCCTGCTCACCCTCGCCCTGGCCGCCGCCTTCGGTGGTTTCACCGCCAGCGCCATCAACGCCCACCTGGACAACCGCGCCCAGGCGTCCACCGGTGCCCTGCTGCCCGCCACCGCGGCGTTGCCGGCCTCCGTCGCCGGGCAGCCGGTGCCGTCGCTGGCGCCGATGCTGGAACGGGTGATGCCGGCGGTGGTCAGCGTCAACACCAAGCAGGTGGTACGGGTGCGCAACCCGTTCTTCGACGACCCGTTCTTCCGCCGCCTGTTCCCGCAGGTACCGCAGGAGCGCATCAACGAGTCGCTGGGCTCGGGCGTGATCATCGACGCGGCCAGGGGCTACGTGCTGACCAACCACCACGTGATCGAGAACGCCGACGACGTGCAGGTGACGCTGGCCGACGGGCGCACGGTCAAGGCCGAATTCCTGGGTTCGGACCGCGACACCGACATCGCGCTGATCCGCATCCCCGCGGAGAAGCTCACCGCGCTGCCGCTGGGCGACAGCGACCAGCTGCGCACCGGCGACTTCGTGGTGGCCATCGGCAACCCGTTCGGCTTCAGCCAGACGGTGACCTCGGGCATCGTCTCGGCGGTGGGCCGCAGCGGCATCCGCGGGCTGGGCTACCAGAACTTCATCCAGACCGACGCCTCGATCAACCCGGGCAATTCCGGCGGCGCGCTGGTCAACCTGGCCGGCCAGCTGGTCGGCATCAACACCGCCAGCTTCAACCCGCAGGGCAGCATGGCCGGCAACATCGGCCTGGGCCTGGCCATTCCCTCCAACCTCGCCCGCGACGTGGTCGAGCAGCTGATCACCAAGGGCGTGGTGGTGCGCGGCACGCTGGGCGTGGAAACCCAGAACCTGAGCCCGCAGATCGCGCAGGGGCTGGGCCTGGCCGAGGCGCGCGGCGCGCTGGTCACGCGGGTGCTGGCCGGCTCGGCCGCGGCGGCCGCCGGGCTGCGCGCCGGCGACGTGGTCACCGCGATCAACGGCCAGCGCGTGGACAACGCCCACGCACTGCACAACTTCGAGGGCCTGCAGCCGGTGGGCCGGGTCGTCGAGCTCGACGTGCGCCGCGACGGCAAGCCGCTGCAGCTCAAGGCCACGCTCAAGGAACAGCCGCGCGCGGTGACCGGTGATACGCTGGACCCGCGCCTGTCCGGCGCCACGTTCGTCGACCTGCCCGAATCGGCGCGCCAGTCCGGCCTCAACGGCGTACTGGTCAGCGAGGTGGCGCGCGGCAGCCGCGCCGCGCAGTCCGGGCTGGCCGGTGGCGATATCGTGCTTGCCGCGAGCAGCGGCGAGTTCGTCGACCTGGCCAGCTGGCGCGCGAGTTTCAGCCCGCGCCCGCCGCAGCTGGTGCTGAGCATCGTGCGCGGCAACACGCAGGGACAGCTGGTGATGCGATGATCGGCCGGCGCCCGTAACGTTCCTTACACCCGGCCGCTGGTATTGCTTTCCCTGCGCCCCACGCTGGCGTCCCCCCGAACCGAAGGAGACGAAACAATGAGCCCCACCAACACCGACACCATGAAGGACCATCTGGGCGACGCCGGATCGCACCTGAAATCGGCCGCGCGCGCCGCCGGCTCGGCGGTCAAGGACGCGGCCGGCCTGGCCGGCGACGAACTGCGCCTGGGCAAGGCCAACGTCAAGGCCGAGCTGTCCGACAGCGCCCTGTCCGGGCTGGCAGCCGCCGAGCTGTCCGGCGCCGCCGCCAAGGAGCAGATGGACGCGCTGATGGACAAGGGCAAGGACCTGATCGACAGCGCCGCCGACCTGATCCGCGAGCGCCCGCTGGCCTCGTTCGGCGTGGCCTTCGCCGCCGGCTGGATCATCGCCAAGCTCGCCCGCAGCAACGACTGACGCGGGCGTGGGCGACAACGCGCCACCACCCGGCGCCACCGGAAACGGCAACGACGAGGCCGGCAACACGGCGCCGGGGCTGGAGGAGAGCATCCGCCAGGTCGGCAGCGCCGGCCGGCAGACGCTGGACTCGGCGACCCACACGCTGCGCTCGCTGCGGCGACTGGCCTCGGCCGATTTCGCCTTGGCCCGCAGCGCTTTCGGCCGCGGTCTGGCCTGGAGCGGTGTGGCCATCGTGTTCGGCGCCTCGGCGTGGCTGCTGCTGGCGGCCACGCTGATCGCCCTGCTGCATTCCCTGGGGTTGTCCTGGTTCGTGTCGCTGCTGGTCACCTCGCTGACCAGCCTGGCGGTCACCGGCTACGCGATCTGGCGGGTCACCTATTTCTTCCACCACACCGGCATGCACGCCACCCGCCGGCAGCTGTCGCGGCTGGGCCTGTTCGACGAACCGGCCGAGGACGACCCGGACGCCGACGTCGAGGTACCCGGGGAGCGGACACCATGAACTTCGAGGCCCTGCAGCGCCGCGTGCGCCGCACCGAAGCCGTCGTGCAGGTGCGCATGGACGAAACCGTGCAGCAATGGGACATGCTGCAGGCGACCTGGCGCCGCAGCTGGACGCCCGGCCGCATCGTCATCGCCGGGCTGGCCGGCGGTTTCGTCGCCGGCAAGCTGGAACCCGGCGGCGCCTTCAGCGGTGCTCGCTGGCTGCAGATGATCGGCTCGGTCTCCGGGCTGGTGGCGTCGGCGCAGGCGTCGATCGTCGCCCTGCAGGAAGCCGGGCTGGCCGCGGCTGCCGCGGCGACCGCGGAAGCGGCCAGCGATGACGCCACGCACCCGGACGAGCCGGCACCCGCGCAGCCTGCGCAGCCGCAACCGGCGCCCGGCACGCCGCCGCAGGCGGCCGCGGCCGCCACCGAACTGTCCGAACCCTGATCCGCGCGGCCAGCGGCCGCGCCCCTACCGCCCCGGAGTGCCGCCCGATGTCCGCCCTGTCGCCCGACACGTCCACGGCACCCGACCCGGCCCCACCCGCGCCGCGCCCGCGCGCGTCCACCGCCCTGCTGGTGCTGGCCACGCTGGCGGTGGGTGCGACGCTGTGGGCGGCGCAGGACGTGATCCTGCCGGTGCTGCTGGCGATGTTCTTCGCCCTGGTCGGCAACCCGATCATCCGCCTGCTGCAGAAACTGCGCCTGCCGCGCTTCCTGGCCGCGCTGCTGGTACTGGCACTGGGCCTGGCCAGCGCCGGCGCGCTGGCAGTGCAGCTGGCCGGGCCGGCCGCCGACTGGTTCGCCGAGACGCCGCAGCAGCTGCGCGAGGTCTCGCGCAAGGTCCGCGACCTGGTACGCCCGGTGCAGCAGGCCAACCAGGCCGCCGAGAGCTTCGCCCGCGCCGCCGGCGGCGAGGACAACCGCAAGGTGGAAGTGATCCGCACCCGCCTCGACGACCCCTACAAGGTGCTGGTGCGCACGCCGCGGCTGGCCGCCTCGGCACTGGCGGTGGTGCTGCTGACCCTGTTCTTCATGATCTACGGCGAAACCCTGCAGCGGCACGTGATCGCGCTGCTGCCCAACCGCCAGCAGAAACGCTTCACCACCGACATCCTGCGCGCGATGGAACGCGAGATCTCGCGCTACGTGCTGACCATCACCATCATCAATGCGCTGGTCGGGCTGGCCCTGGCCGGGGTGCTGGTGCTGCTGGGCATCGCCGCGCCCGAGGCGCTGCTGTGGGGCACGGTGGCAATGCTGCTGAATTTCGCGCCCTACGTGGGCCCGCTGATCGGCATCGCGCTGATGCTGCTGGTAGGCCTGACCCAGTTCCGCGAGCCGCTGGCGGTGGCGGCGCCGGCGCTGGCCTACCTGGCCCTGCACACGCTGGAGGGGCAGCTGGTCACGCCGATCGTGCTGGGCCGGCGCATGGCGATCTCGCCGTTGATGCTGGTGCTGGCGCTGATGCTGTTCGGCTGGCTGTGGGGCATCGTCGGCCTGTTGCTGGCGGTACCGCTGCTGGTCTGCGCCAAGCTGGTGCTGGCGCGGTTGGACGGCATGCAGGGCTGGGCCCGGCTGCTGGAATAGGCAAGGCGCCGCCCGCCGCGCTGCCGTAAAATGGGCCGGTGAACTTTCCTGTCCTAGCCATCACCCTCGACCTGGACGACACGCTGTGGCCGTTCGCTCCCATCGGCGCCCGCATCGACCAGGTGCTGCACGACTGGATGCGCGTCCACAGCCCGGCCACGGCGGCGATGTACCCGGTGGAAGCCATGCGCGAGCTGCGCGTGCGCACCTTCGACGACAACCCGCACCTGCACCATGACCTGAGCGCGCTGCGCCGGCTGACCCTGGCCGAGGCGCTGGAAAACAGCGGCGCCGGCCTGGATCTGCTGGAGCCGGCCTACGAGGCGTTCTACGCCGCGCGCAACCAGGTGGAGTTCTACCCCGACGCCCTGGACGCCCTGCACCGCATCGCCGCGCGGGTGCCGGTCGCGGCGGTCAGCAACGGCAACGCCGACCTGCAGCGCATCGGCATCGGCGGCTTGTTCGCCTTCCAGCTGGGCTCGCGCGAATTCGGCGCGGCCAAGCCGGACCCCGGCATCTTCCACGCCGCCTGCGCGCGGCTGGGCGTGGACCATGCCCATGTCCTGCACGTCGGCGACCACGCCGAGATGGACGTGGCCGGGGCCATGCGCGCCGGCCTGCGCGGCTGCTGGATCAACCGCGACTCCCACCCCTGGACCCACGCCGGCCTGCAACCTGACCTGCAGTTCGACACCCTCACCGGACTGGCCGACTGGCTGGACGGCAACGCGCCGTTGCCGCCGCTCGCCGCCGGCCCCGGCGCCTGATACGAGACCCCCCATGACCCCCATCAACGCCTTCACTTCCGATTCCGCCGGTGCCCTGCCGCTGCACGTGCTCGACAAGGCGACCTTCGCTGCATGGCTGGACGCCCAGCCGGCCGCCACGCAGGCGTGGCTGAGCAGCCAGCAGTTCACCGCCGCGCCCGGCAGCGTGGCGCTGCTGCCCGGGAGCGACGGACTGGCCGGCGCGGTGCTGGGCGTCGGCGACCGCGCCGATGCCCATGCCTACGCGCACGCCCCGTTCGCGCTGCCGGCCGGCAGC
>NZ_LDJO01000100.1 GCF_001431595.1 Stenotrophomonas acidaminiphila
GCGCGGCCTCCAGGACCTCGAGCTTCTGCCGGCCGCGCAGCAGCAGCAGGCGGTTGCCGATGGACGCCAGCCCGCGTGGGGTCAGGGTGATGCGCAGGTGCCAGTCGCGGGCGACCGGGCAGCCGCTGGCATCCAGCGCCGCATACGGCTTGCTGCCGTGCAGGGCGCGTTCGAGGTCGCGCGAGCCGGGGAACAGCGAGGCGGTGTGGCCATCGTTGCCCATGCCCAGCACGACCAGGCAGGCCGGCTGCGAGTATTCCGCCTGCAGGTTGGCGTCGTGGACGCATTCGGCCAGCGATTTGCCCACGCGCACCAGGGGGTCGAAATGCGCGCCCTCGGCAAGGTTGAGGAAGCTGTGGCGCACCAGCCAGGCATTGCTGTCGCGGTCCTGCGGCGACAGCCAGCGCTCGTCGGCCAGGCCGACTTCCACGCGCGCCCACTCCAGCGGCTGCTCGGCCAGCAGTTCGTAGACCGGGGCCGGCGTGGTGCCGCCGGACAGCAGCATGCGCGCGCGGCCGCGCTGGGCGATTTCATGGCCCAGGATCGTCGCCATCTCTGCGGCGACGTTCTCGGTCCAGGCTTCCTCGTCGGAGTGGCGGACGAGGGTGAGGCGTTCGGCGAGGGCGCTCATGCGGTTGCTCCGGACGGGGCCTGCTCCAGGTCCAGCGTGTATGCGGCCGCACCCAGCAGGCCCGGGGAGGGATGGACGATGGCCAGCGACGGCACCTGCGACAGGGTCGCGCTGAAGCGGCCCTTGTTCTCGAAATGGCTGCGGAACCCGGAATGGCGCAACGGCCCGAGCAGCCGCGGCACCAGCCCGCCGGTCAGGAACACGCCGTCCCAGGCGCCCTGGACCAGTACGGCATCGCCGGCGACGGCGCCGAAGATGTCCATGAACACCTCGATCGCGCGCATGGCGACCGGGTCGCCGGCGGCGGCGCATTCGCTGACCTGCGCGGGCTGCAGCTGTCCCGGGTCCTGGCCTGCGATCTCGCTCAGCGCCCGGTGCAGGTTGACCAGGCCGGGGCCGCAGATCAGCCGCTCGTTGGAAACGCGGCCGAACTGCTGGCCAAGGATCTGCAGGATGCGGATCTGTTCCGGGGTGGTCGGCGCGAAACTGGCATGGCCGCCCTCGGTCGCCAACGGGTAATAGCGGCCGTCGCGGACCACCAGCCCGCCCACGCCCAACCCGGTGCCCGGGCCGATCACGCAGTAGTTGCGCGGCAGCGTAGGCGCGGCCGGCTGCCAGGGGGCGCCGCCGGTCTGCACCACGTCGGCCGGCTGCAGCAGCGCGACCGACATCGCCTGGGCGACGAAGTCGTTGATCAGGTGCAGCTGCGACAGGCCCAGCTGCGCGGCGGTACGCGAGCGCGAGATCACCCATGGGTGGTTGGTGATGCGCGCCTCGTCGCCATCCACGCGCCCGGCCACCGCGAACACCGCGCCGCGGGCACGGGCGCCGCGCTCGCGCAGGTAGCAGGCGGCGGCGTCGGCCAGCGAGGCGAACTGCGCCACCGGGTACTCGCCGATGCTGCCGGGGTCCAGCGGCGTGGCGCTGCTGGTATCGGCCAGCGCGAAGCGCGCGTTGGTACCGCCGATATCGGCGACCAGCACGTGTCCGGCGGGGCCGTTCACAGTGCGTCGTCCGAACGCTCGTCGGCGACGATCGCCGCGGGCAGGAACAGGTGCGCCTGGTCCGGGCCCCAGCTGCCGGCCGGATACGGCTGCATCGGCAGGTCGGCGGCCTTCCAGGCGTCGGTGACGCTGTCGATCCAGGCCCAGGCCGCGCGTACTTCGTCGTCGCGCACGAACAGCGCATGGTTGCCGTTGAAGGCATCCAGGAACAGGCGCTCGTAGGCGATGCGGCGGTGCAGGCCGGTGGGCACCGACAGTTCCAGTTCCAGCGGCTGCAGTTCCAGCGCACCCCATTCCGGGCCCGCCAGCGAGCTCATCAGCCCCAGCTGGATGTTCTCCTGCGGCTGCAGCTGGAACGTCAGCCGGTTGGGCTGGGCGTGGCGCCGGTCGGGGCGTTCGAACAGCCAGTGCGTGACCGGCTTGAGGTTGACCTCGATGCGGGTGGTGCGCTCGGGCAGGCGCTTGCCGGTGACCAGGTGGAACGGCACGCCGGCCCAGCGCCAGTTGTCGATGTGCGCGGTGACGCCGACGAAGGTCTCGGCCTCGCTGCCTTCCGGCGGCTGGTAGGCCTGCGCCGGCTGGCCATTGATGGTGCCGGCGGTGTAGCGGCCGCGCACGCTGTCCTTGGCGGCATGGCGGGCGTCGAGCGGGCGCAGTGCGCGCAGCACCTTGACCTTCTCGTCGCGGATGCGGTCGGCTTCGAGCGAGGCCGGCGGTTCCATGGCCACCAGGCACAGCAGCTGCAGGATGTGGCTCTGCACCATGTCGCGCATCGCGCCGGAGCGCGAGTAGTACGAGTCGCGGCCGTCGACGCCGTCGCTCTCGGCCACCATGATGTGCACGGACTCGATGTAATTGCGGTTCCACACCGCTTCCAGCAGGGTGTTGCCGAAGCGCAGCGCCATCAGGTTCTGCACCGCCGCCTTGCCCAGGTAGTGGTCGATGCGGAACACCCGGTCCTCGTCGATCAGCGCGCCGATCGACTGCAGGATCTGCGCGGCGCTGTCGCTGTCCGAGCCGATCGGCTTCTCCAGCATCAGCCGGTGCGGTGCGGACAGTGCGCCGCCCAGGGCCAGGCCCTCGCAGGTGGAGATGTACAGGCCCGGCGGGATCGACAGGTAGCTGACGCAATGGCGGCCGTTGAACTCGCGCACCGCGTCGGCGATCGAGCCGGGGTCGCGCAGGTCCACCGAGCGGTAGTCGATGCGTCGCAGCAGGTTGTTGATGTCGTCCTGGCTGGCGTGGGGCAGCGCCTGTTCCAGGCGTGGCCGCAGGATGTCGCGGAACTTGTCGGTGTCGTGCGGCGACAGCGCCATCGCGCGCACCCGGAAATCTTCCGGGAGCAGGCCGTCGCCGAGCAGGCGCAGCAGGGAAGGGAACAGGTAGCGCTGGGCCAGGTCGCCTGTGGCACCGAACAGGAGGAGGGTGTCGTGCATGGCTCGAGTTTCGTGTTCTGGTGACATCGTTGTCAATTGCCCTTCGCTATGTTCTGGTTGCTGTTCCGGTGGGGGTCCCGCGGCTCCGGGCCGCGCCTGCGCCGTACCCGTGAGCGAGCAGCGGGCGGGCTTGGAGGGGGGCGGTCCGGGCGTGTCTGCATGCGCCGGTGCGGGCTTCCACGGGCGCTGCCGCGAACCATGGATGGTGCCATGGGACAACGCTTGCGTGGCAGAATGTTTCCACTGTATTCGTATTCGGAAGCGGTCGTCCCGACCGCATTGGCGATGTGCGTCGCCATCCACTTCGCCGGCCGCCGTGGGCATGGCCGGATCCAATGAGGCAGGCGATGGCGGACGTGCGGTTCGACGGGGTGCGCAAGGTCTACGACAACGGCCGGGTAGCCGTGCACGGGGCCAGTTTCGACATCGCCGACGGCGAGCTGATGGTGCTGGTGGGGCCATCGGGCTGCGGCAAGTCCACACTGCTGCGGATGGTGGCGGGGCTGGAGGAAATAAGCGCCGGCACGTTGTCCATCGGCGGGCGCGTGGTCAACGACGTGGCGCCGAAGGACCGGGACATCGCCATGGTGTTCCAGAACTATGCGCTGTACCCGCACATGACCGTCGCCGAAAACCTGGCCTTCGGGCTGAAGCTGCGCGGTCACGACAAGGCCGAGATCGCGCGGCGGGTGCAGGGCGCCGCCGACATGCTGGGCCTGGGCGGAATGCTCGACACGTTGCCGCGGGCGATGTCCGGCGGGCAGCGCCAGCGCGTGGCGCTGGGGCGGGCGCTGGTGCGCGAGCCGGCGGTGTTCCTGCTGGACGAGCCGCTGTCCAATCTGGATGCCAAGCTGCGGCACTCGGTGCGCACCGAGATCGCGCACCTGCACCGCAAGCTGGGCACGACGATGATCTACGTCACCCATGACCAGGTCGAGGCGATGACCCTGGGGCAGCGCATCGTGGTGCTCAACGACGGCATGGTGCAGCAGATCGACACGCCGATGGCGCTGTACCAGCGGCCGGCCAACCTGTTCGTCGCCGGCTTCCTCGGCAGCCCGGCGATGAACACGCTGAAGGGACGGCTGCAGGCGCTGGCAGGCGGATACTTCGCGCTGGGCATGGACCAGGAAGGACGGGTTCCGCTCGGCCGTGCGTCGCTGCCGGCCGCCTGGTCGGGGCGCGAGGTGGTGGTCGGCGTGCGTCCCGAGCACCTGCAGCCGGGCGCCGGCGAGGCCGCGTTCGGGGTGCTGATCGACAGTATCGAGCCGGTCGGCAACGAGATGTTCGTGAACCTGCGCCATGCCGGCCGGGCGCTGGTGATGCGGGTGCCGCCGCAGGTGCTGCCGGCGGCGGGCGAGGGCATCGACGTGGCCGTCGTTCCCGCGGCGCTGCACTTCTTCGATGCGGCCAGCGGCCTGCGCCTGGATGCGGCGCAGGCAGCCTGATCAGCGCGCCAGGCCGTCGAGCAGGTCGAGGCGTTCGACCGTTCCGCCCGCCACTTCCAGCGCGCCTGCGGGCAGGTCCAGCGGCAGCACCGCCAGTGCCAGCGTGCCGGCGCTGCTGGCAACGGTGCCGACGCTGGCGCCCGCCTGCGTCACCGTGTCGCCGGGACGGCTGGCGACGTCGCCATGCAGC
>NZ_LDJO01000101.1 GCF_001431595.1 Stenotrophomonas acidaminiphila
GCTCAGGGGCGGTGGGCGATCAGCGAGATCACCTCGAAATGCGGCGGGCGCTTCTCGCGGGTGACGGTCTCCAGGCTGGACACCTCCAGCCCGGCCTTTTCGACGAACCTGCGCAGCTCCTTGCCGGTGAAGCCGAGGTTGACGTGGCCGTAGGCTTCCACCGCGGCCTTGTGCTCGTGGCGGGCCAGGCTGCACAGCATCAGCCGCCCACCCGGGCGCAGCACCCGCGCGCCTTCGGCCACCGCCTTGGACGGGTGGCTGGCGTAGGTGAGGGCGTGCATCAGCACCACCAGATCGAAGCTGCCGTCCTCGAACGGCAGCTGGTGCATGTCGCCCTCGCGCACTTCCACGTTGGGCAGCTTGCGCAGGCGCTCGCTGGCCGCGGCGACCACGCGCGCGCTGGTGTCGATGCAGACATAGCGCTGCGCGTGCGGGGCCAGCAGTTCGGCCAGCACGCCGTCGCCGGAGGCGATGTCGAGCACGTCGCCGGTTTCCAGCAGCGGCAGCGCGCTGCGTGCCAGCGCTTCCCAGGTGCGTCCGGGCGAGTAGTGGCGTTCCATGTCGCCGGCCACGCTGTCGGCCCAGTTCTGGTCGGCCGCGCGCATCGCCAGCACCGACGGCACCCGCTCGGCGTCCTGGCGCAGCAGCGGGTCGTCGCTGCCGTTGCTCAGCGCATGCCACAATGCGCGCTGCGCCGGATCCAGCGCGGCGTCGTCGAAGCGGTAGTAGGCCGACACCCCGGCGCGGCGGTCGCGGACCAGCCCGGCTTCCTTCAGGCGGGCCAGGTGGGTGGACACGCGCGGCTGCGCCAGCGTGGTGATGGCCGACAGCTCGGCCACGGTCAGCTCTTCCTGTTCCAGCAGCGTCAGCAGGCGCACGCGGGTGGCGTCGGCGAACACCTTCAGGCGGGTCGACCAGTCTTCCAGATCCATAAATATCTACCTATCGAGATAGAGAGATATTTTGCTGCTGCGGCGCGGCAGGGTCAAGGCGCGGCCTGCGTGGGCCGGGTGAGCGGGTACGCAGGTCGACGTGAATGGTGGTGCCCACCCAGCGCCGTCTGCCGCGGCTGGCCCCCTCTTTGCCGATCACGGCAACAGTTACAATCGCAACTTCGTAATGCCCTGGGAGGGGTGTAGTGGATTTCAGCTTTTCCGACGAACAACTGATGCTGCAGGATGTCGCCCGCCGCATCGCCCAAGAGAAGATCGGCCCCAGCGCCGAGCACCACGATGCCACCGGCGAATATCCGCTGGAGAACATCCGCCTGCTCGGCGAGAACGGCCTGATGGGCATCGAGGTACCCGTCGAGTACGGCGGCGCGGGCATGGACCCGGTGTCCAGCGTGCTGGCGATCATCGAGGTGTCCGCCGCCGATGCCGCGCACGCAACCATCATGTCGGTCAACAACTCGCTGTTCTGCAATGCAGTGCTCAGCCACGGCAGCGAGGAACAGAAGCAGCTGTACGTGCGCGCGATCGCCGAGGGCCGCGAGATCGGTGCCTTCGCCCTGACCGAATCGCAGTCCGGCTCCGACGCCACCGCCATGCGCTGCCGCGCGGTCAAGCAGGCCGACGGCACCTATGTGATCAACGGCCAGAAGAGCTGGATCACCTCCGGCCCGGTGGCACGCTACATCGTGCTGTTCGCGATGACCGACCCGTCGCAGGGCGCGCGCGGCATCACCGCCTTCATGATCGACACCACCCGCCCGGGCTTCGGCCGCGGCAAGACCGAGCCCAAGCTCGGCGTGCGCGCCTCGGCCACCTGCGAGATCGAGTTCCAGGACTACGTGGCCCGCGCCGAGGACGTGATCGGCGCCGAGGGGCAGGGCTTCAAGATCGCCATGGGCCTGCTCGACTCGGGCCGCATCGGCATCGCCGCGCAGGCGGTGGGCATCGCCCGCGCCGCCTACGAGGCGTCGCTGGCCTACGTGCGCGAGCGCAAGTCCTTCGGCGCGCCGATCGGCAGCTTCCAGATGATCCAGGCCAAGATCGCCGACATGAAGTGCAAGCTGGACGCGGCGCTGCTGCTGACCCTGCGCGCGGCCTGGACCAAGGCCCAGGGCAAGCGCTTCTCCACCGAAGCCGCGGTCGCCAAGCTCACCGCCTCGGAAGCGGCGATGTGGATTGCCCACCAGGCCGTGCAGATCCACGGCGGCATGGGTTATTCCAGGGAAATGCCGCTGGAGCGCTACTTCCGCGACGCCAAGATCACCGAGATCTACGAAGGCACCAGCGAGATCCAGCGCCTGGTCATCGCCCGCAACGAAACCGGCGTGCGCTGAATCCCGTTTTCTCGTTGGGTCCCGCAGGTACCGCGCGTCACATTGGCGGGGGCGCGGCGTGGAGCGGGGTCCGAAACGAGGGCAGCCGCAGGCCAACGTCCTCCGCGGCGTTGGCAAGATCCTCCACCTGAGAAGAAGAGATCAAGAGCCCCGGCATCGCCGGGGCTTTGTCGTTGCGCACCGCCAAGGACAGTGACGACTCACATGCCTGGAAAGCACAACCCGGGCCACGCGGTGGTCGTACGTTTCCAATGGCAGTGGGTTGTCGGCAGGCGCCTCATGCACGCCAGTCGCAAACTGTGTTGCATCCCTTTCTGGAGTGATGGCGTTTCTGGAATTTAATGAATATTGAACCGAATGTGGCGGACTGGTTGCACATTGTACAGGTGACGCAGGTCGTAAACCGCGAATTTCATTCAATTTCATTTTCTGTTTCTTTTCATGAGGTTGATAGGATCCCGGTCGTTTCAGTCGAATCAATTTGCGATATTCCCTTGAGTTCACCCGAGACTGCTGCAAGCCTGTTTGCACCCTCGATGCACGCTGTGGTTCCCAATGAAGATGCGCTGGAAGTGGAAGCCACGGTCCTGAACAAGGACATTGGTTTTGTCAGGCCCGGTCAGCCTGTAACGCTGAAACTGGAGAGCGTCCCATACACACGTTACGGCTATCTGGAAGACACGGTGGAAACCGTGTCGCACGATGCCGCGCAGGACGAGCACTTGGGTCTGGTGTTTCCGGCACGGGTCCGGTTGAACAAGAGCGCGCTGATGGTCGATGGGGTGACGGTATCGCTGACACCGGGCATGAGCCTGAGTGCGGAGATCAAGACCGGCAAGCGGCGGTTGATCGACTACGTGCTCAGCCCGTTGCAGCGACATGGTGGCGAGGCATTCCGGGAGAAATAGGCAATGGAACAATGGGCGGTAATGAGGAACGAGGGCGCCGCACGCGCGCTTTGTGCTGGACGAGCGCCTGCGCATCGTCGCCGTTGTGCCGTGGACCGGGGATGCCGCATGGCATGGGACACAAATAGTGGAGGCGCTGAATGTCCTGCCAGTGGAGGTCCCGGAAACGCCGGCTCCGGTCCTGGTCGTGCCGCGCATTTTTGAGACGGTGCTGTGCCGCGAGTTGATCGGTCACTACAAGCGTCTGGGAGGCGAGTCATCCGAATGAAATTCTGATTCATTCAGCGGACGTACTGGGGTGGATGAGGTCAGTTAAAAATAAAACTCGACTCTGATTACTGCTTTTTGCTGGGGGTGCAATTCGTGTCGGGTATAAGTCTGCGTGCGGAAATTAAGGTCGGTAAAAGAATACTGATTGATTACTTGTTCGGCCTGTCGCAAAACATGACGGCGAGGCCTTCAAGGGAATATGAGAGGGGGTCGGGCTGCATTGACGATGAGTGGTGAATAAAGAGAGCCTCTCACAAGCGCAGTGACGAGCGGGAATGTATTTTCTTGTTTTAATTGGAGTGTTGAAATGAGGGGGCGACCAGGTTGCGATTAATAGTTTCCTTCGGTTTCTTTCTATTGGCTCTGCCACTTTCTTGTGCCGTAATGAATTACGGTGGCCTGTGTGTAGTGCGTGCAGAGCGGATGAGTGATGCGCGCATGATTAATATTGCGATCACGCAGCTGCTCGATAGTATGCGGCCACCCGATAGTCTATGGGTAGAGCAAGGAGGGAGGCTTGTGGAAGTGGAGATGCCTGCGAATGAGGTGTCGTATGCGGACGTTTCTGAATTTCTTCAGTTGAATCCAAACTGTTGCCGCATTTCTATGGAGGTTCCTGCTCTGGGGTGGTCTGCCGGTTTCGCGGATCGTATATCGGGACGTTTGGCTGGATACGTATTGATTAGATATAGAGACCGGCCCGGAATGGAGGGGCGTTGGAGAGAAGCCCATGTTGCTGTCACTAATTGTGGGCGCGCGTGGGATGGTATCTAATTTTAAATTGTGAATTCGTTAATGATTTGGTCATGCGTGGTCTTTTATCACAGAGAGAGATAAATGGTATGGCGCTTACAGTAGAGCAAATAACCAATCTTTATCTTTATGGAAAGGATGGTCGCCCAGATGATCTTAATTAGGATGCGAGCCATGGGATTGACTGCTGTTGTATTGGCTGTCCTTATGATATCTGGGGGAGTAGGGGCGACCGATCAGGGCTTCTGTTGGCAGAAAGGCATAGTGTTGGCATCCGAGTACAAAATAGATGCTGCGATTCACAGTGTACTGGCCTCTTACCCGTCGGTTCTAGAATCCTTCCGCCCCACTGGGCAAGGCATCGGCATGGTGTCATATAGAAAGCCAAAGCGAGCGATTGCCTACCAAGACATCAGTGAATTTAAGTGCATGAATCCAGATTGCTGTGCGTTAGTAGTGCATGATCGTGAAGGATGGACTCCCTCAGTTTTTCAGAGGGTTACAGGACAGGTCTCTAGCTTGGTTATGGTTGGGTATCAGGTTCGGCACAGGGAGGGGGGTGATGTTGTGGCTACAACTCACGAAGATTTTATTCCATTCTCAAATTGTGGAACTACCTTAAGATCTTAATGGAGAAAAATCATGGCATGGACCGGCCAGAGTTCCGTAGACACTCAGTCGCCGCTCTGCGCGTAGCGCCTCTCAAACTCTACCGGTGACAGTCCGCCAGCGGAA
>NZ_LDJO01000102.1 GCF_001431595.1 Stenotrophomonas acidaminiphila
GCCGCGGTGGCGCGGCTGGCGGTAAGCAGGGCGGCCTGCGCCTGCCAGTGCGCGGCGGCCTTGTCGATCTCGCCCGCCAGCTGCGACAGCCGGGCGTCGGCGCCCCGCAGTTGTTCCAGCTCCGCGGCGATGCGCTCGCGGGTGGCCGCCAGCTCCTCCATCGACACCCGGTGCTTGCGCGCCAGGTCGTGCAGGCGGCCGAGCCGGCGCTCGATGTCCTCGAACGCCTCCGGGTCGCTGTCCAGGTCGTCCTGGACCCGGTCCAGCTGGGCCAGGGCTTCGTGCAGCTGGATGCCGGCGGCGTCGAGCATGCCGTCGATCTCGCCCAGCCGCGGGTCGTGCTGGCTGACCCGCGACAGCTCGTGCCGTACCTGCTGCAGCAGGCCGAGCAGGGACGGGCCGTCGTCGCCGTTGAGCGCGGCGCCGGCGTACTGGCAGGCTTCGATCAGCGCGGTGGAATGCGCCTGGCGGCGGTGGCTGGCGGCCAGCGCGGCCACCGCGGCCGGCTCCAGTTCCTCGCGCTGCAGCTCGCCGAGCTGGTGTTCCAGGAAGGCGATGCGGTCGGAGACGTCGCCCTGTTGCGACAGCGCGTCGCGCTCGTCGATCAGCGCCTGCCAGCGGCTGCTGGCGGCGCGTACCGCGGCGCGCTCGGCGTCGTTGCGGGCATAGGCATCGAGCAGGGCCAGCTGGCTGGGGCGCGACAGCAGCGCCTGCTGCTCGTGTTGGCCATGGATCTCGACCAGGAAGGCGGCCAGTTCGGCCAGCTGCGACACCGGCACCGGGCGGCCGTTGATGAAGGCGCGCGAGCCGCCGTCGGCGCGGATCACCCGGCGCAGCTGGCACTGCTCCTCGTCGTCGAGCTCGTTGTCCCGCAGCCAGCGGCGTGCGGGGGCCTGGTCGTCGAGGTCGAACTCGGCCGAAAGCTCGGCCCGGCTGGCGCCGTGGCGGACCACGCCGCTGTCGGCGCGCAGCCCGGACAGGAAGCCCAGGGCGTCGACCATCAGCGATTTGCCGGCGCCGGTTTCGCCGGAAACCACGGTCATGCCTGGCCCGAACTCCAGTTCGGTGGCGCGGACAACGGCGAAATCCTTGATCGAGAGATGTCTGAGCATGGTCGGCAGTGTGTGTGGCCGCGCAAAGCTAGCATGTGCATGCGGCGGGTCAATCCGGGAAGGGCGTTCCGGGCGTCACATTAATGCGCGCCGGTCGCACCGGGTGAGCCGGAGCCTTGAAACCCGGGGGGCAGCCCACATACGGGGGAGCAGGCAGGCGGCAGAACGACCGCCAGGGAACCGGAAATGAACCAAGACCACCCCGAATTCGAGACCGACAACAGCGCCGACGGCATGGCCGGGGCGCAGGACGCGCAGGTCCAGGCGCTGCGCGCCGAGATCGAGCAGCTCAAGGGCGAGTCGCTGCGCGAGCGCGCCGACCTAGAAAACCAGCGCAAGCGCGTGGCGCGCGACATCGAGCAGGCGCGCAAGTTCGCCAACGAGAAGCTGCTGGGCGAACTGCTGCCGGTGTTCGACAGCCTGGACGCCGGGCTGGCCGCCGCGGGCAGCGAGCCCAGCCCGCTGCGCGAAGGGCTGGAGCTGACCTACAAGCAGCTGCTCAAGGTCGCTGCCGACAACGGCCTGACCCTGCTCGACCCGGTGGGCCAGGCCTTCAATCCGGAGCACCACCAGGCCATCAGCCAGGTCGATGCCCCGGCCGGGACGGACCCGGGCGTGGTGGTCACTGTGTTCCAGAAGGGCTACCTGCTCAACGAGCGCCTGCTGCGGCCGGCGCTGGTGGTGGTGGCCCGGGTCGACTGACCCCGGCCGGCTGGCCGCTGCCTTAACGCCGGCGGCCGGCGGCAAACAGCGTTCCGGGGGTGGCTTGAATGTCATCCGGCCATCCCCCACATCCCGTTCATACCCGGCGGCTGCCGGCACACGAATCCTCAGGAGTCCCCCATGGGCAAGATCATTGGTATCGACCTCGGCACCACCAACTCGTGCGTGGCGATCATGGACGGCGGCAAGGCCCGCGTCATCGAGAACTCGGAAGGCGACCGCACCACGCCTTCCATCGTCGCCTACACCAAGGACGGCGAAGTGCTGGTGGGCGCCTCGGCCAAGCGCCAGGCCGTCACCAATCCGAAGAACACCTTCTATGCGGTGAAGCGCCTGATCGGCCGCAAGTTCACCGACGGCGAGGTGCAGAAGGACATCGCCCACGTGCCGTACGGCATCCTGGCCCATGACAACGGCGACGCCTGGGTGCAGACCAGCGACGGCCGCAAGATGGCGCCGCAGGAAATCTCGGCCAAGGTGCTGGAGAAGATGAAGAAGACCGCCGAGGACTTCCTGGGCGAGAAGGTCACCGAGGCGGTCATCACCGTTCCGGCGTACTTCAACGACAGCCAGCGCCAGGCGACCAAGGACGCCGGCCGCATCGCC
This sequence comes from Stenotrophomonas acidaminiphila, assembly GCF_001431595.1. Taxonomy (GTDB): domain Bacteria; phylum Pseudomonadota; class Gammaproteobacteria; order Xanthomonadales; family Xanthomonadaceae; genus Stenotrophomonas; species Stenotrophomonas acidaminiphila. The sequence continues at coordinate 2,442 of NZ_LDJO01000102.1, forward strand.
GGCCTGGACGTCAAGCGCATCATCAACGAGCCGACCGCCGCGGCCCTGGCCTATGGCCTGGACAAGGGCGACAACAAGGACCGCAAGATCGTCGTCTACGACCTGGGCGGCGGCACCTTCGACGTGTCGATCATCGAGATCGCCAACGTCGACGGCGAGAAGCAGTTCGAAGTGCTGGCCACCAACGGCGACACCTTCCTCGGCGGCGAAGACTTCGACAACCGCGTCATCGAGTACCTGGTGGACGAGTTCAACAAGGACCAGGGCATCGACCTGCGCAAGGACCCGCTGGCGCTGCAGCGCCTGAAGGACGCGGCCGAGCGCGCCAAGATCGAGCTGTCCAGCGCGCAGCAGACCGAGGTCAACCTGCCGTACGTCACCGCCGATGCGTCCGGCCCGAAGCACCTGAACATCAAGTTGACCCGCGCCAAGCTCGAAGCGCTGGTGGAAGACCTGATCAAGAAGTCGATCGAGCCGTGCCGCACCGCGTTGAACGATGCCGGCCTGCGTTCGAGCGACATCAACGAAGTGATCCTGGTCGGTGGCCAGACCCGCATGCCGAAGGTGCAGCAGGCGGTCAGCGAGTTCTTCGGCAAGGAGCCGCGCAAGGACGTCAACCCGGACGAGGCCGTGGCGCTGGGCGCCGCGATCCAGGGCGGCGTGCTGGGCGGCGACGTCAAGGACGTGCTGCTGCTGGACGTGACCCCGCTGTCGCTGGGCATCGAGACCCTGGGCGGCGTGTTCACCAAGATCATCGAGAAGAACACCACCATCCCGACCAAGGCCTCGCAGGTGTTCTCCACTGCCGAGGACAACCAGTCGGCGGTGACCGTGCACGTGCTGCAGGGCGAGCGCGAACAGGCCCGCTACAACAAGTCGCTGGCCAAGTTCGACCTGACCGGCATCGAGCCGGCGCCGCGCGGCCTGCCGCAGGTCGAGGTGTCCTTCGACATCGACGCCAACGGCATCCTGCACGTCTCGGCCAAGGACAAGAAGACCAACAAGGAGCAGAAGGTCGAGATCAAGGCCGGCTCGGGCCTGTCCGAGGACGAGATCAACCGCATGGTCGCCGACGCCGAGGCGCACCGCGAGGAAGACAAGAAGTTCCAGGAACTGGTGCAGGCGCGCAACCAGGCCGACGGCCTGATCCACGCCACCCGCAGCGCCATCACCGAGCACGGCAGCAAGGTCGGCGGCGATGTCATCGGCAAGGTGGAAGCGGCCCTGGCCGACCTGGAAACCGCGATGAAGGGCGACGACAAGGCGCAGATCGAGGCGCGTTCCAAGGCGCTGGAGGAAGCCGGCCAGTCGCTGTACGCCGCCGCTTCGGCCGGCGAGCAGGGCGCCCCGTCGCAGGGTGCCGGCGCCACGGGCACGCCGAACGACGACGTGGTCGATGCCGAGTTCACCGAGGTCAAGGACGACAAGAAGTCCTGACGTCCAGTGCCCCTCTCCCTGCGTGGAGAGGGGTTGGGGTGAGGGTTCGGGAACGCATCGCGGTCCCGGGCCCTTGTCGCATCAACGAACCCCCGCCGCAGCCCTCCCCTGGAGGGGGAGGGAGAGGTAAAGCATGAGCAAGCGCGATTACTACGAAGTACTGGGTGTCTCCCGCGACGCCGGCGACGAGGAGCTGAAGAAGGCCTACCGTCGCTGCGCGATGAAGCACCACCCGGACCGCAATCCGGGTGATGCCGCGGCCGAGGCCGCCTTCAAGGAGTGCAAGGAGGCCTACGAGGTCCTGTCCGACGGCAACAAGCGGCGCATGTACGACGCCCATGGCCACGCCGCGTTCGAACACGGCATGGGCGGCATGGGCGGTGGCCCCGGCGGCCCGGACATGGGCGACATCTTCGGCGACATCTTCGGCAACATCTTCGGGGGCGGCGGTGGCGCCCGCCAGGCCCGTCGCGGCGCCGACGTCGGCTACGTGATGGAACTGGACCTGGAAGAGGCGGTGGCCGGCGTGGAGCGCCGCATCGAGATCCCGACCCTGGTCGAATGCGGCGACTGCGATGGCAGCGGCTCCGAGGACGGCAAGGTCGAGACCTGCAACGTGTGCGGCGGCCGCGGCCAGGTCCGCATGCAGCGCGGGATATTCGCCATGCAGCAGGCCTGCCACAACTGCGGCGGCCGTGGCCAGATCGTCGCCCGCCCGTGCAGGACGTGCCATGGCAACGGCCGCGTCGAGGAAGACAAGGTGCTGTCGGTCAAGGTGCCTGCCGGCGTCGATACCGGCGACCGCATCCGCCTGCAGGGCGAGGGCGAGGCCGGCCCGGCCGGCACCCCGCCGGGCGACCTGTACGTGGAAGTGCGCGTGCGCGAGCATCCGATCTTCACCCGCGATGGCGACGACCTGCACTGCGAGGTGCCGATCCGCATTTCGCAGGCGGCGCTGGGCGACGCCGTGCGCGTGGCCACGCTGGGCGGCGAGGCGGAGATCCGCATTCCCGCCGAGACCCAGACCGGCAAGCTGTTCCGCCTGCGCGGCAAGGGCGTCCGCTCGGTGCGCAGCCGTACCGAGGGCGACCTGTACTGCCGCATCGTGGTGGAAACGCCGGTCAACCTGACCGCCGAGCAGCGCCGGCTGCTGGAGCAGTTCGAGGCCACCTTCGGCGGCGAGGAGGCACGCAAGCATTCGCCCAAGTCGGCCACCTTCCTGGATGGCGTCAAGGGCTTCTGGGACCGCATGACCTCGTCCTGACCCGGCGCGATCAATGCAATGCGATCACGAAGCCGCAGCCTGCTGCGGCTTCGTCGTTTCCGGCATTTGGTTGCGTGCGCATCCATGCCGCCGGCCGCGGTTTGCGCAGGCGTAGAATGCGGCGATGAACGACGTCGACCACAGCCATCTCGTGCACGGTCGCCGGCAACGCCCGGACGGGCCCTCGCCGGTGGACGTGATTTCCGTACAGTCGCAGCTGGTCTACGGCCATGCCGGCAACAGCGCGGCAGTGCCGCCGCTGCGCGCGCTGGGCCTGCGCGTGGCGGAGATTCCCACCACCCTGCTCAGCAATGCGCCGTTCTATGCGACGCTGCGCGGCCGCGTGCTGCCGGCAGACTGGTTCGCCGAACTGCTGCAGGGGGCCAGCGAGCGCGGCCTGCCGCAGCGCGCCGGCGCGCTGGTGTCCGGCTATTTCGGCAGCGTGGCCAACGGCGCGGCGTTCGCCGACTGGCTGGACACGGTGCTGCCGTCCTGCCCGGGCCTGCGCTACTGCCTGGACCCGGTGATCGGCGATTCCCACACCGGCCCCTATGTCGAGCCGGGGCTGGAGCGCATCTTCGCCGAGCGGCTGCTGCCGCATGCCTGGCTGGTTACCCCCAATGCCTTCGAGCTGGGGCGCCTTACCGGCATGCCGGCGCTGCAGCAGGACGATGCCATCGCCGCTTCGCGCGTGCTGCTCGAGCGTGGCCCGCAGTGGGTGATCGCGCATTCGGTGTCCGGGGTGCCGGGCGAACTGGTGACGCTGGCCATCGGCCGCGAAGAAGTCTGGCGCTGGGCATCGCCGCACCTGCCGGTGGACGTGGCCGGCACCGGCGACGTGCTGATGTCGCTGCTGGTGGCATTCCTGCTCAAGGGCCATCGCTTCGAGGATGCGGTGGGTCGTGCCATTGCCGGCGTGCATGCCGCGCTGGAGGCGACGCTGGCGCACGGCGTGGAGGAGTTCGACGTATTGGCGGCGGCGCCGGCGGCGCTGGGCACACCGCACCGCTTCCGCGCCGAGCGGCTGGCGTGAGCGGAGCGCAGGCCCCGGTCGTCGGCATCGTCGGCAGCGGTGGCGCCTATGGCCGCTGGTTGCGTGGGTTCTTCCAGTCGCGCATGGGGCTGGAGGTGATCGGCCATGATCCGGTCGACGCCGCTTCGCAGACGCCGGAACAGCTGCTCGAGCGCGCCGACGTGCTGCTGTTCTCGGCGCCGATCCGGCATACGCCGGCACTGATCGACGAGTACGCGCGGCGTTCGGATGGGCGCGAACGCGGCAGGCTGTGGCTGGACGTGACCTCGATCAAGAGCGCGCCGATGGCGGCGATGCTGCGGTCGCAGGCCTCCGTGGCCGGGTTGCATCCGATGACCGCGCCGCCCAAGGCGCCCACGCTCAAGGGCCGGGTGATGGTGGTCTGCGAGGCGCGCGTGCAGCCGCACTGGCAGCCGTGGCTGCAACGCCTGTATGCCGCGCTGGAGGCCGAATGCGTGCCGGCCACGCCCGAGCACCACGACCGGGTGATGGCGCTGGTGCAGGCGATGGTGCATGCCAGCCACCTGGCCCAGGCCGGCGTGCTGCGCGGTTACGCACCGCTGCTCGGCGAGCTGCAGGCACTGATGCCGTACCGCTCGACCGCGTTCGAGCTGGATGCGGCGGTGATCTCGCGCATCCTGTCGCTCAACCCGGCGATCTACGAGGACATCCAGTTCGGCAATCCGCATGCGGGCGAGGTGCTCGACCGCCTGCTCGAGCAGCTGCAGCAGCTGCGTGCGCAGCTGGCCGATGGCAGCGACGCGGCGCGGGCGGCCTTCCGCAGGCAGTTCCTCGACGACAACCGCCAGGCGGTGGGCGAGCAGGCGCTGCGCGATGGCAACTACAGCTTCGAGCGCCTGGGCTACCTGCTGGCCGACCTGACCGACACGCGCGCGATGAGCGTGCACCTGCCCGAGGATAGAGCCGGTTCGCTGCGCGAGCTGCTGCATGTGTTCGAGCGGCATGGCATCAGCCTGTCCTCGATCCACTCCTCGCGTACGCCTGGCGGCGAAGTACATTTCCGCATGGGCTTTGCCCAGCGCTATGCGCCGGAAGTGCTGGATGCCGCCGCACGCGAAATCGACCACAGCGGCATCGGCCGGGTACTGGATCGCTGAGCCGGCGTCATCCACAGCGGGTGTGGATGACCTGCGCACAAGCCTGTGGATGAACGCCGGCAGCCCTTGCGGCGCAAGGCTGTCAAGATGGGTGGCGAAATATTGACCGGGCATCGCCGACGATGCGGCGATGGCATCGGATGCGACTGTGTGGAGCCGGAATGCGCGCGCGCCGGCATGGCCGTCGTTGCCATGCGCATTCATCCACAGCGGGTGTGGATGACCTGCGCACAAGCCTGTGGATGAACGCCGGCAGCCGTTGCGGCACAAGGCTGTCAAGATGGCTGGTCAATTCTTCACCAGCCGGATGTGCGCACCGGAGGCGATGCCAGCGGGCAAGGCGGCAGGCTGGCGCGCGGGCGGCAGTCGCGGGCGGGGCGCTGCCGCCGGCCGTTCAGATGTGCAGCCGCACCTGTCCGTCGAGCGTGACGAATTCGCGCGCGTTGCGCCGCAGATGGCGGCCATCGTCCAGTTCATAACGCGGCGTGGTATCGCCGTTGCCGGTGCCTGCGGGCTCGGGAACGAACTCGATGATGATGCGGCTCTCGCCGTTGCTGTCGGTGGCGGGGAACTGGCGGAACGACATCGGCAACCTCCTGCGTGGCATGCAACCGGGTACGTCCGGGCCAGCCTGCATCGGCGCGCGTTAGCGCGGCGTCGTCAGTCGATGAACTGCAGCCGCGCCAGCTCCGCGTACAGGCCGCCCTCGCGCAGCAGCTGCTCGTGGGTGCCCTGCGCGACGATGCGGCCATGGTCCATCACCACGATGCGGTCGGCCTTGAGCACGGTGGCCAGGCGATGCGCGATCACCAGCGTGGTGCGGCCGGCCATCAGCCGTTCCAGCGCCTGCTGCACCGCGCGCTCGCTCTGCGCGTCCAGCGCGCTGGTGGCTTCGTCCAGCAGCAGGATCGGCGCGTCCTTGAGCAGCGCGCGGGCGATGGCGATGCGCTGCTGCTGGCCGCCGGACAGGCGCGCGCCGCGCTCGCCCAGTTCGCTGGCGTAGCCCTCGGGCAGGGCGCGGATGAAGTCGTCGGCCTCGGCGGCGCGGGCGGCGGCGTACACCTCCTCGTCGCTGGCCTGCAGGCGCCCGTAGCGGATGTTCTCGGCGGCACTGGAGGCGAACAGGGCCGGTTGCTGCGGCACCAGCGCGATGCGTTCGCGCAGCGCCGCCGGTTCGGCCTGGCGCAGGTCGATGCCGTCGACGCTGATGGTCCCCGCCTCGGGGTCGTGGAAGCGCAGCAGCAGCGACAGCACCGTGCTCTTGCCGGCGCCCGAGGGGCCGACCAGGGCCACGGTCTCGCCCGGCCGTACGTGCAGGGTGAAGCCATCCAGCGCCGGGTGCCCGGGGCGCTGCGGGTAATGGAAGACCACGTCCTGGAAGCGGATGTCGCCGCGCAACGGCGTGGGCAGCGCCAGCGGCGCGGCCGGCGCGCGCACGCCGGGGCGTTCCTGCAGCAGTTCGGCGATGCGGCCCATGCCGCCGGCAGCGCGCTGCAGTTCGTTCCAGACCTCGGCGAGCGCGCCGACCGAGCCGCCGCCGATCAGCGCATAGAACACGAACTGGCCCAGCTCGCCCTTGCTAATGCGCCCGGCGATCACGTCGTGCGCGCCGGACCACAGCACCAGCACCACCGCGCCGAACACCAGGGTGATGACGATGGCGGTGACCAGCGACTGGGTGCGGATGCGCCCGCGCGCGGTGGCCACCGCCACCGCCACCGCGTCGGCGAAGCGGCCGGTCTCGTAGCCTTCGCGCGCATGCGCCTGTACGGTGCGGACCGCGCCGAGGGTCTCGCTGGCGAGGTTGTTGGCATCGGCGACGCGGTCCTGGCTGGCGCGCGAGGCTTTCTCCAGCCGGCGCGCGCCGAAGATGATCGGCAGGACCGCCAGTGGAATGCCGACCAGGGTGAAGGCGGCCAGGCGCGGACTGGTGACGAACAGCATCGCCAGGCTGCCGACCACGGTGACGGTGCTGCGCAGCGCCACCGACATGCTGCTGCCGACCACGCTGCGCAGCAGTTCGCTGTCGGCCGACAACCGCGAGACCAGTTCGCCGCTGCGGTTGCGGTCGTGGAACTGCGCATCCAGCGCGATCAGGTGCGCGTAGAGCTGGCGCCGCAGGTCGGCCACCACCTTCTCGCCCAGCAGCGATACGAAGAAAAAGCGCGCGGCGCTCGCCACGGCAAGCACCACCACCACCGCGAACACCAGCAGGAACACCTGGTCGATGTTGCTGCCGTTGCTGAAGCCGTCGTCGATCATGCGCCGGAACGCGACCGGGAAACTCAGCGTGGCCACCGAGGCCACCGCCAGTGCCACCAGCCAGGCGGTGAACAGCCCCATGTGGCGGCGCACGAACGGCCACAGCGCCCGCAGCGTGCCCAACCGTGCCTTGGCGGAAGAAGAGGGAGCGACGGCGGTATCGGTCATGGGCGTGGCAGTGGGAAGGGAAAGGGCGGTGCCGGCGTCAGCCGCCGGCATCGAGCCAGCGCACCCTGTCACGGGTGGCGTCGCGCAGGTGGGTTTTCAAGCCGTCCACGCGCTCGGCGGGCAGTTCGATGGCCAGTTGCGCGCCGTGCTCGTCGAATGCCTCGCCCAGCTTGTCCGCCGCGTGCGTGGCCAGTTGCGTGTACACGGTGCCGAGTTCGTCGAACGGGCAGGCCAGCCGCAACCGGCACATCGCCACCAGCGGCAGGCGCGGCGCCAGCCGCAGGCATTCGGCCGCGGTGCCGCCGTAGGCGCGCACCAGGCCGCCGGCGCCGAGCTTGATGCCGCCGTACCAGCGGGTCACCACCACCGCGACGCGGTCGTAGCCCTGGCCATCGATCGCGGCCAGGATCGGGCGACCGGCGGTGCCGGCCGGCTCGCCGTCGTCGCTGGAGCGGTACTCGTTGCCGCAGCGGTATGCCCAGCAGTTGTGGGTGGCATCGGCCACCGAGACCGCGGCGACGAAGGACAGCGCATCGGCCGCGTTGCCGATCGGCATGGCCTGGGCAAGAAAACGGCTGTGCTTGATCTCCAGCAGGTGGCTGGCGGGCGCGGCGAGGGTATCGGGCATCGCCCCCATTCTAGGCCGCTGGCCGCGGGTTTGCCGCCCTGGCCAGGCGCGGTCGCCGCGGCCGCCGGCCCGGTGCCGCTCAGTTGCCCAGCAGCGGCCGCAGATCGCGCGGGATGCGGGCTTCCGGGTAGGTCTGCACGAAGCGCTCCAGGCTGGCACGTGCGCTGTCCAGGTCGCCTTCGGCGCGACGCGCGCGGATGCGCTCCAGCCATTGCCGGCGTGGAAGCTGCGCGTCCGCGTCGGCGGGTGCGACCGGCATGACCTCGATGCGTGCCTGTTCGCGCAGCGCGGATGCGGAGGCGCGCACCTGTGCATCGGCGGGTGCTGCCGCAGGGGCGGCGCGCAGGCGCATCTCCGGCTGTGCCGCGGCCTGCTCCACGGCAACGGGTGCCGGTTCCAGCGTGTAGGTGGGTGCGGCAGGTTCCGGCGCGGTTGTCGCTGCCGCTGCCGGCGTGGGCGCACCTGGCGGCGGAGGGGGGGCG
>NZ_LDJO01000103.1 GCF_001431595.1 Stenotrophomonas acidaminiphila
TCGGCTGCGATCGCGACGTTCGTGCTGCCGGGAGGCCACTCGCTGCAAATCGCCGAGGCGGCGCAGAAGATAGGCGTCAGCGACCGGCGCCAGCCGATCCTGGTCAAGGCCGGGCATGGCATCACCAGACTGACCAGGATCAACGGCGACACCAAGGACCGAGTCGCCGCCGCACCGTACGCCTGTTGCGGCAGGCGTGCTGATAGTGCGTGGCAGCGCCGGCGCGGAGCGGTTGCCCGTCTTCCGGCACGCCGGCGGGCGACGGCTGGGTCGCGGGACGCCGCCGGTGCCTCGCTCAAGCGCGGCCTGCGAAGGCCGATACACCACCAGAGGGGCAGGCAGAGGCAGTTCGACCGCCAGGCATGATTGCGCTAGGCTGGCGTGGCACGTGTCGGTCCAGTACAGCCGGGTCTGGGGGAAAGGGGCATGAGCGGTAGCGCATGGTCGGGCGACGACAGGATGTTCGAGTTCCGCCAGGAACTGGCCGACGGCGGCCAGCCGCCGGACAGCACGCCTTTCACCGTGTTGAGCGTCGATGACGATCCGGGTTTCCAGCAGTCGCTGCGCATGGCGCTGTCCGATTTCCGCTTCAACGAAAGCCCGCTGCGGCTGCTGACCGCATCCTCGTCCGGCGAAGCCCGCCAGGTGCTGGAGGACAACCCCGGCATTTCCGCGATCCTGCTGGACGTGGTGATGGAAACCGACGACGCCGGCCTGCAGCTGGTGCGCGCGGTGCGCGAGCAACTGGGCAATACCGAAGTACGCACCGTGCTGATCACCGCGCAACCCGGCATGGCGCCGCTGCTCAAGACGCTGCAGCAGCCGGACATCAGCGAAGACTGGCTCACGCCCGCTCTCTACCGCGAGCGGCTGCAGCGCATCGACCGCGGGTCGCTGCGCACCTAGACCGAGATCCATGCGCTGGCGCGGGCCAAGCGCGGGCTGCAGCACACTGAGCAGGCCCGCCGCCCCCCTGCCGGGACCCGCCACCGCGACGGTTTCTCGCGGCTGCTGCGCCCCGAG
>NZ_LDJO01000104.1 GCF_001431595.1 Stenotrophomonas acidaminiphila
CCAGCATGACGCCGGCATCATCAGCTACCGCATGGACCAGGCCGCCTTCCCCGGCGACTACGGGGTGATGGTCGCCGGCACCAACCAGCTGGTCGGCAACCACATCGGCGTGAAGATGCAGGTGATCGAGCTGGCCCAGCGCTATGCCGTGGGCGACCTGAGCCGCGACATGCCGGCGCTGCCCGGCGAGAAGGCCGAGATCACCGAGACCATGGCCACCATCAAGCGCAACCTCACCGCGATCAGCAGCGAGATCCGCCGCCTGAGCGGCGCCGCGGCCGAGGGCGATTTCAGCCAGCGCGGCGACGAGCAGCGCTTCGAGCATGATTTCCGGCAGATGGTGCACAACCTCAACGCGATGATGGAGGTCACCGACCACAGCCTGGCGCAGACCTCCAGCCTGCTGCAGGCCATCGCCCGCGGCGACCTGACCGCACGCATGCACGGCGATTTCCAGGGCGTGTTCGCGCGGATGCGCGACGACGCCAATGCTACCGTCGCGCAGCTGACCTCGATCGTCGGCCGCATCCAGCAAGCCGCCTCCAGCATCAACCTGGCCGCCTCGGAGATCGCCACCGGCAACAACGACCTGTCGCGCCGCACCGAACAGCAGGCCGCCAACCTGGAGGAAACCGCCGCCTCGATGGAGGAGCTGACCTCCACAGTGCGCCAGAACGCCGAACACGCCCGCCAGGCCAACCAGCTGGCGCAGGGCGCGGCCAGCGTCGCCTCGCAGGGCGGACAGGTGGTCGGCCAGGTGGTCACCACCATGACCGACATCGAGGCCTCGTCGAAGAAGATCGCCGACATCATCAGCGTCATCGACGGCATCGCCTTCCAGACCAACATCCTGGCGCTCAACGCCGCGGTGGAAGCCGCCCGGGCCGGTGAACAGGGCCGCGGCTTCGCCGTGGTCGCCTCGGAAGTACGCACCCTGGCGCAGCGCTCGGCCGGTGCCGCCAAGGAGATCAAGGA
>NZ_LDJO01000105.1 GCF_001431595.1 Stenotrophomonas acidaminiphila
ATGGTCAGGCGGTCGCAGCCGGCCAGCGCCTCGATCTGCGCGGTCGAGCGGAACGAGGCGCCCATCACCACCGTCGGCGAGCCGCGGCGCTTGAACTCGGCATACACGCCGCGCACGAACCTCACGCCCGGGTCCTCGTCGATGCTGGCCGGCGCCTGGCCGTGGGCCACGTACCAGTCCAGGATGCGGCCGACGAACGGCGAGATCAGGAACGCACCGGCCTCCGAACAGGCCAGCGCCTGGGTCGGGTTGAAGATCAGCGTCAGGTTGCAGTCGATGCCCTCGGCCTGCAGCACGCGGGTGGCTTCCACCCCGGCCCAGGTGGCGGCGATCTTGATCAGCACCTTGTCGCGCGGCACGCCGGCCGCTGCGTACATGGCGATGAACTGGCGCGCCTTGGCGATGGTCGCGGCGGTGTCGTGGGCCTGGTCGGCATCGACCTCGGTGGAGACGCGGCCCGGCACCAGTTCGGCCAGCATCGCGCCCACGCCGATGGTCAGGCGGTCGACCACGGCCTTGGCGACCTCGTTGCGGTCGCCGGCCTGGGCACGGCCCCATTGCAGCTCGCGTTCGATCAGCCCGGCGTACACCGGCAGGTCCAGCGCCTTGCGCACCAGCGTCGGGTTGGTGGTGCAGTCGACCGGGCGCAGGCGCTTGATGGCGTCGTAGTCGCCGGTATCGGCGACCACGACGGACAGTTCACGCAGCTGGGCGAGCTTGGATCGGGTCATTGCAGGTTCCAGGTCAGGGCGTGGCGCCGTCTTCGGCGACGCGGGCGAGGACCGAGGCGGTGTCCTGGTCGAATACCGGCGCGGCGAAGGGTTGCGGGCCCGGCGTGCGGCCGAAAACGATGGGACGGGTAATGCCGCGGTAGCTGCCCAGCACCGGGTGCGGCAGCGATGCGATCATCTCGCCGGCCTGCACCTCCGGGTGCCCGCACCTGTCCCAGACGTTGACCGCTGCCGCCAACCGCCCG
>NZ_LDJO01000106.1 GCF_001431595.1 Stenotrophomonas acidaminiphila
TCCGCGGTGAGCTGCGCGACGTGGTGCGTGAGGCTGTCGCGCGCGCGGGCACCGGCGCGGACGGGCGCCCGCTGCTGCTGCTGGACGACCGCAGCGGGCAGAGCGTGGACCTGGACCTGCGCGGCGACGTCGCGCAGGTGCTGGAACGGCTGCGGGCGCGCTTCCCGCCGGCCGATGCCGCCGCAGGGCCCGCCACGCGGGAGCGCGGGCGCCCGCGGCTGGGCGTGGTGGCGCGCGAAGTCACCCTGCTGCCGCGCCACTGGGAATGGCTGGCGGCGCAGCCCGGCGGGGCCTCTGCGGCCCTGCGCCGGCTGGTGGAGCAGGCGCGCCGGGCGGACGACGGGGCCGGCGACCTGCGCCAGCGCCGCGAGGCGCAGTACCGGGCGATGCTGGCGCTGGCCGGGGACCTGCCGGGCTTCGAGGACGCCAGCCGCGCGTTGTTCGCGGGCGACGCCGCCGGCTTTGCCGCGCACCTCCGGCAATGGCCCGGCGATGTAGGCAACTACCTCGCCAGCCTGTCGGCGAACGACGCCGGCTGAGGCGGCAGGGTGGGCGGGAACGGGATGGGTTGTTACCATCCCATGTCCCGTTCCCTCCCGGCGCCTGCACCGGGACCCACGGATGCCGGCTGCAGCCGGCCCATATCCCGGCACACAACGCAAAGAGCGAATCCCATGGCCCGCGGCATCAACAAAGTCATCCTGGTCGGCAACCTCGGCAACGACCCGGACGTGAAGTACACCCAGAGCGGCATGGCCGTGACCCGCATCAGCCTGGCCACCACCAGCGTGCGCAAGGACCGCGACGGCAACAACCAGGAACGCACCGAATGGCACCGCGTGGTGTTCTTCGGCAAGCTCGGCGAGATCGCCGGCGAGTACCTGCGCAAGGGTTCGCAGGTCTACGTCGAGGGCGAGATCCGCTACGACAAGTTCACCGGCCAGGACGGCGTGGAGAAGTACACCACCGACATCGTCGCCAACGAGATGCAGATGCTCGGCGGCCGTGGCGAGGGTGGCGGCGGTGGGGGTGGCGGTTACGGCGGCGGCGAACGCCCGCAGCGCCAGTCGGCCCCGCGCCCGCAGGGCGGTGGCTATGGCAACCAGGACCAGGGCGGCGGCGGTTACGGCCAGCGCCCGCAGCGCCAGGCGCCCGCGCAGCAGCCGGCCCCGCCGCCGATGGACGACTTCGCCGACGACGATATTCCGTTCTGACCCAGGCGCGAGATCGCCTGCTCGTTCTGGAGAAAAGCCCTCGTTGTCGGGGGCTTTTCCTTTTTCATCCGCAAATTCGTAGCTAACTCCCAATGCGTCAGGGAGGCAATTTTTCTAGAATTTGCCCATGACCTGGCGAACCCCATCCTCCCTTAAGTGGTTGATTGATAAGCACTCCCGTTTGCAGGGCGAGGTGTCGCTGCTCGAACGGCAATTTGCCGAGTTGGATCGTCAAGCAGCCGAGCATCGCCGGCTGTGGGAGGACGCCAAGCGCAACTTACAGGCGATCGAGTGTGCACTCGGGATGCATGAGATCAAGGTGGATCCCGAAGATATCGAACAGGTCCAGCCTCACGTCAATAAACCGATGTACCGGCATGGCGCAATGACAAGAAAGATCCTCACGACCTTGAAGTCCGCGCAGGGCTGGATGTCGACCGGCGACGTCGTCAGGCACGTCACCGGTCATACGTACGAAAGCACAGATCACGTGCTCTACGAGAAGATTCGCCGCAGTTTTCGTAGTCGGATGCGCGCGATGGTCGCCAAGGGTCAAGTTGAACGTCGGCCCTCAGGGGGCTGTTATAGGGAGCACACGCTGTGGCGTTTGCCACAGCGTGATGATTAGGCAGCTTTCTGATCCATGCGATCGAGGAAGTAAGCAACTGTGAGCTCACCCTCGCGACGGTGCCCTTGGAAGTAGCCCTTCCACCAGCGCGAAGGGGGTGGACCGGCCAGAGTTCCGTAGACACTCAGTCGCCGCTCTGCGCGTAGCGCCTCTCAAACTCTACCGGTGACAGTCCGCCAGCGGAACCATGTCGGCGGATGGGGTTGTAGAACATCTCGATGTAGTCGAACACGTCCGATGCGTA
>NZ_LDJO01000107.1 GCF_001431595.1 Stenotrophomonas acidaminiphila
CCATGACGTTGCGTTCCTTTTCCGCGGCGGCCTTGGGGGCCACGGCCGGGATCAGGAGCATCATCAGGGCTGCCAGATGGAGTGCGATTACGAAGGCGATACCGGCGATGCGGGGCCAGCTCAGACCCGTCTCTTTCTCGCCGTCATACCTGTGGTGGAAAACCAGTTGTTCCGTCATGCGCCAAGAGCTCATTAGTGGGGCCGGGACGCCGCTGTTCCGACGCCCCTGATTCAGCGGTGCATGACACCGCAGGAACCTCCAAGCTTATACCAATCCTGACCGGCTGCGCATCACAAATGCAGCTGTTCAGGCGTTATTCCTGCTTACTTCAGGTTGATGATCTTGTCTGCATCGGCCGGGTTCTTGACACCTTTAGCCTTTGCATCCCGGGCCGCCTGCTTGGCCTCGGGAATCCGCCCTTCAGAGTGCAGTACACGCGCCAGATTCAGGTAGGTCTCGCCATCCTTGGAAAGCGGGGCGGCCTTCTGCCACGCCTCGATGGCCTGCGGGATCTGGTCGGAGTAGTAGTACGACTGCGCCAGCGCCAGGTATGCCTGGTAGTCCGGCTTGAGGATGCCCTTGGACATGCCCTCGTTGATCACCGCAATGACGTCCTTTTCCTTGTTCTCGGTGTTGGCATAGATCGAGTACAGCTGCTTGTACTCGCGCTCTTCGGTGAGCTGTCCGGCCGTACGCAGCTTGTCCATCACCGCGGCGGCCTTGTCCATCTGGTCGGCCTGCATGTACATGCTGGCCAGGTTCAGTTGCGCCTTCTTGTCGGCCGGGTTCCTGGCGGCCAGCGCTTCGGCGGCCTTGACCGCTTCGCCGGTCTGGCCGGCCTCGGCGTAGAATG
>NZ_LDJO01000108.1 GCF_001431595.1 Stenotrophomonas acidaminiphila
GTCACCCGCTGCACCGAGGTCACGATCTCGCCCATGGTGCTGCCGGCCTGGTGGACCAGCGCCGAGCCTTCGGCGACCTTGCCGACCGAGTTCTCGATCAGCTCCTTGATCTCCTTGGCGGCACCGGCCGAGCGCTGCGCCAGGGTGCGCACTTCCGAGGCGACCACGGCGAAGCCGCGGCCCTGTTCGCCGGCCCGGGCGGCTTCCACCGCGGCGTTGAGCGCCAGGATGTTGGTCTGGAAGGCGATGCCGTCGATGACGCTGATGATGTCGGCGATCTTCTTCGACGAGGCCTCGATGTCGGTCATGGTGGTGACCACCTGGCCGACCACCTGTCCGCCCTGCGAGGCGACGCTGGCCGCGCCCTGCGCCAGCTGGTTGGCCTGGCGGGCGTGTTCGGCGTTCTGGCGCACGGTGGAGGTCAGTTCCTCCATCGAGGCGGCGGTTTCCTCCAGGTTGGCGGCCTGCTGCTCGGTGCGGCGCGACAGGTCGTTGTTGCCGGTGGCGATCTCCGAGGCGGCCAGGTTGATGCTGGAGGCGGCGGTCTGGATGCGGCCGACGATCGAGGTCAGCTGCGCGACGGTGGC
>NZ_LDJO01000109.1 GCF_001431595.1 Stenotrophomonas acidaminiphila
CGCGCGCGCGCGCGGCCTTCGGCTTCGAGCCGGTCACGCCGATCGAGGCCGGGCTGCCGCCGGTGGTGGCCTGGTGCCGCGATTATTTCGGCGCCGCCGCCTGACCGATCTTCCATCCAGCCGCGTACCGGAAAATGCGCGGTCTTTTTTCCTACTGCACGAACGGATCCCGCGATGAGCCAACCCGCACTTTCGGTGGTCGTCCCCGTCTTCAACGAACGCGACAACGTCGCGCCCCTGGTCGGCGAGATCACCGCCGCGCTGCGCGGCCGGGTGGATTTCGAGATCGTCTATGTCGATGACGACTCCAGGGACGACACCCTGCAGGTACTGCGCTCGCTCAAGGCCGCCAACCCGGAGCTGCGCGTGCTGCACCATGTCAGCCAGAGCGGGCAGAGCACCGCCGTGCGCACCGGGGTCAAGGCCGCGCGCGGCCAGCAGTTTCGGGATGTCGGCCGGGTCGCTATGGCCCCCGCAGCAGAGGGTGGCGACCCACGGCCCGCGCGCGGCCTTCACCCC
>NZ_LDJO01000011.1 GCF_001431595.1 Stenotrophomonas acidaminiphila
GTTCCAGCACGCCCTGCGGCGGCGGATCCAGCGGCACGCCGAAGGCCCGGGTCAGCGAGGCGTGGGGATCGAGGTCGATCAACAGCACGCGCTGGCCGAGCGCGGCCAGGCCGCGGCCCAGCGCCAGTGTCGTGGTGGTCTTGCCGACGCCGCCCTTCTGGTTGGCAATGGCCCAGATACGCATCAGTGCACTCCTTCTATTGCTGCCGGCAATGCCGGCCCGGACGTGCGCGCCGGCGCCTCGGCGCCGGCGGCATCGCGGGTGGGTTGTGCGGCGTCGACCGTGGTCGCGCCGTCGGCCAGCGCGTCGGCGCTGGCGGCCGAGTCGGCCAGGATGATGACCATGACCCGCCGGTTGCGGTTGCGGCCCTCGGCCTGCGCGTTGCTCTCGCGCGGGCGGAACTCGCCGTAACCCATCATCGCCAGCCGCTGCGGCTGCACGCCATGGTCGGCGAACAGGTGGACCACGCTGGCCGCGCGTGCCGCAGACAGTTCCCAGTTGGACGGGTACTGCGCGGTGGCGATCGGCATGTTGTCGGTATGGCCTTCCACGCGCACGCCGTTGGGTACGTCCTGCAGCACGTCGGCCAGCTTGCCCAGGGTCTGCCGCGCTTCGGTGTCCAGTGCCGCCGAACCGGTGGCGAACAGGATGTCGCTGTTGATCTCGACCTCGATCCACAGCTCGGTGCGGCGCACGGTGATCACGCCCTGGTTGACCAGCGGTGCCAGCGCCCGGGTCAGCTTCTCGGCGATCTGCCCCAGCTGGCGTTCGGCGCGCTGCAGCTGCTCGCGGTCGCGCAGCGATACCGGGCGCGTCATCTGCGATGCCATCGACGGCAGCCGGGTCGGGTCGGAGACCGCGCCGCCGGTCATGCTCGGTGCGCGGATCACCGCCGGTGTGTCGTGGCCGCCGCCCTGCAGCTGCTGGTGGCCGACCTGGACCTGGGTGATGGTGCGCGGCGCGCCGCCGAAGGCGGTGGTCAGGGCATCGGCCATCACCCGGTACTTGCCCTCGTTGAGCGAGGAAATGGCGTACATCACCACGAAGAAGGCCAGCAGCAGCGTCATCAGGTCGGCATAGGGGATGGCCCATGCCTCATGGTTGGCGTGCTCTTCGTGGGACTTGCGGCGTGCCATGGTTCAGCCCACGAAGCCGGCCAGGCTGGTTTCGATGTTGCGCGGGTTCTCGCCATGGGCGATGGCGATCAGTCCTTCGATGATCATCTCGCGCTCGCGGCTGTTGTACGCGATCACGCTCTTGAGCTTGGCCGCGACCGGCAGGAACAGCAGGTTGGCCGAGGCGATGCCGTAGATGGTGGCGGTGAACGCGGCGGCGATGCCATGGCCGAGCTTGCTCGGGTCGGCCAGGTTCTTCATCACCGCGATCAGGCCCAGCACCGCGCCGATGATGCCCAGGGTCGGGGCGTAGATGCCCATGCCCTCGAATACCTTGGCCGCGGCCAGGTCGCGGTGTTCCTGGCCGCTGAGTTCGATTTCCAGCATGTGCCGGATCGCGTCGGGCTCGACGCCGTCCACCACCAGCTGCAGGCCCTTGCGCAGGAACGGGTCGTCCTGCATCTCCACCTGGGGCTCCAGCCCGAGCAGGCCCTGGCGGCGGGCGATGTTGCTCCACTCCACGATCTGCCGGATCAGTGCCTGGCGGTCGCTGGGCGGCGGCTGCACCACCCAGCGCACGATCCTGAAGGCATGGCGGAAGATCGCCGGCGAGGTGTGCAGCAGGATCGCCGCCACGGTGCCGACGATGACGATCACGAATGCCGCCGGCGACCACAGCGAGGACAGTCCGGCTCCCTTGAGTATGCTGCCGCCCACCAGCGAGGCCAGTGCGAGGAAGAGTCCGATGATGCTGAGTCTGTCCATTTAACGAATATCGGCGTGTGCGCGGGGTACTTGAACGGTGGGGACGGGTCGTCACTTCGCTGGGGGACGCCGGGCGGGCCCCGGCGGCGCGGGGCGCGGCCGCCGCACATGCAACGGTGCCGGCGCGGGCGGGGCAGGCGGGCTTACTCCTGACTGCGCAGCCCGTCCACGTCCAGGATCAGCGCCATGCGGCCGTCGCCGATCAGGGTGGCGCCCGCATAGCCCTTCAGCCCGCGCAGCGCCTTGGGCAGTGGCTTGATCACCACTTCCTCGCGGCCGCGCACCTGGTCCACGACCAGGCCGAAGCGGGCTTCGCCGATCTGCAGCACCACGATGGTGAGCAGGGTCGACTGCGTCGGCTCCACGTCCAGCCACTGGCGCAGGTCGACCAGCGCCAGCGTGTGCGACTTGCGATCGAGCACGGCGCGGCCGTCGAACCAGCCCAGCGAGGTGCGCGGCGCGTGCAGCACTTCCATCACCCGTGCCAGCGGCAGCGCGTAGATGTCCTCGCCGGCCTGCACCAGCAGGGTCGGCAGGATCGCCAGGGTCAGCGGCACGCGGATCAGGAAGCGGCTGCCGCGGCCCAGTTCCGACTGGATCTGGATCTGCCCGCTCAGTTCGCGGATGCGCGACTGCACCACGTCCATGCCGACGCCGCGGCCGGAAATGTCGGTGACCTGCTGCTTGGTCGAGAAGCCGGGCAGGAACACCAGGTGCAGGCATTCCTCGCTGCTCAGCCGTGCCGCCGCCTCCGGGTCCAGCAGGCCCTTCTCGCGGGCCTTGGCGCGCAGCCGCTCGGGATCGATGCCGGCGCCGTCGTCCTGCACTTCGATGCTGACGTAGTCGCCTTCCTGCTGCGCCGACAGCCGTACCCGGCCCATGCGCGGCTTGCCCTGCGCTTCGCGCAGGTCGGGCATTTCCACGCCGTGGTCGATGGCGTTGCGGACCAGGTGCACCAGCGGGTCGGCCAGCGCCTCGACCAGGTTGCGGTCGAGCTCGGTCTCGGCGCCGACCAGCTCCAGGTCCACTTCCTTCTTGAGGCTGCGGGCGACGTCGCGGGCGACCTTGGGAAAGCGCGAGAACACCTTGCCCACCGGTTGCATGCGGGTGCGCATCACCGCCGACTGCAGGCGCGCGGTGGCGATGTCCAGGGTGGACACGGCGCGGTCGAGTTCTTCGTCCTTCAAGCGCGTGCGCAGGGTCTTGAGGCGGTTGCGCGAGAGCACCAGTTCGCCGATCAGGTTGACGATGGCATCCAGGCGCTTGGTGTCGACGCGCACGGTCTGCTCCGGCTCGACCGCGGCCTTGGCCGCGGCCGGCGCCGGCGTAGCCGCGCGGGCAGGTGCCGCCGGAACGGGAGCCGGGGCCGGTGCCGCGGCGGGCATGGCCGCCGGCATTGCACGGGCGCCGGGAGCGGCGCCGGCATGCAGGGTGTCGAGCAGGGCTTCGAACTCGTCCTCGGTGATCAGGTCGTCGCCGCCCCTGGCCGGGGCGACCGGCGTGGCGCTGGCCGCGACGGGGCGGGTGCCGGGCGCGGCGCCGCCATGCAGCTGGTCGAGCAGGCTCTCGAACTCGTCCTCGGTGATCAGGTCGTCGCCCTTGCCACTGGCGGCCGGGCTGGCGCTGGCCGCGGCGGGACGGGTGCCGGGGGCGGCACTGCCGTGCAGCTGGTCGAGCAGGCTCTCGAATTCGTCCTCGGTGATCAGGTCGCCGGCTGGCGCCGCGACCGGGGCGGCCGCCGCGACCGGGGCCGCGGGTGCCGGTGCCGCATCGACGTCGAACAGCGCGATCAGCGACGGCGGCGCGTGCTGCGGATCGGTGCCGGCCGACACCGCGTCGAGCATCGCCTGCAGCCAGTCCAGCGACTGCTGCGCGGCGTCGAAGTGGTGCGCCTGCAACACCGCCTTGCCCGAGCGCGCCATGCCCAGGGTTTCCTCGGCGGCGTGGCACAGCTCGACCATGGCGTTGATGCCCAGGAAACCGGCGCCGCCCTTGAGCGTGTGGAAGCCGCGGAACACCGCGTTGAGCTGGTCGTTGTCCTGGGGCGACTGCTCCAGGGCGACCAGCTGTTCGCCGAGGCGATCCAGGATTTCCTGGGCTTCGATGATGAAATCGGCGGCGATGTCGTCGGCGAAGGCGCTCATGGCATCACAGCCCCAGGTTGGAGAGCAGGTCGTCGGCGTCGTTCTGGCTGACGGCGTGGCGGTCGATGCCTTCCAGCGCCGGGCCGGCGAGGCCGCGGCCGCGTGCCTCCTCTTCCGGTGGCGGCAGGCCCAGCGCGCCGAAGCCCTCGTGCACGCGGCGCACGATGCCGACCACGCGGCGGATGATCTGGCCGGTCAGGTCCTGGTAGCTCTGGGTCAGGGCGATCTCGGTCAGGTTGTGGCGAATGCGCTCCAGCGCCTGCTCGTGTTCGATCGCCGGCACGCTGCCCTCGCGCAGCCCGGTGACCAGCTCGCGGCACTGCTCGGCCAGGTCCAGGGTGCGGTGGGTGGCCTTTTCGGTCATCTCCACCACGTGGTCCAGGCGCGCGCAGGCGTCGTCCAGCTCGCCGGCCTCGGTCGGCACCGTCGGCAGCTCGCCCAGGGCCTGGCCCAGCTCGCGCGCAAGGCGCCCGAGCCCGGCCATCATCGGCTGCGTGCGCAGCGCGGCCAGCGCGTCGATTTCCCGGCGCCAACCGTTCTCGTCGCCGCCTTCCAGCGCCGCCAGCGCGTCCTGCAGGTGTTGCACCAGGACTGATTTCTCGCTCGGAGTTCCGCTGGACATGGTCATCAGGCGCTCGCTGCCAGGCGCTCGAAGATCTTGCCCAGCTTCTCTTCCAGGGTCTGTGCGGTGAACGGCTTGATGATGTAGCCGTTCACGCCGCACTGCGCGGCCTCGATGATCTGCTCGCGCTTGGCCTCGGCGGTGACCATCAGTACCGGCAGGGTCTTGAGCCTGGCATCGGCGCGGATCGCCTTGAGCAGTTCGATGCCGGTCATCACCGGCATGTTCCAGTCGGTGACCACGAAATCGAACGGCTGGCTGTTCAACAGCGCCAGCGCGGCATGCCCGTCCTCGGCTTCGGCGGTGTTGGTGAAGCCCAGGTCGCCCAGCAGGTTCTTGACGATGCGCCGCATGGTCGAGAAGTCGTCGACGATCAGGATCCGCATGTTCTTGTTCAAAGGGTGTTCCTCTTCATGGTTCGACGAGGCCGGCGTCGGCCGCCTCGAAAATCTTCAACCGGCCACGCAGCCGCAGCATGGCTTGGCCGTGGATCTGGCACACGCGCGACTCGCTGACCCCGAGCACCGCGCCGATCTCCTTCAGGTTCAGCTCCTGCTCGTAGTACAGCGACAGCACCAGCTGTTCGCGCTCGGGCAGCTGGCCGATGGCCTTGCCCAGCTCCTCGCCGAACTGGCTGCGCTCGAGCACCTGCTGCGGGGTCGGGCCGCCGGTGGCCGGCGTGTCCAGTTCGCCCTGGTCCTCGATCCGCGATTCCAGGCTCAGCACCTGGCCGCGCGCGGCGTCCTCGATCAGCCGCATGTACTCGGGCAGCGGTATGTCCATGGCCTGCGCCACTTCGGTCGCGCTGGCGGCACGGCCGGTGCTCTGCTCGATGCGGCGGATGGTGGCGGCGGCGTCACGGGCGCGGCGATGCACCGAGCGCGGCACCCAGTCGCCACGGCGGATCTCGTCGATCATCGAGCCGCGGATGCGGATCGAGGCGTAGGTCTCGAACGAGGCGCCCTGTTCGGCGTCGTAGCTGCGCGAGGCTTCGATCAGGCCCATCATGCCGGCCTGGATCAGGTCGTCGATCTCGACGCTGGCCGGCAGGCGCGCCGCCAGGTGGTGGGCGATGCGCCGCACCAGGTCCGAATGGCGGGCGATGCAGTCGTTGGCGCTGGCGCGCTGGACTTCGCGGTAGTGGGCGGCCGGGTTCATGTCGCCACCCCGCGCTGGATGATGCGCTCCAGGAAGAACTCGACGCCGCCGCGCGGCTCGGTCGGCGCCTGCCAGCGGGCGGTGCGGCGGGCGATCTCCTGCAGCGCCAGCGCCGCCGGCGACGACGGGTACAGCTTGACCACCGGCTGCTGGCGCTGCACCGACAGGCGCAGCCAGTCGTCCTGCGGCACGCAGCCCAGGTAGTTGAGCGAGACGTCGGCCAGGAACTTCTCGCACACCCGCACCAGCTTCTCGTACAGCATGCGGCCTTCGTTGGGGTCGCGGGCCATGTTGGCCACGACCTGGATGCGGTCCACCCCGCGCTCGCGCGAGAGCACCTTGATCAGCGCGTAGGCGTCGGTGATCGAGGCCGGCTCGTCGCAGACCACCACCACGGTGTCCTGCGCGGCCTGGCAGAAGGTCAACACGCTGTCGGTGATGCCGGCGGCGGTGTCGATGATCATCACGTCCAGGTCGCGTTCCAGCTCGGAGAACACGTTGACCAGGCCGACGTGCTCGGCCGGCTGCAGTTCGGCCATGTGCCGGCGGCCGGACGCGGCCGGCACCACCAGCAGGCCGTCGGGGCCTTCGATGATGACGTCCTCCAGCGTGCAGCGCCCGGCGACCAGGTCGGCCAGGGTGTGCTTGGGCTGCAGGCCGAGGATGACGTCGATGTTGGCCAGGCCGAGGTCGGCGTCCAGCAGCAGCGTGCGCTTGCCCATGCCGGCCAGCGCCACGGCCAGGTTGGCCGAGACGTTGGTCTTGCCCACGCCGCCCTTGCCACCGGTCACCGCGATGGTGCGCACGGGGCCGGCGGGCTGGCGGCGGGTGGCCGACAGCGGGAAGGCATTGGTCAGCTTGGCGTACTCACGCGACGGCATGGTTCAACTCCGGGTTGCAGGGCATATCGGCCGCGCGGCGCAAATCTTCAAGGCGAAGCACCAGATTGGCCGCCGAGGCGCGGTGCAGGTCTTCCGGCACGTCCTGCCCGTCGGTCACCCAGGTGATCGGCAGGCGGTGGTCCACGGCCACCGAAAGGGCCGAGCCGAAGCGGCCGGTCTCGTCCAGCTTGGTCAGCACCAGGCCCTGCGGGTTGGCCGCGCCGAAGCGGCGCACCACCTCGTCCATGTCCTGGAAGCTGGTGTTGGCCGGCAGCACCAGCAGGGTGCGGATCTGGCCGGCGGCGCGCAGCCACTGCAGCTGCGCGGTCAGGGCGCGGTCG
Organism: Stenotrophomonas acidaminiphila; assembly: GCF_001431595.1. GTDB lineage: Bacteria > Pseudomonadota > Gammaproteobacteria > Xanthomonadales > Xanthomonadaceae > Stenotrophomonas > Stenotrophomonas acidaminiphila. Next base: position 7,028 of record NZ_LDJO01000011.1, read on the forward strand.
CGCTGGCCCAGTCCGGCGGTGTCGATCAGCACCAGCTTGTAGTCGGCCAGGCGCTCCAGCAGCTGGTTGAGGTTGGTGCCGCTGCTGGCTTCGTGCACGGCGATGCCGAGCTGGCGGCCGAAGCCGTACAGCTGCTCGCGGGCGCCGATGCGCTGGGTGTCGGTGGTGACCAGGGCCACGTCGCGGGCGGCGTGGGCCTCGGCGAAGCGCGAGGCCAGCTTGGCGATGGTGGTGGTCTTGCCGGCGCCGGTCGGGCCGACCAGGGCGATGACCCCGCCGGCCTCGATCGGGTCGACCGGGGCGATCGGCAGTTTCTTCGAGATCAGGCCCAGCATCAGCCCGCGGGCGCGCGCCGGGTCGATATCGGCCGGCATCTGCACCGCCACGTCGCGGGCCAGGCCGGCGTCGAAGCCGTACTCGTCCATCAGGTCCAGGGCGTTGGCGCGCACCGGGCTGCCACGCAGGCGTTCGTCGGTGAAGCGGTTCATTTCGCGCTCGATCAGCTGGCGCATGCCGGCCACTTCCTGGCGCAGCTCGGCCAGCTGGCGGTCGTCGCGCGGCATCGCGGCCACCACGCTCAGTACGGGCGCGGCGATGGCGGCTTCGGCGGCAGGCGCCGGAACATTGACGGTGGTGGCCGGGACGGGAACGGGCACTGCCGGTTCGGCCGGCGCGGCCGGTACGAGGGCATCGACCATGGCCGGCGGGGCGATGGCCGCTTCGATCCGTGCGCTTGGCGCGGTGACCTGCGGGACGACCGGTGCCTCGGATGGCGGATCGATCGCGAAGTGGGCGCGGTTGCCGGCGGCCGGAGCCGGCACGGGTGCCGGTGCGGCGACGGCGAAGCCCTCCGGACGGAACGCCGGCACCACCGGCGCATCGTCCGGTACCGCCGGGAAGGTCGCGAAGATCTGCTCCGGCAGCCCGGGCTGGCGTGCGACAGCGGGGGCAGGGGCGTGGACACGAGCGGGGACAGGAGCAGGCTGCGGCTTGAGCAGCGACGAGAAGCGGCTGCCCGGGGCCAGCTCGATGCTGCTGTCGATGGAGCGGCCGGTGGCGCCGACCGCCGAGCGGGCGAGGGCGGCAACGGCCGAGGCGGTGGCCACCACCGGTTCCGGCTCCGGGGTCTTGCGGCGGGTCACCGCGGCGATGATCGCCTCGGCGGCGCTGCGCGGCTTGGGCGCCGGCGGCGGTGCCGGGCGGGCGGCTTCCAGGGCGCGCTGCACGACGCTTTCGTCGTAGTGGGCGGCCGCCACGATCTCGACGCCTTCCTCGATCCGGCGATTGGACAGGATGACGGCGTCGGGGCCATGTTCCTTGCGCACCAGGTTCATGGCGGTGCGCATGTCGGCGGCGACGAAACGTTTGATCTTCATGCTGGAGTACCGGGAATTCGTGTGCGGGTGCGACGCGGGAGCAGTGGCGTTGGCGGTGTCGTGCATGGCGGTGCGTGCTCCTCGTCCTTCGTGTGTGGCGGTGGCCGGCCAGGTGTCCGTTCTTTGACGTCGTCCTGCGCCGCCGCCGGTTTCCAGGCTGTCCTCAGCTGATCGTGCCGACCAGCTTCAGGCGCTTGTCTTCCGGTACCTCGCTGTAGGCCAGCACCGACAGCGAGGGGACGCTGTGGCGGACCATCCGCGCGAGGGCGGCGCGGACCGGGCCCGGTACCAGCACCACGGCCGGCTCGTTCCGCGCCTCCTGCTTGCCGACACATTCGGCAAGACTCTGGTGGAGGCGCTCGGCGAGACCGGGTTCCAGCGCGGCACCGTTGCCCTGCGTGGATTCCTGCAAGACCCGTTCCAGTTGCGGGTTCAGGGTGAACACCGGCAGTTCCGGCGACATGCCGGCGATCTCCTGCACGATGAACCGGCCCAGCGCGTTGCGCACCGCCACGGTCAGCGCGGTCGGGTCCTGGCTGAGCGGGGCGTTCTCGACCAGCGCCTCGGCGATCTTGCGCAGCTGGCGGATCGGGATGCGCTCGATCAGCAGGTTCTGCAGCACCCGCGCCACCACCGAGATCGGCAGCGCCTTGGGGGTCAGGTCCTCGACCAGCTTGGGCGCGCTCTTGGCCAGGGTCGCCAGCAGCTGCTGCACTTCCTCGTGGCCCAGCAGTTCCGGCGCGTGCTCGCGGATCAGGTGCGACAGGTGGGTGGCGACCACCGTGGCCGGATCGACCACGGTGTAGCCCAGCGACTCGGCATGGGCGCGCTGGTGCGGCTGGATCCAGGTGGCGTCCAGGCCGAAGGCCGGGTCCTTGCCGGGAATGCCGTCCAGCTGGCCCATCGCGCTGCCGGGGTCCAGCGCCAGCTCGCGGTCGGGATGGATCTCGGCGCTGGCGACCGGCACGCCGTGGATCAGCACCCGGTAGGTGGTGGGGGCCAGCTCGAGGTTGTCGCGGATGTGCACCGACGGGATCAGGAAGCCCACGTCCTGGGTGAGTTTGCGGCGCACGCCCTTGATGCGTGCCATCAGTTCGCCGCCCTGGGCCTTGTCCACCAGCGGGATCAGCCGGTAACCGACCTCCAGCCCCAGCGGGTCGACCGGGCGCAGTTCGTCCCAGCTCAGTTCGGCGGTCGGCGCCGGCTGTGCGCCGAGCAGGCCGGGGATCTCGCCGGCGGTGGCCGCGCCGGCCTCGGCGCCGGCGGCCGCGGCGGCGGCCGTGTCGCGCTTCCACAGCTTCCAGGCCAGGAAGCCGAGGATCGACGCCAGCACCAGGAACGCCACGTTGGGCATGCCCGGGACCAGTCCGACCAGGCCGATGATGGCCGCGGCGATGGCCAGCGCCCGGTACTGGCCGAACACCTGGCCCATCATGGCCTGGCTCATGTCCTGCGCACGCGAGGCGCGCGTGACCAGCATCGCCACCGCACTGGACACCAGCAGTGCCGGAAGCTGCGCCACCAGGCCGTCGCCGATGGACAGCAGGGTGTAGGTGGAGGCCGCGTCGGCGAACGGCATGCCATGCTGCAGCACGCCGACCGCCAGGCCGCCGAGCAGGTTGATGAACAGGATCAGGATGCCGGCGATGGCATCGCCGCGGATGAACTTGCTGGCGCCGTCCATCGCACCGTAGAAATCGGCTTCCTCGCGTACTTCCTCGCGCCGCGCCTTGGCTTCCTCGCGGGTCAGCAGGCCGGCGTTGAGGTCGGCGTCGATCGCCATCTGCTTGCCGGGCATGGCGTCGAGGATGAAGCGCGCGGTCACTTCCGACACGCGTCCGGCGCCCTTGGTGATGACCACGAAGTTGATGATGGTCAGGATCGCGAACACCACGATGCCGACCGCGTAGTTGCCGCCGATCACGAACTCGCCGAACGAGGCGATGACCTTGCCCGCCGCCTCGTGGCCGTTCTGGCCGTTGAGCAGGATGACGCGGGTGGAGGCCACGTTCAGCGCCAGCCGCAGCATGGTGGTGACCAGCAGCACAATCGGGAAGATGGTGAAGTCCAGCGGCCGCTTCACGTACACCACCGCCAGCAGCACCATCAGCGAGATGGCGATGTTGAAGGTGAACAGCGCGTCCAGCACCGGTGCGGCCAGCGGCACCACCACCATCGCCAGCAGCGCCAGGACGATCAGCGGCGCGCCGAATCCCTGGCGGATCGCGTCGAGCAGGCGGCGCGCGGTGGCGGGCATGGGCTGGGCGCTCATGGGCGGGCCCCCTTGCCGAACTCGTCGATGTCGATGGCCGGCTGCTGCGGCATCGGCCCGCCGCGCCAGGTGCGCAGCTGGTAGACGTAGGACAGGATCTGGGCGACGGCCGAATACAGTCTCACGGGGATTTCCTTGCCGAGTTGGCTTTCCCTATACAAGGCGCGTGCCAGCGGCGGTGCCGAGACGATGGCCACGTGGTTGCCGTCGGCGACCTGGCGGATCCGCAGGGCCAGCTCGTCCACGCCGCGGGCCACCACGGTCGGCGCGTTCATGCGTCCGGCCTCGTACTTGAGCGCCACCGCGTAGTGGGTCGGGTTGACCACGACCACGTCGGCACCGGGAACGGCCTCCATCATCCGCCGCTGCGACAACTGCATCTGCATCTGGCGGATGCGGCCCTTGACCTCGGGGCTGCCCTCGCTTTCCTTCATCTCGCGGCGGACCTCGTCGCGGGTCATCTTCAGCTTGCGCAGCCAGTTCCAGTGCTGGTACGGCGCATCGATCGCGGCCAGCAGCAGCAGCGCCCCGGCCGTGGCCAGCAGCAGCCGCAGGGTGAAGCCCAGCCCGTCGAGCACCGCCCGTTCCAGCGGCATCTGCGGCAGGGTGCGCAGGGCGTCGAAGCCGTGCCAGATGCACAGCCCGGCGGCGGTGCCGACGAACAGCATGCGCAGCAGCGACTTGGCCAGTTCCGCCAGCGACTGCATGCCGTAGATGCGCTTGAGCCCGGACATCGGGTTCATACGGTTCAGGTCGGGCATGAGCGCCTTGGACGACACCCGCAGCCCGCCCATGATCAGCGGCGAGACGAAACTGGCGAGCAGGCACGCCAGCAGCAGCGGCCAGGTCGCCAGCATCAGCCGCAGCAACAGCATCCCGGCATGGCCGAACAGCGCGTCGGGGGTCTGGAACAGGCCCGGCTCCGGGGACAGCGCCGTCCGCATCCAGGCGCGTGCATTGCCGCCGATCACCCCGGACAGGGTAGCGACGGCGATCACCCCGGCACCGAACACCGCGGCGGTGGCCAGTTCGCGCGAACGCGGTATGTCGCCCTTCTCGCGGGCGTCGCGCAGCCGTTTGCCGGTAGGTTGTTCGGTTTTTTCGGTGCCGTCTTCGTTCTCAGCCATGGCCTGGCGCGGGTACTGGATCCGGCCTGGGTCGTGCAAGAACCGGGCCAGCGCCGTGGCGGCGCGTGTCCGCCGGGGCAGGCGGTGGCCTGGCCGGTCCCGGGTACCGTCGCGTCAGGCGTCGCGGGTCACAGGCCGCCGCCACCGTACAGGCGCATGAAGCTCTCCGGGCCGACCGGCCGCCCCAGCTGGTAGCCCTGCAGGTGGTCGCAGCCCAGGCGTTCGGCGTAGGTGCGCTGGCCCGGGGTCTCGATGCCCTTGGCCACCACCTCCATGTTCAGGGCGTGGCCCAGCGCCACGATCGCCGCGACCACCACCACGTCCTCGTCGCTGTCTTCCAGCGCCATCACGAAGGCGCGGTCGATCTTGATCTCCGTAGCCGGGAGCCGGCGCAACTGCAGCAGGCTGGAGAAGCCGGTGCCGAAGTCGTCTATGGAAATGCCCACGCCCAGGGCGGCGATGGCGCGCAGCACGGCCACGGCGGCTTCGGCATCGCGGGTCACCGCGTTCTCGCTGACCTCCAGCACCAGTCGCGACGGCTCCAGTTCATGGCGCTGCAGGACCTGGCGCACCTGTTCGACAAGGTCCGGCGAACCGAGCTGCAACCCCGACAGGTTCACTGACACCTGCCAGCCGGAATGGCCGGCGTCGTGCCAGCTGCGCATCTGCCGGCACGCCTCGTCCAGCACCCATTGGCCGATCCCCTCCATCAGCCCGTTCTGTTCGGCCAGGCGGATGATGCGCCCGCTGGGTACCGGCCCGTGCACGGGATGGCGCCAGCGCAGCAGCGCCTCGGCGCCGGTGACCAGCCCGCTTTCGGCGTGCACCCGCGGCTGGTAGTGCAGGCCCAGCTGCGGCGTGCCGACGGCCTGGCGCAGGTCCTGCAGCAGGCGCCGGTCCTGTTCGGCGTCGGCGCTCATCCATTCGGCGAACCGGGCGTGGGTGTTGCGGCCGGCCAGCTTGGCGTGGCTGGTGGCGATCTCGGCATGCGCCACCAGCGGTGCGGCCGTGGTGCCATGGGCCGGGTACAGCGCCACCCCCAGGCTGGCGGTGACGCGCATGTCGCGCCCGTCCACGCGCACCGCGCCGAGCGCGACGACGATGCGCTCGGCCAACGGTGTGGCGCCGGCATCGTCGGCCAGCGGCAGCGCGATGACGTACTTGTCGCCGCCCAGGCGGCCGACCAGGCCATCGTCGGGCAGCAGCCGGCGCAGCTGCTCGGCCACGTCGACCATCACCGCGTCGCCGGCCTGTGCGCCGAACGCGCTGTTGATGTGGCGGAACTCATCCAGGTCCAGCGCCATCACCGCGCATGCGAGCCGGGCCGCGTGGCAGTGCTGCAGCAGCTGGTCGATGCGCTCGTGCGAGAGCTGGCGGTTGGGCAGGCCGGTCAGCGAATCGTGGCGGCTGGCATGGAACAGCTCCTTGCGCGCATCGTCCAGCGAGGCCGAAAGCGTCGAGTTGCGTCGCTGCAGCACGCGCGCCTGCGTGCGTTGCTCGAACAGCGGGATGACCAGCACCACCGCCATCATCGCCACGGTCAGCAGCACCACGCAGGCCGCCAGCCATTCCACGCCGATCCCGCCGCCGGCGGCCGCGGCGCACACCGAGCCGGAGGGAAACCGTGCCGCGGCCATGCCGGTGTAGTGCATGCCGACGATGGCCAGGCCCATCACCACGGCGGCGGCCACGCGCTGCGGCAACGCGCCTTGCCGCGCGCGCATGCGCAAGGCGATGTGCAGCGCCGCCCACGAGGCGAGCACCGCGATCAGGATGGAAAGCGCGACCCGCGACGGTACGTAGTCGATGGCCGGGCGCATGCGCAGCGCAGCCATCCCGACGTAATGCATCCAGGCGATGCCCAGGCCCATGAGCAGCGCGCCCAATGCCAGCCGCGTGTACGACAGGGTGGGGCGGGACACCAGCCACAGCGCGAACAGCGAGGTGGCGATGGCGACCAGCAGCGATTCGAAGGTGGGCCAGAAGGCATAGCCGAGCGGGATCGGCAGGCGGAAGGCGAGCATGCCGACGAAGTGCATCGACCAGATGCCGGTGCCCATGGCGACGGCGCCCGCCAGCAGCCAGCCGGTGGCCGCGCCGCGATGGCGCGAGGCCGATACCCGCGCCGCCATGTCCAGCGCGGTGAACGAAGCGAGCACCGCGACCAGAACCGACAGCACGACCAGCAACGGGTTGTAGCTTCCTGCAAGCATGGCACCCTCCCTCTGCGCCCGGTGGCACGTTGAGCGTGCCACGCTTCCGTGGATGCCGGCCGAATCCATGCCGGCACGGGTTCCAGACTATCCCGGCCCGGCGCGCGGCAGGCAAGCGGGCAGGTGCTGAATGCGACCGCCGGCGCGCTGCCGGCTCACCCCGTCACTTGCCGTGCGGCCTCGAACGCGCTGTCGAGCAGGCGCTGCACCGGCATCGCCATTTCCCCGGCCAGCAGCGCCAGCAGGATCAACCCCAGCAGCAGCGATACCGGCAGGCCCAGCTGCATCGGGTGCAGGGCAGGTGCGGCCCGCGCCAGTACGCCGAAGGCCAGGTTCACCGCCAGCATCGCCACCACCAGCGGCAGCGCCAGGGTCAACGCGCCGCGGAACACCTGCAGGAACAGGGTCGGGGCCAGTGCGGCCATCGCGTGCGGGTCAGGCAGCGCGGTACCGATCGGCAATGCCCGGTAGCTGTCCACCAGCAGCGAGATCAGCGCCAGGTGGCCGTTGCTGGTGAAGAACAGCAGCCCGAACAGCAGGTAGAACCATTGCCCGACCACGCCGGAGCTGCCGCCGCGCAGCGGGTCGCTCATCTGTGCGAATGCCAGGCCCGTGCCCTGCGCGACCAGTTCGCCGGCCATCGCGCCGGCCTCGAAGATCAGCCGCAGCAGGAAGCCGATGCTCACCCCGACCGCCAGCTCGCGGGCGATGCCCAGTACCGTGGCTGCGTCGAAGCCGCTCCACGCCGGTACCGGCGGCAGCACCGGTGCCAGCGCCACCGACAACGCCACGGCGAGCAGCGCCCGCACCCGCGCCGGTACCGCGCGCGAGCCCACCATCGGCATGGCCATCAGCATCGCGCCGATGCGCAGCATGACCCACAGCGTGGTGCCGATGATGGCGAAGGCCTGCTGGCCGTCGATCATCATCCGGGTGATCGGATCCATGGCGCCGCCTAGCCGATCAGGTGCGGGATGCGCTGGAACAGCAGGGTGGTGAATTCCACCAGGTGGCCGAGCAGCAGGCTGCCCAGCGCGAACAGCGCCGCGGTCAGCGCCGCGGCCTTGGCGATGAAGGCGATGGTCGGCTCGTTGAGCTGGGTGGCGGCCTGGATGATGCCGATGACCACGCCGACCACCAGCACCACGACCAGCAGCGGTCCGGCGATCCAGAGGGTGGCGACCAGGCCGCCACCCAGCTCA
>NZ_LDJO01000110.1 GCF_001431595.1 Stenotrophomonas acidaminiphila
GATCGGCGCCACGCCCGGCCGCTTCGCAGGCCAGGGCCAGTTCCACCGCGTCATGCGCGTCCAGCGACCACGGGTGCCAGGTATCCAGGCCGGGGAAGTCGCGCGCCATCAGCGCTGCGTCGGCCAGGCCCGCGGCCGCATCGTCCTCGGTGTGGCGGGCGATGGCGCACGCCTGGGCCACGGTCGCCTCCAGGCTGCCCTCCTGCAAGTCGGCGGTGCTGGCGCTGCCCTTGCGCTGGCCGAAATACACGGTCACGGCGATGCCGCGGTCGTGGGTGGATTCGACCGTTTCCACTTCGCCCAGGCGTACGTTCACGTCCAGGCCGCGGTCCTCGCTGCAGCTGACTTCGGCCTGGCTGGCACCCAGCGCGCGGGCCTTTTCCAGCAGCCGCTGCGAGATGCCGGCCAGGTGCTCCAGCCGTTGCAGGCTGTCGTCGGCGGCGAAGGTTCCGGTGGTGATGGTGTTCAATGCTTTATCCTTTCAACGAATCAGGCCGGAGCCGGCCGTTTCCTCCCCC
>NZ_LDJO01000111.1 GCF_001431595.1 Stenotrophomonas acidaminiphila
GGCCGATGCCCAGCGCCCACTTCAGGCCGCTCCACAGCAGCTCGGGCGAGACGTGGAACTTGAACACCACCGCGCTGAAGTTGCTGCCGATGGTGGACACGCTGTAGCCGTTGAACACCAGCCACGCCACCGCGCAGCCGAGCAGGCCGCCGACCAGCGCCAGCAACATGGTCTCGAGCATCACCGCGGTCACCACCGGCAGCCCGCGGAAGCCGATCGCGCGCATGGTGGCGATCTCGCGGGCCCGGGTGGCTACGGCCGCGTACATGGTGTTGAGCGCGCCGAACACCGCACCGATGGCCATGATCGCGCCGATCACCGTGCCGAGGATGCTGATCAGGGTGTTCAACCCGCCGCCCTGCTTGCGGTAGTAGGCACGGGTGGTCTCCACGTCCAGCTTCAGGCGCGGGTCGGCCGCCACCGCCGCCTTGAACTGCTCGAAGCCGGGCTTGCCCTCGGTACGCACGCTGATCGACTGGTAGGCGCCGCGCTGGTAGGTGGTGGCCAGCGTCTGCACGTCGGTCCACAACTCCGAATCGTGCGCGTCGCCGGAGGCGAACACGCCCACCACCGTCCACGTCTGGTTGCCCAGGGTGAGGGTCTTGCCCACCTCCATGTCGCGGAACTGGCCCTGCGCG
>NZ_LDJO01000112.1 GCF_001431595.1 Stenotrophomonas acidaminiphila
GGGGTGGAAGCTGGAAGGGCCTGCGCTGGCCGGCGACCTGCTGTTTCCCGCCGCCGATGGCGGCACCGTCAGCGGGACCCTGGCGCGGGTGCACTGGCAGGCGGCCACGGCCGCGGCCGGCGAGGCGGGCGACCGCCCCGCGGACCCGGTGGACCCGGCGAAGGTGCCGCCGCTGGCGCTGGACATCGGCGACCTGTCCTTCGGCAAGGCCGGACTGGGACAGACCACGCTGCGCACCCGGCCGCTGGCCGACGGCCTGCAGGTGTCGCAGCTGCAGTTCCGCTCGCCCAAACAGTCCATCGACGTGACCGGGCAATGGCGTGGCACCGGCGCCCAGGCCCGGACCCGGTTCGAGGCGGCCGTGCGCAGCGAGAACCTGGGCGGGTTGCTGGACAACCTGGGCTATGGCGGGCAGTTGCGTGGCGGCCAGGGGCAGCTTCAGTTCAACGCCGGCTGGGACGGTGCGCCGGCGGCGTTCAATCTGGCCGCACTGGAAGGCACGCTGGACATCGATATCCGCAACGGCCAGATCCTGGAGGTCGAGCCGGGGGCGGGACGGGTGCTGGGCCTGCTCAGCGTCGCCCAGTTGCCGCGCCGGCTGATGCTGGATTTCCGCGACTTCTTCTCCAAGGGGCTGGCGTTCAACCACGTCGAGGGCCGGGTCGCCTTCGGCGACGGTCTGGCCCGTACCGACCGCATCGGCATGCAG
>NZ_LDJO01000113.1 GCF_001431595.1 Stenotrophomonas acidaminiphila
GCGCGCAGCGGGTGCGTGGCGTGCGCGATGGCCAGGGCCTGTTCCAGGGCCGCGCCCAGGTCGATCCGTGCCGCCGGCCGCGAGCCGTCCAGCGGTGCGACCGCGACCATGCGGGTGTCCCCGCCGCGGTACCAGCCCAGGGCGCGGATCGCCTGGCGGAACGCGTCGTGGTTGTCCTGGCCGATGCCGGGCGTGTCGCGCCCGTGCTGGCTGAACTGGTGCCGGGAGATGCGGAAGCCCAGCAGCGGGCGGCAGCTCATCGCCACCGGGCCGCTGCGCATCAGCTTGACGTACATCGCCAGGTCGGCCACCCAGGCGATACGGGTGTCGCCGAGGAACGGCAGCCGGTCGCCCAGTTCCAGCGCGTGCGCGCGCCGGCACATCGCCGCGCTGGGTTCGCCGAGGAAATTGACCGTATGGTCGGCGAGGAAGTCGATCAGGTCGTGGCCGTCAATCAGCACGTCTTCGGTCGCCGGGAAAGCGGTCGCCAGTTCGTCGCGGATCAGTCCGGAGCGTTCGTCGATCAGGTGGCGCCGGGCGAAGGCCAGGGCGAGCCCTGGAACGCGCGCGAAGGCGTCGACCAGGGTGGCGATGCAGTCGTCGTACAGCACGTCGTCATCGTGCAGGAACTTGACGAACTCGCCGCTGGCCAGCGCGATGCCGCGACAGGA
>NZ_LDJO01000114.1 GCF_001431595.1 Stenotrophomonas acidaminiphila
TTGCGCTCGGTCGGCGTGGCGGCGGAGGCCGGTGCCGGGCTGCGGGCCGGGCGGGGTGTTGCTGGCCGCGCCGGGAACGCCCTGCGGACCCTGGGTGGTGGTGGTGTTCTCGCTGATCTGCTCGCTGCGCACCTTCTGCGGCTCGCCGTTGTACAGCTCGCGCGCTTCCTCGGTCACCGAGAAGTCCATGTCCACGCTGACTTCCGGATTGACCCGGCCGGGGCCGGTCATCGGCTCCAGCAGCTCGCGGATGCGCTGGTTGTAGGAGGTCTCCAGGCGCCGCACCTGGTCGAACTGCGCGGCGTTCATGGCTGCGTCGCTGTCAGGGTCGGCGATGGTCAGCATGCGCCCGCTCTGGTCGACCACGGTGACCCGTTCCGGCGCCAGGTCCGGAATGCTGGAGGCGACCATGTGCACGATCGCGTCGACCTGGTTGCGCTCCAGCTGCTGGCCGGGGCGCAGTTCCAGCACCACCGAGGCGCTGGCGACATCGCGCTGGCGGGTGAAGGCGCTGGGCTTGGGAATGGCCAGGTGCACGCGTGCGTCGCGCACCGGGCGCAGGGTGGTGATGGTGCGCACCAGCTCGGTTTCGAGCTGATGGAGCGCGACCCCGGCTTCGGCGTCAGCCAGTTCATGGAAACCGCCCGTTACCAGCACGCGCTGGAAACCGAGCTGGTGCGCACCATCACCACCCTGCGCCCGGTGCGCGACGCACGCGTGCACCTGGCCATTCCCAAGCCCAGCGCCTTCACCCGCCAGCGCGATGTCGCCAGCGCCTCGGTGGTGCTGGAACTGCGCCCCGGCCAGCAGCTGGAGCGCAACCAGGTCGACGCGATCGTGCACATGGTCGCCTCCAGCA
>NZ_LDJO01000115.1 GCF_001431595.1 Stenotrophomonas acidaminiphila
CCGCCGCCAGCCGGTAGCCGTCCAGGCCATCGCAGGCATAGTCCACCTCGAATCCCTTGCTTTCCAGGTATTCGCCGATCATCTCGGAAATGTTGCGGTTGTCCTCGATGACGAGCACCAGTCCGGACGATTCCTTGGTCTGTCGCATGGAGCCTCCTCGTTCTTCAGCTTTGTGAAAGATGCCGTACCCCGAGTGGATCCCATGTGAAGAAAGTCCGCGACGGCAGATCCGGTCCGGCCGGCCGTGCTGCACCTATGCTATGCGCGCCTTCCCACGGACCCGGACATGCCCGCCCCGCCCTTCACCGCCTATCTGTACCCGGTACTGCTGCTGGTTGCCAGCAACGTATTCATGACCATCGCCTGGTACGGCCACCTGAAGTACCGTTCGGCGCCGCTGCTGACGGTGATCCTGGTCAGTTGGGGCATCGCCTTCTTCGAGTACTGCCTGCAGGTGCCGGGCAACCGGCTGGGCGCGGCGGTCTATTCGGCGCCGCAGCTCAAGGGCATGCAGGAAGTGATCACCCTGGTGGTGTTCGCGGTGTTCTCCGCGGTCTACCTGGGGCAGCCGCTGAAATGGAACCACTGGGCGGCGTTCGCGCTGATCGTGGTCGCGGCGCTGCTGATGG
>NZ_LDJO01000116.1 GCF_001431595.1 Stenotrophomonas acidaminiphila
GGTTAGGAACGCGCCGTTGAGGCCGACAAGCTGGAACTGGAACAGTGCGTGGAAATGCGGCGCGCGGCGGTCCCAGCCGGTGCAGGCGTGCAGCAGGCAGGCCGCGGCCAGCAGCAGCGTGGTGCCGAGCATCCAGCCGGCGAGGCGGTCGGCGACCAGGGCGATGCCCAGCCGCGCCGGCCAGTCGCCGAGCAGGTACACCATCGTCTCGCCCTGGCTGGTGGCGGCGATCAGCAGCACTTCGACCAGCGCCAGCAGCAGCATGCTGGCCCATGCCACGCTGCGCTGGACCTTCGGCCCGTAGCGCCGGTGCTCGACGAACAGCGACAGCGCCGCGCCCAGCAGCGGCACCAGGATCGGCAGGATCGGCAGGTGGTTCATGCGCCGCCCCCGTTGCCGGCTTCGCGGCCGTCGTCCGGCTCGTGCGCGTCGACGTGGTCGCTGTGGTTGTCGCTGCGGCTGCGTATCGCCAGCACGATGCTGACCGCGGTCATGGCG
>NZ_LDJO01000117.1 GCF_001431595.1 Stenotrophomonas acidaminiphila
GGTTTCTTCCTGGGGACGCTGCAAATACGTCACGATCTCGTAGGGGCCATCGATGAGCGGCCGCATCGTGATCCCCCATCTATGGGCATGCGCGATGCGCGATTGCGCGGACACTCCCACGCCATAGCCGGCCGCGACCCACGTGGCCAAAAGGCCAAATGAAGTCACGTACTGGAAGTTCTGCCGACCGGTCGCCAGGAGGTTGGAAAGCGGCTCATCCAACTTGGAGCAGATTTCCGCCTGCCAGCGATACAGCGAGTAGTCCAACAGATCGGCGATCGTGAGTGGCGCCTGGTCAAGCAAAGGGAACCGTGGAGGCACGGCAACGGCCATGTCTTCGATCCACAACGGCTGGATTTTCAAGGCTGCGTCGTTCGATGCCTGAACCGATAGCCCTGCGTCGTAGCGGCTCTCATGGAGTC
>NZ_LDJO01000118.1 GCF_001431595.1 Stenotrophomonas acidaminiphila
GTGGGCCAGGGGGTCAACGGCGTGACCGGCGACTACTCGCGCGGCGCCAGTGGTTTCTGGGTGGAGAACGGGCAGATCGCCTGGCCGGTGGATGGCATCACCATCGCAGGCAATCTGAAACAGATGTTTGCCAGCATCGAGGCGGTAGGCAGTGACGTCGACCCGCGTTCACATATCTCGACAGGATCGATCCTTGTCGGGAGAATGACGGTCGCGGGCGACGAGTGACCTGATTGTTCGGTTGCCGCCGTTGCGGGGCGATCCGGGGGACCGCGGATGACAGCACCCCATACATTCCATAGACCAAAGGTAAAGGGAAACACCATGAGCGATTACGAGAACACCGCGGCCAACGGCGTGAATGCCGAAGAAAAGCAATGGGGCATGTTTGCGCACCTGGCCTCACTGGCCGGGATCATCATCCCCCTGGGCAACCTGCTGGGGCCGCTGATCGTGTGGCTGGTCAAGAAGGACACGATGCCGTTCGTGGCCGACCAGGGCAAGGAAGCACTGAATTTCAACATCACCGTGTTCATCGCAGCGTTCATCTCGGGCATCCTGACGCTGGTGCTGATCGGCTTCCTGCTGCTGATCGTCGTGGGTATCGCGTGGCTGGTGCTGACCGTGCTCGCAGCGCTCGCCGCGAACAAGGGCGAAGCCTACCGCTATCCGTTCACCCTGCGCCTGATCAAGTAATCCGGCGGCAGCATGCAGCAGCGAAAAGGCCCGGGATTCCCGGGCCTTTTCGTTTTCGTCGCGTGGTGTGTGGCGGCCGTGCGCGATGCGTGCCCGGCGGGGCATCAATGCGAGCGCCGGATCGCCAGTTCGGCCAGTGCCGACAGCGCG
>NZ_LDJO01000119.1 GCF_001431595.1 Stenotrophomonas acidaminiphila
TGCCGGCGGCCTTGATCGCGGCCATCACCTTGTCCATCTGCACCGCGTTCTCGCGCATGGCGGTATTGCCGTCGGCGGCCTGGGTGACCACGCCGGCCGACAGCGTGGCCACGTCGGGGACGCGCCGCGCTTCGGCCTGGGCGGAAATGTTCAACAGGGTGGCGTCGCTGGCCACGACGGCCGGGGCGTTCTGGGCGTGGGCGGTCATCGGGGCTCCCGAGGCGAAGGACAGAGCGAGCAGCAGCGGGGCGAGGGTGGAATGGCGCATGTGGATCCTCCTTGGATGGATGCGAGGGTGGTGTGGTGGCGATGAACGGGTAGTGAGGCCGCGCGGGGTCGCGACCGTAGCGGGGGCTTTGCCGATCGTTCAGCATGCGACCGCCCAAGCGTAGGCGGGAAGGGGCCGGTATGGCGAGCACGGGCATGCGCCGCCGATGGCAGGCGCGGCCGCAACGGGCGCAGGTTATGCTTCGCCGATGCTCTATCTCGCTTCCCGCTCTCCCCGTCGCAACGAACTGCTCGCGCGGCTGGACATCCCGTTCCGCGCGCTCGACCTGGACGTCCCGGAAATCCGCGGCGCCGACGAATCGCCGCTGGCCTATGTACGCCGCGTCGCCCTGGACAAGGCGCGCGCCGGGCTGGCGCGGGTCGCCGCCGAACCCGACA
>NZ_LDJO01000012.1 GCF_001431595.1 Stenotrophomonas acidaminiphila
GGGAGGAGCTTGGTGCAGGGGCATTGCCGGGGGTCCGCGGGGTATGGCTTTCTATACGGTATCGCCGGCCCATTGGATGCAGTCGCCGCGGTTATCGGCGTGCATCCAAACCGGGGCCGGCCGCGTACAAGCAGGCAGATGACCGCACCGCCTGCCAACTGCCCTACCATGTGCCCGGACGCCCACCCTGGAGACCTGTCGCCCTTCGAGGCGGCCAGAGTCATGTCGATCGCAGAAACGAGCCTGGGCAACCCCGGTTACTGGTCCGCGCAGATGCAGGCCGTCGCCGTGCAGCGCGACCAGCGCTGCTTCATGCGTATCTACGATCACTTCGCGCCGCGGGTGCGGCTGTACCTGCGCGGTCTGGGCGCGCCGGAGATGGTGGCCGAGGAACTGGCGCAGGAGGCGCTGCTGCGCCTGTGGCAGCGCGCCGACAGCTATGACCCGGCACGCAGTACCCTGTCGACCTGGCTGTTCCGGGTCGCGCGCAACCTGCATATCGACCGCCTGCGCCGCGAGAACCACTGGACGGCGGTGGAGATCGAGACCGATGACGGCCTGGAGCTGTGCGAGGAAACCGAGGATCCGGGCTTTTCCTCGGCCGAGAGCTATGCGGCCCATGCCGATCTGAACGAACGCATCGAACGCCTGTCCGCCATCCAAGCACGCCTGATCCGCATGTCCTACTTCGAAGCCAAGTCCCACCAGCAGATCTCCGACGAGCTGGGCATGCCGCTGGGAACGGTCAAGTCGTACATCCGGCGCGCCTTCCAGCAACTGCAGTCCAGCGTGCAGGGGGCCGCATGAGCCCGCGCCATCACCTGGACCCGGCGACCCTGGTCAGCCATGCAGCCGGCGCCCTGTCGCCGGCCATGGCGGCGGTGGCGGCCACCCACCTTGAAGCCTGCCCGCACTGCCGGCGGCAACTGGCGCAGGCCGAGCACGTCGGCGGCGCGCTGCTGCAGCAGCAGCAGCCGGCCGTGGCCTCGGCGCGCGAGGCGCAGCTGCGCGGGGACATCCTGGCCCGGCTGCAGCAGCCGCTGCCGGCGGCCGCGCCCGAACCGGTACCGACGCCGCTGCATCGCCCTGCCGAACTGTTGCCGCGGGCGCTGCACCCCTACTTCGGGCGGACCTGGAAAGCGCTGCGCTGGCGCTGGGTCGCCCCCGGCGTGCATCTGGTCCGGGCCGCCGGAAGCAGCGGCGACACCCTGGTCATGCTCAAGATCGCGCCGGGCAAGAGCATTCCCCTGCACAGCCATCACGGCAGCGAGCTGACCCAGATCCTGCAGGGCGCGTACGACGACGAACTGGGTCATTTCGGCCCGGGCGACATGGCCGACCTGGACAGCGACATCGAGCACCGGCCGATCACCTCGCCGGGGGTGCTGTGCATCTGCGTGGCGGCACTCGACGGCCCGCTGCGGTTCCGTGGCTGGCTGGCGCGCAAGATGCAGCCGATGGTCGGCCTGTAACCGGGCAGCCGGGCGGGTGCCGGGCCGCATCCGGCCCGGCATCGCATGCGCCCCGGGCAGCTTCAGCCGCGATGGCGCAGCGAGAGGAACTCGCGGCGCAGCGCCGGGTCGTCGAGGAACCTGCCGCGCATCACGCTGTTGGTCATCTTCGAGCCGTCGTCCTTCACTCCGCGCCAGTGCATGCAGTAGTGGTCGGCTTCCATCACCACCGCCAGGCCGTCGGGCTTGAGCCGCTGTTCGAGCAGATGCGCGATCTGGCTCACCGCTTCTTCCTGGATCTGCGGCCGGCTCATGATCCACTCGATCAACCGCGCGTACTTGGACAGGCCGATCAGGTTGGAGCCGGCATCGGGCAGCACGCCGATCCAGACGTGGCCGATGATCGGGCACAGGTGATGCGAACAGGCGCTGCGCACCCGCAGTGGCCCGACGATCATCAGCTCGTTCAGGCGTTCGGCGTTGGGGAACTCGGTCACCGCCGGTGCCGGCTGGTAGCGGCCGGCGAACAGTTCGCGCACGAACATCTTCGCCAGCCGGCGGCCGGTGTCGCGGGTGTTGTGATCGTTGTCGGTATCGATCACCAGCGCGCGCAGCAGCTCCTGCGCCCTGCCGGCGACTTCGTCCTCGATCGCGGCCAGCTCGCCGTCATGCAGGTAGTCGGCGATGTTGTCGTTGGCATGAAAGCGCTGACCCGCTAGCAGCAGGCGCTGGCGGACGCGCTCGGACGCCGGCAGAGGCAGCAGCGTGTCGAGCAGGGCAGGGGTGTTCGGTTGCTGGGACATGGGGAGCGCTCGGTAACGGGACGGGGGAGGCCCGGTCCGGCAGGCACCGCCGGGGCCGGGGCATGGTCGTGCTTACGCGGGCATCGGCGCTTTGGATGTGCGGATGGTCACAGCGCGTCCAGTCGCGCCCGCAGCTGCCCGGCCTGCTGCGCCAGCGCCTGGCGCTGGCCGGCCGGCATCCGTGCCAGTTGCCGGTAGGGCAGGGCCAGGCGCGGGTTGTGCTGCAGGCGCGGCGCATGCCGGGCAAGAAAATCCCAGTACAGCGCATTGAACGGACACGCGCGGGCGCCGGTGCGCAGATCCCGCCGGTAGCGGCATTGGCCGCAGTGGTCGCTCATCCGGTGCAGGTAGGCGGCCGCCGATACGTACGGCTTGGTGGCCAGCAGCCCGCCGTCGGCGAACTGGCTCATGCCCAGGGTGTTGGGCAGCTCGACCCATTCGAAGGCGTCGATGTAGATGCCGAGGTACCAGCGGTGCAGCGCCTGGGGGTCGAGCCCGGCGAGCAGCGCGAAGTTGCCGATCACCATCAGCCGCTGGATGTGGTGGGCATGGGCGTTGGCCAGCGACTGGCCGATGGCGCCGCGCACGCAGGCCATGTGCGTATCGCCGGTCCAGAACCAGTCCGGCAGCGGCAGGTCGTGGCCGAAGGCATTGCGCTGCGCGTACCCGGGCATCTGCGCCCAGTACACCCCGCGCACGTACTCACGCCAGCCCAGGATCTGGCGGATGAAGCCTTCCACCGCGGGCAGCGGCGCGCGGCCGTCGCGTGCGGCGGCTTCGGCGCTCGCGATTACTTCGGCCGGGTCGAGCATCTTCACGTTCAGCGCGAACGACAGCAGCGAATGGAACAGCCGCGGCGCGTGGGCGCTGATCGCATCCTGGTAGTCGCCGAAATGCGCCAGCCCGTGGTCGAGGAAGGCCTGCAGCTGCTGCAGCGCTTCGGCGCGGTCCAGCGGCCAGCGCAGCGCCTGCGCCTGCGGGTCGCCGAAACTGGCGACGCCGGCGGACTGGATGCACTGCCAGAGTGCGCGCAGGTCGTGCCGCGGCCGCGTGTCCGCCGGCTCCGGTGGATCGCCGCGCCAGGGCTTGCGGTTCTCCGCATCGAAGTTCCAGCGTCCGCCCAGGGGCCGGCCGTCGGGTTCCAGCAGTACGTGGTGGCGCCGCCGCATGTGCCGGTAGAACGGCTCCATGGTCCAGCGTTCGCGGCTGCCGAAGAAGCGTGCCGCCTCCTCGCGTCCAGCCAGGAAATGGTCGCTGTCCACGCAGCGCACCGGGATCGACTGCCCGGCCGCGTAGTGGCGCAGCTGCGCATCCAGCCGCCACTCGTCGGGTTGCTGGTACTCCAGCGTGGTGGCCGCGTGCACGGCCAGCAGCCGGTCCAGGTTGCCGGTCAGGGACTGGAGGTTGGCGGCGTCGTCGATGGCCAGGTAACCGACCCGGTGGCCTGCCGCGCGCAGCTGCGCGGCAAAGCGCCGCATCGCCGCGAAGATCGCCAGGATCTTCTGCGCGTGGTGCAGCACGTAGTCGGTTTCCTGGCGGACCTCCATCAGCACGTACAGCACGTCCGCATCGGTGCGGGCGAACCACGGATGCCGCGGGTTGAGCTGGTCGCCCAGCAGCAGCCGCACGCAGGTCACGCCGGGTCCCGTGGCAGTGGCGCGGAGAGCGCGTACTTCAATGCGACGCCGACCAGCAGCACCGCCAGCGCCAGCGCGACCAGCGCCGCCACGGTGGCACCGGCCAGGGGCGACTGGATCTGGCGCACGTACACGCCCATCAGCCCCCACACCGCGGGCAGGGCGTACCACGGATTGCCGCGCAGGGTGGCCAGCATGCCGAGCAGCAGCACCGCGGCCAGGCCGAACAGCGCCAGCGTCCACGGCAGCATGTCCTCGACCGGCAGCAGTTCGAACGCCACGATCACCTGGGCGGCGTTGAGGAACACGGCCAGTGAAACCCAGCCGGCATGCAACGACAGCGGCAGCCACTGCCACCATGGCTGGCGGACGTGGCGGCGGGTGTGCGAGGCCAGCCATGCCGCCGCCAGCAGGCAGCCCAGGCTCAGCCAGATGACCGCCAGCGCCAGCCAGAACCATTGCCGCGTGAACACCACCATCCACAGCGAGGTCAGGGCGAAGCCGGCGGCGGTGAACCGGCGGATGAGGCGCAGGCGCCGGCTGTCCTCGGCGCTGACCAGTTGCCCCAGCCCGAACACCACGTCCAGGGCGAAGATCGGGCCCCAGATCGCGAACGCGTAGCCGGCGGCGACGATCAGGGTCGGGTAGCGCGCGGAGATCTCGCCGTTGGTGGGGCCGAACAGGCCGCTGTTGGACAGCCATCCCACCAGCGGCATCGACAGCGCCAGCAGCAGTACCAGCCATTTCATCGGCATTCTCCGTGGAAGGTGTCCTTGTCCTGGCCGGTCTCGGGCCAGCGCTGCGGCACCCGTTCGATCCGCGTGGTGTCGTAGCCCAGTGCCGCCGCGCGCTGCAGCATGGCCTGGTAGTCGGCCTCCGGCACGCTGGGCGTGCGCGCCATGTACCACAGGTAGTCACGCGCATCGCGCACCACCATGACCTGGCTGTAATCGGGCGCCAGCCAGCCGATCAGGTACTGCGCCTTGAACAGCCCGAAGAAGCGCACCTTCCATTCGGCATTGCCGGTGCCCGGCTGCACCAGCCCGGTGGATGCCAGCAGCTTCACCGGTGCCTGGAACCCGCCGGGGCGGTAGCGGTACCAGGTGCATACCCGCCCCTTGCTGTCCAGGCGGTAGGTTTCCACCGGGTTGTGGCTGTCGCGCTCCAGGCGCGTGGGAATGATCCCGATCACGTACCAGCGGCCCATGAAGCGTGGCAGGTCCACGGAGGTCACCGGCGTGATCGGGGCGGGCTTGGCCTGGGCGCAGCCGCCGAGCAGGGCGGCCATCAGCAGCGGCAGGACGAAGGGCCGGGCAAGGTGCATGGTGGGCATCGGCGATCGGGGAGATGCCATGGTTTACGCAGCAGCGTCCGCCATGGATGCATCCAGTTGCCGGCCGCCTGCGTACAACACCGTGACTGCCTGGCCGCCTGCAGGGTTGACCGCCATGTCCACGCATCCGCCCGTCGTTGCCCCGGCGGCCGATCCTGCGCCGCCTGGCATCCTGGCGCCGTTGCCGGCGAGGGACCGCTGATGCCGCGGATGCGCAGGAAGGCCGACCTGCCGCGGCGCACGTGCGCGACCTGCGGGCGTGCGTTCGCCTGGCGACGCAAGTGGGCGCGCGACTGGGAAAGCGTGCGCTACTGTTCGCGGCGTTGCCGCGGGCGCAACTGAGGAACGAAATCATGGGCAAGCGGATTCTGCTGGTGGGCGCCACCGGCCTGGTCGGCCAGGGCGTGCAGCGCGTGCTGCTGGAATCGGACCTGGTCGAAGCGGTGAGCGTGCTGGCCAGGCGCCCGCCGGCATCGCCCGATCCCCGCGTGCAGGTGCTGCTGGCCGACGGCTTTTCCACGCAGGCGCTGGCCGCGCTCGACCTGCGCCGGCACGACGCCTGCCTGTACTGCGCCGGCCCGCTGCCCGTGGGCATGTCGGAGGCGGCTTACCGCGAGGCGACCGTGGTCACGCTGCAGCGGGTGCTGGCGGCATACGCCGGCGCCAATCCCGACGGCTTCGTGGCCTACATTTCCGGCAAGGGCGCCGATCCCGGCAGCGCGCTGATGCCGTTGCGGGTCAAGGGCGAGGCCGAGCAGGTGGTGGCCCGCTGTGGGCTGGCTTTCACCTGCCTGCGCCCGGGCATCGTCCGCCCGGTGCTTGGCGAGGTGTCGCCGCATCGGCTGCGGCGTGGGCTGTATGCGCTGGGCGACCCGCTGCTGGCGCTGCTGGGCGGCGCCGGCCCGCGGGTATTCACCACCACCGCGGCGATCGGCCACTGCCTGCTGCGCCTGGTTCAGGCCACCGGCCCGCGGCCGGCGGTGATCGACAATGCCGACATCGCTGCGGGTGGCGGCTGACCGGCGCCTGCCGCCGCCGCTGGCCGTGCTTCGCGCGCAGCCGCTATCCTTTTTCCCCGATTCCCGGCGCCAAGAACACCCTGCATGAACTCCACCGACAAGCGCGCCGGTTGCGCCCTGTGCATCGACGCCCCGCCGCTGGATTTCGAGTTCAGCTACGCGTTCCAGCCGATCGTGGATGTGCATGCGCGGCGGATATTCGCGCATGAAGGCCTGGTGCGCGGCACCGCGGGCGAACCGGCCGGCTCGGTGTTGTCGCGGATCACCCCGGCCAACCGCTACGCGTTCGACCAGGCCTGCCGCGACAAGGTCATCCAGACTGCTTCGCGGCTGCAGATGCCCTCGCACCTGTCGATCAACTTCATGCCCAACGCCATCTACCGGCCCGAGCTGTGCATCCGTTCCACGCTGCGCGCCGCGCGCCGCCACGGCTTCCCGGTCGAGCGGATCATCTTCGAGACCGTCGAGGGCGAGCAGGTCAGCGATGGCAACTGGCTGGCCGAGATCCTGAGCGAGTACCGGCGGATCGGCTTCAAGACCGCCATCGACGACTTCGGCGCCGGCTTTGCCGGGCTCAACCTGCTGGCCGATTTCCAGCCGGACATCGTCAAGCTGGACATGGCGCTGATCCGCGCGATCGACCAGAGCCGGCCGCGGCGCGCGATCGTCGCCGGCGTAGTGGCGATGTGCCGGCAACTGGACATCGAGGTGATCGCCGAAGGCATCGAGACCGCGGACGAGGCACGCTGCCTGGCCGATCTGGGCATCGCGTTGATGCAGGGCTACTGGCTCGCACGGCCGCAGTTCGAGCGGATCACGCATGAGGACGAGATCCCATGGGCAGCATGAGCGATGCCGGGTTGACGCTGGACCTGCTGGGTCCCACCCGCCCGGCGGTGCTTGCCCATGCGGTCAGCCAGAGCGCCAGCGCGGTGCTCATCACCGATGCCAATGTCGAGGACGGCGGCCCGCTGATCGTCTATGCCAACCCGGCGTTCTGCCGGATGAGCGGTTACCGGCCGGAGCAGCTGGTCGGCCGCAGCCCGCGCCTGCTGCAGGGGCCGCTCACCGACCGCGCGCTGATCGCCTCGCTGCGCGAGCACCTGCGCCAGGGGCTGGCGTTTGCCGGCAGCACGGTCAACTATGCGGCCGACGGCCGCGCCTACACGGTGGAGTGGAGCATCTCGCCGGTGCGCGATGCGGCCGGTGTGATCGAATACTTCGTCTCGGTACAGAGCGACATCACCGCGCGGATCGCCGCCGAGCAGGAGCGCCGGTTGTTGCTGCAGGCGCTGGATGCCGCGATCGATCCGATCCTGATCACCGGGCGCGATACCCGGGTCGTGTTCGTCAACGAGGCCTTTGCCCGGCTTACCGGCTACACCCCGGAGGAAATCCTCGGCCAGTCGGCGCGGATGCTGTACCCGTCGCACCAGGACCCGCTGTTCTACCGCAACCTGCGCGTGTGCCTGCGCGAGGGCAAGCCGTTCCGTGCCACCTTCACCTATCGCCACAAGAGCGGCCGCCCGATCCACGTCGAACAGAGCATCGCGCCGGTGGGCGACGGCCGCGGCCGCATTTCGCATTACATCAGCACCGGCAAGGATGTCAGCGAACGGGTCGAGCGCGAATCCAGGCTGATGGAGATGGCGACCATCGACTCGCTGACCGGCCTGCTCAACCGCCACGCCGGTGCCGAGCAGCTCTACCGGCTGGTCGGGCAGGCGCAGGCATCGGTGCGGCCGCTGAGCGTGATCATGGCCGACATCGATCATTTCAAGGCCATCAACGACGTGCACGGGCACAAGGCCGGGGACGATGCGCTGGTGTGCGTGGGCCGGGTGCTGAAATCCTGCGTGCGCGCCGGGGACCGTGCGATCCGCTGGGGCGGCGAGGAGTTCCTGGTCGTCCTGCCCGGTGTCGCGCTGACCCAGGCGATGGAGCTTGCCGAGCGCCTGCGCTCGAAGGTCGGCGCGGCACGGGTGAACGAGATGGGCCTGTTCTCGCTTTCGGTTTCGGCAGGCGTTGCCGAAATGGCCGCTGGCGAGAGCGCATCGGAGTTGCTGCGGCGTGCGGACCTGGCGATGTACCGCGCCAAGCGCCAGGGCCGCAACGCGGTCAGGTCCTGAGCCGCGCCGCAGCCGCCGCTCAGCCGGCCGGATGGCCGGGCCCGCCCTGGTCGCGTGCCAGCTGGGTGAGCATGCGCAGGTGCTGCTTGGCCCAGCGTGCACCCCAGCGCATGCCGGCGCTGGCCGAACGCACGGCGATGATCGGCAACGGGCGCGATGGCTCGTGCAGGTACACCTCGACGATCCAGCCGAGGTTGCGCCTGCAGATTTCCAGCACCTTGATGCCGCCCAGGCACAGGCGTTTGCGGTCGGGTTCCTCGACCCAGTGGAACGGGGGTGGCAGGCGGCTCGGAACGGCTTTGGTCATGGGCAGGGTCCTGGTGTGGCGTTTGCGGCGGCCCGGCCGGACGGGTACGGCGCCAGGTGCTGGCGTCCGCCGTGCGGGGACGGTGCGCTGCCGCGCGCACCTGGGCTCCGCCACACGGCGTCGTCGCGGGCTTCCGGCGCCATTGCAGGGGCCGGCCGGTTGCCGCCACGGGTCAGGGTACCGATGCCCTTCGTTAGCCGGACGTCGACGGCTGCCAGGGCGATTTCACGCCCGCTGCGGCCGACTTCAGCTGACCACCAGCACCCACGTCGTGTTCGACCCGCTGAACCGGTAGCGCAGGCCCTCATGGTCGATCTGGCGCGCGATGTTGCCCTGGCTGTCCACCAGCACGTGCAGGTCGACCAGCACGCCGGCCCCCGCGTTGGGGGCATGGCACAGCAGCGTATCCAGCGCCACTTTCTCGGTGGCCAGCACGGTGACCGGGCGGCATTCCGCCCCGGGTCCGAGCAGAAACGTTTTCACTTCTTTCAAGGGCACTCTCCTTGGGGGGCGACGGGCCCCGGGTCTGGGTGGCGATGCAGTGCTCGGCCGTCGCGCGGGCGCGCGGCGACGCTCCCGGATCCCGGCGACGGGAACGGGGCTTGCATCGGTTCTGGTGGGACGTGCCTGCCTTGCGCGGGACCATGCGCTGCAGGTGGACGGCCGTGCGCTGCGGCATGCCGCAGCGGCGGTGGATGTAGGGCCGGTGGCCTGCCTGTGCGGCGGCGCCGGTCGTGGAGAGGGGTGATCCGGCGTCGAGATATACAGGGCCAGGTGTTAAGAGAAAGGGATGGCCCGGCCAGTCGTTGCATCGAGGTGAAGGCCGCGTGCGAGGCGCACAGGCGGGGTTGTGGCCGGCATTGCGCGGCGGCAGTGCCGGTTTCCCCGGCGGACGGCGGCATGCACGATGACGGTCGCGCGCGCGTCGCGGCGCGTAGAATCGCCCGGGTGTTGTTCAGGATCCTGCCGGTGGCGTTGGCGCCCGGCGGTGCGGCGGGAAGGCCGTTCGTGGTGCGCGTTGCCGGGGCCGACAGCTGCCGCTGGCAAACTGGGATTCAGTCCGGACATGGGGCGGGGCATATGGACGACAGCGGGACGTTGACAGTCCACGGCAGGGCGGTGGCCACCGGTGGCCGGCGCTTCGCCCATGCGGTTCCGGGCAGGGGCGCACATGCGCGATGACGCGCCGGCACCGCGTGGCGGCGACATGCCGCGCTACATCTTCGCCACACCGCTGTGGGCGTTGCTGGTGCTGGTCACGGGCCTGGCGCTGACGGCCTGGATGGCGCTTGGCGAGTGGAGGGGCGAGCGCGACCGGGTGCAGGCCCTGCAGCGCTCGCTGGCCGATGCCGCGCCTGCGCGCCTGCGCGAACCGCTGGCCGGTGCCGCGCTGGGCCTGCGGGCGATGCAGACCGTGCTGCTGGCCGGCACCGCGCAGCTGGACCAGCACACCTTCGACAGCTACCAGCGCAACCTGCGTTCGCAGGAGTGGATCCATGGCTACGTGCTGATCGCGTTCGCGCAGCGGGGAGTCGGCGTCGACGGCCAGGTCACCTACCGCTACCAGTACGTCGCGCCGCTGCAGGGCAACGAGGTCCTGGTGGGCTTCGACGTGGCCCGGCAACCGGAGAACATGGAGGCACTGCGGCGCGCGCGCGACGCCGACACGGCGGCCATGTCCGCGCCGTTCCCGCTGCTGCAGTTCCGCGGGCAGCGCCCGGCCGGCGACATAGGCCTCACCGTGCGCCTGCCGGCGTACACGCCGGGCGCCATGCCGACCACGGTCGAGGAACGGCGCGCGCGCGAACTGGGCGCGCTGGCGGTCAGCGTGCGCCTGGAGCCGATGGTCCGCCAGGCCCTGTACGGCCGCATCCTCGACCACATGGACGTGGAGATCCGCGACCTCGGCGCCCTGCCCGCGCATGCGCGGGTGTTCGCCAGCGCGCCGTTGCCGGCCGATCCGGCGGCGCTGCAGCTGCGGCGCATGGAATTCGGCGGGCGCACGTGGGAACTGCGGCTGTGGCCGCGTGCGGCGATGGGGGAGTGGGCGCAACTGCGCCTGATCGTGATCGGTGGCAGCTCGATCAGCGTGTTGCTGGCCCTGTTCCTGTGGTCGCAGGCGACCGTGCACCGCCGCGCGCTGGAGCTCGCGCGGCGGATGAGCGCCCGCTTCGGCGAGAGCGAGGCCCGTTTCCAGGCCCTGAACGAAATGCTGCCGGCGCTGGTGCTGGTGGCCGATGCCCGCGACGGACGCATCACCTATGCCAACCGCGCGGCCAGGTCGCAACTGGGCAATGTCGCCGGCACGCCGCTGGAGGACCTGTTCGCCGATGCGGTGCAGGGCCGGGAGGCGGTTGCCGCCACGCTCGGGGTGGGGACATGGAGCAGCCAGGAGGCGTTCGTGGTGCGCGGCGCCGATACGGCGCTGTGGGTGAACGCTTCGCTCGCGATGCTGGAGATGGACCATGTGCCCCACCTGCTCATGGTGGCCGGCGATACCAGCGCGCAGCGCGAGATGACCGAACGGCTGCGCTACCAGGCCGCGCATGACGAGCTCACCGGGCTGTGCAACCGCCGCGAATTCGAACGCTGCCTGCGCCAGGCGCTGCTCGATCGCGATGCCGCCGGCGTCGCGTCGTTCGCGTTGATGTATATCGACCTGGACCAGTTCAAGCTGATCAACGACCTGTCCGGGCACACCGCCGGCGACCAGCTGCTGGTGCAGCTGTCGCAGGCGATGCGGCGCCACATCCGCGATGGCGACCTGCTGGCGCGCCTGGGGGGCGACGAGTTCGGCCTGCTGGCGTTCGGCGTGGACCAGGCGCAGGCCGACCGGCTGGCCGAGCAGGTGCGCGCCTGCATCGAGCGCTCGACCTTCTGCTGGCTGGGACGCAGCTACACGGTGAGCGCGAGCATCGGCCTGGTGCTGGTCGACCAGCCCGGATGTACCCTCAAGGACCTGCTGGCCTGGGCCGACACCGCCTGTTACCAGGCCAAGGAAGACGGCCGCAACCGCGTGCGGGTGTACCGCGACGATGCCGACGCCACCCGCCGCATGGGCGAGATGGAATGGGCCAGCCAGCTGCGCCGCGCGCTGGAGCAGGACCGCCTGCTGCTGGACTACCAGGAGATCGTGCCGCTGTCGGCCGGCGCCGAGCCGGTCACGCGGGTGGAACTGCTGCTGCGCATGCGCGCCGACGATGGCAGCGTGATCGCGCCGGGCGTGTTCATGGTGGCAGCCGAGCGCTATGGCCTGATGCCGGCGGTGGACCGCTGGGTGATCCGCACCGCACTGGCCAATTTCAACACCCTGCACCCCTGTGGCGGGCGCCTGCAGAGCTGCGCCATCAACCTCTCCGGTGCCAGCCTCGAGGATGAAGGGCTGGCCGATTTCATCCTCGATTCGATCGCCCGCAATGGGGTGCCGCCACAGCGCCTGTGCCTGGAGATCACCGAAACCGTGGCGGTGCGCGACCTGCTGCGCGTGGTGCGGGTGATCGAGCGCCTGCGCGCGGCAGGCTGCCGCATCGCGCTGGACGATTTCGGCGCCGGCATGGCCTCGTTCGGCTACCTGAAGAACCTGCCGGTGGACGTGATCAAGATCGACGGCAGTTTCGTGCGCGACCTGGGCCACGACCCGATGAGCCGGACCATCATCGATGCCGTTACCCGCATCGGCCACCAGCGCGGGGCCAAGGTGGTGGCCGAGTGGGTGGACGACCTGGACACCCTGGACCTGCTGCGCGAGCTGGGCGTGGACAGTGCGCAGGGCTTCGCCCTGCATCGCCCGGAGCGGGTGCTGTTCCAGCGCGACAACACCGGGCAGCCGCCGGCGCGGTGACGGCGCCGTTCAGCTGCGGACCGCGAACACCCCGTCCAGTTCCGGGCGCGCGCGGAAGCCGGCCCTGGCCAGGCGGGTGGCGACCTCGCGCGGCACGTCGCGGCCGCTGGTGAGCCTGTTGGGCATGCCGGTGTAGTGGAACAGCTGGCCACCCCGGCGCAGCACCCGCGCCAGGTGGTCGTAGAACGCCTGCGAATACAGTTCGCCGGCGATGCCGAAGCGCGGCGGATCGTGCAGCACCGCGTCCACCGAGGCATCGGCGATGTCCGCGATGGCCAGCGAGATATCGCCGTGCGTCAGCGTCAGGCGTCCGCCCGCTGCGTCCGACCCGGGATCCGGCGACCAGGGGTTGAGGGTGCGCAGCCACAGCACTTCCGGACTCTTCTCGAACGAACGCACCGCCGTCACCCCGGCCTCCAGGCAGCAGGCGGCGAAGTAGCCCATGCCGCCGCAGGTGTCGAGCACCTGCTTGCCGCGCGGCGCGACCAGGGCGACCTTGCGGCGCGCGTCCTCCATCGGCGACAACTGCGCGCTGACCAGCATCTTGATGCCGTCGATCTCGAAGGTGGGCACGCCCCACTCGGTCGGCACCAGCTTGTACAGGCCATTGCCGAAGCGCGAGGCCGGCGCGAAATCCCCACCGTCCCAGTAGTACACGGTGCGGTCCTTGAGCCGTTCCGGCCAGGGATAACCGTGGCCGCGCCACTGCCAGCGATCGGCCTCCAGCCGCACCTCGTCGGTGCCGCGGCCGAGGTCGAGCGAGCCGTTCCAGACCACGCTGCCGCCGCGCTGCGCCTCGCGCATGGCGTCCAGCAACGGGCGGGTAAGCAGGGGGCCGGAGTAGTGGGGCATGCGCGGAGCGGGCCCGCGAACGAGCGCCGGTGACGGAAGGGGGCGCCATCGTAACCCGGTCCGGTCGCGCGCCGTCGCCGCGCCCGGCCCGGACCACGGAACTCGCCGCGCCGCCACCGGTCTGTTGCTGGCATGGTCGCACCACGGCGGGTCCGCGCGTGGCCCTGCGCAGATACCCGGCGATGGAGAGGCATGCAGGATTCACGTAGTCGAGAACCGTTGTCCCACCGCGTCGGTGCCGGCCTGGCGACCGCGGCGATCCTGTGCCTGTTCGCGCGCGTGCTCTGGCAGGTGCCCGAGCCCGATCCGAAGAGTCGCACGCAGCGGTTGCAGGTGCGCTGGCTGGCGCGTCACGGCGAAGCCCCGCCGTTGCCGGCGGCGGCGGCGGACACACCCGAGGTGCCGGCAGGGCAGGCGCACGCCGCGCTGCCGCCGCCGCACGCATCGGAGCGGCGGCCGGCAGCCGCCGCATCCGCACCGGCCACTGCAGACCCTGCCGCGGACTGGTCGCGGCGGCTGTACGACGGCCAAGGCGGGATCGCCCTGCCCGGCGAACTTGACGGCGACGGCCGCACGCGCGGCACCGACGAGCGGGTGTTCGAGCACCGCGACGAACTGGCGACGGGCGTCGGCGAGCGCGCCACCGCCGGCCTGTTCTCGAAGCGTGCAGCCGGGACCCGGCAGTCACGCAGGGAGAAGTGGGTCTACGGTGAGGACATCCAGCCGGCACAGGCGCGGCGCGCGCCGGACGTGGCGTTCAACCCGTCGCTGCACGAACGCGCCGCCGACCTGGGCAGTGAAGCCACCGGCGATGCCTACAAGGCCGCGCCGATCCGCCATGAGCCGCTGCCCGGCCTGGATGGCGAAGCCAGCCGCCGCATCCGTACCGTCATCGGCGAGCTGGAACGGCGCTACCCGCGCTGTGGCGAAGAAGCGCGCCGCCGCTGGTTCGGCAACGCGCTGCAGCACCTGGACGCGCTGGAGCGGCTGGAGTACCGCTACCGCCATGGCGCCGATCCGGTCGAGGCCGAACACACGCTGCCGTCGGCGGCCGACAGCGCCTATGACCTGGCACGTCGCGCGCTGTGGGATGCGGAGCGACGCATGAAGACCTGCGGCTGAGCGACGGCGCCAGCGGCAGGCAACGCTGCGCGGTGTGTGTCGCCGGCGCCGGGCGCGCATTGTCCCGGCCGGTACCACCGTGGCCGCGCCGGGACAGCCGTCGGAGACCTGTCCCACGCCTGTACCGGCCACTTCCAGGACTTCCCCGGCCATCAGCGGACAACCTGTGCAAGATGATGTTCCTGAAAGGTTTTTCCGTGGCGGAGGCTGCCTAGAATCGGGCTCCACCACCGCATGGGATCGTGATGAAGCCGATCAGCCTGTTGTCGTACGCACTCGCCCTTTTCACCACGTTCGGCTGCCAGGCGCAGCCCGGGCAGGCGGCCGCGCCGCGGGTCGGGGTGGCGCCCGGCTACAGCCACGCGCTGCCGCGACATGCACTGGTCGGCTACCTGCACAACTTCGACAACGGGTCCGGGGTGCTGCCGCTGGGGCAGGTGGACGGGAGCTGGGACGTGATCGTGCTGGCGTTCGCCGACGACATGGGCGAGGGCAGGATCGCGTTCAACCCGGCGCCGGGACTGGAGCGGGCGCGGCTGGTCGCCGACATCGCCGCGCGCCGCGCCGCCGGCGGCATCGTGGTGCTGTCCTTTGGCGGCGAACTGGGGACGGTGACGCTGCGCACCCAGCGCGACGAGGACAACTTCGTGCGCACCACCGCGCAGGCCATCGATGCGTATGGGCTGGACGGCATCGACATCGACCTGGAGAAGATCGCCGGCGTCGTGCACGGCGCACCGGTCGCCGCGCGCCTGGTCTCGGCGGTCAAGCGCCTGCACGCCATGTATCCGAACCTGTACGTGTCGATGGCGCCTGAGCACCCCTACGTGCAGGGCGGCTGGGTGTCGATGGAGGGCATCTGGGGCGCCTACCTGCCGTTGATCGACGGGCTGCGCGACGAACTGGACCTGCTGCACGTGCAGCTCTACAACAACGGCGGGCTGCCTACGCCCTACCACGCGGACCCGCTGCCGGCCGGCAGCGTGGACATGATGGTGGGTTCGGCCAGAATGTTGATCGAAGGCTTCGAGCTGGCCGGCGGCAAGGGCCGCTTCGAGGGGCTGCGACCGGACCAGGTGGCGCTGGCCCTGCCTTCGGGTCCACGCGCGGCCGGCAGCGGCCATGCCCCGCCGGCGGCCATCATCCGCGCCTTCGACTGCCTGACCCGCGCCACCGGCTGCGATGCGCTGAAGCCGGCGCGGCCATACCCGGACTTCCGTGGCGTGATGGCCTGGTCGATCAACTGGGACGTGGCCGACCAGGGCGCGTTCTCGGTGCCCGTCGGCACGCACCTGCGCCAGGCACGCGCAGGGCAATGACCGGGTCGGCGCGCCGCGGCGCCCGGGGTCGGGCGCTCCGGCCTCAGGCCGTCGCGGGCAGCAGCCGCAGCGCCGGCAGGCCGACGTGGTGCAGCAGTTCGCGCACCACCACCAGTGCCGCGGCGAAGCCGGGGTGCGCGGGCAGGCCGAGGCTGTGCGCGGGCACCCCGGCCGCCACCCGCGCCAGGCGGTTGAACACCTCCTCGACGTCGTCGATGGACAGCGTGGCCGCCGTCCCCGGCGCGCGTCCGCTGGCCGCCAGCAGCGGCGCCAGCACCGGGTCCGCGCATTCCAGCCCTGTCGCCCCGGGCTGGCGCAGGGCGGGAATGGCCGGCATCAGCGCGTCCTCGACCCGCTGGATCGCCTGCTCCAGCGCGGCCTCGCCCGGTGGAAAGACCGACAGTCCCGCGGCCAGCAGATCGTCCAGCGACAACGGCAGCAGCACCGCCGCGGCGTGGGGTGCCTGCAGGCGGATCGCCGCTTCTTGCAGATGCAGTTGCAGGTTCATGCGTTGCTCCCGGGGTGGCATGGCCGGCAAGGGGTGGTTACGCGCGGGCCGGTGAGCGTCTATGGTGCCGGGTCCGCAGCGGGTGGGTTATACATGGGACGCAGGCATTGGGTGATGGTCGTGGCGGCACTGACAGGCGGCGCGTTGGCGGCCAGCTACCTGTGGGCGCCCGGTGCGCCGGATGCGCAGGTGCCGGCGCCGACGCCGCTGGGCTGGCGTGCGCAGGTCGACCTGCTGGGGGGCGATGGCATCGAGGGCGATGCGATGGGCCCGGACCGGCGCAGCCGCTTCAGCGATCCCTGGGGCGTGGCCCTGGATGCCGGCGGCACGCTCTACGTGGCCGACGCGGGCGCCAACAACCGCATCCTGTATCGCTGGCTGGACGGTGACTTCCATGTGTTGGCCGGCGGCCGCGAGGGCTTCGCCGACGGCCGCGGTGCGGCTGCCGCGTTTCATACGCCTTCCGGGCTGGCGCTGGACCGGCACGGCAACCTGTATGTCGCCGACACCGGCAACCATGCGATCCGCAAGGTCACGCCGCGTGGCGAGGTCAGCACGCTGGCCGGCGACGGCGTGGCCGGCTTCGCCGACGGGGTCGGGCGCCAGGCGCGCTTCGATGGGCCGATGGGGGTGGCGGTGGATGCGGTCGGGCGCGTCTACGTGGCCGATACCTGGAACGACCGCATCCGCGTGATCGAGCCCGGCGGGCGGGTGTGGACGCTGGCCGGCGGCGACCGCCCCGGCTGGGCCGACGGCCAGGGCGGCGCGGCGCGGTTCGACACCCCGACCGACATCCGGCTGGCCGCCGACGGCACGCTGTGGGTGGCGGACCTGTACAACGATGCGCTGCGCACCGTGGATGCCTCGGGCCGGGTCGCCACCCGCATCGGCGGCCCCGATGGCCAGCGCGTGCTGTGGGGGCCGATGACGCTGGCGCTCACCCACGACGGCGTGGCCTACGTCGGCGAGCGCATCACCGGCCGCGTGGTGCAGGTGTCGCCGGCCGGGCATGTGGTGGCGGTGGCCGGCGACGCGCAGCGCTTCGCGCGCCCGGCGGGCATCGCACTGGCGCCCGATGGCAGCCTGCTGCTCGGCGATGCCGATGGCTACCGCATCCACCACCTGCGGCCACCGGTGGCGGGCGCGGCGGTGGCGGACGCGCCGGTCGGGCCGTCGATGGACAACCCGTTGCCGCGCAACCAGGGTCGCTGGCCGCTGGCGCCGCAGCAGGGCTGGCACGAAGTCGTGGGCACGCTGGGCGAAGTGCGCGGCAACTTCAGCGGCGAGAGCCGCCACCACCTGCACGGTGGCTTCGACGTGCGCGGCGATGTCGGCCAGACCGTGCTCGCGATCGCCGCGGCCAAGGTCAGCAGTCCGGCCGCGACCTGGAGCCTGGGCGGGCAGGCCGAGGGCCTGTCGCTGGATACCGTGGACTATATCCACATGAAGGTCGGCCGCGATCCGTCCAACCGCCCGCTCGATCCGGTGCGCTTCCAGCAGGTGCGCGACGCGGACGGGCGGCTGGTGCGGGTGCGCGTGCGTCGCGGTACCCGCTTCGATCCCGGCGATGCGCTGGGCAGCATCAACAGCCAGGCCCACGTGCACCTGGTAGTCGGTCCTTCCGGTTACGAGCGCAACGCCGTGCGGCTGGGTTTCGCCAACTACGCCGACCACGTGCCGCCGCGCATCGACGACATCGCCCTGCTCGATGCCGGTGGCCAGCGGCTGCGAGAGCGCCGCGACGGTCGCCTGCTGGTGCCGCGCGATGGCGGCGATCTGCAGCTGGTGGTCGAGGCCTGGGACCAGGTGGACGACAACCTGCCGCGCCGCCGCCTCGGCCTGTATGCGCTGGGCTACCAGATCCTGGACGCCGCGGGCCAGCCGCTGCCCGGCCACGAACAGCCGCGCATGAACATCGAGTTCAACCGCATGCCGCCGCAGTCCGAGGCGGTGAAGGTCGCCTATGCCAAAGACAGCGGCATCACCGTCCACGGCAGCGCGGTGACGCGGTTCCGCTACGTGCTCACCAACACGGTGCGCGACGGCAGCCTTGCCCGTGGCCGGCTGCAGGTCGGCGACCTGCCCGATGGCGACTACATCGTGCGGATCCTGGCGCGTGACCACAGTGGCAACGAGGCCACCACGGGCAGGGACCTGCACGTGCGCCTCCTTTCCGGCGCAACGGCCGCGGAATAGCCGGAACGGGCCGGGATGGCCGGGGATGTGGGTCCCGGTCCTGCCCCTGCCTGCGATCTGGCGTGCGGTCTGTCGTCCGGGCGTGGGGCCGGTTCGCGGCAAAAAAAGACCCCGGCCATGCGGCCGGGGTCCAGTGCGTCTCCACGTTGCAGAGCGCTTTTACAACGGCTGCGCCGTCAGAAGTTGTACGACGCCGAGAACATCACGTAGCGCGGCTCCTGCAGGGCGATCGGCACCATGTAGGTATTGGATACCGTGTAGGGGCCTTCTTCCGAAGTCACGTCCACCTGCAGCGGCGTCTGGCTGTTCAGCGCGTTGAACACCTGCAGGCTCAACGCCAGCTTGTCGTCCAGGAATGCCGGCCTGTAGGTGACGGCCAGGTCGACGTTGCGCATCCACGGGTTACGCTTGTCGCCCGGCTTGGCGATGCTGCCCAGGCAGGTGTGGTACGCGGCATCGTAGGAGATCGGGTCGGCTTCGCTGGTACCTTCGTTGATCGAGCCGTCCGGGTTGTAATAGCCCAGACAGCTGATCGGGCCACCGGACATGATCCGGACGTTGCCGCTGACCATCCACTCCGGCGTGATCGAGTAGCTGCCGTACATCTTGATCTGGTGGCGGCGGTCATTGGCCAGGTAGCCATCGGCGAAGCGCATCATCTCCGGCGCGTCCCAGTCCTGGGTCTTGGAGATGTTGGTCTGGCCGAACTCGGACTTCACCTGGCCCTCGTTGTTGCCCTGGCTCTTGCTGTAGGTGTAGTTCAGCCGGCCTTCCCACGTGCCGTCATACGGATGCTCGACGTACAGGTCCAGCGCCTTGTAGGTACGCTTGACACCTTGTTCGAAGCCCCAGTCCTGCGAGCTCATGCGAATCTCGGTGCGCCCGGAGCCATCCACGTTCTTGAGGCTGAAGGTGTTGGTGCCGCCCGGGTTGAACATGTAGCAGCTGGCGATTTCCACCGAATCGGGATTGATGCCGCTGGCGACCAGCTTGTCGACGATCTTGTCCGAATAGCAGACGTCGTCGATCGAAGACTTCAGGTCGCGATAGGTGAGCTTGGCACCCACCACCCAGCTGTCGTTCAGCATCTTGTCGACGCCCAGGATGAACTCATCCTGGTACATGTTCTTCATGTCCTTCGGGGCGAATGCAAGTACGTCGATGGGCTGGCCATACTCACCGTTGGAAGACACCGGGCCAGGTGCAGGTGCGCCGCCGACGCCCGGTACTTCGGTCATGCCGGTCGGGAGGCCGTTGGCGCCGATACCGGTATAGGTGTAGTACTGCCAGGTGTAGGTGGAGGCAGACGCGCCACGGATGGCGACGTTGTTGGGCATGGCCAGGAAGTAGCGGCCGGCGTTGCCGAACAGCTTCAGCGATGCATCGCCCAGCACATCCCAGCTGAAGCCCAGGCGTGGCGCCCACTGGTTCTTGGCGTCCATGTAGGTCTGGCCGCTGTCGTTCTTGTTCTTGAACTCGTCATTGCGCAGGCCCAGCGAAACCATCAGGTTCGGGGTGACCTGCCAACGGTCTTCCAGGTACCAGGCCTTCTGGTCCAGCGACATGCTGGTGTTGTTGAAGTACTTCAGCTGGCGCACGTAGTAACCCTCGCCGCCAGGTGCACCGACTCCCAGGCCCGCGGAGATGTTCGCGCTTGGGTCGGACGCCTTCTTGTATTCCCAGTACTCGGCGACCTGCGAGGTGCCTTCGTTGTCGGCCTTGAACTTGATGTTGTCCACGCCCACGCTGAGGGTATGGTTGCCGACCACCCATTCCAGGTCGGCGCGCAGGCCGGTGGTCTTGTCGCGACCATCGATGGACTGGTAACCGCCCTGGGTGTTCTTGACTTCGTTGCCGCCGTTGGCCGCCGGGTTCTGGTATTTGGAACCGACGATGTAAGGCACGTCGGGCAGGATCATCGGATTGATCTGGCGGTTGGTGAAATCACTGGTGCCGTAGGTGGCATTCAGTGTCAGGCTGTCGGTCAGGTAGCTGGTGTACTTCAGGATGCGGTAGTCGGTGTCCTTCTGGATCGGGGTCGGCACCGTGTCCAGCCTGCCACCCTCGGTGAAGGCGTCCAGGTCATAGTCGTAGTAACTGCCGCTGTAGTGGTTGTTCTGCTGGAACCAGGTGGCTTCCAGAAGATTGTTGTCGTTGATGTTCCAGTCCAGCTTGACGTAATACTTGGTGTTGTCGTCCTTGGCATGAACCGAGCGCGCGCTGCCCAGTTTGTTGGGGGTGGTGACGCTGTTGCCGTCGTACCACTCGCCGCCGGCAAAGAAGAACAGCCGGTCCTGGATGATCGGGCCGCCGACATAGGCGTTGTAGCGGGTGGACCCGGATTCGTTGCCCTTGCCACGCTGGTATTTGGTGCCGGCCAGATCCGGGTCGGCGTAGCCCCACTGGCACTTCTCGTCCGCCTCTTCGCCGCAGGTCGAGGGCAGGTTGGGATTGGAGTTGAACTGGGACAGGTCGATATTCGGCAGGTACAGGTCCTTGCTGTCGTCGCGCAGCGACTTGGGCGCCCAGTCGATCTGGCCGCCGAACTCCCAGTCGTTGCTGCCACGCTTGCCGACCTGGTTGATGACGCCGCCATCGGAGCGGCCGTACTTGGCGCTGTAGCCGCCGGTGTAGGTCTCCTGCTGGGCGACGGCCACGAAGGGCAGCCCCGACCCGCCCAGGTTGGAGAGCGGCTCGCCGGTGAAGTAGCCGTTGACGTAATAGGCGTTTTCGGAGGCGCCTGCGCCGCCGAATGAAACCAGGCCCTTGAGTGCCGAATAGCCCGCCGCGCCACTGACCGCGCCGGGAGCCAGCATCGCGATGGCTTCGGCGGTACGACCGATCGGCAGGCGTTCCAGCTGTTCGGCGGTGATCACCGTGCGGGTGTCGACCGCCGTCAGGTCGATCGCGGCGGCAGCAGTGGCACGCACATTGACCGTCTCCAGGGTGGAGGCTTCACCGCCCGCGCTGACGAAGGAGGCATCGGTGCCGGCGCCCACGATCACGGAGACATCGCGGCTGGCAATGGCCTGGCCATCGCGCTGGACGGTGACCTTGTAGTTGCCGATGGGCAGCGAGCCGATGTTGTAGCGCCCGTCCGCGCCGACCTGGACGGTACGGCTGAAGCCACTGTTGTTGGTTACCAGTACGGTGGTGGTGCCGGATGCCGCGGGAACGGTGCCGTAGATGCCGCCGGTGGTGCTCTGTGCATAGGCGCCGCCGGCAATGCACACGCTCAGTGCCGCGCTCAAGGCAGCGCGTTGGATCGTCTTGCGTTTGACCATTTCTCTCTCCAGTGGAAGTCCTTGGCGGGGAACCGGAAAATGAACAAGAGCCGAATGCCAAGTGAACTGACAATAACCCTCGATTGGCCAAAAGTTAACGGTTTGGAAGTCGTTTCGAATGCAAGTTAATTTTTTTCCTTATTTTTCATGAATTTGGGTTTGTATCGATCTTAATTTATGTGACTTTTGTCACTGTTCATTTTTCTCGAAATCCTGCCCGAAAGGCTTGACAGAAGGCCGGGCGTGAAGCCGCCACCAAGGCCCGGCATCCCTCGGCGGCGGCCTCTGGCCCCGGCTACCCCAGCCGTACCCGCTCGGCCTGCAGATCCTCCACCTCGCGCACTTCGATGCTGCCGTAGGCCGCCCACGGGAAC
Organism: Stenotrophomonas acidaminiphila; assembly: GCF_001431595.1. GTDB lineage: Bacteria > Pseudomonadota > Gammaproteobacteria > Xanthomonadales > Xanthomonadaceae > Stenotrophomonas > Stenotrophomonas acidaminiphila. The sequence goes on from NZ_LDJO01000012.1 coordinate 22,176, forward strand.
TGCCGGGCGATGCGCATGGCCTCCCCGGCGTCGGCGGCTTCGATCAGGTTGAAGCCGGCCAGGATCTCGCGGGTCTCGGCGAAGGGGCCGTCGGTGACCCGCGCCTGGCCGCCGCGGGTGCGCAGAGTGCGCGCGCTGGCCGGCGGCTGCAGTTTATGCGACATCAGCAAGGTGCCCTGCGCCTGCAGGGCGTCGGCGTGCACCAGGCAGTGGCGCATCTGCGCGTCGTACTCCTGTTGTGGCAGCGACTGCAGCAACTCCGGGTCGATGTAGATCAGCAGCAGGAATTTCATGGCAGGGGCCGATTGGAATGGGGGCCCATGATGGCGCAGGGCGGGGGCGCGGCAATCATTAACGCGTTCATGAAAAAGGCCGGCGGCGTTGTCGATCCTGCCGGCGCCGGTTCGTCGTACCAGGTGTGAAGCGGATCGTCCGGTCCGCAACCGTGGAAGGCAGTGCGATGAAAGTGATGGTGATCGTGAAGGCGACGGCGGATACCGAGGCCGGGGTGATGCCCACCGAGGCCGAGCTTGCGGCGATGGGCGCCTACAACGAGCGGCTGGTGGAGGCCGGGATCATGCTGGCGGGCGAGGGCCTGCACCCCAGCCGGCGCGGCGCGCGGGTGCGCTTCGACGGCGCGCGGCGCCAGCTCATCGATGGCCCGTTCGCCGAGACCCGGGAACTGATCGCCGGCTTCTGGCTGTGGCAGGTCCGCTCCATGGACGAGGCGGTGGAGTGGCTCGCACGCGCGCCGTTCGATGCCGACGGCACCGCACCGGTGGAGGTGGAGATCCGCCCGGTGTTCGAGGCCGAGGACTTCGGCGAGGCCTTCACTCCGGAACTGCGCGCGCAGGAGCAACGTCTGCGCGACCGCATCGAACGCAACGACTGATCCGACACCGAGGACACATGCGATGAAACTGATTCCTTTCCTGGGCTTCAACGGCGACACCCACGAGGCGATGGCGTTCTACGCCAGGGCACTGGGCGGCAAGGTGGTATCGGAGATGAAGTACGCCGACATGCCCGCCGGTCCCGACATGGAGGGCGACGCCTGCGGCGGATACAGCCCGCGGCCGGAGCACGTCGCCCACTGCCAGGTGGAGGCCGGCGGCGCGATCCTGATGGCCGCCGACGGCCCGCCTGCCCAGGGGCCGTGCGCCACCACCATCAACGTCGACGTGGACAGTGTCGAGGAAGCCGAACGCGTGTTCGCCGCGCTGGCCGAAGGAGGCCAGGTGCAGATGCCGTTGGCCGAGACGTTCTGGGCCCGGCGCTGGGGCATGCTGGTGGACCGCTACGGCAAGCCGTGGATGGTCAACTGCATGAAGCCGATGGACGGGGGCCACTGACGATGGCGGCGCCACAGATGATCTTCGTCAACCTGCCGGTACGCGACCTGGACGCGTCCAAGGCGTTCTTCACCGCGCTCGGCTATGCCTTCAATCCGCGCTTCACCAACCAGGACGCGGCGTGCATGGTCATCAGCGACACCATCTACGTGATGTTGCTGGTGGAGCCGTTCTTCCGCGGCTTCACGCCCAGGCCGCTGTGCGATGCGCGCAGCCACACCGAGGTCATCACCTGCCTGTCGGCACCCAGCCGCGCCGCGGTGGACGCGCTGCTGGACAAGGCGCTGGCCGCCGGCGCGGACGAGCCGATGCCGGCGCGTGACTACGGCTTCATGTACCAGCGTGGCTTCCAGGACCTGGACGGCCACCTGTGGGAAATCGCCCACATGGACGGCGAACCCGGCTGAACCCCCGGCGGCCGCGGGCCCGCGGTCGCCCCGCCCGTTCATTGCATGCAGGAGACAGCGATGCGTTATGTCGATGGTTTCGTGATACCGGTGCCGCAGGAGCGGCTCGCCGAGTACCGGCGCATGGCGCGCCTGGGCAGCAAGGTGTGGAAGGAGCATGGCGCACTGGCCTATCTGGAAGCGGTGGCCGATGACGTCAAGCCGGGCAGGCACACCTCGTTCCCGCAGGCGGTCAAGCTCAAGCCCGGCGAAGTGGTGGTCTTCGCCTACATCGTCTACCGCTCGCGCGCGCACCGCGACCGGGTCAACGCCAGGGCGATGGCCGATCCGCGCCTGGCAGGCATGAACGCCGGCAATGTCCCGTTCGACGGCAAGCGCATGTTCTGGGGTGGGTTCAAGGCCTTCGTCGACGCGTGACCGGCGGTGCGCTTGCGCCCCCGCCGATGCAATGCTGTGATCGCGGGCGGATGGACACCCGCGAAATCCAGCGCAGGCTCGATACGGTGTGGCGCATGGAGTCGCCGCGCCTGATCGCGCGCCTGGCGCGGATGCTGGGCGACCTGGACAGTGCCGAGGAACTGGCCCAGGACGCGCTGGTCGCCGCGCTCGAGCACTGGCCGCGGCAGGGCGTGCCCGACAACCCCGGCGCGTGGCTGATGACCACCGCCCAGCGCCGGGCGATCGACCTGCTGCGCCAGCGCCGCCTGCACGCCGGGAAGCAGGCGGCGATGGCGCGCGAGCCGGACCACCAGGGGAGCGTCGTGCGCGACCACGAGCGCGAAGTGGAAGACGCCATCGGCGACGACCTGCTGCGGCTGTTGTTCGTCGCCTGCCACCCGGTACTGCCGGCCGACGCGCGGGTGGCGCTGACCCTGCGCCTGCTGTGCGGCCTGAGCACGGCCGAGATCGCGCGTGCGTTCCTGCTGCCGGAACCGACCATCGCCCAGCGCATCGTCCGCGCCAAGCGCACCCTGGCCGAGCGCGGCATCCCGTTCGAGGTGCCGCGGCGACGGGCGCTGCCGCAGCGGCTGCGGTCGGTGCTGGAAGTGGTCTACCTGGTCTTCAACGAAGGCTACGCCGCCAGCCACGGCGAGGACTGGATGCGCCCGGCGCTGTACGAGGAGGCGCTGCGCCTGGGTCGGGTGCTGGCGGCGTTGCTGCCGGCTTCGGCGCCGGTGCTGGGGTTGCTGGCGCTGATGGAACTGCAGGCGTCACGGATGGGTGCGCGCACCGATGCGCAGGGCGCGGCGGTGCTGTTGATGGAGCAGGACCGCAGCCGCTGGGACTGGCTGCAGATCGGCCGTGGCCAGGCGTTGCTGGAGAAGGCGCTGGCGCTGGGCGGCGGGGACGATGCCTATGTGCTGCAGGCGGCCATCGCCGCCTGCCATGCGCGGGCACGCCGCGCCGACCGGACCGACTGGGCCGGCATCGCGCAGCTGTATGCGCGGCTGGCGCGGGTCATGCCGTCGCCGGTGGTCGAACTCAACCGCGCCGTGGCGGTGGCCCGCGCGCAGGGGCCGCAGGCCGCCTGGCCGCTGCTCGAGGCCCTGCAGCAGGACGGCCGGCTGGATGACTATGCGCCGCTGCAGGCGGTACGTGGCGACCTGCTCGAGCACCTGGGCCGGCGCGACGAGGCGCGCAGCGCATTCGAGCGTGCCGCCGAGCTGAGCGGCAACGCCCGCGAACGCCAGGCGCTGCGCGCCCGCGCGGCAGACCTGTAGCCGCCGTGCGGTGCCGCGCCCGCCGGTGGCCGGCCGTGCCGGAACCGGCCGTTGCCCATGCGTTACGGCACTGCCCGGGTGGCCGTGGCGCTGGCTACACTCCACCGGTTGTTCGACCCACTGGAGATGGATGTGAAGCGAATCGTGATCAGCCTGCTGGCGATGTCGGTATCCACCGCATTGATGGCCGCCCCGCCCAAGTTCGACGGCGCGCGGATTTCCGCCGATGTGAAGGAGCTGGCCTCCGACGCCTATGAGGGCCGTTCGCCGGCCACCGCCGGCGAGGAAAAGACCATCGCCTACCTGAGCCGCCAGTTCGCCGACGCCGGCCTGCAGCCCGGTGGCGACCTGAAGGACGGCAAGCGCGTGTGGACCCAGGCGGTGCCGCTGCTCAAGGGCGACATCGTCGGCAACCCGCAGCTGGCAGTGTCCAGCAAGGGCACGCCGCAGGCGCTGACCCAGGGCCAGGAGATCGCCGTGCGCGCGGCGATGAACGGCGACAGCGCGGTGGCGATCAAGGACGCGCCGCTGGTGTTCGTCGGCTATGGCGTGAAGGCCCCGGAGCGCAACTGGGACGACTTCAAGGGCGTGGACCTGAAGGGCAAGATCGCGGTGGTGCTGATCAACGACCCGGACTTCGAGAGCGGAGTCGGCGATTTCGATGGCAAGGGCATGACCTATTACGGCCGCTGGACCTACAAGTACGAGGAAGGCGCGCGCCAGGGTGCGGCGGGCGTGCTGATCGTGCACGAGACCGCGCCGGCCTCCTATGGCTGGGCGACGGTGGCCGGTTCCAATACCAACACCATGTTCGACGTGGTGCGCGACAACCCGGCCGCGGCGCACCCGCCGCTGGAAGGCTGGATCCAGCGCGACCTGGCGGTGGACCTGTTCAAGCGCGCCGGCCTGGACTTCGAGGCGCTGAAGAAGCAGGCGCAGTCGCGCGACTTCCGCCCGGTGGAACTGAAGGGCGAGACGTTCTCGGCCGACTACGCGGTCAAGACCGAGGTCATCACCTCGCACAACGTGGTCGCGCGCCTGGAAGGCAGCAGCCACCCGGACGAGACCGTGCTCTATTCGGCGCACTGGGACCATATCGGCGTCGGCGAGCCGGACGCGCGCGGCGACCGCATCTTCAACGGCGCGCTGGACAACGCCAGCGGCACCGCGGCGCTGCTGGAGCTGGCCCGCGGCTTCGCCAAGGCGCCGCGCCCGCAGCGTTCGGTGGTGTTCCTGGCGGTCACCGCCGAGGAAAAGGGCCTGCTGGGCTCCGAGTACTACGCCAGCCACCCGCTGTATCCGCTGGGCAAGACCGTCGCGCTGATCAACATGGACGGCATGGCGCCGTTCGGGCCGTCGCGTGATTTCGGCATCTACGGCTCGGCGCGTTTCGAGCTGCTGGACCAGCTCAAGGACGTGGCCAGGGGCTGGGACATCCGCTACACCCCGGACCCGAAGCCCGAGGCCGGCCTGTTCTTCCGCTCCGACCACTTCCCGTTCGCCAAGCGCGGCGTGCCGGCGCTGTCGTATTCGGCCGGGCAGGACTGGATCGACGGCGGCGTGGCGGCCGGCAAGAAGGCCGCCGACGACTACACCGCCAGGCGCTACCACCAGCAGGGCGACGAATGGCAGCCCGACTGGACCTTCGCCGGCGCAGCGCGCGACCTGGAAGTGGTGTACACGCTCGGCGAACAGCTGGCCAACTCCCGGGCCTGGCCGAACTGGAGCGCGGGCGAGCCGTTCCGCGCCACCCGCGACGCCAGCGCCGACCAGCGTCGCTGAGCATCGCCGGCAGCGCCCTTCGTGCCGGGAACGGCGCGGAGGCTCCGCGGACGCCGCCCATGATGGGCGGCGTCCGTCGTTTGCGGCGCCCGTTTCCGGCCGCGGCCGGCGGCCTTCGTCGCCCGGATCGCGGGTTTCGTCGCATGCCGCTTGTCTGCCGCGGCCCAGCGCCTATGCTCGCCAGCACTGTCCAGCCGGGAACGCCGCGATGATCGCCAGCCTGTGGTTCTGCCTCCGCATCCTGCTGGCCTGGGTGCTGGCGCTGGTGGCGCTGGCCATCGTCTGGGGGCATCTGTTCGGTGGCCCGGGCACGGTGTTCGCGCTGCTGGTGATCGGCGCGCTGGCGATGGCCGCGGTCAACATCGCCAGCCACCTGCGCCGGGTCAAGCTGGTGGCCGGGCGGCTGGACCACGACAGCCTGTCCAGCCGCCTGCAGCGCCGGATCGAACTGCCGTTCGACGCCGCGCAGGCCTTCGCCCTGGTCGAATCGGTGGTCGCCGGGCTGCCGCGGGTGGTGGACGTGGAAAGCTCGCCCGCCAGCCTGCAGGTACGGGCCCGGATCGCGCGCTCGGACCCGGGCAAGGCGCCGCCGCCGTCGCGCTGGAACCCGCTGGCATGGCTGGCGGTGCGGCACGACCGGGTCTCGGCCACGGTCACCCCGGGGCAGGGCACGAGCAGTGTGACGCTGTTGTTCGAGCCCGATGCCGGTGCCTGGGTGGACCTGCTGCTGGCCGACGAGGGCAGCAACCGCGAGAACGCCGAAGCGGTCAGCCGCGCGATGAGCCAGCGCGTGGCCGAGCAGCGCCGCGACGAGCGCGAATCGGCCGCGCGCGCCGAGGCCGAGAAGGAGCTGAGCGTGGCGCGCCTGAACCTGCTGCACGCGCAGGTCGAGCCCCACTTCCTGTACAACACCCTGGCCAACGCGCAGGTGCTGACCCGCACCGATCCCGAACGTGCCGAGCGCATGCTCGGTCATCTCATCCAGTACCTGCGCAGCTCGCTGCCCGGCATCGACCAGTCGTTGTCGACCCTGGGGCAGGAGCTGGAACGGGTGCAGGCCTACCTGGAGATCCTGCGCATCCGCATGGGCGCGCGGCTGGTGGTGCGGATCGACGTGCCCGATTCCCTGCAGGACGTCGCGCTGCCGTCGATGGCGCTGCAGACCCTGGTGGAAAACGCGATCAAGCACGGGCTGGAGCCCAAGCCCGGCGGCGGCACGATCTGGGTGCTCGCGCGCGAGAGCGATGGCCAGGTCCACCTCACCGTCGCCGACGACGGCCAGGGCGTGGGCGGCAGCAGCGGCGGTACCGGCATCGGCCTGAAGAACCTGCGCGAACGCCTGCGCCTGAGCTGCGGGCCGCAGGCCGGCTTCGCCCTGGTATCCAACTTCCCCAGCGGCGCGGCGGCCACCATCACCCTGCCGCGCAGGCCGCCCGCGGCGCGGGCCGCGCCGGTCGCCGCCACCCACGTGCCGGAGCTGCCCCATGCAACTTGATGCCCTGGTCGCCGAGGACGAACCGCTGCTGCGCCAGGCGCTGGTCGCGCAACTGCGGCGGCTGTGGCCGGAACTGCGGATCGTCGCCGAGTGCGAGGATGGCGCCGCCGCGCTGGAAATGCTGGAAACGCTGCGGCCGGACCTGGCCTTCCTCGACATCCGCATGCCCGGCGTCACCGGTATCGATGTCGCCCGCGCGCTGGAGACGCTCAGTCCGCGCACCCAGGCGGTGTTCATCACCGCCTACGACCAGTACGCGATCGATGCGTTCGAGCGCGGCGCGGTCGATTACCTGCTCAAGCCGGTGGCCGACGAGCGCCTGCTGGCCACCCGCCAGCGGGTGCTCGCGCGGGTGCAGGCCGGGGCACCGGACCGGCAGCTGCTTGACCAGCTGCTGGACCAGCTGGCGCGGCGTCCGGCCGTTGCCGGCGCCGTGCCGCCGCCGGCCTGGATCACCGCCAGCAACGGCCGCGAGACCCGGCTGGTGATGCTGGAGGACGTGCTGTATTTCCGCGCCGACAGCAAGTACACCGCGGTGGTCACCGCCGACGAGGAACTGCTTTTGCGCAGTTCGCTGCGCGAACTGGCGCAGGTGCTGGACCCGCAGTGTTTCCGCCAGGTGCACCGTTCCAGCATCGTCAACATGAAGGCGGTGGCCGCGGTGAGCCGCGACGACAGCGGGCGCGGCGTACTGCGGCTGAAGAACCGCAGCGAGACGCTGGTGGTCAGCCAACCGTTCATGAGCCTGTTCCGCGGCATGTGAGTCCCTGCCTGCGGGCGTACAAGGAGAAGTGCCATGCAGTACCTGACTTTCCTGCTCGGCAGCCTGATGGCGATGCTGGGCTACCGCGAACCGCAGGGGCACACGTCGATCGTGCGTGTCAGCGGCGAACAGGCCGTGCTCAGCCGCACCACGGTGTCCGGCGACCACGCCCGCTTCCAGTGCCTGCAGAGCGAAAGCGGCAACTGCTTCTACCGGCTCTACCGCGAGCACTGCCGTGAACAGCCCGGCGGCGAACTATGCCAGCGCCAGGCGCTTGGCGATTTCAGCCTGGTGGTCGGCGGCGTGCGCGACGTGCAGGGGTTGCCGGCCGGCTTCGGCCAGCAGGTGCGCGCGCGCAATGCGCAACGCCGCGACTGAGCGCGGCGTTGCGGGAGCGATGCGGCGGCAGCGGGATCAGAACGCCGGTTGCAGGCGCAGCCCGTCGTCGCCGATGTGGTTGAGCTTGCCGACCAGTTCCGAATGCTGCCGCATGCGGCCCAGCTCGCGCATGATGCGGATGTCCTCGTGGCGCAGTTCGCGCCGGGACGCCACCGCCTGCTTGTAGTCGAGCACTTCGGGGTAGTGCCGGGCCATCTCCAGCGCTTCGGCCACGGTTTCCACGCTGTCGGCGTCGGAGCTGATCCGCGCGCGGCTGTTGAAAGCCTTCATCCAGCGCTCGAAGCCGGCGGTATGGTCGAACATGTTGGCCATGAACCAGATCACGAACAGGATCGACACCCACGAGCCGAACACGATCACCACGCGGGTGAAGGTGATATGGAAATCGTCGCGCCACAGGTAGTTGGTGATCAGCCCGAGGATCAGCAGCGACGCCGCCTGCCAGAGCACGATGGACGCCATCAGCCACTGGCACTTGGCCTTGGCAAGTACCGCCACCTCGTCGCGTATCTGTTCGTCGCTGAGGTTCTTCCAGTGCGCGACCTGCTTCTCGAACGGACTGCGGTACAGCTCATTGTCCTGCAGCAACAAACCCAAACCCTTGAACAACGCGATCATGTGGAGCTCCTTGCAGATACTGGCTGGAACGAGCGACGGATACGGCGTGGAACGATCTGGCGGTTCCAGTTCTAGCACTTTCATGCGGCTTGGCAATGGGCGCGATGCGACGACGCCTGCGCGGCGGCGTTGCCGGGCGCCTGCATGGCCCCGGCTTTTTGCGGCGCGTCATCGTGCAAGTGGCGGAATCAGAAATCGAAAGCGCATCGGCATGCTGCGGGCGCACATGGCCTGGACGGTGGCCGGCGGCCAACCCGGGGGCGCCGCGCCCGGCTGCGCGCCGCCGCGGCCGCGGCCGGCGTGCGCGGCCGTTCCACTACGATATCCGCATGTCGTTCCTGTCCGCCCCCGTGTCATCGGCCGTCACCGCGCAGATCCGGCGCTGGGTGCTCGATGCCTTCCCGCGCGACCGCAGCGGCATCGATTACGACGCGCCGCCGGGCGACCCGGGCTGGTTCGGCCCCGACAGCGTGACCTGGCGCATCCACTCCGAATTCCCGGGCATGCTCGCCGGCGGCCTGTGCGCGCTGATGCTGCAGTTGCTGCACCCGCGCGCGCTGACCGGCGTCTACGACCATTCCAACTTCCGCCAGGACCTGGTCGGGCGCCTGCGCCGCACCACCGCGTTCGTGGCCGGCACCAGCTACGCGCCGGCGGCGGAGGTGGAAGCACTGGTCGGGCGGGTGCGGCGGATCCACGCGCGCGTGGCCGGCACCCTGCCCGATGGCCGCGCCTATGCCGCCGACGATCCGGAACTGCTCACCTGGGTGCATGTCACCGAAGCCTACGGCTTCCTCGAGGGCTGCCGCCGCTACTGCCGCGACGTGCCCGAGGCCATCGCCGACCGCTACTACGACGAGTACCGGCGCGTGGCCGAGGCGCTGGGCGCGCGTGCGGTACCGGCGAGCCAGGCACAGGTGCGCGCGTACTTCGCCGCACGGCAGCCGCAACTGCACATGGACGCGCGTTCGCGCGAGGTGCTGGCGGTGCTCGAGGGCGTGCGCCTGCCGGTACCGTTGCCCGGGGCATCGCGCGACCTGTTCCTGGCCGCGGGCGCGGCATTGTTGCCGGACTGGGCACCGCCGCTGCTCGGCCGTGACCGCCGCGGCCAGCGCCTGCGTGCGGCGCTCGCCGCACGCCTGCTGCGCGGGTCGGCGCCCTTGTTCCGCGCCGCGCTGGGCGACGGCATCGCCGCACGCGCCTGCCAGCGCATGGGACGCGACCCGCAGTCACTGCTGCACTGGCCAGCGTGACCGGCCAAGCCCGGGGTCAGGGTCGGATCGCCACCCGCACGACCCGGCTCCGACCCCGTGCTGCGCCTGCCAACCAGCGCCGCGTTACCAGACCTTGACCCGCTTGTCCGGCGCCAGGTACAGGGCCTGGCCTTCCTTGACCCCGAATGCCGGATACCACGCATCGAGATTGCGCACGGTCAGCGTGCGGAACTGGCCCGGCGCATGCACGTTGGTCAGCAGCGAATTGCGCAGTGCCTGCTCGCGCATCTTGCTGCGCCAGGCCTGGGCGAAGCCGAGGAAGAAGCGCTGGTCCGGGGTGAAGCCTTCCAGGTCCTGCGCCGGCTTGCCCTGCTGCGCCATGCGGTAGGCATCATGGGCGGTCGCCAGCCCGGCCACGTCGGCGATGTTCTCGCCCAGGGTCAGGCGGCCATTGACGTGCACGCCCGGGAACGGCGCGTAGCTGCTGAACTGCGCGGCCAGCGCGTCGCCGGCGGCGTTGAACTGCTTCAGGTCTTCGGCCGTCCACCAGTTGTGCAGCCTGCCGGTCTCGTCGAACAACGCGCCGGCGTTGTCGAAGCCATGGCTGATCTCGTGGCCGATCACCGCGCCGATGGCGCCGTAGTTCACCGCATCGTCGGCCGCCGGGTCGAAGAACGGCGGCTGCAGGATCGCGGCCGGGAACACCAGGCGGTTTTCCAGCGGCACGTTCATGGCATTGATGGTCTGCGGCAGCATCGCCCATTCGCCGCGGTCGACCGGCTGGCCGAGCTTGGCGATGTTGCGCCGGTACTCGAACAGCGCCGCGCGCTGCGCGTTGCCCAGCGCGTCGTCGCGCTTCACCTCGAGTGCGCCGTAGTCGCGCCATTTGTCCGGGTAGCCCATGCCGACCTTGAGCCCGGCCACCTTGGCCTGTGCGTGCGCCTTGGTCTGCGGCGACATCCATTCAAGCGCATCGATGCGCTTGGCGAAAGCGGCGATGATGTTCCGGGCCATCTCGTCCGCGCGTGCCTTGGTGGCAGCGTCGAAATGGCGCTCGACGTAAAGCTTGCCGACCGCCTCGCCGATGGCGTTGTTGGTCTCGCTGACCGCGCGCTTCCAGCGCTCGCTCTGCTGCGGGGTGCCGCTCATCGCGGTGCCGTGGAAGGCGAAGTGCGCATCGGCGAACGCCTTGGGCAGGTACGGTGCGGCCTCGTCCAGGGCGTGGAAGGCCAGGTATTCCTTCCATGTGTCCAGCGGCTCGCTGGCGACCAGTTTCGACAACCCGGCCACCGCCCGGGGCTGCCAGACGATGAAGTCCTGCTGCGCCGACAGCCCGGCCGCATCCAGGAACGCCGCCCAGTCCATGCCCGGTGCCTTCGCCGCCAGATCGGACTGTTTCCAGGCATTGGCGCCCTTCTCCACGTCGTTGGTCTCCTCCTGGGTGGCATGCGCGCGCGCGATCCTGGTTTCCAGCGCGACGATGCGCGCGGCCTTGGCCGCGGCGGCGCTGTCGCCGGACAATTCCAGCAGCCGGGCGACATAGCCCTCGTAGGCCGTGCGCAGTTCGGCCATGCGCCCGCCCTCCAGGTAGAAGTCGCGGTCGGGCATGCCCAGTCCGCCCTGCACCAGGTAGGGCACGTTGCGGTCCGGCTGCAGCAGGTCCACCGACACCCAGACGCCGAACAGGTGCGGGGTGTAGAAGTTGGTGGCATTGAGCAGGTCGACGTCGGCACGCAGGCTGGCGCCCAGGGTCCGTGCCAGCGCCTGCCGGTCGGCGATGGCTGCGATGGCCTGCAGCTGTGGCTGCACCGGTGCCACGCCGCGCGCCTCGATGCCTGCTTCGTCCATGAACGCGGCGTAGTAGTCGCCGATCCTGCGCGCATCGCCGTCGCTGGCGCGGGTGGCTTCCTCCAGGATCGCGCGGGTATCGCCCAGGGTCTTCTCGTAGATGATGTTGAAGCTGCCGAAGCTGGAACGGTCGGCCGGGATCCCGGTGCGCTGCACCCACTGGCCGTTGGCGAAGTCGAAGAAGTTGTCGCCGGCGGCCACGCTGCGGTCCATGCCGGAGACGTCGAAGCCGAAGCTGCCCAGCTGCGCCCTGGCCACGGCAGCCGGCGCGGCGGTGGCTGCCGTGGTCTGTTCGGCGGGCGCCTTGTCGCCGCCGCAGCCGCTCAGCGACAGCGCGGACCCGAGAGCGAGTGCGAGGATCGAACGTTGCAGGGCCATGCTGGCTCCGGATTCTGGGATGGAGTGCGCAGTCTAGTGCCACGCCTGCGATGTCGCCTTGCCGATTCGGGTACTTGTCGCGTGCCAAGTCTTCCCGTCGGGGGCGTTTGTACTGCATGCTGTCGAACGGACATCGATAGCGGCTTCCGTGGGAGGACGGTCGTCGCATTGCGTGCGTGCGGCGCAGCGCCATTGAAGCGGCTGGCCGCGGGCGGCCGGCGGTTTCCGATGGCACGGCGGACAACGAACGAGACCATGCACGCAGAGCGAATGCTGACGCAGGGAAGATGCCGGTGCCCCGGGGCATGAGCCAGCCCCTGCGCCAGGTCGCCGTGTTCGGCGCCGTGATCGCGCTGCTGCTGGCGGCGACCCTGGCGATCATGTTGTGGAACGACCGCGGCAGCCGCCTGCAGGCCGCGCAGCGCCAGAGCATGGCGCTGGCGACCGGCAGCGACCGCCTGCTGCGGGCGGAACTGACCACCATGGAACGTGCGCTGCGTGGCGCCGCCCGCGACGGCCGCGAGTACTACCGGCAGGTACCTGAGCGCGCGCCGGCGCTGCTGGCCGCCAGCGTGCGCGGCACGCTCGAACGCAATACCGACCTGGCCGCGATCACCGTGGTCGACGACGCCGGCATGCCGCTGTTCGAAGGCCGCGGCGATCCGACGCTCGCGCAGTGGGTGGTGCCGGAGAACCGCGTACTGGCCGGCGAGCTGTACGTGGGTGGGCTGGAGGCGCTTCCCGGTGGCGGCATGGTGCTGTTGACCGCGGTGCCGGTACAGCCGGGCCAGTGGCTGCTGGCACGGGTGCGCCTGGCGGTGTTCCAGCGGGTGGTCAGTGGCCTGGATACCGGCCGCAGCGGCGTGGTCTCGATCAGCAGCCGCCAGGGCGCGCTGCTGGCGCACAGCCTGGATCCATCGGCGGTGGAGCGGCCGTTGCCGCGCCCGATACGCCCGCTGCCCGGGGCCGACCAGGTGCAGGCGCTGGGGGTGACGACCAGCCAGATGGACGGCGTGCGCCGCGTCGTCGCGGTGAGCGCGCCGCGCGATTACCCGCTGATCCTGTTCGCCGGCCTGTCCTATGACGAGGTCATGGCACCGTGGCGTACGTATTTCTATGTCGCCTGCGGCATCTACCTGCTGTACCTGTGCGGGTTCGCGTATCTGTACGGCAGCATGCGCCGTGGTGCGCAGCGCCAGGCGCGGCTGGCCGACGAGCTGCGCGCCGGCGCGGCGGAACTGGCGCTGGCGCACCAGGTCGGCAAGGTGGGGACATGGTCGATCGACCGCAAGGACGGCATCCTGCACTGGTCGGCGCTGACCCGGCGGATGTTCGCGTTGCCGGTACGGCATGCGCGGCTGGAAGAGTTCTACGACCACGTGCACGAGGAAGACCGCCCGTGGCTGCGCGAGCAGGTCCGGCAGGCGACGGAGGCCGGGCGTGCGGTGAACGCGCTGTTCCGCCTGGTGCTGCACGACGGCTCGGTGCGCTGGCTGTCGGCGCGGGGCGAGCGCGTACAGGAGCTGGGGCCGCATCCGCGCATGACCGGTGCGGTCACCGACATCACCGAGCGGGTGCGCAGCGAAGCCCGCGTGCAGCGTGCCGAGCACCAGTTCCGCCTGGTGTTCGACCGTAATCCCGCGCCGTTCTGGATCTTCGACCTGGACACGCTGCAGTTCCTGGAAGTGAACCAGGCCGCGATCGATCAGTACGGTTACAGCCGCGAGGAATTCCTCGCCATGAGCATCCTCGACATACGCCCGGAGGAGGCCAGGGAGGAAATCCAGCGCACGCTGGAGGAGTCCCGGGACGGCAGTTCGCCGGCACCGCAGGTGCGCGTGCACCGGCGTCGCGACGGCAGTCGGTTCGAGGTGCTGGCGCACCTGGCGCGGCTGGAGTTCGATGGTCGCCCGGCCTGCCTGGTGCTGGCCGAGGACGTCAGCCAGCGGCTGGCCTACGAGCGCGACCTGGCCTGGCGTGCCAGCCACCACCCCGGCACCGGCCTGCTGACGATCGAAGCGCTGGCCGAGCGGCTGGACGCCGGCGGTGCCGGCTACACCATCCTGCATGCGCAACTGCGCGGGCTGCAGATGGTCACCGACACGCTGGGCCGCGAAGCCGGCGACGAGGTCCTGCAGGCGATGGTTGCCCGGCTCGATACGCTGGGCGCGCGCTACGGCCTGCTTGCGTACCAGCCGGCCGAGGATTTCGTGCTGGCGGTGGCCGACGGACACGATCCGCAACAGGCACTGGAGGCGCTGCGCGAGGCGGTGTCCGAACCGGTGCGCGGCCGCGACTCCTTCCACCAGCTGGAACCGCGCATCGGCGTGGCCGGCAACCCTGGCGATGGCGCGAGTGCCGACCTGGTATTGGGACGCGCGGCGCAGGCGGCCCATGCCGCCCGCGAGAACGGGGTGGTCGTGCTGCGCTTCGATCACGCGCTGGCACAGCGCCACGCCGACCGCCTGCAACTGGCCGGGCGCATCCACCTGGCCATCGAACGCGACGAGTTCGAACTGTATTTCCAGCCGATCCGGCATGCCGTCGATGGTTCGCCGGCGCTGCTGGAAGCGCTGCTGCGCTGGCCGCAGCCCGACGGCAGCTTCATCCCCCCGTCGGACTTCATCCAGCTGTGCGAGGACACCGGCCAGATCATCGCGCTGGGGCGCTGGGTGATCCGTGCGGCCGCGCGCGCCGGACGCGTGCTGGCCGACAACGGCTGGGCCGGGCTGCCGATCGCGGTCAACGTCTCGGCGGTGCAGCTGTTCAACAGCGACCTGGTCGGCGAGTTCACCCACGCCGCCGCCGAGCACGGGCTGCCGCGGGGCGCGCTGCAGATGGAGCTGACCGAGAGCAGCCTGATGCGCAATCCGGCGCAGGCGATGCAGGTGCTGGAGAGCCTGAGTGCCCATGGCATCGCGGTGGCCCTGGACGACTTCGGTACCGGCTTTTCCAGCATGTCCTACCTGCAGCACCTGGCGCTGGATTCGCTGAAGATCGACCGCGCGTTCGTCGCCGACGTGGAACGCAACCCGCGCAATGCCGCCATCTGCCGCGCGCTGTTGTCGCTGGGGCACAGCATGGGGTTGGTGGTGATCGCCGAGGGCGTGGAGACCGAAGGCCAGCTCGACTGGCTGGTGGCGCACGGCTGCGACCAGGTGCAGGGTTATCTGCTGGGCCGGCCGATGCCGTTGCGCGATCTGCTGGCGCTGCTGGCCCTGGTGCCCGACTCAGCGTGAGCCCGGGCCGGCCGCGTCCGTGCCGAGCCGTTCCACCAGGTAGTCGATGAAGCTGCGTACCTTCGGCGCCAGGTGGCTGCGGCTGGCGTAGAGCGCATGGATGCCGACCGGCGGCAGTTGCCAGTCCGGCAGCACCGTGACCAGGCGGCCATCGGCCAGGGCCTGGCCGACGATGAAATCCGGCTGCGCGATGATGCCCATGCCGGCGATGGCCGCCTCGCGCAGTACCTCGCCGTTGTTGGCGCGCATGCGCGCGACCACCGGCACGCTCGCTTCGCCCTGCGGCCCCTGCAGGTGCCAGCTGTCGCCCCCTGCCCAGTAGCTGTAGGCCAGGCACGCGTGTCGCGACAGGTCGTCCGGGCGCTCCGGGGTGCCATGCCGCGCCAGGTAGGCCGGTGCGGCGCACAGCACGATCGCTGCTTCGGCCAGGCGCCGTGCGATCAGCGAGGGCGCCGGCTGGCGGGTGATGCGGATCGCCAGGTCGAAGCCTTCCTCGACCATGTCCACCTGCCGGTCGGACAGCGACAGGTCCAGTTCCACCTGCGGGTGGCGCTCGGCATAGCCGGGCAGCAGCGGCGCCAGGCGGGCGATGCCATAGCTGACCGGCGCATTGATCCGCAGCCGGCCCGAAGGCTGCAGCGCCTGCGCACCGACCGAGGCCTCGAGCGCGTCGAACTCGGCCAGCAGCTGCACGCAGCGCTGGTAGTAGGCGGCGCCGATGCTGGTCGGGCTGACCCGCCGCGTGGTGCGGTTGAGCAGGCGCGCGGACAGGCGCCTTTCCAGTGCGGCGACCTGCCGGGTGACGGCGGCGGTGGACAGGTCCAGGGCCTGGGCGGCGGCGCTGAAACCATTGCGCTCGACCACCGCGACGAACACCCGCATGGCATCGATGGTGTCCATTGTTTCCGCTTTGGCAATAAAACGTTGATGCCGAGGTTATTTGTTGCCCGGTGCCACGGCAATAACCTGTGTGGCATCGCATCCTCCCCTGGAGTCCCCCATGCCATCGACATCGCTGCCGTCCCTGTACATCTCCCATGGATCGCCGATGACCGCGCTGCAGCCCGGCGCGGTGGGGCCGCGCCTGGCCGAACTGGCTGCCGCGCTGCCGCGCCCGCGGGCCATCGTGATGGCCTCGGCGCACTGGCTGGGCCGCACGCCCACGGTATCGGCGGCGGAGCGGCCGCGGACCATCCACGATTTCGGCGGCTTTCCCGAGGCGCTGTACCAGCTGCAGTACCCGGCGCCGGGTGCGCCGGAACTGGCGCAGGACGTGGCGGCGCGGCTGGCCGCGGCCGGGCTGTCGCCGGTGATCGACCCGCAGCGCGGGCTCGACCACGGCGCCTGGGTGCCTCTGCGCTTCCTTTACCCGCAGGCCGACATCCCGGTGCTGCAGCTGTCGATCCAGCCGGCGCTGGGGCCCGCGCACCAGTGGGCGATGGGCCGTGCGCTGGCGCCGCTGCGCGGCGACGGCGTGCTGCTGGTCGGCTCGGGAAGCATCACCCACAACCTGCACGACTGGCACCACTACGCGCAGGGCGGACAGGCGCCGTACGTCCTTCCGTTCATCCAGTGGGTGGAGCAGAAACTGCACGCCGACGACGTGCCGGCGCTGCTGGACTACCGCCGGCAGGCGCCGTTCGCCGAACAGGCGCACCCCACCGACGAGCACCTGCTGCCGCTGCATTTCGCCATGGGCGCGGCCGGCACCGACCGGCTCGGCGCACGCCGCATCGATGCCGGCATCGACATGGGCTTCCTGGCGATGGACATCTACCGCTTCGACGGCGCGGCATAGGTCCGGACCTTCCTCCACGGATGGCCGCCGCCCCCATCGGCGGCGGCGCGTGCCTGTGATAGTTTTTCCGCGTTGTTCAACCTGTCGCTGCCATGGTGGCGACTTCGTGGAGAGGCATGCACACGATCGAAGTCGTTCTGGCGATGCTGGTGGCGGTGGTCGCCAGCGGCTACCTGGTGAGGATTCTGCCGTTCTCGCTGCCGCTGCCATTGGTGCAGATCGGCCTGGGCGCCCTGATCGCCGGCGTGTTCAAGCGCGGCCATGCGCTCGAGCCGGACATGTTCTTCCTGCTGTTCCTGCCGCCGCTGCTGTTCCTCGACGGCTGGCGCATTCCCAAGCAGGGCCTGTTCCGCGACAAGGGTGCGATCCTGGAGCTGGCATTCGGCCTGGTGGTGTTCACCGTGGTCGGCGCCGGGCTGCTGATCCACTGGCTGATCCCGGCCATGCCGCTGGCGGTGGCATTCGCGCTGGCGGCGATCGTCTCGCCCACCGATCCGGTCGCGGTGGGCGCCATCGCCTCGCGGGTGCCGATTCCCAAGCGGTTGATGCACATCCTGGAAGGCGAGTCGCTGCTCAACGACGCGTCCGGCCTGGTCTGCTTCCGCTTCGCGGTGGCCGCGGTGATGACCGGCAGTTTCTCGCTGGCGCAGGCCTCGCTGACCTTCCTGTGGGTGGCCCTTGCCGGCCTGGGCATCGGCGTGGCGGTGACCCTGGGCGTGTCCACCTTCCAGCGCTGGCTGTGGCGCAGCTTCGGCGAGGAGCCGGGCGCGGCGCTGCTGGTCAACTTGCTGATCCCCTTCGCCGCCTACCTGCTGGCCGAAGAGTTCAACGCCTCCGGCATCCTTGCCGCGGTGGCCGCCGGCATCACCATGAGCTACGTCGAGCTGACCGGCCGCATCAGCGGCAGCATGCGCGTGCAGCGCACGGCGGTGTGGAGCACCGTGCAGTTCAGCTTCAACGGCATCATCTTCGTGCTGCTCGGCGAACAGCTGCCGGGCATCGTCCAGCGCGCGATGGACACCATCGCGGTCACCGGGCACAGCGACTGGTGGTGGCTGGCGATCTACGTGGTGGCGATCAACGCGATGCTGGTGGTGCTGCGCCTGGTATGGGTATGGCTGTCGCTGCGCTGGAACCTGCTGCGCGCGCGCTGGCGTGGCGAGGAGCGTGCGAACCAGACCTCGTGGCGGGTGGTGCTGGCGATGTCGGTGGCCGGCGTGCGCGGCGCCATCACCCTGGCCGGCGTGCTGACCCTGCCGCTGATGGTGCCCGGCGGCGAGCCGTTCCCGGCACGCGACCTGGTGATCTTCCTGGCCGCGTCGGTGATCCTGGTGTCGCTGCTCGGGGCCAGCCTGCTGCTGCCGCGGCTGCTGCGCGGGCTGGAGCTGCCCAGGGACGACGACAGCCGGCGGGTGGAGGACCTGGCCCGCAAGCTCTCGTCCAAGGCCGCGCTGGCCGCGGTGGAGAAGACCCGCCAGCAGCTGGTGGAAGGCCAGACCACCACCAACGTGCAGCTCTACAACGATGCCGCCGCGCGGGTCAGCCTGCTGTACCAACGCAACCTGGAGAAAGGGCAGGGCCCGGACGAGGACCCGGAGATGGTGCGGCGCATGGAGCAGGCCTACCGCAGCCTGCGCACGGCCGGACTCACCGCCGAGCGCGAGGAACTGTTCCGCCTGACCCGGCATGGCCAGATACCCGACGAGGTCGCGCGCAAGCTGATCCGCAACCTGGACCTGCTGGAAAGCCGGCAGCGGGACTGAGCCGGCGCCGCCGGCAGCGTCCGGCGGCGTACACGGTGGAGGCGCCCGCGCGGGGCGCCGCCGGCGTTACTTGTTCAGTTCGAGGAAATACGGCTCGACCGAGCCGGTGATCTTCAGCGTCATCGGGTTGCCGCGGCGGTCGCGGGCCTTGCCCGCCTGCACGCGGATCCAGCCTTCGCTGACCGAGTACTCCTCCACGTCATCGCGCTCGATGCCGTTGAAGCGCACGCCGACGCCGCGTTCGAGCGCGGCCGGGTCGTGGAACGGGCTGGTGGGGTTGACCGCCAGGCGGTCGGGAGGGGTATCGCTCATGTCTGTGTTCGTTGACGGCCACCGTGGCCCTCTTCATGGGCACAAGGATAACCGCTGCCGCTTCCGCTGCCGTGCGCGTGGCGGCAGAATGCGCGCCATCACGCAGTGGAGAGCCGCCATGCCCGACAACAGTGCCGATTACGAAGATTCCGACGAACTGCTGCCGACCTTCGACGAGGACGACCATCCGGCGCGGGTGTGGAACCTGCTGTGGCTGGTCAATCCCGGCGACGAGGAGGCCGCGCTGCAGCAGTTCGATGCCTGGCGCGAAGCGCGTGCCGGTGCCGAGCACGACAGCGGCGACGAGCAGTGGCTGTGGGACCTGAAGGACGCGATCGACTGGCGCTCCGGCTTCTACGTGGACTGGAAGGACATCGATTCGTTCGTGGCCGCGATCGACGAGCTGGCCGCGCGCTGGAACCTGCGCATCGACTGGGGTGGCGACCTGGACGACGAGGATTTCGCCCAGGATCTCGACGTGCCGGCACTGATGACCACCGCGCACGACCGCCTGCGCGAGCATGGCTATACGGTGTGGAACTGGAACACGGGGGGCGACGGCTACGCCGGCTGGATCGCGCTCAGCCGCGACGACGAGGCGATGCTGGCGCTGTGCTCGCTGCTGGGCGTGGAAGTACGGCCGGGCAGCGATCCGTTCTGAGCCAGGCCGCGGGCGCGGCAGGCGCGGTCACAGCGGTTGGTACTGGGCGCGGGCGTTGGCGATGACCCGCCGCACAAGGGCGCGGTCGGCATGCCGCGAGATCGCCACCGCGCCCAGCGCGATGGCGGTGTCGCGCAGCGCCGCCGGCACGTCGTAGTGCGCGCCGCTGCGGCGGTTCTGGAACGCCCGCCGCGGAATCCCGAGCTGCTGCGCCATGGCGTGCAGCTCGGGCAGGGTGTCGGCCAGCAGATGCGCCCAGCGCTCGCCGCGCCAGGGGTGTACCGCATCGTCGATATAGACCGTCACCGCCGCGCCATCGCTCAGGCCTGCGGCTTGTCGGCGGCGTCGGCCGCAGCGTCGCCGGTGCCGGCGTCCTGCGCGTCATCGCCGCCGGCCACGGCCGCGGCTTCCTCGCCTTCGACGCCCTCGAACTCGGCGACCAGGCCGGCCAGGTAGTCGTCGGCACTCTTGCCTTCGGCCGCGGCGCTGGCGTCGATCAGCTGCTGCAGCTGCTCCGAGTACTCCAGCGCGACCTTGCGGCCTTCCTTCTCCTGCACGTTGGCCAGGTGCTTGAGCATGGCCAGCATCGGCACCGGGTTGTCGGCGTTGCCCATGGTCTGGCCGCCGACGGACAGCAGCCACTGCCGCCCCTGCAGGCCGATGGCGGCGACCACCTGGCCCTCTTCGTTCACCAGCACGGCGTGGTTCTGCACCTGCTGCTGCGCGTCCAAGCGCAGGAACGGGCGGCGGGGCTGCTGCTTCTTGCGCTTGTCGCGCTTGGCTTTGGACTGCTTGGACATGATCGTTCGACAAAAGGAAACGGCCGCCATTGTAGGCGGCCGCTGCTGTGGATGCCGAACCGGCGCCGTGGCGCGGCCGTTCAGTCGACGCCGGGGCCTGGCGCCGCGCCGGCATCGCCATTGCCGGGAGCGGGCGCGGCGACGGCCGGGGCCGGGGCCGGCAGCGCCGCGATCGCCGACAGTGCGGCGGCCTCGGCTTCCTTGGTCATCACCACGATGCTGATGCGGCGGTTGATCGGGTTCTGCGGGTCGGTCTTGTCGAACAGCACCGACGACGACAGCCCGACCACCCGCGCCACCTTGTCCTCGCCCATGCCGCCTTCCAGCAGGGCGCGGCGCGCGGCGTTGGCACGGTCCGCGCTCAGCTCCCAGTTGCTGTAGCCCAGCTGCGTGGAATAGGCGGTGATGTCGGTGTGGCCGCTGATGCTGATGTGGTTGGGTACCTGGTTGATGAAGTGCGACAGCTCGCGCAGGATCTCGCGCGTGTACGGCATCAGCTTGGCGCTGCCCATGTCGAACATCGGCCGGTTCTGCTTGTCCACGATCTGGATGCGCAGCCCTTCGGAGGTGATGTCCAGCAGCAGCTGGTCCTTGAACGGCTCCAGCGCCTGGCTCTTGCCGATGGCTTCCTCCAGCTCCTGCTTCAGCACCTCGAGCTGCTTCTTCTCGCGCTCGCGTTCCTCCACCGGCGTGGGGATCGACTCGCGCTGGTTCTGGAACGGGTCGTTGCTGTTTCCGCGGGAGATGTCGGTGGCACCGCCGAGCTTGATCATCGACGTGCTGGCACCGCCGGGACCGGCCATGCCCGGTGCCGGGGTGCTGCTGGTGCCGCTCAACGGGCTCGGGTTGCGGAAGTATTCGGAAATGGCCGCGCGTTCGGGCTTGCTGGTGGAGGCGAGCAGCCACATCACCAGGAAGAACGCCATCATCGCGGTGACGAAGTCGGCGTAGGCCACCTTCCACGAACCGCCGTGGTGGCCTCCGCCCTGGATCTTCTTCACGCGCCGCACGATCACCGTGGGCTTGGCATCGTTGCTGGCCATGGCTTACTTGACCGACTTCAGGTGCTGCTCGAACTCGGTGAAGCCCGGGCGCAGTGCCGACGGCACGGTCTTGCGCGCGAACTCCAGCGCGATCTTCGGGTTGTAGCCACGCAGGCAGGCCAGCAGCGCGGTCTTGACCGATTCGTAGATGCGCGAGTCCTGTTCGGCGCGGGCCTCCACCGCGGCCGCGACCGGACCGATGAAGCCATAGCCGAGCAGGATGCCGAGGAAGGTGCCGACCAGGGCACCGGCCACGTGCGCGCCGACTTCCTTGATGTCGCCGCCGATCGAACCCATGGTGATGACGATGCCCAGCACCGCCGCGACGATGCCGAACCCCGGCAGGCCGTCGGCCACCTTGGTCAGCACGTGCGCCGGTTCCATGGCTTCGTGGTGGTGCTTTTCCAGCTCCAGCTCCAGCAGCGGCTCCAGCTCGTGCGGCTCGATGTTGGAGCCGATCATCAGCCGCAGGCAGTCGGTGATGAAGTCGATCAGGTGGTGATCGGCCTGGATCTTCGGGTAATTGGCGAAGATCGGGCTCTCTGCGGCGTTCTCGACATGCTCCTCGAGCGACATGAAGCCCTCGCGGCGCGCCTTGTTGAGCAGTTCGTACAGCAGGCTCAGTACGTCCAGGTAGTCCTGCTGCTTGTAGCGCGGCCCCTTGAACACGCCGACCACGGCCTGCAGGGTCTTCTTGACCGTCTTGGCCGGGGTGCCGACCAGGAACGCGCCCAGCGCAGCGCCGCCGATGATCACCAGCTCGTAAGGCTGCCACAGCGCGCCGAGCTTTCCGTGCGCGCCGACATAGCCGCCGAGCACGCTGATGATGACGACAAGCAGACCGACGATGATGAGCATGGGGCGCGGGACACGGGAGGGGATATCCCGTTGTCGGCCGCACCGGCCGGATCTGAAGGGGGAAAATGTGAACTCAGTCGGCGGGTGTCGCTTCGGCCCCGCCACGCCGCAACGGGTCCGGCCAGCGCTCGCCGCGGCCGACGAAGGACAGCGAAACCGAGTTCAGGCAGTGCCTTTCGAAGGTCGGCGGCGGGCCGTCCGGGAACACGTGGCCCAGATGGCTGCCGCAGCGGGCGCAGACGATTTCCGTGCGCACCATCCCGTGGCTGGTATCGCGGATGCGGCCGACATGGGCCGGGTCGAACGGGGCGAAGAAGCTCGGCCAGCCGGTGCCGGAGTCGAACTTGGTACTGGAGCGGAACAGTGGCAGGCCACACAGCCGGCAGCAGTAGGTGCCTTCGCGCTTGTTGTCCAGGAACACGCCGCAGAACGGCGCCTCGGTGCCGTGGTGCAGCAGGACGCGCCGTTCGGCGTCGTCCAGGCCGGCGACCAGGGCGCCGCGCTGGGCGTCGTCGGGGGGAGTCAGGTCGAAAGCGGTCATGGCCGCGCCTCCATGGGGGGAGCCTCATGGTAGGGGGCGGCCGGCGCCGCTCCAACCGCCGCGGTTAGCCCGCCTGCAGCGGCCAAGGTGCATCATCGCCGGACATGGACCTGTGGGAGTACCCGATGAGACGGATTGCCCTGCTGTCGATTGCGATGCTGGCGGCCACCCCGGCCATGGCCCAGCTCAAGCCCGCGCCGGCACCGACCGAAACCCGGCCGGTGAGCCTGCCGCCGCCCTCGAGGCCGGCCAGCGACGCCTCCGGCCAGGCGGCCGACAACGCGCGCCTGCGCGAGCAGCTGGAACAGTCGAGTCCGGCCAACGCGGCCGCCAGGCCGAAACCGGCGGCCAGGCCGCAGACGGCCGCGGTGCCGGTGTACGACCAGCAGGGGCGACGGCTCAACGGCATGCGTCCGGCCGGTCCCGGGCGGGTGATGGACACCCGTACCGGGCGCTACCACGACACCGTGCCCAGCGGCGACGGCGTGCGCATCGTGCGCTGAGTGCCGGCAACGTGTGCCGCGCGGTGCGCATGCGGCGGCCGGAACGGTCGCGCCAGGGCGCCTGCTTGCCCATTGCCGGGCGCA
This sequence comes from Stenotrophomonas acidaminiphila, assembly GCF_001431595.1. Classification (GTDB taxonomy): domain Bacteria; phylum Pseudomonadota; class Gammaproteobacteria; order Xanthomonadales; family Xanthomonadaceae; genus Stenotrophomonas; species Stenotrophomonas acidaminiphila. Next base: position 45,755 of record NZ_LDJO01000012.1, read on the forward strand.
CGCCGCGCCGGAGCCGGGCGGCCGCGTTGCGGGTCGCGGAAATGGCGGGCCTGGCGCCTCGTGTTGCCGTCGCAGGCTCAGTCGACGATGGGCAGGCTGAGCGTTTCCTTTACTTCCTCCATCACGATGTAGCTCTTGGATTCGCGCACGTGCGGCAGGGTCAGCAGGGTGCTGCCGAGCAGCTTGCGGTAGGAGGCCATTTCGTTGATGCGTGCCTTGAGCAGGTAGTCGAAGTCGCCCGAAACCAGATGGCATTCCAGCACGTTGGGCAGCTTCAGCGCGGCACGGCGGAATTCCTCGAAGATGTCGCCCGACTTGTAGGCCAGCGAAATCTCCACGAACACCAGCAGCCCGGCCTTCACGTACTGCGGGTCCAGCCGCGCGTAGTAGCCGGTGATCACGCCCTCGCGCTCGAGCCGGCGCACGCGTTCGGTGCAGGGAGTGGTGGACAGGCCCACCCGCTCGCCGAGCTCGGTGAAGGAAATGCGGCCTTCGGCCTGCAGGATGCGCAGGATCCGGCGGTCGATCTTGTCCAGCTCGCGGCTACGGGCGGCCATGGCGCTCTGCTTTGTGTGAAGGAAACGGGAAATTACCCTGTTTTATCCTTCAATACAGGAAAAAACACTGGTATGGGCTGAATATACTGCGCCGTTCATGGCCCCTGCCCGATTCGGCGCAGGGAATTGACAGGGTCAGGGCCTGCCGCCATTCCCGCCGCGCCTGCGCCGGGCGCGTGCAGGTTCCCAGGAGACGACGATGCGGGTTCTGATACTCGGCAGTGGTGTGATCGGCACGACCAGTGCCTGGTACCTGCGACAGGCGGGCCACGAGGTGACGGTGCTGGACCGGCAGCCCGGCCCGGCACTGGAAACCAGCTTTGCCAACGCCGGCCAGCTCTCCTTCGGCTACACCTCGCCGTGGGCCGCCCCCGGGGTGCCGCTGAAGGCGGTCAAGTGGCTGTTCCAGGAACATGCCCCGCTGGCGATCCGCCCCACTGCCGACATCGCCCAGTACCGCTGGCTGTGGCAGATGCTGCGCAACTGCACCGCCGGCCGCTACGCGATCAACAAGGCGCGCATGGTGCGCATGTCCGACTACAGCCGCGACTGCATCAACGAGCTGCGCGCGGCCACCGGCATCGACTACGAGGGCCGCCAGCTCGGCACCACCCAGCTGTTCCGCACCCAGCAGCAGCTGGATGCCGCCGCCCAGGACATCGAAGTGCTGCGCCAGTACGGCGTGCCCTACGAGGTGCTGGACCGCCAGGGCATCGTCCGCGTGGAACCGGCGCTGGCCGGCAAGGCCGATACCCTGGTCGGCGCGTTGCGCCTGCCCGAGGACCAGACCGGCGACTGCCAGCTGTTCACCCGCAAGCTGGCCGCGCTGGCGGCCGCGGCGGGCGTGGAGTTCCGCTTCGACCAGGACGTGGCGGGGCTGCAGCGCGACGGCGACCGCATCACCGGCGTGCGCATCGGCGGCAGGCTCGAGACCGCCGACCATTACGTGGTCGCACTGGGCAGTTATTCGCCGCAGCTGCTTGCGCCGCTGGGCATGCGCCTGCCGGTGTACCCGCTCAAGGGCTATTCGCTGACCCTGCCGATCACCGACGCGGCGATGGCGCCGACCTCGACCATCCTGGACGAGAGCTACAAGGTGGCGGTCACCCGTTTCGAGGACCGCATCCGGGTCGGTGGCATGGCCGAGGTGGCCGGCTTCGACCTGTCGCTGGATCCGCGCCGCCGTGCCACCCTGGAAAAGGTCGTGCGTGACCTCTACCCGCATGGCGGCGACCTGTCGCGCGCCGAGTTCTGGACCGGCCTGCGCCCGGCCACGCCCGACGGCACCCCGGTGGTGGGCGCCACGCCGTACCGCAACCTGTTCCTCAATACCGGCCACGGCACGCTGGGCTGGACCATGGCCGCCGGTTCCGGGCGTTACCTGGCCGACCTGATGGACGGCAGGGCGCCGCAGATCAGCAGCGAAGGCCTGGATATCTTCCGCTACGGCGGCCAGAGGGCAGGCTGATGCGCCCGGCACAGGCCCTGATCGACCTGGAGGCACTGCGCGGCAATTACCGCATGGCGCGCCAGCTGGGTGGCGGCAAGGCACTGGCGGTGATCAAGGCCGACGCCTACGGCCACGGCGCGGTCGCCTGCGCGCGCGCGCTGGAGGCCGAGGCCGACGGCTTTGGCGTGGCCTGCATCGAGGAGGCGCTGGAACTGCGCCAGGCCGGCATCCGCAAGCCGGTGGTGTTGCTTGAGGGCTTTTTCGACGCCGCCGAACTGGCGCTGATCGTCGAGCACGACCTGTGGACCGCGGCAGCCTCGCCGTGGCAGGTCGAGGCGCTGGCGGCGTTCAGCACCGATGCCAGACTGCAGGTCTGGCTGAAGCTGGACAGCGGCATGCACCGGCTGGGGCTGTCGGTGGATGAATTCCGCGCCGCGCACGCGCGGCTGTCGGCGCTGCCGCACATCGCGCCGATGGTGCTGATGAGCCACATGGCGCGCGCCGACGAGCTGGACAGCCCGCGTACGCTGGAACAGCTGCAGACCTTCAACCGCGCCATCGACGGCCTGCCGGGCGAGACCAGCCTGTGCAACTCGCCGGCGCTGCTGGGCTGGCCGCAGGTGCGCAGCGACTGGGTGCGCCCGGGCCTGATGCTGTACGGCGCCGACCCGCTGTACCCGCAGCCGAGCGCGCATGCGGCGCGGCTGCGCCCGGTGATGACCCTGCAGTCGCGGGTGATCGCGGTGCGCGAGATCGGTGTCGGCGAACCGCTGGGCTATGGCGCGCGCTTCGTCGCGCAACGGCCCACGCGCGTGGGCGTGGTGGCCATGGGCTACGCCGACGGCTATCCGCAGTTCGCGCCCAACGGCACTCCGGTTCAGATCGATGGCGTGCCGGGCCAGTTGATCGGGCGGGTGTCGATGGACATGCTCACCATCGACCTGACCGACCACCCGCAGGCGGGGCTGGGCAGCATCGTGCAGCTGTGGGGAACCTCGCCGACGATTTCCGAGCTGGCGCCGCGCTGCAACACCAGCGCCTACCGGTTGCCCTGCAGCCTCAAGCGCACCCCGCGCATCTACCTGTCGCAGTAGCGGCAACAGGAAAGGGCCGCGTGTGCGGCCCTTTCCGTGATGCGAGACAGTGCCTGGCGGCGGTCAGAGCCCGGCGGTGGGGCGGTCCTCGCGCAGTTCGCGGCGCAGCCAGTCATCGAGCAGGCGCTTCTCGTAGCGCAGCGGATCGGTGTCGGACAGGCGCGTGGCGCCGTACAGGTAGGCGTTGTCCACCAGCTTGCGCTCGCCCTGGTCGATCACCTGGCCCTGGGCGTCGGTGACGGTGAACTGCAGGTTGATCCGCGGCGGGTAGATGTTGCGCATGATGCGCACGTCGTCCAGGCGCGGGCCCTGCCAGGGCTCGTAATCGCCGGCGCGCTTGATGTCGGTGATGGTGACGGTCATCTGCTGCCCTTCGGGCAACTTGCTGGACGCCTGCTTGCGCAGGTACTCGGCCAGGTCCACTACCCAGTCACCGCGCTCGGCATCCCAGCGGTTGCGGCTCTGGCGCAGTTCGGTGAACCCGGACGGATCGTTCCACTGCACCTGCACCGGGCCTTCCACGGCCAGGGCGCGCGGCGCCTGCGGGTCGGTGACACTGGCGGGCCGGGCATCGGCGGCACCCGCCGCGAGCAGACAGGCCAGCACCAGGGCGGCAACGGTCGGGGTTTTCATGACGAACCTCCGGAAACGGGTCTTCACGCAGTGTGGGGGCGATCACCGCCCCGGGCAATCGCCAGCCGCCCGGCGGTTGGCCGCGGGTTGTGGACGGTTCATCATCACATGCCGTGGATAGTTGCGCGCCCAGACTTTTCCCCGTTGCGGCACGGCCGCGAGGACCTGACCACCCGCCTTGAGCATGCATCCGCCCGAACTGGAACCATTCGTCCCGCCGCCGGCCGCGGGGGGGCTGGACGACGCCTCGCTTTACCAGGATGTGTTCGAGGCCGTCGGCACCGGGTTCTGCGTGATCGAGGTGCTGTTCGACGAAGCCCGCGCGGTGGACTTCCTGCACTGCAAGGTGAATGCGGCATTCGAGCGCATCACCGGCCTGAGCGGGGTGGCCGGGCGTCGCGCCACCGAGGTGCTGCCGGGGCTGGACGAGTACTGGTTCCGGGTGTTCGGCCGGGTGGTCCACGATGGCGTGCCCGCGCAGTTCGAGCGCCACCTGCCGCAACTCGGCCGCTGGTACTCGGTCGAGGCGGTCCGGCTCGGCCCGGCGGGGACCCGGCGCATCGCGGTGCTGTTCGTGGACATCTCGCGGCGCAAGCAGATCGAGACCGAACTGGCCGAAAGCGAGGCGCGCTTCAGCGCGCTGGCCGACGGCCTGCCGATGCCTGTCTGGGTGCTGGACGACCTGGGCCACGTGCGCTTCGTCAACAATGCCTTCGGCACCTTCTTCGGGCTGGAGGCGGACCATCGCTTCGGGCCGCGCTGGTGGGAAGGGCTGCTGCACCCGGAAGACCTGAAGGTCTTCGAATACGCGCTGGAGGACGCCCTGTCCAACGAGCGCGACATGCACCTGAACGCGCGCCTGCGCCGCCATGATGGCCAATGGCGGTGGCTGGAGATGAACGCCGTGCCGCGTTTCTCGGCCGATGGCCGCTTCATCGGCCTGGCCGGCAACAGCCCGGACATCACCGAGCGCCGCGAGGTCGAGATGGCGCGCGAAGAACTGCTGGGGGCCGAGCGCGCCGCGCGCAACGCGGCCGAAGGCATGGCACGGGTGAAGGACGAATTCCTTGCCACCTTGTCGCACGAACTGCGCACCCCGCTCACCACCATCCTGGGCTGGAGCGAGCTGCTGCTGCAGCGCATGGAGGCCGACCACCCCATGCGCCGCGGGGTGGAGGTGATCGCCAGCAGCGCCATGGCGCAGAAGCGGCTGATGTCGGACATGCTCGACCTGAGCAGCATGTTGCTGGGCAAGGTGCAGCTGGAGGTCGAAGTGCTCGACCTGGCAGAGCAGGTGCGCGAAGCGGCGCGCCTGCAGGAGCTGGCTGCACGGGACAAGGCGCAGACCCTGCTGGTCGACGTGCCGCAGGCGCCGTGCCCGGTGCTGGGCGACGCCACGCGGCTGCAGCAGGTGCTGTGGAACCTGTTGGCCAACGCCATCAAGTTCACCCCGGTCGAGGGCCGGATCGAGGTCGTGCTGCGGCAGGAGGACGGGCATTACGCGGTGGACGTGCGCGACAACGGCGACGGCATCGCGCCGGAGTTCCTGGCGCAGTTGTTCAGCCGCTTCAGCCAGGCCGATACCACCACCACCCGCCGCCATGGCGGGTTGGGGCTGGGGCTGGCCATCGCCCGGCAGTTGACCGAACTGCATGGCGGATCGGTGTGCGCGCAGAGCGCGGGCGCCGGCCAGGGGGCCACCTTCAGCGTGCGCCTGCCGGTGTATCGCGTGGAGAATGCCGGACGGCCGCGGCGCACCGTGCAACGGGTCGCGAACGGCGAGCAGGTGGTGGCTGGCCATGCCCTGGCCGGGACCCGCATCCTCGCGGTGGAGGACCAGCCGGAGGTGCTGGCCTATCTGCGGCGGGTGCTGGAGGAGCAGGGCGCCAGCGTGGTGGCCGCGACGTCCGCCGCCGAGGCGCTGGGCCTGCTCGACCTGCGCGGCCATGCCGCCTTCGACGTGCTGGTCAGCGACGTCGGCATGCCCGGCATGGACGGCTACGGACTGGTACGCACGCTGCGCGAGACCATGGGCATCTCCGCGGTGGAACTGCCGGCGGTCGCGGTGACCGCACTGGCGCGCGGCGACGACCGCCGCCGCGCGCTGGCGGCCGGATTCCAGATGCATGTCGCCAAGCCCTACAGCGTGGCGCAGCTGGTCGGCGCGATCCGCGAGGCCTGTACTCGCCGCTGAACCCCCTTCGTGCACGACCGGTCCCAGTGCGGGCGGGCCGCTAGAATGACCAGCTACGTTCCGCTGGATATCCGCGATGGCCGCCGCTCAAGACGCCCCGCTGCAGACCCTGTTCCTCCCGTTCGCCAATGGCGCGTTGCCATGGCCGCAGGGACCGGTGCTGTTCCTGCGCGCGCGCGAGGGCTGGCCACTGCGCGAGCACGCCGCGCCCGGTCAACTGGTGTGCGTGCAGAGTTTCCGCCCGTTTGCGCAGGCGCTGGAGCGTGGCGGCTGGGAGGTGCGCGAAGAAGCCGGGCTGGACGCAGCGGATGCGCGCTACCCGCTGGTGCTGGTACTGCCGCCGCGCCAGCGCGAAGAAGCCCGCGCACTGTTGGCGCGTGCGCTGGAGCGGGTGGCGCCGGGCGGCGTGTTGCTGGCCTGCCAGTCCAACAACGAGGGCGCGCGCTCCGGCGAAAGCGACCTGCAGCTGCTGGCCGGCCTTGGCGGCAAGCTGACCAAGAACCACTGCCGCGTGTACTGGAGCGCGCCGCTCGATGGCCACCACGACGAAGCCCTGTGCGCGCGCTGGGCGGCGCTGGATGCGCCGCGGCCGATCATGGACGGGCGCTTCCTCAGCCGTCCGGGCGTGTTCGCCTGGGACCGCATCGATCGCGCCTCGGCGCTGCTGGTCGAGCAGTTGCCGCCGGATCTGGCCGGGCGTGGCGCCGATCTCGGTGCCGGCTGGGGCTATCTGTCAGCCGAAGTGCTGGCGCGTTGCCCCAAGGTGACCGCGCTGGACCTGTACGAGGCCGAGTCGCGGGCGCTGGCACTGGCCCGCCACAACCTGGCCGGCAGCCGCGCGCAGCTGGATTTCCGCTGGCACGACGTCACCGCCGGCATCGACGGCCGCTACGATTTCATCGTCTCCAACCCGCCGTTCCATACCCCCGCGCGCGAGGACCGGCCGGACATCGGCCAGCGCTTCATCGCCGTGGCCGCGCAGGCGCTGCGCCCGGGCGGGTGCCTGTTCATGGTCGCCAACCGGCACCTGCCCTACGAACAGATCCTCAACGACAGTTTCGGGCAGGTGCACGTGGCAGCCGAGCGCGATGGCTTCAAGGTCATCGTCGGTACCCGCGGGGGCCGCGCATGAAGCTGGTCAAGCACATCGCCAACCTCGGCTACGGCAGCCGCAAGCAGGTGCAGTGGCTGTTCCGCGAGGGCCGCGTCACCGATGCCGACGGGCAGGTGCTGTACGCCGACGACAAGGTCGGGCACGACGCCATCCGTGTCGATGGCGAGCCGCTGGACCCACCGCCGGGATTGACCCTGGTGCTGCACAAGCCGGCCGGCTACACCTGCTCGACCAAGGACCAGGGGCGGCTGGTCTACGACCTGCTGCCGTCGCGCTTCCGCGACCGCTCGCCGCTGCTGTCCACCGTCGGGCGCCTGGACCGCGACACCAGCGGACTGTTGTTGATGACCGACGACGGCGGCCTGCTGCACCGGATCGTGTCGCCGAAGTCGAAGCTGGACAAGGTCTACGAGGCGCGGCTGGCCCAGGACCTGCGCGGCGACGAGGCGGCATGCTTCGCCAGCGGCACGCTGTTGCTGGAATCGGACGACAAACCGCTGCTGCCAGCCGAACTGGAGGTGCTCGGCCCGCGCCACGCGCGGCTCACCCTGCACGAGGGCCGCTACCACCAGGTGCGGCGCATGTTCGCGGCGGTCGGCAACCACGTCGATGCCCTGCACCGCAGCCGTATCGGCGGGCTGGCGCTCGATGACCTGGCCGAAGGGCAGTGGCGGCTGCTGTCGGCGGACGACCTGCAGGTCCTGTTCGGGGACCGGCCATGACCCTGCTGGTGGAACTGGCGACGCCACCGCAGGCGGTGATCTTCGACATGGACGGGCTGATGCTGGACAGCGAGCGCGCGCTGCTGGGCTGCCTGGCGCAGGCTGGCACCGAGGCCGGGCATGTGCTGCCCGAGGCGTTCCTGCTCTCGCTGATCGGCTCCAGCGACGCGCTCACCCGCCAGCGCATCGCCGAGCAGGTCGGGGCCGACGCGGTCGATGCCCTGCTGCAGGATTCGTACGCGCGCTACGAGCGCCTGGTGGCGGCCGGTGTGCCGCACCGTCCCGGCATCATCGACCTGCTCGACACGCTGGTCGCGCATGGCGTGCCGCGTGCGGTGGCGACGTCCACGCGGCGCCCGCTGGCGCTGCGCAAGCTCGAAAGTGCCGGGCTGCTGCGTTATTTCGAACACGTGGCGACCAGCAGCGACGTCGCCCATCCCAAGCCGGCACCGGACATCTACCTGCTGGCCGCGGCTCGTCTCGGGGTCGAGCCACGCCACTGTCTGGCGCTGGAGGATTCGCCCACCGGGGTGCGCGCCGCGCTGGCTGCCGGCATGACCGTGATCCAGGTGCCGGACCTGCTGCAGCCGGACGCGGACGTGCGCGCGCTGGGCCATGCCATCGCCGGCTCGCTGCACGATGTGCGCGGGTTGCTGCTGCCGCTGCTCGGGGCGCCCGTCGCCGGGCAACACGCGGCCGGGTAGGCGGCGGGGGGGCGCGGCTGCGCCGGTCATGCCGGCGCGCTGGGGACTGGCTGAGGCACCGGCCAGCGGGGCGGCATCACTCCCCGGCCAGCAACCTGTTCCAGCCTTCCACGCCCAGCTTGTCCAGCGTGGCGATGTTGCGCTCGACGATCACGTCCGGGTCCGGGAACGCGGCCACCGCGCGTTCCACGCTGTCCTCGCGCAGCAGGTGCAGGGTCGGCCACGGCGCGCGGTTGGTGTAATTGCTGGCATCGTCCGGCGCGGTACCGGCGAACTGGTACTGCGGGTGGAAGCTTGCCACCTGCAGCACGCCCTGCAGGTCCAGCGCTTCCACCGCCGCGTCGGCGTTGTCCAGGAAGTCGTTGTAGTCGAGGAAATCGGTGAGCACCTGCGGGTGCACGATCAGCGTGGTATCGGTCTGCTCGGCCGGCGTATCGCGCAGCAGCAGCAGTTCCTCGGCCAGCTGTTCCAGCAGCGCCTCGGGCGTGGTGGCGTCGCTGAGCACGAAGCGCACCTGCTCCTTGACGTATACCGCCTTGGCGAAGGGGCACAGGTTCAGCCCGATCACGGCCTTCTCCAGCCAGCGGCGGGTGTCGGCGATCGGGTCGTGGGCGGTCTCGTTCATGGCATCGGGCGGCAAACGGGGGGCAGCCATTCTAGGGGGCGTGGCGGGCATCGCGCCGGGCGCGTGGACCGGCGGCGGCACTCAGTCGCGGAAGTTGTCGAACTGCAGCGGCTGCTCGAACTCGCTCTTCTTCAGCAGCGCGATCGTCTCCTGCAGGTCGTCGCGCTTCTTGCCGTTCACGCGCAGCTTGTCGCCGTTGATCTGGGTGTCGACCTTGATCTTGGACTCCTTGATCTTCGCCGCGATCTGCTTGGCCAGCTTCTGCTCGATGCCCTGCTTGACGGTGACCTGCTGGCGCGCGCCACCGAGGTTGGTCTCGATGTCGCCGAACTCCATGCAGCGGAAGTCGATGCCGCGCGCGGCCAGGCGCTGCTTGAGGATGTCGGCCATCTGCTTGAGCTGGAAGTCGCTGGGCGCGGCCAGCTTGATCAGCGTGTCGCCGTCCTGCTCGAACTTCGCGTCCACGCCCTTGAAATCGAAGCGCGTGGACAGCTCGCGGTTGGCCTGGTCGATGGCGTTGGTAAGTTCGTGCTTGTCGACTTCGGACACGACGTCGAAGGAAGGCATGGGGAAGCTCCTGGCGGAAAAACAGCGGCCATTCTAGGCCATCGCCCGGGAGGGCCGTGGTCAGCGCGCCTGCTTCCACTGCGCATGCAGCAGGTTGGCTGCCGCGTAGCAGGCCGGGGCGTCCCTGTTGGACAGCACGATCACCGTTTCGCCGGTATGCGGGTAGGTGCGCACGTCCGTGCAGATGCCGTCGGCGCTGCCGCCGTGGCCCCAGCGGAAATCGCGTTCGGGCACGCCCTCGCCGTAGCCGGTGGCGAAGAAGCCAAGGCCCATGAACTCGCGCTGCGGCGTGGTCGCCTGCCTGAACAGCGGCTGGGGCAGCAGCCGGCCGTCGACCAGTGCCTGCACGAAGCGCAGCAGGTCGCCGGCCGGCGCCACCTGCCCGCCGGCGGCGAAACCGCGCACCGGCAGCGTGGCGCAGTTGCGCACGCGCTTGCCTTCGACTTCTGCATAGCCCACCGCCAGGTCCGGTGCCGGATCGTCGCAGTCGACGAAGCCGGTGCGCGACATCGCAGCCGGTGCCAGCACATGCGTGCGGATGTAGGACTCGAAATCCTGCCCGGACAGCACCTCGACCATGCGCCCCAGCACCACGTAGCCGTAGTTGCCGTATTTCTGCTGCGTACCCGGCGCGAACTCCGGCGGCCGGTTGCCGTGCAGGGCGATGATGTCGGCCGGCGTGCGCAGCCGCGTGCGTTCGGCCGCATGCGTGGCGCCGAACAGTTCATCGACGTCGCCCGCGCCGGCGGTATGGGTGAGCAGCTGGCGCACCGTCACGGTGTCGGCGAAGGCACGGTTGGGGTAGTCCGGCAGCACCTCGCCGACGCGACTGTCCAGGGTGAGGCGGCCGGCGGCGACCTGCTGCAGGATCGCCACGCTGGTGAACATCTTGCCGGCCGAGGCCAGGTTCAGGCGGTCGTCGACACGCAGTGGTGCACCGCCATTCTCGTCGCGCGGGCCGTAGGCCTTCTCGAACACCACCTTGCCGTCGTGCGCGACCAGCACCACGCCGGAAAAGCGTCCGGCGGTCTCCAGCCCGAGGACGAAGCCGTCCAGCCGCGCCAGGTCGGTGGCCGAAGGCGCCTGCGCGGCCACCGTCGTGCAGGCCAGGGACAGGGCCAGCGCGGCCAGCGGGCGAAGCGGGATGGAAGTGGCAGGCATGCGTCCGGCTCCGGCGGAAGATGGGGCGAGCATAGCGGCAGCGCAGCGGGTACCGGCACGGCCTGCGATAATCGCGCCATGTCCGTTTCTTCCCCCTCTGTCTCGCGCTCCCCCGCCGCCGCCGTGGCGTGGATGCTGTCGGCCGTCGCCTTCTTCTCGCTGATGGATGCCGGCATGAAGCTGCTGTCGGCCGGCTATCCGACCCTGCAGGTGACCATGCTGCGCGGCGCCGCCTCGCTGCCGTTCGTGCTGGTGTGGGTGCTGGCCACCGCCGGGCCGCGCTCGCTGATCCCGGTGCGCTGGGGCCTGCACCTGCTGCGCGGCGCGCTGGGCATGGCCATGATCGGCTGCTTCGTCTACGCGCTGCGCAGCCTGCCGCTGTCCACCGCCTATTCGATCTATTTCGTCGCACCGCTGCTGGTGGCCGCGCTGTCGGTGCCGCTGCTGGGCGAGCGGGTGGGGCCGCGGCGCTGGGTCGCGATCGGCGTCGGCCTGGTCGGGGTGCTGGTGGTGCTGCGCCCGGGCATGGACGGCTTCATCTCGCTGCCGGGGCTGATGGTGCTGCTGGCGGCCACCGCCTACGCGATCGCGGCGGTGACGGTGAGCCTGTTGACCCGTACCGACACCCCGCAGGCGATGGTGGTGTGGTTCCTGCTGATCATGGCGATCGGCGCCGGGCTGCTGGCCTGGCCGCAGTGGCAGCCGCTGCAGTGGCGGCACGCAGGGCTGATCGCAGGCATGGGCCTGGCCGGCGCGCTGGGCCAGATCGCGCTGACCCGCGCCTTCCAGCTGGGCCAGGCGTCGATGATCGCGCCGCTGGAGTACACCGGCCTGGTCTGGGTGATCGGCTGGGACCTGCTGCTGTGGGGCGTGCTGCCGGACCGGATGACCTGGATCGGTGCGGCGATCATCGTCGCCAGCGGCCTGTACCTGCTGCACCGCGAGCGGGTACAGCATGCGCGGCGGGCCGGGCAGGTGGACCATCCCTGAACGCCGGCCGGTCCGCATAGAACCAAAAGGAATAAGATTCCCGCTGCCCGTGCGGGCGCCGCGGCCGCGGCGCTGCTAGGCTTGCCGCCCTTCCGTCCGTCCACCCGCCCTGGCCGTGATCGAGTTCCAGAACCTGCACAAATCCTATGCCGTGGACGGCCGCGCGATCACCGCGCTGCATCCGCTCGACCTGACCATCGGCGCCGGCGAGGTGTTCGGCATCATCGGCCACTCCGGCGCCGGCAAGTCGACCCTGATCCGCCTGATCAACCGCCTCGAGGAGCCCAGTGGCGGCCGCGTGCTGATCGACGGCCAGGACGCCGCCGCGCTCGATGCCGATGGCATGCGCGCGCTGCGCCGGCGCATCGGCATGATCTTCCAGCACTTCAACCTGCTGTCGGCGCGCACCGTGGCCGGCAACGTCGCGTTTCCGCTGGAGCTGGCCGGCACGCCGAAGGCGCGGATCGACGCGCGCGTGGCCGAGCTGCTGCATACCGTCGGCCTGGAGGCGCACGCGGCCAAGTACCCGGCGCAGCTGTCCGGCGGGCAGAAGCAGCGGGTGGGCATCGCCCGCGCGCTGGCCACCGGGCCGAAGATCCTGCTGTGCGACGAGGCCACCAGCGCGCTCGACCCGCAGACCACCGCCTCGGTGCTGGCGCTGCTGTCCAGGATCAACCGCGAGCTGGGCCTGACCATCGTGCTGATCACTCACGAGATGGACGTGATCCGCCGGGTCTGCGACCGCGTGGCGGTGCTCGATGCCGGCCACCTGGTCGAGAGCGGGCCGGTCAGCGAGGTGTTCCTGCACCCGCAGCACCCCACCACGCGCCGTTTCGTCTCCGAATCCGAGCACGTGGACGAAGGTGAGCTGCACCGCGATTTCGCCGCCGTGGGCGGGCGCATCGTGCGCCTGACCTTCCTCGGCGACGGTACCTACGAACCGCTGCTGGGCCGCATCGCGCGGCAGACCGGGGTGGACTACAACATCCTGTCCGGCCGCATCGACCGGATCAAGGACACGCCCTACGGGCAGCTGACCGTGGCCCTGGTGGGCGGCGACCAGAACGCGGCCCAGGCCGGCTTCGTCGAGGCCGGCGTGCATGTGGAGGAACTGCGTCGATGATCGTCGCCACCGCCGGCGGTTTCTTCCGCCACCTGGATGCGGGCAAGTGGGCCGACATCGGCCAGGCCACCATCGACACGCTGCTGATGCTGGCCGGCTCGCTGCCGCTGACCATGGCCATCGGCCTGCCGCTGGGCGTGCTGCTGTTCCTCACCGGCTCGCCGCAGCTGCACCGCCGCCCGCTGCTGTACGGCGTCACCGCGCTGCTGGTGAACGTGCTGCGTTCGGTGCCCTTCATCATCCTGATGATCGTGCTGATCCCGCTGACGCTGGCGCTGATGGGCACATCGCTGGGCGTGCGTGGCGCGATCCTGCCCCTGGTGGTCGGCGCCGCGCCGTTCTATGCGCGGCTGGTCGAGACCGCGCTGCGCGAAGTGGACCGCGGCGTGATCGAGGCCAGCCAGGCCATGGGCGCCACCACCGCGCAACTGGTGTTCAAGGTGCTGCTGCCCGAAGCGCGGCCGGGCCTGATCGCCGGCGCCACGGTCACCACCATCGCCCTGATCGGCTTCACCGCAATGGGCGGCGCCATCGGCTCGGGCGGACTCGGCGACCTGGCCTTCCGCGACGGCTACCAGCGTTCGCACACCGACGTGGCGCTGGTCACGGTGGTGCTGCTGCTGGTGCTGGTACAGCTGCTGCAGATGCTGGGCGACCGGCTGGTGCGCCACTACACTCGCCGCTGAGCGGCCCCCTTCCCGCACTGGAATCCCGATGAAGACTTCCCTGTTCCGCCCGTTGCTCGCCGCTGCCGCCGTGTTGGCGCTGGCGGCCTGCGGCAAGCCCGCCACCGACGAGTCCAGGCTGGTGGTGGCCGCCACCGCGGTGCCGCATGCCGAGATCCTGCAAGTGGTCAAGCCGATCCTGGAAAAGCAGGGCGTCACCCTGGACGTGCGTGTGTTCAACGACTACGTGCAGCCCAACGACCAGCTGGTGCAGAAGCAGGTCGACGCCAACTATTTCCAGACCGAGCCGTACCTGGATGCCTACAACCGCGACCGCAAGACCCAGCTGGTGACCGTGGTCGGCGTGCACATCGAGCCGTTCGGTGCGTACTCGCGCCGGGTCAAGTCGCTGGCCGAGCTGCCGGCCGGCGCCGACGTGGTCATCCCCAATGACCCGAGCAACAACAGCCGCGCGCTGATCCTGCTGGACAAGGCCGGCGTCATCAAGCTGAAGGATCCGTCCAACGCGCTGTCCACCCAGCGCGACATCATCGACAACCCGAAGCAGCTCAAGTTCCGCGAGCTGGACTCGGCGATGCTGCCGCGCGTGCTCGACCAGGTCGACCTGGCGCTGATCAACACCAACTATGCGCTCGACGCCGGGCTCGAGCCGACCCGTGACGCGCTGGCGATCGAGAGCAAGGATTCGCCGTACGTGAACTTCCTGGTCGCGCGCCCGGACAACCGCGACGACCCGCGCGTGCAGAAGCTGGCCAAGGCGCTGACCGGTCCGGAAGTGAAGGCCTTCATCCAGAGCAAGTACCAGGGCGCGGTGTTGCCGGCGTTCTGAGGATGGCCGCTGCGCCCGCCCCGGCGCGGGCGCACTGCGCCGGCGCGCGCGATTTGGCGGCATCGCGCCGCTGCCGTTAGGCTCATGCTCCGTTCCAGGGGAGCTTGCCGATGGGGTTGCTGCGTTTCGCCGGGCGTCGCATGGCGCATTTCCTGGCCCAGCCGCGACGCCGCCAGGCGCACCCGCCCACCAGCGGCCCGCAGCTGCTGGCGCGCACCCTGCGGCGTGGCGACGTGCTGCTGGTGGAAGGCAACAGCCGCTTTTCCACCGTGATCAAGTACCTCACCCAGTCCACCTGGTCGCATGCCGCGCTGTATATCGGCGAGGAGGCGCTGGAAGCGGGCGGGCCGCGGCGGCCGATGCTGATCGACGTGGACGTGGAGGCGGGGGTGCGGCGCGTGCCGCTGGACGCCTTCACCGACGGGCATACCCGCATCTGCCGTCCGCACGGACTGCCGCCGCCGGTGATCGACCAGCTGGTCGGCTTCATGCGCGCGCGCATCGGCTACAGCTACGACCTGAAGAACGTGTTCGACCTGGCGCGCTACCTGATCCTGCCGCCGGTGCCCGGGCACATGCGCCGGCGGATGATCGCGCTGGGCAGCGGCGAGCCGACCAAGGCCATTTGCTCGACCCTGCTGGCCCAGGCGTTCGAGTCGATCCGCTACCCGATCCTGCCCGAGATCGAGACCGTGCTCGGCCATGCCGGCGGGCGCCAGCAGCAGCGCGAGATACTGCATATCCGCAACTACAGCCTCTACACGCCGCGCGATTTCGACGTGTCGCCGTTCTTCGAGATCGTCAAGCCGCGCCTGCAGATGGGCTTCGACTACCGCACCCTGCAATGGGGCGAGGACGGCACCCCGTGAGGCCGCCGGCGCCCGCCCGGGCGCCATGAACGCGACAGGCACGGATCGCGGACGATCCGTGCCTGCCGGCAACGCGGGCCCTGGCCCGGGTCAGAAGCGGGCGCCGATACCGAAGCCCACGGTCCACGGGTCCAGCTTCAGCTTCTCGCCGGTGCCGGCACCGGCCACGCTCAGTTCCGGGCGCGCATGCATGTAGCGTGCGTCGGCACGGGCGAACCAGGTGGAGTTGATGTTCATGTCCACGCCGACCGTGCCGATCGCGCCCTTGGCGGTGCGCAGGCCGACATGGTCGCCGCTGGCGGCCAGGCCGTCGATCTTCTCGTTGGTGAAATTGGACTGGTAATAGCCGGCGCCCACGAACGGACGGAACACGTTGTCGGCGGCGCCGAAGTGGTACTGGGCGCTCAGCGCCAGCGGCTGCTGCTCGACGGTGCCGGCCTTGGCGCCGCCGCTGGTGCGCACGCGATGGTCGAACTTGTCGGCCGCGCCCCACAGCTCGACGGCGACGTTGTCGTTGAAGTAATAGCTGGCGCTGAGCGTCGGCGCCGGGCCGCCGTCGACCTTGTCGATGCCGGTGGCCGGGCCGCTCTTGGGCTGCAGCAGGGTCACGCCGCCGACGACGGCGAAGCGCTTGCCGGACGCGGTGTCGGCGCCGGCATCCTGCGCGAACGCGGCCGGCGACAGCGCCAGGGCGCCGAGGACGGCGAAGCTCATGATCTTGATGGTACGCATGGGGTGACTCCTCGTAGTGCTCTCGGGATTGCGTTGTTATCGAGGCCCTCGTTCGGGGCGCGCCCATCCTCGCCAAGGCAGCATGAATCGATGCGTACGCGTGGTGGCGCGTGCGCGATGACGTTCAGCGAAAATGGCGCAAGGTCCGGAACGCCGGTGGCGGGCGCCGGAAAACCATTCATGGAGTTGGATCGCGCGTGACGAACGAAACGGTGCTGCAGGGGCTGCCTGCGCAGGTGAATGCGCGCTGCCGCGTGCTCGTGCTCGGCTCGATGCCGGGCATGGCCTCGCTGCAGGCGGCGCGTTACTACGCGCATCCACGCAATCGCTTCTGGCCGCTGATGGGCGCGCTGTGCGGCTTCGACCCGCAGCTGGACCCCGCGCAGCGGCTGGCCCGGCTGCAGCAGGCCGGCGTCGGGCTGTGGGACGTGATCGGCCGTTGCCGGCGACGCGGCAGCCTGGATGCGGCCATCGTCCGCGGCAGCGAGGTCGCCAACGCGGTGCCGGCGCTGGTGCGGGAGTTGCCGCGGCTGCAGGCCATTGCCTGCAACGGCGCCGCGGCGGCGCAGGCGTTCGAGCGCCACGTCGCGCCCGCGCTGCCGGCCGGACATGGATTGACCGTGCTGGCGCTGCCGTCCACCAGCCCGGCCAACGCCGCCTGGTCGTTCGCGCGGCTGCTGGATGAATGGCGCCGGCTGGCGCCGTGGTTGCCGGTGGCGGAACAGTCCATTTCCCCGGCACCTGGCTGCCGGGACAGGCCGGGACAGCGGTAGCCCGGCGATGCCCGCGTGGCGGGCGGCCGCGCCCACGGCCGGCATGCCATGGCCCGTCCTTGTCCGCGGACATACGTAGGCGAATCCAAGGGCGGCGGTTGGCGCTGCGGCGCACTGGCGCCACAATAGGAGTTTCCCTCACTGTTGCTGGAGTAGTTTCATGGCCGAAATCAAGGAAGCAGTTGTCCCCGATATCGGTGACTACAGCGACATCCCGGTGATCGAAGTGCTGGTCGCCGTCGGTGATACGGTCGTGAAGGACCAGGGTCTGGTGACGCTGGAATCGGACAAGGCCACGATGGAAGTGCCGTCGGCCGTGGCCGGCGTGGTCAGGGAAATCAAGGTCAAGGTCGGCGACACCCTGTCCGAGGGCAAGGTCGTGGCGCTGATCGAAGTGGCCGAGGAGGGCGCAAAGCCTGCCGCCGCCGCCGCGCCGGCTGCGCCTGCCAAGGTCGAGCCGACCGCCGAGACCGGCGCCAGGGTCGAGCCGGTGGCCGTGGCCCCGGTGGCGGACAAGCTGGCCCAGCGCGAGATCGCCCAGGAATCCGTGCTGGCTGCGACCAGGCCGGCCAGCCCGCCGGTGCAGTTCAATGCCGAAGGCGTGCTGCCGTCCAACGTGCCCTATGCCAGCCCGGCGGTGCGCGTGTTCGCCCGCGAGCTGGGCGTGGACCTGGCCCAGGTGGCCGGCACCGAGAAGGGTGGCCGCATCACCAAGGCCGACGTGCAGAAGTTCGTCAAGGGCGCATTGACCGGCGGTGGTGCCGCCGTGGCCGGTTCCGCGGCCGCCGCCGGCGGTGGCCTGAACCTGCTGCCGTGGCCGAAGGTGGACTTCGCCAAGTTCGGCGAGACCGAAGTGCAGCCGCTGTCGCGGATCAAGAAGATCTCCGGCGCCAACCTGGCGCGCAACTGGGCGATGATCCCGCACGTCACCCAGTTCGACCAGGCCGACATCACCGAGCTGGAAGCCCTGCGCGTGGCGCTGAACAAGGAAAACGAGAAGGCCGGCATCAAGCTGACCATGCTCGCGTTCCTGATCAAGGCCAGCGCCGCGGCGCTGAAGAAGTTCCCCGAGTTCAACGCCTCGCTGGATGCCAGCGGCGAGAACCTGACCCTGAAGAAGTACTTCCACATCGGCTTTGCCGCCGACACGCCGAACGGCCTGGTCGTGCCGGTCATCCGCGACGTGGACAAGAAGGGCGTGGTGCAGATCGCGCAGGAAACCGGCGAGCTGGCCAAGAAGGCGCGCGACGGCAAGCTGGGCCCGGCCGACATGAGCGGCGGCTGCTTCTCGATCAGCTCGCTGGGCGGCATCGGCGGCACCGCGTTCACCCCGATCGTCAACGCCCCGGAAGTGGCCATCCTCGGCGTCTCCAAGTCGTCGATCCAGCCGGTCTGGAACGGCAGGGAATTCGCACCGAAGCTGCTGCTGCCGCTGTCGCTGAGCTACGACCACCGCGTCATCGACGGCGCCCTGGCCGCGCGCTTCACCACGTACCTGTCGCAGGTGCTGGCCGACATGCGCCGCGTGCTGCTCTGATCCCGAGGACTTGAAAGATGGCGAACACGATTGAAGTCAAAGTCCCCGACATCGGCGATTACAGCAACGTGCCGGTGATCGAGATCCTGGTGGCCGTGGGCGACACGGTGGCCAAGGACCAGGGCCTGGTGACGCTGGAGTCGGACAAGGCGACGCTGGAAGTGCCGTCCACCGCCGCCGGCGTGGTCAAGGAGATCAAGGTCAAGCTCGACGACAAGCTGTCCGAGGGCGACGTGGTGGTGGTGCTGGAGGCCGAAGGCGCGGCTGCCACGCCGGCGCCCGCCGCTGCCCCGGCCGCGACCCGCGCTCCCGCCGCGCAGCCGGCCGCCGCGGCCGCTCCGGCGGCGGTCAGTGCGCCGGCCACCGCGGCCGCAACCGGCCCGGTCGAGGTCAAGGTGCCGGACATCGGCGACTACAGCGGCGTGCCGGTGATCGAGATCCTGGTGGCCGTGGGCGATACGGTGAAGAAGGACCAGGGGCTGGTGACGCTGGAATCGGACAAGGCCACGCTGGAAGTGCCGTCCACCGCCGCCGGCGTGGTCAAGGAGATCAAGGTCAAGCTCGGCGACAAGCTGTCCGAGGGCGACGTGGTGGTGGTGCTGGACGCGCAGGGCGCCACGCCCGCGGCCGGCGCCGGCAACGTGGCGCCGGGCAGCAGGCCGCCGGTGACCCCGTCGCACCGCGCGCCGGACCCGGCCGTGGCCGCCCGCGCGCTGCCGTCGACCGGCCGCGCCGCCGACATCGAATGCCGGATGGTGGTGCTGGGCGCCGGCCCGGGCGGCTATACCGCCGCGTTCCGTTCGGCCGACCTGGGCATGGACACGGTGCTGGTCGAGCGCTACGCCAGCCTCGGCGGCGTCTGCCTCAACGTCGGCTGCATCCCGTCCAAGGCGCTGCTGCATGCGGCCGAGATCATCGACCATGCCGCGCATGCCGATGAGCTGGGCATCGCCTTCGGCAAGCCGAAGATCACCCTGGACAAGCTGCGCGAGTACAAGGAAAAGGTCGTCGGCCAGCTGACCAAGGGCCTGGCCGGCATGGCCAGGCAGCGCAAGGTGCGCACCGTGCAGGGCGTGGCCAAGTTCGTTTCGGCCAACGAGCTGGAGATCACCGGCGACGACGGCAAGACCCAGCTGCTGCGCTTCGAGCAGTGCATCATCGCCGCCGGCTCGCAGGCGGTGAAGCTGCCGAACTTCCCGTGGGACGACAAGCGCGTGATGGATTCCACCGACGCGCTGGAACTGGCCGAAGTGCCGAAGTCGCTGCTGGTCGTCGGCGGCGGCATCATCGGCCTGGAAATGGCCACCGTGTACAGCGCGCTGGGCGCCCAGGTCACCGTGGTCGAGTTCATGGACCAGCTGATGCCGGGTGCCGACAAGGACCTGGTCAAGCCGCTGGCCGAGCGCCTGAAGAAGCAGGGCATCGAAGTGCACCTGAAGACCAGGGCGTCGGGCGTCACCGCCGACAAGAAGGGCATCACCGTGACCTTCGAGGCCGCCACCGAGGGCGAGAAGCCGGCGATGCAGAGCGGCACCTTCGACCGCGTGCTGGTGGCCGTGGGCCGCGCGCCGAACGGCAAGAAGATCGATGCCGACAAGGCCGGCGTGGAAGTGATCGAGCGTGGCTTCATCCCGGTCGACCGGCAGATGCGCACCAACGTCCCGCACATCTTCGCCATCGGCGACATCGTCGGTAACCCGATGCTGGCGCACAAGGCCACGCACGAGGGCAAGCTGGCCGCGGAAGTCGCCTTCGGCGAGAAGAAGGAGTGGGTGGCGCGGGTGATTCCGTCGGTGGCCTACACCAACCCGGAGATCGCCTGGGTCGGCGTCACCGAGACCGAGGCCAAGGCCAAGGGGCTGAAGGTCGGCGTGGCCAAGTTCCCGTGGGCGGCCAGCGGCCGCGCCATCGGCATCGGCCGCACCGAGGGCTTCACCAAGCTGGTGTTCGACGAGGAAACCCACCGCGTGATCGGCGGCGCCATCGTCGGCGTGCATGCCGGCGAACTGCTGGCCGAGATCGGACTGGCCATCGAGATGGGCGCCGAGGCCGAGGACATCGGCCACACCATCCACGCCCACCCGACGCTGAGCGAATCGGTGGCGATGGCTTCGGAAATCTACGACGGCACCATCACCGACCTGTACATCCCGAAGAAGAAGTAAGCGGCATACGCCGTGATCGTCACGACGCCCCTTCGCCGGGGCGTCGTTGTTCCTGGCTCCGGCGGAAAGCACGCCACCGGTGGTGGCGCGCGCGGCCGGGTCAGAACGACAGGCTCACGCCCACCAGCGGGCCCTTGAATTCCTGCTTCAGGCCGATGAGCCCATCGCTTCCCTTGCGGTCTACGTCGAGCTTGAACCAGTCGTAGCCGGCGAAGATGCCGAAGTTCGGGTTGACGTTGTACTGCACGATGGCGTTGGCGCGGCTCAGGTCGCCTTCGTAGTCATCGAAGTTGCCCCAGCGCGTGTTGAGGTACTGGCCCTGCAGGTTGATCAGCCAGTGCTCGGACGGGGTGAAGGTCAGGCGCGCGCCGACCACCGGGGCGATGCCGTCGGTCTTCTCGTCGAGCACCTGGCCCTGGTACAGCTGGCCGAGATCGGCATAGGCGTTGGCGTCCACCTTGGCGTACTCGGCGCCGAGCTGCAGGCCGAGGTCGAAGCGCTCGCCGTCGACCACCGCGTAGTCATAGACCAGGCTGGCCACCTGGTACTTCAGGTTGCCCTTGACGAAGCTGCCGGCCGGCACCGTGGTGCCGTCGAAGCTGATGCTCTCGCCCAGCGCCTGGCGGCGGTCCTTGTCGTAGCGGAAGTAATCGAAGATCAGCCGCTGCCGCTCGCTGATGCGGAACAGGCCGTCCACGCGCGGCTCCCATTCCTTGCCGCCGAGGTCGAAATCCTCGTCGAAGGCCAGTTCCTGGCCACCGACCGTGCCGCTGCCGCGCAGGGTATTGGACGAATCGATGTTCATCGCGCCCAGGCGCAGCGTGAAGCGCGGATCGCCGTCCGCGGCGTGGGCGGGCGCGGCCTGCAGCAGGGCCAGGGCAAGCGCGCAGGACGCGCAGGTCGTGAGGTGCGGGGGGAGGCGCATCGTTCGGTTCGCTCCGTGTAGGAAATCAGGGAGCGGCTACCGTGGCCGAAGCGATGTGGCACCTGCGTGACCGCGGAGTGCACGCGGTGTGCAAAATGCGGCGAGGTGGCCCTGGGCGGGCCACCTCGCCCTGTGCGTCCGTCGCGCACATCGACGAGGTAATGGCGGCGGACGTGCATGTGTGACCCGCCGCCGCGGCCGAAGTTCCGCATGCTGCGGCGCAAAAACGGGATTTGCCCGTCCTAACCCGGCCCAGCCGAAAAATCCAGTAAATGCCACAACTTGCGATCCGCCGGGGGCGGCTTGTGGCGGTTGTCTCGCAAAATGTCCCGCTGCTATACTTTCGCGGCTCGACGAGGCGCCCCCTGGCGCCGCCCAGATCTCCTTGTTCCATGAAGCAGGACATTCCACGTGCTGAACTCCGTTGATGCGGGTCGGCGGCTGATGCTGCGTGCCGCGGTGTACCCGCTGGTCGCAGTGGTTGTCCTGGCGCTGGCCTTCCTGCTGGTGGGGCCGAAGTACGCCCTCGGTGCGCTGGTTTCAGGCGCGGCGGTGGTGGCGGGGACGGTGCTGGCGGCATGGGTGGGGCTCGGCGGCGGCGTTCAGGCCGCCGGTTCGGCGATGATCCGCATGTTCCTGGGGTTCGCGCTGAAGATCGTGCTGGTTGTCGCCGTGCTGGCAATGGCGTTCGTCTGGTGGCGGCTTCCTCCCTTGGCGCTGCTGGCGGCGATTCCAGTGGCGCTGATGTTCCAGGTTCTGGCTCTGGCCAGGCGTTGATCGAATTCATAAAAGGTATCCGGACTCATGGCGGGCGAGGCTCTAACCCCTACCACCTATATCCAGCATCACCTGCAGAACCTGACCGCCAAGGTCGGGGACGGCGGCAGCTTCTGGACCATCCACGTCGATACCGTCGTCACCGCGGTGCTGATGGGCCTGCTGATGGTGTTCGCCTTCTGGATGGCCACCCGCAAGGCCACCGCCGGCGTGCCGGGCAAGTGGCAGGCGTTCGTCGAGATCTGCCTGGAGTTCGTTGACCGCCAGGCCAAGGACACCTACCACGGCAAGAGCAAGCTGGTGACGCCGATCGCGATCACCATCTTCTTCTGGATCCTGTTGATGAACCTCATCAAGATGATCCCGGCCGACTTCATCGCCAAGCCGCTGGAATGGGCGGGCGTCCACTACTGGAAGCCGGTGCCGACCGCCGACGTCAATGCCACCTTGGGCATGTCGATCAGCGTGTTCTTCCTGATGGTCTTCTTCTCGCTCAGTTCCAAGGGCCTGGTCGGCTTCGTCAAGGAGTTCCTGACCGCCCCGTTCGGCAAGTGGATGATGCCGTTCAACCTGATCCTCAACATCGTCGAGTGGCTGAGCAAGCCGATCTCCCTGGCGATGCGACTGTTCGGCAACATGTTCGGCGGCGAGATCGTCTTCCTGCTGATCTGGGTGCTGGGCGGCGCCGGCGTGTTCGGTGCTGTTGCCGGTGGCGTATTCGGCCTGGGCTGGATGCTGTTCCACCTGTTGGTGATTCCGCTGCAGGCCTTCATCTTCATGATGCTGTCGATCGTGTACCTGAGCCTGTCGGAAGACAGCCACTAAGCTACAAGCTTCAACCAGTTCCAACCTTCATCCGTTTCATCACCCTTAGCTACCCATAGTTCTCGGAGAAAACCATGTACTTCGCCGTCCTGACCAATCTCGCCCAAGTTCAGAGCTCCACCGCCCTTGCCGTCGGCATCATGATCGGCCTGGCCGCGCTGGGCGCCGGTCTGGGTCTGGCCATCATGGCTGGTAAGTTCCTGGAATCGGCTGCCCGCCAGCCGGAACTGATCCCGGTCCTGCAGGTCCGCATGTTCATCACCGCCGGCCTGATCGACGCCGCGTTCATCATCTCGGTCGCCGTCGGCCTGCTGCTGGCCTTCGCCAACCCGCTGGCCGCTGCCCTGCTGGCCGAAGCCGCCAAGCTGGCGGGCTGATCCAGCTGAAGTGAGACGGCCGGGTGCCTGACGGCATCCGGCTTCGGATGAAGGTCCGGTTGCGCCGCCACGGCGGCGCAACCACCCCGACACCAGCGATCGAGCTAACCCATGAATATCAATCTCACCCTCTTTGCACAGGCACTGGCCTTTGCCGCGCTGATCTGGATCATCGCGACCAAGATCTGGCCGCCGCTGATGAAGGCCATCGAAGAGCGCCAGCAGAAGATCGCTGAAGGCCTCGCCGCTGCCGACCGCAGCCAGAAAGACCTGGCCCAGGCGGAAGTGAAGGTCAACGAGGCGCTGAAGGAAGCCCGTGGCAAGGCCAACGAGATCATCGACCAGGCCCACGCCCGCGCCAACCAGATCGTCGAGGCCGCCAAGAACGAAGCCATCGCCGAAGCCAACCGCCAGAAAGACCTGGCCCAGGCTGAAATCGACGCCGCCGCCAACCGCGCCCGCGAAGACCTGCGCAAGCAGGTGTCCGCGCTGGCCGTGACCGGTGCCGAGAAGCTGCTCAAACGCGAAATCGACGCCAACGCCCACAAGGCGCTGCTCGACGAGCTGGCCGCGGAGATCTGATAGATGAGCCAGGCCCTCACGCTTGCCCGCCCGTATGCCCGCGCCGCGTTTGCGATTGCGCGCGAGGAAGGCAAGTTCGCGCCGTGGTCGGAAGCGCTTGCGTTCTCCGCCCGCGTTGCCGCCGATCCGCGCGTGTCGGCCCTGCTGTCCAATCCGGAGCTGGCCCGCGGCGACGCCGTGGCCCTGTTGGCCCCGGAAGCGGCGGGTGAAACCTACGGCCGCTTCCTGACCCTGCTGGCCGAGTCGCACCGCCTGCAGCAGCTGCCGGAAATCGCCGGCCTGTTCGACCAGCTGCGCGCCGAAGCCGAGAACGTGGTCAAGGCCACCGTCACCTCGGCGGCCGCGCTTTCGGCCGACGAACTGGAAAAGATCAAGCTCGCGCTGCGCAGGCGTTTCGGCCGCGACGTCGAGGTCTCGACCGCGGTGGACGCTTCGCTGATCGGCGGCGCCGTGATCGATGCCGGCGACGTGGTCATCGATGGTTCGCTCAAGGGCAAGCTGTCGCGCCTGCAGACCGCGCTCGCAAACTGAATTCACTTATCGTCCGGCTTGATCGCCGGCACTAGGACTTGACGATGGCTACCACGCTCAACCCCTCCGAAATCAGCGAACTGATCAAGAACCGCATCGAGAAGGTCGCGCTGTCCGCGGAATCGCGCAACGAAGGCACCGTGACCTCGGTGTCCGACGGCATCGTGCGCATCTACGGCCTGGCCGACGTGATGCAGGGCGAAATGATCGAGCTGCCGAACAACACCTACGCGCTGGCGCTGAATCTGGAGCGCGACTCGGTCGGCGCCGTGGTGCTGGGCGACTACGAGCACCTGCGCGAAGGCGACGTGGCCAAGACCACCGGCCGCATCCTGGAAGTGCCGGTGGGTCCGGAAATGCTCGGCCGCGTGGTCAACGCGCTGGGCGAGCCGATCGACGGCAAGGGCCCGCTGGGCACCTCGCTGACCGCACCGGTGGAGCGCGTTGCCCCGGGCGTGATCTGGCGCAAGTCGGTCGACCAGCCGGTGCAGACCGGTTACAAGTCGGTCGACTCGATGATCCCGATCGGCCGCGGCCAGCGCGAGCTGATCATCGGTGACCGCCAGACCGGCAAGACCGCCATGGCGATCGACGCGGTGATCAACCAGAAGGGCACCGGCATCAAGTGCGTGTACGTCGCGATCGGCCAGAAGGCCTCGACCGTGGCCAACATCGTGCGCAAGCTGGAAGAGAACGGCGCGCTGGCCCACACCGTGGTCGTGGCCGCCACGGCTTCCGAGTCGGCCGCGATGCAGTACATCAGCGCCTACTCCGGCTGCACCATGGGCGAGTACTTCATGGATCGCGGCGAAGACGCCCTGATCGTGTACGACGACCTGTCCAAGCAGGCCGTGGCCTACCGCCAGATCTCGCTGCTGCTGAAGCGTCCGCCGGGCCGCGAAGCCTACCCGGGCGACGTGTTCTACCTGCACTCGCGCCTGCTCGAACGCGCTGCCCGCGTGTCCGAGGAGTACGTCGAGAAGTTCACCGAAGGCAAGGTCACCGGCAAGACCGGTTCGCTGACCGCGCTGCCGATCATCGAGACCCAGGCCGGCGACGTGTCCGCGTTCGTCCCGACCAACGTGATCTCGATCACCGACGGCCAGATCTTCCTGGAAACCGACCTGTTCAACGCCGGCATCCGCCCGGCCGTGAACGCCGGTATCTCGGTGTCGCGCGTCGGCGGCTCGGCCCAGACCAAGATCATCAAGAAGCTGTCCGGCGGCATCCGCATCTCGCTGGCGCAGTACCGCGAGCTGGCGGCGTTCGCGCAGTTCGCCTCGGACCTGGACGAAGCCACCCGCAAGCAGCTCGAGCGCGGCCAGCGCGTCACCGAGCTGATGAAGCAGAAGCAGTACGCGCCGATGTCCATCGCCAACCAGGCGCTGTCGATCTACGCCGTCAACGAGGGTTACCTGGACGACGTGCCGGTCAACAAGCTGCTGGCGTTCGAAGAGGGCCTGCACGCCCACTTCGCCAACACCGCCGGCGAGCTGACCGCCAAGATCAACGCCAGCGGCGCCTGGAACGACGAGATCGAAGCCGCCTTCAAGAAGGGCATCTCCGAGTTCAAGACCACCGGCAGCTGGTAAGCCGCACGTAGAGCGGGGCCCTGGCCCCGCTTCACTGTGACACAGCGGGGGAAGGCCCCCGCTTCATGGGAATAAGAGATGGCAAGCGGACGCGAAATCAAAACCAAGATCAAGAGCGTGCAGAACACCCGCAAGGTGACGCGCGCGCTCGAGATGGTCTCCGCCTCCAAGATCCGCAAGGCGCAGGATCGGATGAAGACCTCGCGTCCGTACGCGCAGGCGATGAAGCAGGTGATCGGCCACCTGGCCCAGGCCAGCACCGACTTCCAGCATCCGTTCCTGGTCGAGCGCGAAGACGTCAAGCGCGTGGGCTACATCGTGATCTCCTCCGATCGCGGCCTGGCCGGCGGCCTGAACAACAACCTGTTCCGCAAGGCCGTGGCCGAAATGCGCGGCTGGCAGGAAAAGGGCGCCGAGATCGACATGGTGACCGTCGGCCAGAAGGCCAGCGTGTTCTTCCGCCGGGTCAACGTGAACATGGTCGGCAGCGTCACCCACATCGGCGACCAGCCGAAGCTGGAGACGCTGATCGGCGTGATCAAGGTGATGCTCGACGCCTTCACCGAAGGCAAGGTCGACCGCGTGTACCTGGTCTACAACCGCTTCATCAACACGATGACGCAGAAGGCGTCCTTCGACCAGCTGCTGCCGTTGCCGGCCAGCGAGACGCAGGTCGCCTCGCACGACTGGGACTACCTGTACGAACCCGATGCCGCGACCGTGCTTGAGCACGTGATCACGCGCTACATCGAGTCGCTGGTGTACCAGGCCGTGCTGGAGAACGTTGCTTCCGAGCACGCGGCACGCATGGTGGCGATGAAGGCGGCAAGCGACAACGCGAACAAGCTGATCGGAACCCTGCAGCTGGTCTACAACAAGGCCCGCCAGGCAGCGATCACCCAGGAAATCTCCGAAATCGTCGGCGGCGCGGCAGCAGTCTGACGCGCACAGTCAAAGCATTTAATTAGAGGATGCAGCAATGAGTCAGGGCAAGATCGTTCAGATCATCGGCGCCGTCGTCGACGTCGAATTCCCGCGCAGCGACGTGCCGAAGGTGTACGACGCGCTGAAGGTCGACAACACCGACATCACCTTGGAAGTCCAGCAGCAGCTGGGCGACGGCATCGTCCGCGCCATCGCGCTGGGTTCCACCGACGGCCTGAAGCGCGGCCTGATCGCCAACAACACCGGCCGCGCCATCTCGGTGCCGGTCGGTGCCGGCACCCTGGGCCGCATCATGGACGTGCTGGGCCGCCCGATCGACGAGGCCGGCCCGGTCGCCGCGTCCGATTCGTGGGAAATCCACCGCGCCGCGCCGTCGTACGAAGACCAGTCCTCCTCGACCGAGTTGCTGGAAACCGGCATCAAGGTCATCGACCTGATGTGCCCGTTCGCCAAGGGCGGCAAGGTCGGCCTGTTCGGCGGCGCCGGCGTCGGCAAGACCGTCAACATGATGGAACTGATCAACAACATCGCCAAGGCGCACTCGGGTCTGTCCGTGTTCGCCGGCGTGGGCGAGCGTACCCGCGAGGGCAACGACTTCTACCACGAGATGAAGGACTCCAACGTCCTGGACAAGGTGGCGATGGTGTACGGCCAGATGAACGAGCCGCCGGGCAACCGTCTGCGCGTCGCCCTGACCGGCCTGACCATGGCCGAGTACTTCCGCGACGAGAAGGACGC
Organism: Stenotrophomonas acidaminiphila; assembly: GCF_001431595.1. GTDB lineage: Bacteria > Pseudomonadota > Gammaproteobacteria > Xanthomonadales > Xanthomonadaceae > Stenotrophomonas > Stenotrophomonas acidaminiphila. Next base: position 73,572 of record NZ_LDJO01000012.1, read on the forward strand.
CAACGGCAAGGGCAAGGACGTGCTGCTGTTCGTCGACAACATCTACCGCTACACGCTGGCCGGTACCGAAGTGTCGGCGCTGCTGGGCCGCATGCCGTCGGCGGTGGGCTACCAGCCGACCCTGGCCGAGGAAATGGGCGTCCTGCAGGAGCGCATCACCTCGACCAAGACCGGTTCGATCACCTCGATCCAGGCCGTGTACGTGCCCGCGGACGACCTGACCGACCCGTCGCCGGCCACCACCTTCGCCCACCTGGACTCGACCGTGACCCTGTCGCGTTCGATCGCCTCGCTGGGCATCTACCCGGCGGTCGACCCGCTGGACTCGACCTCGCGCCAGATGGACCCGCAGGTCATCGGCAACGAGCACTACGACACCGCCCAGCGCGTCCAGCAGACCCTGCAGAAGTACAAGGAGCTGAAGGACATCATCGCCATCCTGGGCATGGACGAACTGTCCGAGGAAGACAAGCAGGCCGTGTCGCGCGCGCGCAAGATCGAGCGCTTCTTCAGCCAGCCGTTCCACGTGGCCGAAGTGTTCACCGGCTCGCCGGGCAAGTACGTGCCGCTGAAGGAAACCATCCGCGGCTTCAAGGGCATCGTCGACGGCGAGTACGACCACCTGCCGGAGCAGGCGTTCTACATGGTCGGCGGCATCGAAGAAGCGGTCGAGAAGGCCAAGAAGATGGCCGAAAAGGCCTAATTCCGGCGTGAGGCGGAGTCCGCTCCGCCTCTGCGGCATCCTGCGGTGGGCGCAGGCCCACCCAACCAGGCGAAGAGAGTTCCATGAGCACCATCCGTTGCGACATCGTCAGTGCCGAGCAGCAGATCTTCAGCGGCGAAGCCACCCTGGTCGTGGCCACCGGTGAACTGGGCGAGCTGGGCATCGCGCCCAAGCATGCGCCGCTGATCACCCGCCTGAAGCCGGGCAAGGTCGTGGTCACCACCGCCGCCGGCGAGCACCTGGACTTCGCCATCTCCGGCGGCATCCTGGAAGTGCAGCCGCAGGTCGTGACCGTGCTGGCCGACACCGCCATCCGCGCCACCGACATCGACGAGGCCGCGGTACGCAAGGCCAAGGAAGAAGCCGAGCGCGTGCTGGCCAACCGTGGCGAAGCCATGGAGCTGGCCGAGGCGCAGCAGCGCCTGGCCGAAGTCACCGCCCAGCTGCAGGCGCTGGAACGCCTGCGCCGCAACCTCAAGCACTGAGCGCGCTGCGGTCAAGGTAACGAGGAACGCCGGGCTTGCCCGGCGTTTTTCATTTGCGCGCCCCCTGCACCGGCAGCCGCGGGCACGCGCGACCGGCATGCCGTCGAAGCGCCCGCCTTGCCTGCGTGGGCCGGCTCAGCGGTAGACCACGTGGCGCAGCAGGAAGAAGTTCAGCACCGCCAGCCCGCCTTCCACCAGCGGCTTGGCCAGCCACGCCATCTGCAGCCCCAGCGTATCCGTGGTCCATGCCAGCAGCCCGCTGCTGGCGGCGGTCATCAGCAGCCACAGCGCGAGGAACCGGGCGAAGTGGCGCCACCCGTGGCGGCGTCCGTCGTCGCGCGGGAACGTGTAGCGGCCATTGAGCCAGAACCCCAGCAATGCGCCGCTGCCGCGCCCGAGCAGGTTGCCCGGCACGGGCGGCAGGCCGGCGGCGGTGGCCGCCACGAACACCAGCCAGTCCAGCAGCAGCTGCATCAGGCCGGCGGCGATATAGCGGCCGCCTTGTCGCAACAGGGTCATCAGGGTGAACGCGGACACGGAAAGACGCCCATGCTACCCGCTGGCGACGGCCGCATGTCCGAGGCGGAGTAGTGGGGCACGTGCCAAACGCCGGCAGCGACGGCGACCGTGGCTGCCCATCGCGATTGCAACGGCATCCATGCAGCGGGTCTCCCGCCGTGATCGTGCAGTGGCGGCGCAGGTCCGGCGCCGGGCGCGCCGCCTGCCTGCCACGCACATCCGGGACATGCCGCGCCATCGCGCTCGACGGCCTGCCGGCGCATTCTTAGAATCCCTGCATCGATTACCGGAAATCCGCCGATGAGCCAACCGCTGCACGTCATCATCCTCGCCGCCGGCGCCGGCAAGCGCATGAAGTCGGCCCTGCCCAAGGTGCTGCAGCCGGTCGCGGGGCGGCCGATGCTGGCGCACGTGATCGAGACCGCGCGACAGCTGCAGCCTGCCGGCATCCACGTGGTGCATGGCCACGGCGGCGAAGCCGTGCGTGCCGCCTTCGCCGGCCAGGACGACCTGGCCTGGGCCGAGCAGGTGCAGCAGCTGGGCACCGGCCATGCCGTGCTGCAGGCGATGCCGGCCGTGCCGGACACCGCGCAGGTGCTGGTGCTGTACGGCGACGTGCCGCTGATCCGTGCCGATACCCTGCGCGCGCTGCTGCACGACGCGCCCCGGCTCGCGGTGCTGGTGGCCGAACTCGACGACCCCAGTGGCTACGGCCGCATCGTGCGCGATGCCGAAGGCAAGGTCGCGGCCATCGTCGAGCAGAAGGATGCCGACGACGAACACAAGCGCATCCGCACGGTGAACACCGGCATCATCACCGCCGAATCCACCGCGCTGCGGCGCTGGCTGTCCGGCCTGTCCAACGCCAACGCGCAGGGCGAGTACTACCTGACCGATGTGTTCGCCGCGGCTGCGGCCGAGTACACGCCGGCGCTGCTGGTGCACGTGGCCGACCCGCAGGAAGCCGAAGGCGCCAACGATCCCTGGCAGCTGGCCCAGCTCGAACGCGCCTGGCAGCTGCGCGCGGCGCGTGCGCTGTGCGAGCAGGGCGTGCGCCTCCTGGACCCGGCACGCCTGGACCAGCGCGGCACGGTCAAGGCCGGGCGCGACGTGCAGATCGATGCCAACGTGGTGCTGGAGGGTGAGGTCGAGCTGGGCGATGGCGTCACCATCGGCGCCTTCGTGCGGCTGAAGGACGTCCGCCTCGGCGCCGGCACCCAGGTGCGCCCGCACTGCGACCTGGAGGGCGTGGTCAGCGAGGGCGCCGCGCAGATCGGCCCGTTCGCGCGGCTGCGCCCCGGCACGGTGCTGGCCGACGGCGTGCACGTGGGCAACTTCGTGGAGACCAAGAACGCGACGCTGGGCAAGGGCAGCAAGGCCAATCACCTGACCTACCTGGGCGACGCGGTGATCGGCAGCGGCAGCAACATCGGCGCGGGCACCATCACCTGCAACTACGATGGCGTGAACAAGTTCCAGACCCGCATCGGCGACCGCGTGTTCGTCGGTTCCAACAGCGCGCTGGTCGCACCGGTGTCGCTGGGCGACGGCGCCACCATCGCCGCCGGTTCGGTGGTCACCCGTGACGCGCCGGCGGACCGGTTGACGGTGGCGCGCAGCCGCCAGCAGACCATCGAAGGCTGGAAGCGTCCGCAGAAGAAGGTCTGATCGCCGCCACCGTGGCAGGGCGGTCGGCGCACCGCGGCCCGTCCCCCGGCAAGCGTTGCGTGGCCCGGTGCCGCCGCGGTCGCCCGGCGTACCGGCAGGCGGGAAGCGGGAAGCGGGCAGGGCGCCGATGACGGCGGTGGCGGGCACCGAACCGCGCGCCCCGGCGTGGCGCCGCGCGCGGCTCAGCCGCTGGTGGGCAGCAGGAGGGTCACGCACAGGCCGCCGTCGTTGCGGTTCTGCAGCGAGATGCGGCCGTCATGCGCCTCGATGATCTCGCGGGTCAGCGCCAGGCCCAGGCCGGTGCCGTTGCGCTTGGTCGAATAGAACGGCATCAACGCGTTCTGCAGCACCGCTTCGTTCATGCCGGTGCCGCGGTCCAGCACCTCGATGCGCAGCCAATGCGGCAACCGCGCCATCCTGACCTCGACCGTGTCGTCGGTCACGCCGTTGTCGCTGCTGGCCTCGTGCGCGTTCTTGAGCAGGTTGAGCAGCGCCTGCGAGAACTGCGCCGGATCGATGCGGCTGCACAGGTCATCGGGCGGCGGCACCATGCGGAACGGGATCTGCTGCTGCAGCCCGCGCAGGAACGGCGCCCACGCGATGGTCTGCAGCTGCGGCTGCGGCAGCTTGGCGAAGCGTGCGTAGCCACGGATGAAGCCCTCCAGGTGGCGTGCGCGCTCCTCGACCGTGCCGAAGATGTCCTCCAGCCGGTCGATGCGCCCGCGCCGCACCAGTTCGGCGCCGGAATGCGCGAGCGAGGCGATCGGCGCCAGCGAGTTGTTGAGCTCGTGGCTGATGACCCGGATGACCTTCTTCCAGGTCTGTACTTCCTGCCGCCGCAGCTCGGCGGTGAGCAGGCGCAGCAGCAGCAGGTCGTGCGGACGGCCGTTGAGGTGGAAGCTGCGGCGCGACAGGTGGTAGATCTGCTCGTCGTCCTCGTCGCCGTCGGCCTCGCGCACCGCGAACAGGCTGTCGCCGCCGCGGGCGATGGCATTGCGCAGTTCCACCGGCATGTTCTCCAGCAGCTCGTGCATGCGCTTGCCTTCCAGCTTCCAGCCGCCGTGCAGCAGCTTGCGCGCGGAGATGTTGGAGAACGCCACGCGCTGGACGCCATCGCCGCCGTCGGCCAGCAGCAGCATCGCCACCGGCGTGTTCTGCACCATGGTGTCGAGCAGCAGTTCGCGCTGCACCAGCGACTGGCGCTGTTCGCGCAGTACGTCGCCGAGTTCGGCATGCGCCTTCACCAGCTGCGCCAGCTCGTCGTCGCCGCGCCAGTGCACGCCGAAGTTGTACTCGCCGTCCCGGTAGCTGCTGGTGATGCCTGCCAGCGAGCGCAGCAGCGAACGGATCGGCGCGGTGGCGCGGCGCAGCGTCCACCACATCAGCGACAGCAGCAGCACCGTGGAAACCACGGTGACCACCCAGCCGCGGTCCATCCAGTAGGCCAGCAGCCACGGCAGCGCCGCGGCCAGCGCCAGCACCGGCAACAGGCGCAGGAACAGGCGGAAGGTGAAGGAGCGGGTTTTCAGCATGGGCGTGTCATTCGCGCGGAATGCCATGGCGGTCCATGCGCCGGTACAGCGCCTGGCGGCTCAGGCCCAGGTCCGCCGCGGCCTGGGCGATGACCCCGCCGGCACGTTCCAGGGCGCCGATGATGCGCGCGCGGTCCGGCTCGTCGGCCTGCGCGATGGGCCGCTGCGGCGCGCGCGGCAGGTTGAGGTCGGCCACTTCGATCCGCGGCCCCTGCGCGAGCAGGCAGGCGCGCTGGATCACGTTGCGCAGCTCGCGCACGTTGCCGGGCCAGGTGTGCCGCTGCAGCGCCTGCGCGGCCTGCGGCGACAGCGGCTTGCCCTCGTCGCCGAGGAAGTGGCGGGCCAGCGGCAGGATGTCCTCGCGGCGCTCGGCCAGTGCCGGCAACGCCAGTTCCACCGTATTGAGGCGGTAATAGAGGTCCTCGCGGAAGCTGCCGTCGCGGATCATCGCCGGCAGGTCGGCGTTGGTGGCGCTGACCACGCGCACCTTCACCTGGCGCTCGCGGTTGGAACCCAGGCGCTCGAAGCGGCCGGTCTCGAGCACGCGCAGCAGCTTCATCTGCCCGGCCAGCGACAGGTTGCCGATCTCGTCCAGGAACAGGGTGCCGCCGTCGGCGGCCTCGAACTTGCCCTCGCGCGCCTTGTTGGCGCCGGTGTAGGCGCCGGCCTCGGCGCCGAACAGCTCGGCCTCGATCAGCTCGGCCGGGATCGCGCCGCAGTTGAGCGCGACGAACGCGCCGCCGCGCTTGCCGGAGTTGGCCTGGATGATCTCGGCGATCTTCTCCTTGCCGGCGCCGTTGGGGCCGGTGATCAGCACCGGCAGGTCCGAGCGCGCGACCTGGCAGGCCAGGCTGATCACGCGCTCGCTGGCCGGGTCGGCGAACACCACCCCGGCCAGGTCGTAGCGTTCGTGCAGGCTCTGGCGCTGCTTCAGCTCGCGCTGGCGGCGGCGGCTCAGTTCGCGGCGGGTCTCGGCCAGTTCCAGCAGGTTGTTGACCGTGGTCAGCAGGCGCCCGTCGTCCCAGGGCTTGGCCAGGTAGTCGGCGGCACCGGCCTTGACCAGTTCCACCGCGCTGTCCAGGTGGGTCCAGGCGGTAAGCAGGATCACCGGCAGGTCCGGCCAGCTGTCGCGGATCTGCCGGAACAGCACCTGCCCCTCCTCGCCGGAGGTGGTGTCGGCGGTGAAGTTCATGTCCTGGATGACCAGGTCGAACTCCTGTTCGGCGAGCATCGCCAACCCCTGCTCGGGCGAGCACGCGTGGCGCGTCTCGATGTCGTGCAGCGAGAACAGCACGTCCAGCGCGGTGGCCACGGCGGCGTTGTCGTCGATGATCAGTATCTGCGGCATTCGGGGCCTTGCAGGAAAGAAAGGGTTGGGGAAGCGCCGGCCTTACACACTGCGGGCCGCGCTTGCAGGTGGCAGCCCCGCGGCGCGGTGCGCCGGACCGGCGACCGCCAGCTGCCCCAGCGCCAGCAGCAACACCGCCGCCGCCGGCAGGTAGGGTAACGGCAGCCGTGCCAACTCGTAATGCTGCATCAGCCAGTGGTTGATGCCCAGTGCCAGGAGTAGCCCCAGCGCCAACCCCACACCGACCAGTACCAGGTTCTCAGCCAGGAAATGACGCAGGATCTGCCCGCGGGTGGCTCCCAGCGCGCGGCGTATGCCTATCTGGCGCGTCCGTTGCTGGATCCAGTAGCCACTCAGGCTGGCGATGCCGATCAGCGTGATCGTGGCGACCACCGCATTGACCGTGGACAGCAGCCAGACCGCGGCGCGGCGGGTACGCAGCCCGTCGTCCCGCAGGCGTTCGTAGTCGGCCACGACCGGCTCGATGCCCGGCACCAGTTGCCCGGCAAAGCTCTGTTCAAGCACCTGCGCCACCTGTGCACGCACCGCTTCGCGGTTCTCCGGAGCGGTACGCAGCACATAGCTGGCGATGGGCATGCCGGCAAGGATGCCGGGAATGATCACCGAGTATTCGGCTTTGCCGTCGTCAAGCTCCGACAACTGGTAGCGCATGAGGTGGGCGACGACGCCGACCACGGTGTAGCTGCCGCTGCCGTCGCCCGAGCTCAGCGTCGCACCGACGGGGTCGCCGTCCCCCAGAAGTTCCCGTGCGAGCGCTTCGGTGATGATGATCGGGGTGCGCATGTCGTTGGACATGTTGATGTCGCGGTACTCGGTGTCCAGGAAGTCGCGGCCCCGGGTCAGGCGCAGGCCGAAGGTATCCAGCAGGCGCTCACCGATGTAGCCGGTGGTCGTCAGTGTCGGGCCGCCGGCAGACTTGAGGTCGAACGTCAGGGTCAGGGTCTGGCGCATTGGTATGCCCGACGCGGCGCTGGCGGCGTGTACGCCGGGAATGGATGCCAGTGCATCGCGGCCGGCGCGGACCTGCGCAGGTGTCCAGGGGGCGCCGCGGCTGACCACCTGGTCGACGATCACCAGTTCGTCTCCGGCCAGTCCATCGTCGACCAGTAGCGGGGCCGCTTGCTGGCCGAGCAGGAACAGCGTGTTGCAGAGAATCGCGCAGGCCACCATGACCTGCAGCACGATCAGGCGTGGCATCAGCGGGTTGCGACGCAGCGCGGACAACAGAGGGAACATGCCGGTCCTCCTTAGAGCGTCTTGACCTGCAGCGCCGGCTCCTGCCGGGCCGCGCGCACCGCAGGCAGCAATCCCACCAACAGGCCGGTGAGCAGTGCCAGGGCCAGCAGGACGATGAACAGTGCGGGACTGAAGCGCGCCAGTGGCGCGTACGCCTCTCCTTGTTGGCGCATCAGCCACAGGCCCGCCAGTGTCAGCGGCAGGGCGCATACGCCACCCAGCAGCCCGGCCAGGCCGGCTTCCACCAGGCAGGCGGCGATGATCGAGCGGCGTGGCGCACCGAGTACGCGGCGCACGCCGTGCTCGCCGGCACGCCGCAGGAAGCGCGCAGCCAGCAGCCCGGCGACGTTGACCAGGCACAGCATCAGCAGGCCGGCAGCAAGCCACAGGTTCAGGCGCACGCTATCGGGTACCACACGATTGAAGCGCAGCCATTCGGCCATTGGCCGCAGATTCGTGTACGCAGCGCGTTCAAAGGCACCGCTGGCACGACGCTGCGCCGCGAATGCCTGCAGGCTGTGGGCGTATGCCTCGCGTTGTGCGTCGTCCTGCAGCTCGGCCCACAGCACCAGCCAACGGCAGTTGCCGACGTTGATCTCGTCGAAGCGGAAGCCGTCGAAGCCACCGCCATCGCATTGCCGGGTGCTGGTTATCTCCGCCCCCGCTTCAACCGCGGCCATCGCGGGCACGAAGATCTCGTCGCCGTCCCCCTTCCAGCCGGGATCGTTGCCGGGCAGGAAGTGCGGCCGCGGGCGTGGCGCCCAGCGCTCGCTGATTCCGATCACCCGGAACGTATGGCGGCCAAGTCGAATGGCGGCGCCGGTGCCGTCCTCGCGGCCGAGCAGCCGCAGGCTCAACGCGCGGCTGATCACCACCACCGGCGCGCGCGCCTGTTCCTCGGCCGGGGTCCAGGTACGGCCGTGACGCAGGGGCACCCCGAACATCTGCAGCATCGGTCCCACTGCCAGTACTGCCGATGCCGTGCGGGTGTTGCTGCCGTCGGCATTGGCCACCGACAGCGGAGCGGTCAGCAGCCCCGCCTGGCGGATATCTGCCCGCTGGCTGCGCATGGCCTGCACGTCGTCCAGTTTCCATAACGGCGGCACGCTTGCGCCAGTGCCGTCGGTGCTGTCGTCCTCGCCGCTGCGGGGCGCCGGTCGCGAATCGGCCCAGGCGATGTGCAGCTTGTGACTGATGCCGGGCAGCGGATCGGCCGACAGCACCGACAACAGGGTCAGCATGGTCATCACCGACGCCAGTCCCAGCGCCAGGGTCAGGATCGCCAGCAGCATCGTCCGCGGATGCCGCAGGCAGCCGCGCATGCCGGTCTCCAGCGTGTAGTTCATGGTTGCGCGGCAGGTGGGTGGGCCGCGCGGTGGCCATAGCTCAGCACGCGGGTGATCGACCATCGGCCATCGTGCAGGTGCCAGAGCATGACGAAGTCGGCCAGCCCCTCGCACGTGCCGCTGGCGGTGTCGCAGAAGCGGTGGCTGCCCTGGGCGATGGCGCCGAAGTCCTTGATCGGGAACACCTGCAGGCTGCCGTCGATCAGTTCGCGGGTGTAGCGGCCGCAGGCGTGCCTGCGGGTGTTGTCGAGCATGGCCTCGCGGGTCCAGGTGACGCCGCCGGTGTCGTGGTAGAACTCGACCGCCGGGTCGAAGTAACCGGCGTGCCGCTCCAGCTGCGCCGGATCCTGGCAACGGTTGAAGCTGTCGAACACGGCGTGGTCCAGCGCGGCGATGGTGGTGGCCAGGTCGTCGTCCGCCAGCGCCGGGGCGGCGGGCGCCGCCAGCAGCAGGGGCAACAGGTACAGCAGGGGTTTCATGGTGGTTCTCCTGCGCCGGTCAGGCGCTGCGGGTGGCGACGGCGGGCGGGATTGCCGCGGCGCGGCGCGCCGGGCCGAACACGGCGACCTGGCCCAGCAGCCACAGCACCAGCGCGCTGGCCGGGATGTAGGCCAGCGGCAGGCGCGGCAGCTCGTACTGGCGCATCAGGGTGAGGTTCAAGGTGTAGGCCAGCAGCACGCCCAGCAGGATGCCGGTGCTGGTGAGCACGAAGTTCTCGGCCTGGAAGTAGCGCAGGATCTGGGTGCGGGTGGCGCCCAGCGCGCGGCGGATGCCGATCTGGCGGGTGCGCTGCTGTACCCAGAAGCTTGCCAGGCCGACGATGCCGAAGGCGGTGACCGCCAGCAGCGCGACGCACACGCTCACCAGCAGCCAGATCACCGCGCGGTCGCGGCTGTAGAAATCACGGCGCATCTCGCTGACCGTTGTCCGGGTGTCGATGATCCGGTTCGGATCGGCGCGGTTGAGCGCGGCCACCGCGGCCTTCAGCACCTCGTCGCGGCGCGCCGGATCGGTGCGCAGCACATAACCGCCGTTGGACACCCACAACGGGAAGATCATGGTGTGGAAGCTGTCCTCGAACATGCGCCCGCGCCCGGGCGCGATCAGCCGGTCGACCACGCCGACCACGCGGCTGGGCGCATCGCCCCATACGTAGATGTCCTGGCCGACCGCGCTCCGCCCCGGGAACAGCCGCGCCGCCAGCGCGCGGCTCAGCAGCACGGCGGGCACCTGCGGCGTCTGGCCCGGTACGTCCAGGGCGTCCTGGCCCTGGTACTCGTCCGGGTTGAAGCCGCGGCCCTCGACCACGCGCAGGCCCAGGGTGGGCAGCAGGCCGCCATCGTCCATGTAGTTGGAGGCGGTGAGGATGGCGTCGGCCTGGCCCGGGCGCAGGTTGATGCCCGATGCCCAGACATTGTCGCCGTAGGGCAGCTGGTTGACGCTGGTGACCGAGCGGACCCCGGGCACGGCGGACAGGGTGGCGGTGTCCTCGCGCCGCATCGCATCGCGGTTGCGGTCCGGTTGCAGGCTGCTGACGCTGAGGTAGACCAGCTCGTCCTCGACGATGCCGCTGTCGCGGCGCATCTCCCCGGTGCGGTGGCCGATCACGAAGATCGCGTTGCAGATGATCGCGCAGCTCAGTGCGATCTCCAGCACGATCAGCGCCGCGGCGGTCTTGTGCCGCATCAGGATCGAGAGGATGGGACGGATTTCCATGGGTCTTGCTCTCCCTATTGGCTCTTGAGCTGCAGCGCCGGCGGCACCTGCATCGCGCGCCACGCCGGCAACAGGCCGGCAAGCAGGCTGGCGCCCAGCGCCAGGGCGACGGTCAGCAGCAACGTGGCGGTGTCCATCTGCGCCAGCCGCGCGTAATCGTCCGGCTGCTGGCGGATCAGCCACAGACCCAGCGCGGCGAAGCCCAGGCCGAGCAGTCCGCCGGCCAGGCCGATGGCGCCGGCCTCGGCCAGGCATTGGCGGAAGATGTCGCCACGCGCGGCGCCGAGTGCCCGGCGCACGCCGATCTCGCCGCTGCGGCGCAGGAACTTGGCCAGCAGCAGGCCGACGGTGTTGAGCAGGCACACCAGCAGGAAGCCGAACGCCAGCCACATCTGCATGCGTACGTCGTTGGGTACCACGCGGTTGTAGTCGAGCCAGCCCATGACGTCGTCCAGGCGCACGTTGGCCGGGCGCTCGAAACGGCCGGCGGCGCGCTGCTGGTCCGAATAGTCGGCCAGGTACTTGCGGTAGTCGGCGGCCTGCCCGGGCGATTCCAGTTCCACCCAGTACTGTATCCAGGCACACGGTGCGTTGAGTCCGCGCGCACCCTCCGCGTCCGTGTTGCTGTTGCCCCAGCAGTTCATGCTGCCCTGGGTCGGCAGGCGCATGTCGCGCGAGGTGGAGAACGGCAGGAACAGCTGCTCGCCGCCACCGAAGCGGCGGTTGCTCAGGTCGTAGAAGCGCGGGTTGAGCGTCCACTCGTCCATCACCCCGATGACGCGCAGCACGCCCTGCGACAGGTGGATCTCGCGTCCGACCGGATCGGCGTCGCCGAACAGCTTCCCGGCCAGTTTGGAGCCGATCACCGCGACCCGCGCGCGGGCACCGTCATCGTCCGCGCTCCACCCGCGGCCGGCGTGCAGCGGCGCGTTGAACATGGTGAAGAAATCGGCCGAGGTGTAGCGCGATGAGGCGCGGAAGGGCTGCGCCGCGGTGCCTTCGGGCAGGATGGTCACCGAGCCGGCGCTCATCATGGCCTGGCGCACGCCGCGCTTCTGCCGCAGCAGTTCCTCGGCGTCGAAGCGGGTCAGCTGGTCCATCGGCTCCGGGTCCAGGCTGACGTCGCGGCCGAGCGTGCGCGGCTCCAGCCGCGGGTAGAACAGGCGCGTGCTCTTTTCCGGTATCGGGTCGCCGGACAGCACCTTGTACAGCGTGAGCGTGGTCATCGCCGCGCCGATGCCGATGCCGATCGTCACCACCATCAGGGTGGTCAGCACCTTGTTGCGGCCAAAGCTCCGCAGCGCGAGCTGCAGGTAGTAACCGAGCATGTAGGCTCCTGTATCGCGGTATTGCCAGGGGGCTGGATGTGCCGGGGCGGGGCGTCCGTCCCCTGCCCATGCGGGCAGGGACGTCCGTGATCAGGTGCTGCGGGTGGCGACGGCCGGCGGGATCGCCGCGGCGCGGCGTGCCGGGCCGAACACCGCCAGCTGGCCTAGCAGCCACAGCGCGGCGGCGCCGACCGGCAGGTACAGCAGCGGCAGGCGCGGCAGTTCGTAGCGCCCCATCAGCCACTGGTTCAGCAGGTAGGCCAGCAGCATGCCGACGATGATGCCGATCGTGGCCAGCAGGAAGTTCTCGGTCTGGAAGTAGCGCAGGATCTGGCCCTTGGTCGCGCCGAGCGCGCGGCGGATGCCGATCTGCTTGGTGCGCTGCTGTACCCAGAAGCTGGCCAGGCCGACGATGCCCAGTGCGGTCACCAGCAGCAGCAGGGCGCTGACGATCAGCAGCAGGCCGATCATGTCGCGGTCGTTGGCGAAGTAGCTGGCGCGGCCCTCTTCGTAGGTCTGCTTGCGCCAGACCAGGCGGTTGGGATCGTTCTTGTCCAGCGCGGCCAGTGCCTGTTCGAGCACTTCGGCGCGGCGTGCCGGGTCGCTGACCCGGATCAGGTAGCGGCCGCCGTTGGAGAAGTTCATGCGGATCGGGAAGATCACCGAGAACGTGCGGTTGCCGCCCATCATGTTCGGCCGCAGCAGGGTGCCGACCACGCCGACGATGGTCAGCGGGATGTTGGCCATGTACACGGTTTTCCCGATCGCGTCGCCTTCCGGGAACATCTTGTCGGCGGCAGCCTTGCTCAGGATGATGGCCGAGGACAGGTTGCTGACATCCTCGATCTTGCTCAGCTCATCGTTGCTCTTGTATTCGTCGGCGTTGAAGTCGCGGCCGGCGACCAGCTTCAGCCCCATGGACGCCAGCGCGCCTTCGCTGAACATGTACTGGGTGGCACTGAGAGTGGGGACTTCCTGCTCGGCACTGAGCGAGAGCGAGGTGTTCCAGCTGCCGTTCTGGAACGGCAGCTGGTTGGTGATGGCCACGCGTTCGACGCCGGCGATGGCGCGCAGCGACGCCAGGTCCTCGGCGGTACGGGCATCGGCGTCGGTCTGCTGGCCGATGCCGCTCAGGGCGATCTCGACCAGGCGGTCATCGTCCATGCCGCTGGCCAGGTTCAGCGTCTCCAGGCGCTGGGTGACGATGAACAGTGCGTTGCAGATGATGGCGCAGCTCAGCGCGATCTCCAGCACGATCAGCGCAGCCGCCATCTTGTGGCGCGCCAGCGTGGAGAGGATGGGGCGGATTTCCATGGGGTTCTCCGGAAGCGGAAGAAAAAAACGAGGGGTGGGAAGCGGGCGGAGAGCCGGTCGGACCTGCTCGCCACCCCTCCAGTCGTTCCAGCCTTACTGGCTCTTGAGCTGCAGCGCCGGGGTCACCTGCATCGCTCGCCATGCCGGCAGGAGGCCGGCCAGCAGGCTGGCGAAGATGGCCATGGCGAAGGTCAGCAGCAGCATCGAGCCGTCCAGGTGCGCCAGCGACGCGTACTCGGCCGGGCGCTGCCGCACCGCCCACAGTCCGGCGAGCGCGAACAGCAGGCCGAGCAGGCCGCCGGCCAGGCCGACGGTGCCGGCTTCGACCAGGCACTGCTTGAAGATTTCGCCGCGGCTGGCGCCGAGCGCCCGGCGCACGCCGATCTCGCCGCTGCGGCGCAGGAACTTGGCCAGCAGCAGGCCCACGGTGTTGACCAGGCACACCAGCAGGAAGCCGAACGCCAGCCACATCTGCAGGCGCACGTCGCCGGGCACCACGCCGCGGTAGTCCATCCACTGCATCACATTGCGCAGGCGGGTATTGGCCGGGCGCTCGAAGCGGCCGGCGGCGCGCTGCTGGTCGGAGTAGTTGTCCAGGTAGGTCTTGAACGTGCCGGCATCGCCGGCCGAGTCCAGTTCCACCCAGTACTGGATCCAGGCGCAGGGCACGTTCAGCGCGGTGGCGTCGTTGACGATCTCGCGGCCAAAGCAGTTCATGTTGCCGCTGCGGTCCAGCTTCAGGTCGCGCGAGGTGGAGAACGGCAGCAGCACTTCTTCCTTGCGGTCGTACTTGCCGACGAACACGTCGTAGAACAGCGGCTGCGGCGACCAGGTGTCGAGCACGCCGACGATGCGCAGCGGATGGCCTTCGAACAGCACCTCGCGGCCGACGCTGTTCCCGCCCTTGAACAGCTTCTCGTTGAGGTTGCGGCTGATCACCGCCACCCGGGCGTGGCCGCTGTCCTCGGCGCCGCTCCAGCCCTGCCCGTACAGGAACGGCGTGTCGAACATCGGGAAGAAATCGGCGGAGGTGTAACGCGCGCTCACGCTGAACGGCTTGAGCGCATCCACGCGCGGATCGACGATGCCGTCGCCGCCGGTCATCATCGCCTGCCGCGGGGCCTTCTTCTGCCGCAGCAGTTCCTCGGCATCGAAGCGGGTCAGCTGCTGCTCCGGCTCTTCGCCCGGCTTGTAGCCTTCCTTGGTGTAGGGATCGAGCTGCACATAGAACAGGCGCTCGCTCTTGTGCGGGATGGGGTCGCCGGACAGCACCTTGAACACGGTCAGGGTGGTCATCGCCGCGCCGATGCCGAGCGCGATGGCCAGTACCATCAACGCGGTGAGCACCTTGTTGCGACGGAAGCTGCGCAGCGCCAGTTTGAAGTAGTAGGCGAACATGGACGGGTCCTTGCGGGCGGTCACTGACCGCGGGTGGCGACGATGGGCGGAACGGTGGCGGCGCGCAGTGCCGGGCCGATGACGGCTGCCTGGCCGAGCGCGAACAGGGCGATGGCGCCGAGCGGCAGGTACAGCAGCGGCAGCCGCGCGGTCTCGAAGTAGTGCATCAGCACCTGGTTGCCGGCATAGGCCAGCAGCATGCCCAGCACGATGCCTGCGGCGCTCAGCAGCAGGTTTTCGGTCTGGAAATAGGCCACCACCTGGCGCCGGGTGGCGCCGAGCGCGCGGCGGATGCCGATCTGCCGGGTGCGCTGCTGCACCCAGAAGCTGGCCAGGCCGACGATGCCCAGCGCGGTGACCAGCAGCATCGCCAGGCACACGCCCAGCAGCAGCCGGGTCATGGCGCGGTCCTGGGTGAAATAGCGGTGGCGCAGTTCGGCCAGGGTGGTGCTGTACTCGCGGTTGAGGATGGCTTCGGGCACCAGGGTCGGCGCGGCGGCCACCGCGGTCTGCACGATTCCGGGCAGGTCGCGCGGATCGGCACGCACCACGTAGGTGCCGCTCTGCGCATCGGTGGCCACCGGCACGATCACCGACCACTGCGCCGCCGCGACGCCGCCTTCGCTGCGGCCGGGATTGGGCACCGCGAAGTGGTCGACGATGCCGGCCACGGTCAGATGGAAGGTGCTCATCCAGAACTCACGGCCGAGCGGGTTCTCGCCGGGCCACAGGTGCTCGGCGAAATCGCGGGTGATCCACACCTGCGCGTTGGCCGGCAGGAAGTTCTCGACCGGCTGGTAGTCGGCGGCGGTGAAGGCACGGCCCTGCACCGGCACCAGCCCCAGCGCCTGGATCGCGCCGGGGTCGAAGGTGTAGAAGTGCGGCACGCCGCCGAAGCGCTTGCCTTCCGGGTCCAGGGTGACGCCGGCGGCGCCGGCGCGCTGCGCGAACGGCAGGCTGTTGACCACGCCGGCGGCCTGCACGCCCGGTTGGCGGCGCAGCAGGTCGAGCCAGCGGCCGTTGATATCGGCGGGGTTGCAGCCTTCGCAGTCGTTCAGCGACAGCGTGGCCAGCGACGCTTCGTCCACGCCGCTGTCCAGGCCGATCAGGTCGATGCGCGACACCGCCATGAACAGGGCGTTGCACAGCACCGCGCAGGCCAGGGCGATCTCAAGCGTGATCAGCAGCGCCGAGACGCGGTGCCGGGTCAGGGTCGCCAGGATGGGTTTGATGTCCATGCTCATGCTCACAGCGACTTGACCTGCAGGGCGGGATCGATCCGGCTGGCGCGCAGCGCCGGCAGCACGCCGGCAAGCAGCGTGGCGGCCACGGCCAGGGCGAAGGTGAGGGCCAGCATCGGCAGGTCCAGGTGCACCATGTCGGCGTACTCCAGCGGTTGCTGGCGCACGTTCCACAGCCCCAGCAGGGTCAGGCCCAGCCCGGCCAGGCCACCGGCCAGGCCGATCAGCGCCGCTTCGACCAGGCACTGCATGAACACCATGCTGCGGGTGGCGCCCAGCGCGCGCAGCACGCCGATCTCGCCACTGCGGCGCAGGAACTTGGCCAGCAGCAGGCCGACGGTGTTGAACAGGCAGATGCCGAGGAAGGCCAGCGCCAGCCACGACTGCAGGCGCGCATCGCGCGGCACCGCGCCGTTGTAGTCCAGCCACTGCATCAGGCTCGGCAGGCGCACGTTGTCGGTCTGGCGGATGCGGCCCAGCTCGTGCTGCTGGCGCACGTAGCCGTCCATGAACTGGCGGTAGCCGGCGACCTTGGTGCTGTCGTCCAGCTGCACCCACAGCTGCAGCCACACGCAGGGCGAGTTCTCCAGGTGGCCCGGGCGCTCGGGCAGCGCCCAGCAGGTGAACTGGCGGAAGTTGCCGGCGTTGAGCTGCAGGCCGGTGAAGAACGGCACCATCACGTCCTCGGGCTTGGCGTAGTACGACGCGGTGTCGCCCTGGGCGAAGCGGCCGCCGGCCACCGTGTAGAACTGCGGCGACGGCCGCCATGGTGCGAGCACGCCGACGATGCGCACGTCGCTGCCGCGGATGCGCAGCATCTTCCCGGTGCTGTCGGTGCCGCCGAACAGGTGCTGGTTGAGGTCCCAGGAGATCACCGCCACGCGCGCGCGGCGTTCGTCGTCCTCGGCCGACCAGCCGCTGCCCCAGGCCATCGGCACCTGGAACATCGGGAAGAAATCGGCGGTGGTGGAAAGCATGCTCGCCGGCTCGCCGCTGTCCGGTGCCTGCAGCTTGACCGGACTGTCCACCACCAGTGCCTGGCGGTCGGCCCTGGCGGCGCGCCACAGGTCCACGGCCGTGGTGTAGTCGAGCATGTCCAGCGGGTTGGGACGCGGTTCCTCGCTGGGCGTCGCATCGATCTGCGGGTAGTAGATGTGCTGGCTGCGCCCGGGCAGCGGATCACCGGAAAGCAGGTGCCGCACGGTCAGGGTCGTCATCGCCGCGCCGATGCCCATGGCGATGGACAGCACCATCAGCCCGGTGAGCACCGGCGTGCGGCGAAGGCTGCGCAGGCCCTGTCCGAGGTAGTAGGGGAGCAGCGACAGCATGTCCGTGCCTCAGTCCTGGATGGCCGTTTCGACCGCGGCCACGGCGCGGCCCAGCGACGGTTCGCGCAGCAGGTCGGTGGCCTGGCCGTCGACGATGTGCACGTTGCGCTGCGCGCGCGCGGCCAGTTCCGGATCGTGGGTCACCATGACGATGGTGGTGCCCTGGCTGTTGATCTCCTCCAGCAGCTCCATGACGCCGCGTGCCATCTGCGTGTCGAGGTTGCCGGTCGGTTCGTCGGCCAGCAGCAGGCGCGGGCTGCCGGCCAGGGCGCGGGCGATGGCGGCGCGCTGCTGCTGGCCGCCTGACAGTTCGGCCGGGTAGTGCTTCATGCGCGAGCCCAGGCCGACGCTGCTCAGCGCCTTCTCGATGCGCTCGCGGCGCTCGGCCGACGGCATGCCGCGGTAGCGCAGCGGCACGTCGACGTTGTCGAACAGGTTCAGGTCGGGGATCAGGTTGAAGCCCTGGAAGATGAAGCCGATCTTCTGGTTGCGCAGGCGCGAGCGGGCGTCGTCGCCCAGGTGGCTGACGTCCTGGCCGTCGAGCAGGTACTTGCCGCTGGTGAAGGTCTCCAGCAGGCCGGCGATGTTGAGGAAGGTGGTCTTGCCCGAGCCGGACGGGCCGGTGACGGCGACGAACTCGCCTTCGCGCACGTGCAGATCGAGCGAGCGCAACGCGTGGGTTTCGACCTGTTCGGTGCGGAAGACCTTGGAGACGGATTGCATCTGGAGCATGGGAAGTTCCTGCGCTGGGAAGGGAATGCGTGAAGGGGCGGGGGAATCAGTTGATGGAAACGCGTTCGGCGTCGCCGAACAGGTCGGTACCGGAAACGACGACCTTCTCGCCCGGCTGCAGGCCGGAGACGATCTCGACCTCGCCCAGGCTGCTGACGCCGAACTGCACCGGGCGGCGGCTGGCGGTGCTGCCGCTGACCACCCAGGCGTAGCGGCCGCCGGACTGCTCGACGAACGGGCCGCGCTCGACCTTGACCACGTTCTTGCGGGTGTCGAGCAGGATGCGCGCGCTCATGCGCTGGCTCTGGCGCAGGCCTTCGGGCTGCTTGTCGGAGAAGCGGATGCGGGCCACGACCTCGCCGTTGACCACTTCCGGCGAGACCGCGGAGATCTCGCCCGGGAACGGCTGGCCGGAGCCACTGGTGAGCTGGGCCGGCATGCCGATCGCCAGATCGCGGGCGAAGCTCTCGGGCACCTTGATCTCGATCTCGAAGCGCGACAGGTCGACCACGCCCAGGATCGGCGCGTTGGCCGCGACCTGGGTGTGCTGGGTGGCCTGCACCTGGCCGACCTGGCCATCGAACGGCGCGCGCAGGGTGAGTGCGTCGACCTGCCGCTGCACTTCGTCCACCACCGCCTGCTGGCGGTTGGCGAGCAGGCGCTTGTTGCGCGCGTCCAGGTCCGCACCCTGGCTCTGCAGCGCGGCATCGCTGCGCGCGTGCTGCAGGGTGATCTCGGCCTTCTTCAGGTCGTCCTGCGCCTTGGCCAGGTTGACCTGCGGCACCGCGCCGCCGTCGAAACCGCGCTGGTAGCGCTCCAGGTCGCGGGCGGCGGCCTGGCGGTCGATGGCGGCCTGGTCGGTGACCTTGCTGGCGGTGGCGCGGGCCAGGGTGGCGTCGAGCGCGGCGCGCCCGGCCTCGGCTTCCAGGCCGGCCAGGGTGGCCTGTTCCTGCGCCAGCTTGCTGCGCAGTTCCGGGCTGTCGATCACCGCCAGCTCCTGGCCCTGCTTGACCACGTCGCCGGCCACCACCTTCAGGGTCACGGTGCCGGCGGAGATCGCGTACAGCACCGGGCTGTTGGCGGCGATCACGCGGCCGTCGGCGGCGATGTCGCGTACCAGGTCGCCGCGGCCGACGGTGGCGATGCGCAGGCGCGCGCCATCGAACGAGCGCGAGCCGCCCAGCCAGCCCTTGGCGACGAAGCCGATGCCCGCCAGCACCACGACCGTGGCCACGGCCGGCCACAGCCAGCGGCGCCACTGCGGCTGGGAGCGCTGGGAGATTGTCTGGTCCTGTGCGGAGGTGTCGCGGATCATCGTCGGCTTCGCTGGAAGAGTTGGTATCCGTTAAGCAGGTCCCGTGCCAACATCCATGTGCATGAAAAACAACAATTAATTTCCGTGCGAAGTAGTGTCCGGGTGTCCGCGGACACCGGCGCGGACAGTGTCCGCGGGCGCGTGTCCGGCAGTTGTCCCGTGGATGTCCGAAGCAGCTGACCTAGAATGTCCGCCTGTGATTCCAGGCGGGTGGACTATGTGCGGCATTGTGGGAGCGATCGCGGATCGCGACGTGGTACCGGTACTGATCGAAGGACTGAAGCGGCTGGAGTACCGGGGCTACGATTCGTCCGGCATCGCCGTGCTCGATGACCGTGATATCCACCGCGTGCGCCGGACCGGCCGCGTGGCCGAGATGGAAAGGGCGGCCGCGGCCGAAGGCTTCAGCGCGACGCTGGGCATCGGCCACACCCGCTGGGCCACCCATGGCGGCGTCACCGAATCCAACGCCCACCCGCACATCAGCCACGGCGTGGCGCTGGTGCACAACGGCATCATCGAGAACCACGAGGCCCAGCGCGAGCGCCTGCGTGCGCTGGGCTACACGTTCGAGTCGCAGACCGATACCGAGGTCATCGCGCACCTGATCCACCACCACCTGCAGGCCGACCATGACGACCTGCTGGGTGCCCTGCAACGGGCGGTGAAGGAGTTGACCGGTGCGTATGCGCTGGCGGTGATCAGCCGCAAGGAGCCGGAGCGGATGGTGGTCGCGCGCATGGGCTGCCCGTTGCTGGTGGGCCTGGGCGAGGGCGAGAACTTCGTCGCTTCGGACGTGTCGGCGGTGCTCCAGGCGACCCGCCGGGTGATGTTCCTGGAAGAGGGAGACACCGCCGAGCTGACCCGCGCCGGAGTGCGCGTGTTCGGCCCCGACGACATGCCGGTGCGGCGCGAGGAGCACCTGTCCGACGTGTCGCTGGCATCGCTGGAGCTGGGCCCCTACCGCCACTTCATGCAGAAGGAAATCCACGAGCAGCCGCGCGCGCTGGGCGACACCATCGAGGCCGCCATCGACGCCGGCGGTTTCCCCGCCACGCTGTTCGGCCGCAACGCCGGAACGGTGCTGGCCGGCATCGAGGGCGTGCAGATCCTGGCCTGCGGCACCAGCTATTACGCGGGGCTGACCGCACGCTACTGGATCGAGGCCATCGCCGGGCTGCCGTGCAGCGTGGAGATCGCCAGCGAGTACCGCTACCGCGCCGCCTACGCCAACCCGAAGCACCTGGTGGTGACCATTTCGCAGTCCGGCGAAACCCTGGACACGATGGAGGCGCTGAAGTACGCCAAGTCGCTGGGGCACGTGCACACGCTGTCGATCTGCAACGTGCCCGAGAGCGCGATCCCGCGCGCCAGCGAACTGGTCTGCTATACCCGTGCCGGTGCCGAGATCGGCGTGGCCTCGACCAAGGCCTTCACCACCCAGCTGGCGGCACTGTTCCAGCTGGCGGTGGTGCTGGGCCGGCTGCACGGCCGGGTCGACGCCGCGCAGGAAGCCGACTACCTGGAGCAGCTGCGGCACCTGCCGGGCAGCGTGCAGCACGTGCTGAACCTGGAGCCGCAGATCGTCGCCTGGGCCGAGCGCTTCGCCGGCAAGGCCAACGCGCTGTTCCTCGGCCGCGGCCTGCACTACCCGATCGCGCTGGAAGGCGCGCTCAAGCTCAAGGAAATCTCCTACATCCATGCCGAGGCGTACCCGGCCGGCGAGCTCAAGCACGGGCCGCTGGCACTGGTGGACGCGGAGATGCCGGTGGTGGTGATCGCCCCCAACGACAGCCTGCTGGAGAAAGTGAAATCCAACATGCAGGAAGTGCGCGCGCGTGGCGGCGAGCTGTTCGTGTTCGCCGACCAGGACAGCAACTTCACCGCCTCCGACGGCGTGCACGTGATCCGCACCCCGCGCAACGCCGGCGTGCTCAGTCCGGTGGTGCACACCATCCCGGTGCAGCTGCTGGCCTACCACGCCGCCCTGGCGCGCGGCACCGACGTGGACAAGCCGCGCAACCTGGCCAAGAGCGTCACCGTGGAATAAGCGCGGCCGGGTGCCCGGCGACGCGGTGGCCGCGGCGGAACCCCGCCTGCGGCCGCCGGGGCGCTACAGGTCCAGCATCGCGCCCGCGACGCCGCAGCCGGTCACCACCAGCCACGGCGGCAGTTTCCACAGCGCCAGTGCGGCCAGGGCGGCCAGCGCCAGCGCGATATCCCGCGGCGCATGGATGGCGCCGGTCCACACCGGGTCGTAGAGCGCGGCCAGCAGCAGTCCGACCACCGCCGCGTTGATGCCGCTCAGCGCGGCGCGCATGCGTGCGTTGCCGCGCAGCCGGTTCCAGAACGGCAGCGCGCCTGCGACCAGCAGGAAGGACGGGGCGAAGATCGCCAGCAGGCACAGCACGCCGCCGCTCCAGCCCGACGGTGGCGCCTGCATGGACGCGCCGAGGAAGGCCGCGAACGCGAACAGCGGCCCGGGCATCGCCTGCGCCGCGCCGTAGCCGGCGAGGAAGGCGTCGTTGTCGACCCAGCCCGGTGCTACCACCGCCGCCTGCAGCAGCGGCAGCACCACGTGGCCGCCGCCGAACACCAGTGCGCCGGCGCGGAAGAACGCGCTGGCCTCGGCGACGGCCTGGCCGGGCAGCAGCGCGGCGAGCAGTGGCAATGCCCCCAGCAGGACGAAGAACAGCGCCAGCCACAGCGCACCGGCGCCACGCCCCACGGGGATCGTCCACGCGCCGGATCCGCACGCCGGTGTCGGCCTGAACAGCAGCACCCCGGCCAGCGCGGCGCCGGCGATCAGGCCCGGCTGCACCCAGGCCGAAGGGACGCGCAGGGCGATCGCGGCCGCCGCCAGCACGAGCGCCGCCCATGCACCGCCGGCGTACAGGTTCCGGCCCATGTTCCAGACCGCCTGCGCCACCACCGCGACCGCCACGATCTTGAGCCCGTGCAGTACGCCGGAGGGAATCACCCCCGGATATCCGGCCAGGAACCGCGCGAGGACGATCAGGGCGATGGCCGATGGCAGGGTGAAGCCGGCCCAGGCGGCGAATGCGCCACGGTACCCGCACCGCGACAGGCCCAGCGCCATGCCCACCTGGCTGCTGGCCGGCCCCGGCAGGAACTGGCACAGCGCCACGAGGTCGGCGTAGCCGCGCGGGTCCAGCCAGCGCCGTCGGGTCACGAACTCGGCGTGGAAGTAACCCAGGTGCGCGACCGGCCCGCCGAATGCGGTCAGGCCCAGGCGCAGGAACACCAGGAACACGCCCCAGGCGCTTTCGCGGGCATCGGTGGCCGGGTTGCCGCCTGGCGTGCCGGCTTCAGGTGCCATGGCGGTTCCGTAGCGACGCCGTTGTGTTGCCGGTGCGGCGCCGATGCGACGGGGGCCGGCAGGTGGCAGCGGGGGAACCGGTGGCGGGCATGGCGGGGCGCGTTGGCAAGGTGGTGCCCGACCTTAGCGCAGGCAGGTGACAGGCGTGTCCGCCGAACTCCCCCGCCCACCGGCCGGTCCGCCCGGCGGCGGTCGCATGCCGTTACCGCGCGGTCGTGGCCCACGCCTGCAGCGAGGTCCAGCCGACGTCGATGTCGTGCTCCAGCGGCAATGACGCGTACAACCAGCGGCCCTCGCCATCGACGCTGCTGGAACCGGCCAGCGTGGCCTGCGCGGCGATCAGGCAGCGCCGCGTGCCGCCCACCGGATGCTTGTCGCCGAGCGACAGCCAGGCGGTCCTGCAGCCATCGACCGGCCCGCTGTAGTACGGCGTTCCGGCGACGATGCTCCACTCGCGGTAATGGGCCGCGTCCGGGAGACGGCTGTCGTACTGGACGACCGACTGCAGCTGCAGGTCGGCGCACCACAGGCCGGTCCGCGCCGGCCGGGTGAAGCAGACCCGGCGCCCGACCGGGTCATGGCGGGCGACGGCCACGTCGTCCAGCGAAGCGATGCGGCGCCAGTCCGGCAGCGAATAGAGCAGCAGCTGCAGGCGGCCCTTGCCGGCGTCGGTGCCCACCAGCAGGCGGTCGGCGCGGT
The DNA here is from genome assembly GCF_001431595.1 of Stenotrophomonas acidaminiphila. Taxonomy (GTDB): domain Bacteria; phylum Pseudomonadota; class Gammaproteobacteria; order Xanthomonadales; family Xanthomonadaceae; genus Stenotrophomonas; species Stenotrophomonas acidaminiphila. The sequence continues at coordinate 96,862 of NZ_LDJO01000012.1, forward strand.
CGGTGTAGGCAGCGAAGGCCGGCGACGGCGCCGGTACCGGCAGCGGCTTCACCGTGTCGCTGCCGACCTCGACCTCGAACAGGCGGTCGCCGCCGTCACCGCGGCCGATCACCAGCAGCCTGCGGCCGTCGCCGGACCATACCGGCGGATGGCGCGGTACCGGCACCAGGCCCGCGACCGCGCGCAGCGTCTGCGGATGCGCCGGCTGGCCGATCCACAGCTGCGCGTGCAGGCTGCGGTCGGAAACGAAGGCCAGGGTGCTGCCGTCGGCCGAGATGCCGGGGGTGAGGTCCACGCCGCTGGACGCGAACACCGGCTCGCCGCCGCCGCTGCCATCGGTGCGGAAGCGGAACATGCCGCTGCGCAGGCGGTCGATCTCGAACACCATCGACCAATGCCTGGCGGCGATGTCGGGGTAGGTCGGGTTGCCGCCGGCCAGTACCGGCAACGGCACCGGCGCGCCGCCGGCCAGGTCGACGCGGAACAGCCGGACTTCATCCTTGACCAGGCTGAAGACGAGACCGCTGCTGTCGGGCAGCCAGCTCCAGCCGCGGATGTCGCCGCGCAGGGAGGTGACGCGGCGTGGCGTGCCGCCGGCCGCGGGCATGAGCCACAGGTCGGCCAGCGTGGTGCCGCGGCGGAAGCCGAGCCAGCGGCCATCGGGCGAGTGGCGTGGCAGCGAGTCGATGGCGTCGCGGTCGACGTCGTAGGCCAGCGCGTGCCAGCGTGCGCTGGCCAGGTCGAGCCGGTGCAGGGCGCTGCCGTTGTCCGCGCGCATGCCGCCGGCCACCAGCGCGCTGCCATCGGGCGTCCAGTCGAACGGCTGCGTGTCGCGGCCCGCGCAGGGGCCGGCCACGCGTGCGTTGCCGCCGTCGGCCGCGGCCAGCATGAAGTGGCAGCCGTGGTTGGACCTGCGCACGAACGCGATCTGGCGGCCATCGCGCGACCACGCCGGCAGGCTGTCCTGTTCCCCGCCGGCGGGGAAGGTGAACGGCTGCGCGCTGGCCTGCGACGTGCGCTGGAGGTACAGGCGTTGCCCGCCAGCGGGCGGATCCTGGCGTGCGAACAGCAGTTGCGTGCCATCCGGCGACAGGCGCGGCGCGGTTTCCTGCTCGGGCGAGGAAACGATGGCGCGGTACTGTAGCGACGCTTCGCGCGCGGGGCCCGCCGCCGCAGGTACGGCGTTGCGTGCGAACCGTGCAGGCAGCACCAGCGCCGCCGCCAGCAGGAGGACTGCCGCGGCCAGCGGCCACCATCGCCGCCATCCGCGCCGGACGACGGCAGCTGCTGCCGGCGTGGGGTCCGCCGCGGCGGTCACAGGGGCATCCGCGGCGGCGTCGGGCGCCGGCTCGGCGATCGCGGCCGGAGCCGCCAGCCAGGCATGCGCCGCCAGCAGGCGGTAGCCGCCCCTGGCGATGGTCTCGATGTAGCGCGGGGCGCCGCGATCGTCGCCGAACGCCTTGCGCAGCAGGGCGATGGCCTGGGTCAGCACGTCGTCGGTGGGCAGCGTGTCCGGCCATACGCGTGCCAGCAGCGTTTCGCGGCTCACCACGTTGCCTGCCTCATCCACGAGTACCCGCAACACCTGCAGCGATTTGCGCGTCACCCGCCGCGATCCGCCGTCGATGCGCGAGACCACGTTGCGGCGGTCCAGGTCGATGTCGTGGTCGCCCACGCGCAGGATCGCACGCGCGGGCATCCGCGCTCGCGCCGCGTTGCCGGTATCACCTACGCCACTCACTGCCTGCTCTTCCATTCTGCCGGTCTGCCCGTGTGCAGGCTTGGCCAGCATGCCCCGCCCTGATCATGGAGATGGCGCGCAGCGCACATGCGGCAAGCGGCCCGCATCCATCCGATGCGATGCCGCGCCGCGGCGCCGGTTCCATCACGGCCCGAGGATGCTGTCGCCAGCGGCGCAGCGGCATGTGCCTTTGGTCAGGTCGCGCGCATGCGTTCAGCCAGGCGATGTGTTTGCACTGCGCCACGTGCGCCCGTGGCCGCATTGTTTGCATGCCTTGGCGTCATCCCCGGCCCTTGGTCATCGCGACTTAAAGCAGATTCGGCGGCGGTGCGCGCTGTCTAGCCTTGCATCCGTGCCCATGCCGGGCACGGCATGAAGAAGGAAAGCACCATGTACCGATATCTGATGATCGTCCTGGGCCTGGCCGCGTCCGCCGCCATGCTGCCGGCGGACGCGTTGGCGGCTGGCAAGCAGGGTGACGCCGCGCCCCCGTCCTGCGTCACCCTGTCCGGCCAGTACAAGGCCGCGCGTGCGGGCGGCGAGGGCATGGTCATCGCCGATGAAGGCACGTATCTCCGCCTCGACTTCGGTCGCTACTGTGACGCGATGATGAGGAGCTCCAGCATCGTGATCGCCACCGATGGCCGTGAGAACGTGGTCTGCAGCCAGGGCAGCGTGGTCAGCAACCGGACCGGGCGCTGCGCGGTCCAGAAAATGCAAGCCATCGACGAGGCCGAGTACAGGCGCCACGCACGCCGGCGCAACTGATCCCGCACTGCTTGCCGGAAGCGCAGGCCCGCACCGTTCTGGTGCGGGCCTGCGCGTTCGTGTGTCCGCCGCGGACGCCGGAAGCGGAATCCATCCAGCACCGGCGCGGGTGTCCGCGGTGTCCGCCTGTCCGCCATGCGGACGCACTGTCTGCCGGCCCGCCAGCGAAACCCCCGGATTTCGGAAAGATTTCGGCCACATTTCCGGCATTTCAGGGCGCGAACGCGCAAACAGATGACCAGTTCCTAGAAAGGAGTGGTCATGCAGGTGCAAGTGCAGGTGATGTGGCTCGACCGCGGTGATACGCGGCAACTGGAGCGTGGAGGCGATGCCGACGTGCCGTTGCTGGCGACGCTCGCGCGCGGCGCCAGCCTCGCGCTCGGCGGTGCCGAGGCGTCGTTCTGGCTGGTGCTCAGGGGTGGCCTGGACATCGTCGCGCGTGTCGGGACATTCCGGCTCGACGCCGGCCAGTGGATCCACTTCGACCGCGGCGCCCACCCGCTGCTGCACGCCGGCGAGCGCACCATCGCCGTCGGGCTGGTGCTGCCGGCCGCCCTGCAGATGCAGTTGCTGCGCTCGCCGCAGCTGGCGCTGTTCCCGGGCCGCGGCACCGTACCGGCGCTGGCGCGGCGGTTGCTGGCGCGTCGCTGGCATGCGGTGCTGGGGCGGCCGGCCCGGGGCATGCAGGCCACGCTTGCCGACCGCTGGCAGGTGGAGCGGCTGCTGCGCGCGCTGGCCGGGCTGCAGCAGGGCCAGCAGGCGCTGATCGCGCGTTGCCCGGGGCGTTCGCTGTCGCACCGGCGCCAGGTCTATGCACGCATGCAGCGCGCGCTGCAGTACATCGAAGGGCATACCCACCGGGTGGTCAGGATCGGCGAGCTGGCCGAACTCAGCAGCATGTCGGTCTGGTACTTCACCAAGACCTTCCGCGCGGTCTACGGCGAATGCCCACAGGCCACGTCGGTGCGGCTGCGGCTGGCCAGCAGCGCGCGCCTGATCCGCGATACGTCGCTGTCCATCACCGAGGTGGGAGCGGCCAGCGGCTTCGAGAACAACTGCAGCTTCTCGCGTGCGTTCCGCACCCGTTTCGGCGTGTCGCCGTCGCTGTACCGCAGTGGCGCTCGGGCGCTGTCGACAGACCCTGCAAACCCAATGGACAGGGCATGCGGCGCAGTGGCGTGAGCGGCTTATTAACGTCGTGTGGCGTTAACGCCTCACTAACATCACCAGGAGAGAAATCCGTGAAACATCGCTGTTCCAAGCCGGCCGTCCGGCTGGCCGTGCTCCCGCTGGGAATCGCCGCCGCACTGGTCCCGTTCGCTTCCCTGGCGCAGTCGCAGCCGGACGTGCGCAGCCTGGACCGGATCGAGGTCACCGGCTCGCGCATCAAGCGCGCCGACGTCGAGGGCGCGGTGCCGGTCACCGTGATCGACCGCGCCGCGATCGACGCCAGTGGCCATGTCTCGGTGGCCGACGTGCTGCGCGACACCACCTTTGCTTCGTTCGGCAACTTCAGCCCGCGCTCGGGCAGCAGTGCCCAGGGCGTGTCCGACGTCAACCTGCGCGGCATCGGCTCCGACCGCACCCTGGTGCTGGTCGACGGTCGCCGCGCGCCATACGCCCCGTCGCTGGGCAGCAATGCCGACCTCAACACCATCCCCATGGCGGCGGTGGAGCGTATCGAGGTGCTGTCCGACGGTGCCTCGGCGCTGTACGGTTCGGACGCCATCGGCGGCGTGGTCAACATCATCCTGCGCAAGGATTTCGATGGTGCCGAACTGCGCATCGGCAGGGGCTCGCCCGACGTGGCCGGCGGCGACACCGAAGAAGGATCGATCCTGTTCGGCACTTCCGGCGAGCGCGGCAACCTGATGTTCGGTGCGTCCTACAACGCGCGCGGCATCGTGTTCACCCGCGACCAGCTCGGCGGCGGCACGCGCGGCAGCTCGCCCTATGGCAACAACTTCTACTTCGAGAGCGCGACCAGCCCGGGCGAGGAGGGCGATGCCGGTGGTGCGCTGCCGGGCTATGCCTGCAAGGATCCGAATTTCTGGATGAACGGCAGGAACTGTGTCTACGACTACAACGCGGTGGCCGCCAACGAGGCCTCGATCAAGAACAAGGCGCTGTTCGCGCGCGGCACGCTGCAGGTCAACGACGCGGTGTCGCTGTACTCCACCGCCAGCTACAGCCACGCCAGCAGCTTCGGCCGCTACGCACCGACGCCCGGGGTGCTCTACGTGGCCGAGGACTCGCCCAACGACCCGGTGCCCGGCGACGGCCTGGGCGCCTTCATCTACCACCGCTATGCGGCGGCCGGAAACCGCGACAATTACATCGACAACACTGTGCTCGACCTGGGTGTCGGCATGGACTGGCAGGTCAACGACCGGCTCAGCATTGATGCCGGCGTGCGCCGCAGTGACGCTCGCCTGCGCGACCAGGGACGCGGCTACATCGTCACCGCCCTGGCCGAGGCGGCCGCGGCCGACGGCCGCTACAACCTGCGCGATCCGTTCGGCAACCCGGACGAGGTCATCAAGGGCTTCACCACCACCACCAGCCGCGAGGGCAAGTTCGTCATCGACGAGCTCTATGCCAACGCCAGCCTGGACCTGTTCGACATGGCCGGCGGGCGCTCGGCGGTGGCGTTCGGCCTGGAGTCGCGCAGCGAGGACTACGCCGACACCTACGATTCGCTGTCCGAAGCCGGCGCCGTGGCCGGTTCGTCGGGCAACTCGGCCGCCGGCAGCCGCCGCGTGCAGGCGGCCTTCGCCGAATGGCTGCTGCCGGTGATGGAGGGGTTCGATTTCACCCTGGCCGCCCGCTACGACCGCTACAGCGACTACGGCGGCGACCTGTCGCCCAAGGTTTCGCTGCGCTGGCAGCCGCTGCCCAACCTGACCCTGCGTGGCTCGGCCGGCAAGGGCTTCCGCGCACCCAACCTCAACAGCATCCATGCAAAGCGTTCGTTCTCGGCCGAGCACGTGCAGGACTACCGCAGCTGCCTGGCGGTGGGCTATTCGTCCGCCGAGTGCGGCGGCGACGCCAACAACGACGGCATCGCCGATGGTCCGGTCAGCAAGGACGTCAGCTACCAGGTCGATACCTGGTCCAGCGGCAACCCCGCGCTGGGCTCCGAGCATTCCCGCCAGTACAGCCTGGGCCTGGCCTGGGACCCGCTGGACTGGTTGAACCTGACCCTGGACTACTACCACATCAGGATCGACGACCGCATCCGCCTGATCGAGTACCAGGAGCTGGTCGAATTCGACAACCATGGGCTGCCGCTGCCGGCCGGCACCTCGGTGGAGCGCCGCGCCAACGGCTCCATCCGCGAGATCAACACCGCCTATGCCAACGAGGGCGACCTCAGCACCCGCGGCCTGGACCTGAACCTGCGCGGCCGCTTCGACGGCGGTGGCTGGGGCCGGCTGGAGAGCTGGCTGCAGGTGGCGCGCGTGCTGGAGTTCAAGGTGACCGACGGGGCCACGGTCAAGGACCGGCTGGGCTGGGCGGCCGCCCCGGAGATGCGTGGCAGCCTGCGCAACATCTGGAGCCACGGGGACTGGAGCGTAAACTGGAACGTCAACTACATCGGCGACCAGCGCAACCCCGGGGTCAAGCCGACCTTCGGTTTCCTGGCCGGCGACCCGGGCACGCACGTGGGCAGCTATGTCACCCATGACCTGGCGCTGACCTACAAGGCGCCGTGGAACGCCGGCATCACCCTGGGCGCCAACAACGTGGGCAACCGCTACCCGCAGCTGGTCGAAACCGACGGCCGGCCCTGGAACTTCAACCTGTACAACGCCTACGGCCGCATCCTCTACCTGCGCTACACGCAGAAGTTCTGAGCCGCCGCCCGGGCCGTTTCCCGCGACGGGCGCCCCTGTGGCGCCCGTCGTCGCTGCGGCCCCGGCAAGCCCCCGCCCCGGGGGCCGCCGGCGGCGGCGATATGCCACAATCGCCGCCGCACGGCAGGAAGCTGCAGGACCCCGACGTTTTGACCACCACCATCGCCACGACCACCCCGCCGCTGTTCTCGGTCGTACCCGCCGGCATCTTCGGCCCGCTGGCCTCGGCCAACCGCCAGAACTACTGGTCGCTGCTGTGCCGGATGTTCGACGAGTTCTTCGGCCCGGACGCGCCGGTGCCGCCCAGCCACGGCTTTCCGCGCCGCGAGATCACCGCCGCGATCGAGCGCTACCTGCTCACCGACGACCCGTGGGAAGACGAGGACGGCCAGGCCCCGGACGCGCCGCTGAACATGCGTGCCGGCGCCATCCACGACCGCTTCCGCGCCGCCGGCTGGCTGCGCCAGGAACGCATCGGCGCGCGCGAGATGGTGACCATGCCGCCGATGGTGGCGCAGCTGCTGTCCACCCTGGTGGAGTTCAGCGAGCATGGCCCGACCTTCGTCTCGGCCAAGATGCGTTCGGTGGAGCTGCAGCTGCAGCAGGTCGCCGAAGGCCGCCTGGATGGCGGCATCCTCGACGAGGCCGCCGACCAGGCGCGGCGCCTGCTGGTGTCGCTGGCCTCGATGAGCCTGCAGGTACGCGACCTGATGCCGGAACTGAGCAAGGCCGAGACCACCGCGCAGTTCGCCCGGCAGTGGTTCGAGCGCTACGTCGGCCAGCTGTTCATCGGCGACTACGCCGAGTTGCACCGCGCCGACCACCCGATGGCGCGGCGCAGCTCGATCCTGGCGATGGTGCAGCAGCTCGAGTCCGGCGCGCAGCGCGAAGCGCTGGTGGCCTGGTACGGCGAGCACGTGACCGGTGGCGACGCCGCGCGCGCCCAGCAGCGGCTGTCGCGCAGCCTGGGGCGGCTGCGCGAGCTGGAACGCATCGACGAATACCTGGCCCGCCTGGACGAGGACATCCGCCAGGCCAACCGCCGCGCGCTGGCATTCCTCGACTACCGCCTGCGCGCACCCGACCGGCTCGACGTGCTGCTGCGCCGCGCCTGCCGCGGCGTGCTGTCGGCGCCGGAGGACGCGCTGCGGCTGCCGGTGGCGCCGGGGCCGCTGATGGACGAGGCGCGCCTGCGCCCGCCGCACCGCAAGCCGGCGCCGATTCCGCGCAGCGCCAACGCCACCACGCCGCCGACCCCCGAGCAGCTGGCGCGGCTGTCGCTGCTGCGGCGGATGAAGCGCGCGCGCCTGGTCAACGCCGAGGACATGGCGCGCTACGTCGGCCGCCACCTGCAGCAGGGCGCGGCGATCGACTCGGCACGGCTGGACATCGCCAGCATCGAGGACCTGCGCGCCTACCAGACCCTGCTCACGCTCGCCCTGCGCGGCAACCGCAGCGGCGGCCTGCGCCGCGAGGATCCGCTCGGCCGGCTGCTGCGCGGCTTCCGCGTCGAGCTGCTCGATGCCGGCGATGGCGACGACAACGATTACCTGCGCGGCCCGCGCTTCCGCATCCTGCGGGTCGGCGCAAAACTCCCGGAAACCGCATGAAACGCAGCTGGAACACCCTGAGCCAGATGTCCAACGGCACCTACGCCGTGCAGGACTTCGAGCGCGCCGCCTACCGCCTGGTCACCGAGCAGGTGCTGTACGCCGCCGACACGCGTTCGCGCGTGGCCTACCACCTGGTGGAAGACCATTACCCCGATTTCGTCGCCGCGCTGGAGCCGCTGGGCATCCGCCTGGAGCGCAACGCCCACTACCGCTACGTGGTGGCGCTGCCGGCGCATGGCGAAGGTACGCCGGTGACGCTGGACGAAACCCTGGCCCTGCTGGTGCTGCGCCAGCGCTACGACGAGGCCATGCGCCAGGGCCTGATCGAGGACCACGGCGAAGTGGTGGTGGAACTGCCGGACCTGCAGGAAAGCTGGCAGGCGCTGACCGGCCGCGCGATGCCGGACGTGGGCGCGCTGCGCGCGCTGGCGCGCACGCTCAGGCGCTGGGGCGTGTGCCGGCTGGTGGAGTCCGAAGGCGACGACCCGCAGCCGTTCCACCTGCGCGTGCGCCCGGCCATCGTCGAGATCGTCGGCGAGCAATGGCTGCAGCGCCTGGACCAGCACAACCGCGACGAGGCGGGCGACGCGGGCGTGGAGGACGACGATGCAGCAGCTTGAACGCATCCACCTGGTCCAGTTCTTCCTGTTCGAGGCGCAGAGCCTGCAGCTGGACGCGACCAGCGCCATCATCGCGCCCAACGGCGCCGGAAAGAGCGCGCTGCTCGACGCCCTGCAGATCGTCCTGCTGGGCGGCGACCGCAGCCGCATCCGCTTCAACGCGCAGGCCGGCGGCAGCCACCGCGCGCGCACCATCCGCGACTACTGCCTGGGCGTGTTCCGCAGCGGCGAGGAAGGGCGCAAGCGGCGCACCGCCACCACCTACATCTCGCTGGTGTTCCGCGACACCGAGACCGGCGTGCCGCTGACCGCCGGCATCGCGCTCGGCGCCTCGGTCGATGAACCCGAACACCGCACGCACGGGCTGTACCTGCTGCCCGGGGTGGCGCTGGAGCTGGACGAACACCTGGAGCAGGTCAAGGGCAAGGAACTGCCGTTGGCCTGGAACACTTTCCGCGAGCACATCGCCCGCCGCTGCAAGGACGCAGGCGAAACGCCGCAGCTGCATCCCAATGCCGAGCGGTTCCTGCGCGACCTGCTGCTGCGCCTGCGCGCCAGCCCGGCGGCCAACCCCGACCTCAATGCCTACCGCAAGGCCTTCCTCAACGCGCTGAACCTGCAGCGCGTCGAGGACGTGGACCTGTTCGTGCGTACCCTGGTGGCCGAGGACCGGCCCACCGACATCGCCCGCTTCCGCGCGCTGCTGGACAGCTTCCGCCAGATCAAGGAGAAGATCGAGCAGGTCCGCCAGCGCATCGACGCCGCCGAAGGCGCCGAGCGCCAGTACGAGAAGATCGCCGCGCAGGCCACCCGCGCCGCCTCGGCGCGCGCACTGGCCGCCGAGTACGCCCGCGACCTGTACAGCGAGCAACTGGACCAGGCCGAAGGCGCGCTCGCCGCCGCGGAGAACACGCTGGCCGATACCCGCCGCCGCCTTGCCGATACCCGTGTCGAACGCGACACCCTGCGCGAGGAACAGGCCCGCGCCAACGCACGCCTGCAGGGCAGTGCCGGCTACGGCGAGCAGGCGCAGCTGGACGAACTGGCCGGCCGCGACCGCGACCGCCTTGCCCAGCTGAAGAAGGACCTGGTGCGCGAAGTCGGCTTCGTGCGCGAGCAGTTCCGCCAGCTCGATGCGCTCGCGCTCGACGACGTCGACAGCACCGCGCTGGCCGCCGCGCGCGAAGCGTGGGATGTCTGGCACGCCGAACTGTCGGCGCTGGCCGCCGAGGACGCGCTGCCCTGGGCTCCGCAAGACCTGTTCGCGCGCGCCCGCCAGGCGCTGCATGCGGCCGCGCCGCTGCGCGAGCGTGTCGACCGCCATGCGCGCCAGCTGCATGCCGCGCACGACAAGGCGCGCGATGCGCTGGAAACCGCGCGCCAGAACCAGAAGCGGCTGGCTGCCGGCCAGGCCGAGCTGAACCCGGATACCGTGCGGTTGATGAGCTACCTGCGCGATGCCGGCATCGACGCGCGCCCGGTGTGCGACCTGGTGCGGGTCACCGACGCGACCTGGCAGCACGCCATCGAGGGGTACCTGCGCAGCAACGTCGAGGCGCTGCTGATCCCGGACAAGGACGAGGAACGCGCGGTCAAGCTGTACCGTGGCCTGTCCGGCGGGCGCTCGGTGTATGGCGTCAAGCTGGCACTGTCCAGCCATGCACGCAGGTCGCGTGGCGCCGACGAGCCGGAGAGCGGCAGCGTCGCCGCGCTTCTGGAAGGCGTCAATGCCGACGCATTGGCATTCCTGCGCCGCCAGCTCGGCGAGCTGCGCTGCGTGGAGACCGAGGCCGAACTGGTGCGCAGCCGCCAGGGCCTGACCCGCGACGGCCTGCTCGCGCGCGGCGGCAGCATCGAACGCCTGCGCCTGCCGGCCGCGGGCGACCTGCGCATCGGCGCGTCCGACAACCGCGCACGGCTGCGGGTGCTGCACGAGGAAATCGAGAAGGCCGAACAGGCGCTGCGCCAGATCGAACCGCGCCTGCGCCGGGCCGACGACTGCCAGCGCGGGCTGGCACGGCTGGCCGATGCCGACGCCGTCGCCCAGGCGCTGCACGAGCGCGTGCTCGAGCATCGCCAGGTGGCCGAGCGTTACCGCAGTGCGCAGGAAAGCCGGCTGGCGGCGCTGGACCCGGACCTGCTGCGCCTGTCCGAACAGCTGCGCGAACTGAATGCCCAGCTCGCCGGCTGCGAGCAGCGCGCCGATGCGCTGGTCGGCCAGGAGGCCGTGGCGGCGGCCAATCTCGAACGCACCCATGGCCTGCTCGAGGGCCTGCGCCAGCAGGAGGAGCTGGTCGCGCGGCGCGCGGTGGAAGCCTTCGCCGATCCGGACGTCGACCCCAACCGGGTCGAGCGCCAGCGTGAGGAACTGGACGAAAAGCACCCGTCGCTGGAAGAGCGCGCACGCCGCTGCGAGGAGCGTGCCAGGGACAGCGACGCGCAGCTGGCGCGGTTGCTGCCGGAGGCCTGGAGCGGACTGGCGCAGTACGCCCGCGACCATGGGCTGGAACTGGATTTCGATGCCAGCGCCTGGCGCCCGGCGCGCATCGTGCTGCAGCGCGAACTCACCCAGCTGCGCGACACCGAGCTGGTGCAGTACGAGGAGGAGGCGCGCCAGGCCTATGCCACCGCGGTGGACACCTTCCGCACCGGCGTGGCGTCCACCCTGTACGACAACTTCACCCGGCTCAGGACCCAGATCGCCACGCTCAACCGCACCCTGCGCGCCAGTCCGGCGTTTTCCAACAACGAGCGCTACCAGTTCCACTACGAGGTGGTGCCGGAGTTCCGCGACCTGCACCGCTTCATCCAGCGCGCCGCCGACATCGGTGGCGAGGACACGCTGTTCGAGAGCGCCGGCCAGGTGCCCGAGGCGTTCCGTGCGCTGGTCGAGGACAAGGCCGCCACCCACGTGGCCAATTCGCCGCTGGACGACTACCGCCGCTTCTTCCGCTTCGAGGTGCAGATCCGCCAGGAGGACCGGGTGATCGGCAGCCTCAGCGAACGCATGCGCTCGGGCTCCGGTGGCGAACACCGCGCGCCGCTGTATGTGATCGCCGGTGCCGCGCTGGCCGCGGCCTACGGCAAGAGCGAGGCGCAGCCGGGCGGGCTGGGGCTGATCCTGCTCGACGAGTTCGGCGACAAGATCGACGCGCAGAACGCACGCGCCACCACCAACTACCTGCGCTCGCTGGGCCTGCAGCTGGTGCTGGCGGCGCCGGATACCGCCCAGGGCACCTTGTCCGGCGTGCTGGACAGCTACATCGAACTGTTCCGCGACGGCGACCTGCTGCAGGCCGAGCGCATCGAGGTCACCGAGGCCGCACGTACCCTGCTGCTGTCCGACCAGTTCGACCTGCACCCGGAACTGCTGGCGGCGGAGACCGAGCGCATCGAGCGCGAGCAGGCGACGTCATGACCCCGGCACCGGGCCGCGGCTGACGCGCCGGCCCGGCATGCAATGCAACGCAGCAGTCGCCGCGGCCCATGCACCGGCCGCGGCGAACGGCAACCTCAGCGGTTGCCGATGATCTCCACCCAGTAGCCGTCCGGGTCCCTGATGAAGGCCAGGTTCTTCATGCGCCCGTCCTGCAGGCGCTTCTGGAACGGCACGCCCAGCTGTTCGAAGCGCGCGCAGGCCGCTTCGAGCTCCGGCACCGACACGCAGATGTGGCCGAAGCCGCGCGGTTCGCTGTTGCCGTCGTGGTAGACCGGGCCGTCCTGGTGCTCGGTGCCATGGTTGTGGGTCAGCTCCAGCACGCCGGGCATACCGGCCATCCACAGCCGGCGCGCGGCGTCGTCCTCGGGCACCTGCATGCCTTCCGGCACGTACGCCAGGAAGTACAGGCTGAACGCGGCCTCGGGGAAATCGCGCCGGTCGACCAGGCGGAAGCCGAGCACGCGGGTGTAGAAATCCAGCGAAGCGGTGATGTCCTTGACCCGCAGCATGGTGTGGTTGAAGACGAAGCCGGTGGTCTCGGCCGGCGGCTGCGCAGCCACGCCGGGCTGCTGGCGGAGAGCGTTCAGGCTCATGGCGTTGTTCCTGGTGAGGGGGAGGGACGATTCTAGAGCGGCGCGCGGCAACGCACCGGGAACGCGGCGGGCCGCGTTCCCGGATGCCGCCGCCGTTGCGCGCCGGTCAGGGGTGCCGGGCGTAGGGCTGCAGGGTGCCGTCCTTGCCGAGCAGGGTGACCGTGAACGCGTCGCGGCGGCCATCGGGCGACTCCATGCCCGGCGACCCGATGGGCATGCCCGGCAGCACCAGCCCACGCGCGGCCGGCTTCTCGCGCAGCAGGCGCTGCACGTCCGCGGCCGGAACGTGGCCTTCCAGCACGTAGCCGCCGACTTCGGCGGTATGGCACGACGCCTGCGACAGCGGAATGCCCAGGCGCTGCTTCACCGCCGCCATGTCGGCGCTGTCATGGGCCACCACGGTGAAACCGGCCGCGCGCATGTGCTCGATCCAGCCGTTGCAGCAGCCGCAGTTGGCGTCCTTGTGGACGTGCACGACCTGCGCCGTCCGGGCGGCATGCCCGGCTGCCGGCGGCTTGCCCGCCGCCGCTGGCGGTGCGGCATCGCAGGCGGCGACGGCGAAGATGGAGCCGGCAACGATCAGCAGGGCCATCGTCCTGTGCAGCAGTGTGTTCATGTGAATCTCCTTCTGAAGGGGGCGGAATGCCGCGCGGCGTTCCGCCGTGGGAACGGGGTCAGAACCAGAACCGCACGCCGGCGACCCAGCGCGATTCCCGGGTGGCTTCCCCGGCATCGCGATGCAGGTCGGCGCTGCGGCCGAAACGGCGTTCGTGCACGAAGCCGACGTACGGCGCGAAGCGGCGGGTGATCTCGTAGCGCAGGCGCAGGCCGGCGCCGACGTGGCCCAGTCCGCTGCCGACGCCGCGGCGCGGGTCGTCGTCGGCGGCCACGCTGGCCTCCAGCGACGGTTGCAGGATCAGCCTGTTGGTCAGCAGCAGCGAGTACTCCGCCTCCACCGCCAGTTCGGCCCGGCGCGGCCCGCCCAGGTAGGCGGTGGCGGCGAATTCGAACTTGTAGGGCGCCAGCCCCTGCACGCCGATGGCGGCGCGGGTCAGCCCGGGCGCATCGCCGCCATCATGGCGGACGCCGCCGACCAGGTCCCACCACGGTGAGATGGAATGGCCATAGAGCGCGTCCAGCGACCACTCGCCGAGCCGGCCCTCGCTGCGCTGGCCTTCGCTGCGCAGCCACAGGCGGTCGATGTCGCTGCCGACCCAGCCCTTGGCCGCCCACGACTGGCCGCTGCCGCGGGCGTTGTCCCAGGCTTCCAGGTGGTCGAACAGCACCAGCTTGTTGATGCCGGGCGCATGCTGCATCGCATGCGGCGCGAGCGTGGGGAACGCCGCCGCCAGGTCCGCGGCGGTCGGCGTGGCAATGGGCTCGCGCGGCACCTGCATGGCCGCGGCGCCATGGCCGGCGTGATCGCCATGGCCCGCGTGCATGTCCGCGTCCGAAGAGGTGGCAGGCACGGGGCTGGCATGGGTGTCGACCGTGGCAGGCTGCGCATGCTCGCCATGCATGTCGTGCCCGGCATGGGCGTCATGGCCGTCCGCGGATTTTCCGGCGGGCGGCTCCATCGCGTGACCGGCATGCGGGTCCGCGGCCGGCTGTGGCGGCATCGCGTGGGACGCATGATCCATCGGCATGGCGTGGCCTGCATGCATGCCGGCTTGACCGGACATGCTGGCCGGCGTCCCGTGGCCTGCATGCGGGTCGGGCGCCGGTTCGACTGGCTTCGCCGTCGGCATGTGCGCGGCATGGCCGGCGTGCGGGTCGCTCCCCGCGGATGCGGCGGGAGCCGCTGATGCATGACCCGCATGCGGATCCGGTTTCGCGGTGGTTCCATGGTCGTGATGGCCCGCATGCGCGTCCTGCGCGGCGGCGCTGCCGGTGGCCGCGGCCAGGGCGATGAACAGCAGGGATCGGGTCGTCGTCTTCATGCCTCGATCCTCACTTCGCGCATCATGCCCGCTTCCATGTGGTACAGCAGGTGGCAGTGGAACGCCCAGCGGCCCAGCGCATCGGCGCGCACGCGGTAGCTGCGCCGGGTGCCGGGCGGCATGTCGATGGTGTGCTTGCGCACCTGGAAGCAGCCGTCGGCATCCTCCAGGTCGCTCCATACGCCATGCAGGTGGATGGGGTGGGTCATCATCGTGTCGTTGACCAGCACGATGCGCATGCGCTCGCCATAGTTCAGGCGCAGCGGCTCGGCACCGGCGAACGGGACGCCGTCGAAGTTCCAGGCGAACTTCTCCATGTGTCCGGTCAGGTGCAGCTCGATCTCGCGGCCGGGTTCGCGCCCGTCCGGGTCCTCGAACAGCGAGCGCAGGTCGGCGTAGGCAAGCACCTTGCGGCCGTTGTCGCGCAGGCCGATGCCGGGGTCGTCCAGCCGCGGCGAACTGGCCGAACTCTGCATGTCCACCAGCGGGTTGCCGCGCTCGCTGGGGGGGTGTTCGGGCGCGCTGCCGCCCATGCCATGCCCGCCGTGGGCGCCATGCCCTGCATGTCCGCCATGGTCGCCCTGGGCCATCGGCATCTGGCCGTGGCCGCCACCGTGGTCGTGGGCCATGTCGGCCATGGTCAGCAGCGGCCGCGGATCCAGTGCCGGCACCGGCGCCTGCAGGCCGTGGCGCACCGCCAGCGTGCCGCAGGCGTGGCCGGTGCGGCCCATGTCCTGGGCGAAGATCGTGAACGCGTCCTGGCCGCTGGGCTCGACGATCACGTCGAACGTCTCGGCCACCGCGATGCGGAACTCGTCCACGCTCACCGGGTGGATGTACTGGCCATCGGCCGCCACCACGGTCATCTTCAGCCCCGGGATGCGCACGTCGAAGTAGGTCATCGCCGAGCCGTTGATGAAACGCAGCAGTACTTTCTCGCCGCTGCGGAACAGCCCCGTCCAGTTGCCGGCCGGCGCGGTCCCGTTCATCAGGTAGGTATAGGTGTGGGCATTGATGTCGGACAGGTCAGACGGCGTCATCCGCATCCGCCCCCACATGCCACGGTCGGCGAGGGTGGCGCGCAGGCCGTCGCGGCGGGCGTCGCGCATGAAGTCGCCTGCCGTGCGCTGGTAGGTGTTGTCGTGCATCGGCATCTTCTTCATCCGCCGGTACAGCGCGGCCGGGTCCAGGTCGGTCCAGTCCGAAAGCAGTACCACGTGCTCGCGGTCGAAGCGGTACGGCGGCGGCTCCAGCGGGTCGATCACCAGCGCGCC
Source organism: Stenotrophomonas acidaminiphila (assembly GCF_001431595.1). GTDB lineage: Bacteria > Pseudomonadota > Gammaproteobacteria > Xanthomonadales > Xanthomonadaceae > Stenotrophomonas > Stenotrophomonas acidaminiphila. Next base: position 112,707 of record NZ_LDJO01000012.1, read on the forward strand.
ATACAGGCCCGCCTGCTCCTGGAACATCGAATGGCTGTGGTACCAGTAGGTGCCGGACTGGCGCAGCTGGAAGCGGTACTGGAAGGCCTCGCCGGGGGCGATGCCGTCGAAGCTCAGCCCCGGCACGCCGTCCATGTTGGACGGCAGCAGGATGCCGTGCCAGTGGATCGAGGTCATCTCGTCGGCGAGCGTGTTGGCCACGCGGATGCTGACCGTATCGCCCTCGCGCCAGCGCAGGATCGGGGCCGGCAGCGAACCGTTGACGGTGACCGCGCTGCGCGCGCGGCCGGTGAAATCGACCGTCGAGCGGCCGATGGCCAGGCTCAGGTCGGTGCCGCGCAGCTCGCTGGCGGCCAGCGTGCGGGGAACGGCGGCCAATGCGTCGGATGCGCGCCACAGCCCGCTGCCGGCGACGACGCCGCCCAGGGCCAGGCCCTGCACGAAGCGGCGCCGCGACAGCACCGAGCGCGGGTCGGAAAGGAAATCGTTTTTCATGGGAACTCCATCGGCCGCCCACCGGCGAAGGCGGACGGCAACTGCGGATTGCCGGGAGGCACTGGCGCATGGCGACGATCGAAGTCACCCGCGCAGCGTGCTGCGGGCCTTGGTATGGCGGCTACGCGCGGGCAGGCCGCGCGGCGGCGACAGCCGGATCAGGCGATGGGTGGCCGGTGCAGCTGGCGCGGGCGCACGTCGTAGCGCCCCGGCGTGGGGTCGGTGGGTTCGGCTGAGCGCGCGATGGCACCGGCCGGCGACGCCATTGGCGTAGGCAGCATGTTGCAGTGCTGGGTGCAGTCGCAGTGCTTGCCGTCGTCGCAGGACGCGGCCGGCGGCTGCGGCTGCCTGTCGGAATCGTGCATGCCGCCGCCGTCGTGGCAGCAGGCGTGGTCCGCGCCCCTGTCCATGCCCACGGCCTCGGTGACCGCGGCCGCAGCGGCCGGCATCGCCATCGCCGTGGCCGACCACACCGACCCGATCGCACCGGCAATCAGGGACAGGCACAGCAGCAGGGGCAGCAGGATGCGCGGCACGCGGGGTCGGGATGGAAACCTGCGCGCACCATACCACCGTGCGGCGTGCAGCGCCGCTGCCGGCGGCGGCCGTTCCCGTCCGCAGTAGAATCGGCTTCAGCTTTCATCAGAGTGTGTGATCCATGTCCCAGCGTGCCTGGGTGGCGGCGGCCATCCGCAAGATCGAAGCCGATTACAACCGCTCGGCCGATACCCACCTGATTCCGGTGGGCCTGCCCGGTTTCCCCGGCATCGACGTCTACCTGAAGGACGAGTCCAGCCACCCGACCGGCAGCCTGAAGCATCGCCTCGCGCGTTCGCTGTTCCTGTATGCGCTGGCCAATGGCTGGCTGCGCGAGGGCTGCCCGGTGATCGAGGCGTCCAGTGGCTCGACCGCGGTGTCCGAGGCCTACTTCGCCCGCCTGCTGGGGTTGCCGTTCATCGCCGTGATCCCGGCCAGCACCTCCCCGGAGAAGATCGCCGCCATCGAGTTCCAGGGCGGGCGCTGCCATCTGGTGCAGCGCGCCTGCGACCTGAACTGCGAATCGGAGCGGCTGGCGCGCGAGACCGGCGGCCACTTCATGGACCAGTTCACCTACGCCGAGCGCGCCACCGACTGGCGCGCCAACAACAACATCGCCGAATCGATCTTCAAGCAGATGGCCGAGGAGCCGCACCCGGTACCGGAGTGGATCGTCTGCAGCCCGGGTACCGGCGGCACGGCGGCCACGCTGGGGCGCTACGTCAGCTACCGCCGCCACGACACCCTGATCATGTGCGCGGACCCGGAGGTATCGGTGTTCTACGACGGCTACTGCGCGGCGCTGGCCGGCGCCGACTGGCGCGACCTGGCCTGCGAGGGGGGCTCGCGCGTGGAGGGCATCGGCCGCCCGCGCGTGGAACGCAGTTTCATCCCCACCTGTGTCGACGCGATGGTCAAGGTGCCCGATGCCCTGAGCCTGGCCGCCATGCGCCATGTCAGCGCCACCCTCGGGCGCCGCGTCGGCGGTTCCACCGGCACCAACTTCATCGGCGTGCTGCTGGCGGCACAGCTGATGCGCGATGCCGGCCGCGACGGGTCCATCGTCACCATCCTCTGTGATGCCGGCGAGCGCTACGCGCACAGCTATTACGACCCGGCCTGGTACGAACGCCAGGGCATCGACGTGGCCGCCGCCGACGCCGCCATCGCCGCGGCGGTGGACGGCCGGGGGCTGCCGGCGCTGCCTTGTGCGTGGCTGGAGCCGTCGCCATATCGGAACTGATGCCGGCCCCGCCGGACCCGTTTCCAGGACCGTCCATGAATTCCAACCCCCTGCTCGACTTTTCCGGCCTGCCGCGTTTCGACGAGATCCGTCCCGGCCACGTCACCCCGGCCATCGACGCCCTGCTGGCCGAGGCCGAAGCCGCGGTGAAGACCGCCGAAACCGTGGCGCCGGTGAGCTGGGAGACCTTCGTGACCCCGCTGGACGACGCCACCGAGCGCCTGTACCGCGCATGGGGCCAGGTCGCCCACCTGCAGGCGGTGGCCGACACGCCGGAACTGCGCGAGGTCTATAACGCCAACCTGCCCAGGATCAGCCGTTTCGGCAGCACGATGGCGCAGAACCCGGCGCTGTATGCGCAATACAAGGCATTGGCGGCATCGCCGGAGGCCGCGGCGTTCGACCCGGCCCGGCGCAAGGTGCTGGACAACGCACTGCGTGATTTCCGCCTGGGGGGCGCCGAGCTCGACGCTGCCGGCAAGGCGCGCTTCGCGCAGATCCAGCAGGAGCTGTCGGCGCTGTCGGCCAGGTTCTCGCAGAACGTGCTCGATGCCACCGACGCGTTCGCCCTGTATGTCGAAGACGAGGCGGAACTGTCCGGGCTGCCGGCCGACGTGCTCGCCAACGCCCGCGCCGCGGCTACCCGGGATGGCCGCCAGGGCTGGAAGCTGACCCTGCACATGCCCTGCTACCTGCCGGTGCAGACCTATGCCGACAACCGCGCGCTGCGCGAGGCGCTCTACCGCGCCCATGCGGTGCGTGCCTCCGAGTTCGGCGACGCCGCCCTCGACAATGGCGGCAACATCGAGCGCATCCTGGCCCTGCGCACCGAACTGGCCGCACTGCTGGGGTTCGACAATTACGCCGGGTACTCCATCGCCACCAAGATGGCGACGGCCCCGGCACAGGTGCTGGATTTCCTGCGCGACCTGGCCGCGCGCGCCAGGCCCCATGCGCAGCGTGACCGCATCGAGCTGGAGGCCTTTGCCGCCGCGGAACTGGGCATCGACCGGCTGCAGGCCTGGGACCTTGCCTACGCCAGCGAAAAGCTCAGGCAGGCGCGCTACAGCTATTCCGAGCAGGAGGTGAAGCAGTACTTCACCGAGCCCACGGTACTGGCGGGCCTGTTCGCGGTGATCGAGCGCCTGTACGGCCTGCGGGTGCAGCCGGACCAGGCGCCGGTCTGGCACCCGGACGTTCGCTTCTACCGCCTGGTCGATGCCGACGGCGCGCTGGTCGGGCAGTTCTACATGGACCTGTACGCGCGCGAAGGCAAGCGCGGCGGTGCGTGGATGGACGATTGCCGCAACCGCCGCGTCACCGCGTCGGGCGTGCAGACCCCGCTGGTCTACCTGGTCTGCAACTTCGGTCGCGGCAGCGATGGCAGCCCCGCCACCTTCAGCCACGATGAGGTCACCACCGTCTTCCATGAAATGGGCCACGGGCTGCACCAGTTGCTGACCCGCATCGGCGAACTGGCGGTGGCCGGGATCAACGGCGTGGAGTGGGATGCGGTCGAGCTGCCCAGCCAGTTCATGGAGAATTTCTGCTGGGAATGGGAGCAGGTGCAGGCGATGACCGCGCACGTGGGCACCGGTGCGCCATTGCCGCGCACGCTGTTCGAACGGATGCTCGCGGCAAAGAACTACCAGAGCGGCATGTTCACCGTGCGCCAGCTGGAGTTCGGACTGTTCGACATGCTGCTGCACAGCCAGTACCAGCCGGCGCAGGAAAGCGTGCTGCAGCTGCTCGAGCGCGTGCGCGGCGAGGTCGCGGTGAACTTCCCGCCGGAGTGGAGCCGTTTCCCGCACCAGTTCAGCCACATCTTCGCCGGCGGCTATGCGGCCGGCTACTACAGCTACAAATGGGCCGAGGTGCTCAGCGCCGATGCCTATGCCGCGTTCGAGGAAGCGCCCGACCAGGTCGCCGCGACCGGCGCGCGCTTCCGCGACGAGGTGCTGTCGCGGGGCGGCAGTCGCAGTGCGGCCGAGAATTTCCTCGCGTTCCGCGGGCGCGAGCCGCGGATCGATGCGCTGCTGCGCCACAGCGGCATGGCGGCCTGACGGAAACAGGCATCACCCCGGCGGGATTCAGCCGCGGTGATGCCTGGCCGCGGTATTGATGCACGATCTTCTCCGCAGGGACCGGCCATGCCCCGTCTCATCCCGCGCCTTGCAGCCGCCGCCGCCATCATCGCGGTGGTCCTGTGGTTCCAGCCCGAGATCGTCGAGCCGCCAGCGAAGGTCAGCAGCAACGGCCTGAACCTGCGCAGCGCGCCGGACACGCGCGCCGACCGGGTCGCGGTCCTGCCGGTGGGGACCACGGTTGAAGTGCAGCGCTGCCTGGACGACCTGAGCTGGTGCAATGTGCGCCACGGAGAGCGCAGTGGCTGGGTGGCTGCGGACTACCTGATCGCCCGTGCCGATGGCCGGCGCGTAAAAGTGGCCGAGGCGGGCAGGGAACTCGGCGTGGTCATCGAGACCGCCAAGCCCGGTGGCTGAGCCGTCCGCAGGAACGTTCCTGCGGACAGTCGACGCATGAATGCACGCGAATGGTATTTGCCTCTTCCCAAAGTGGAGAGGAGGACGCATACTTCCGCTCCTTCGCCGCCGGCCGTTGATTGGCAGCGGAGGCAGGAAGGAAGTTGAAGTCACCCCAACGCCTGGCCTTTATACACATATGACGCTGCCGACGAACTGCAGAGA
>NZ_LDJO01000120.1 GCF_001431595.1 Stenotrophomonas acidaminiphila
CACTACGGACGGCGGTTGCCTATCCTGCAATCGTCCACGCTTTCTGGCATGCCAAAAAAACCCCGCCGCAGCGGGGTCAGTCTGGATTCTTGGGATGACCTGGTGGGTAGTAGCCCAGATCGTCAGCACATGGGGAGCAGACAACGCCGTGAACCGGGTGCCTGATGTACCAATCCCCCTTGGGAACCCACTCCTTACAGCATGCAATGTCGCAAGGGCTGAGAAGCATACCCCGGGTCAAAACCCACTTCGGGGCTGTCCTCCTGTCCAGGTAGATAACGAAGCCGTTGCCGCTTGGCCACGACTGGATGAGATAGCGGTCTGGGTGTCGTTTGGGCATTGGGCGATTCCTTACGGTCAATCCAGTCAAAGACCGACCCGGTAGCCACTACTTCTGGAACAACCGGGCGGGGTGGTTTCTGATCATCGGCGTTGTCCTGGACAACTTCCGGCAGTGCATCAAGGGCAAGCCTGACACCCTCATGGCCGGCAGTCTCAGCAGCGTGGATCAGGTCATAACGGGCATCAACCTTGATGACCTTTCGCCAGTCATCAGGGGTCAGTGGGATGCGATCCGTAACACGGGTAGCTTCCTCCTGGGCAATGTCCTCGTCTGTCTTTTCATCGAGGCCAACGGCGTCTTTCAGGCCACGCGACCAGACAAGCTGGCGTGATCCTTTGATCGCGGTGACGTACTCCATGAACAAGGCGGACGTGGAAACTTCTACCGCAAGCTTGAACGGATGGGAGCCAGAAGCCCGGCCCTGTTTGCTGCTTCCCTTGGTCATTTCATGGGACAGGCCCCACTTGTTCTGGTCGTCCATCTTGGCCAGATACGAAGCTGCACCTTCATCGCCGTCACGCACGTCCACAGCGTGTGCCAGGAATGCCCATTCGTCGTCCCTGTCAGGCTGGAAAAGGCCGACTTTCTTGCACGCCTTGAGCCAAAGCTCAGCCAGCACCTGTCTCTTATACACCTATCCGAGCCCA
>NZ_LDJO01000121.1 GCF_001431595.1 Stenotrophomonas acidaminiphila
GGCCAGCGCGGCCACGGTGCCCGGCACGTCGGCGGCGAAACCGCCGGGTGGAAGGCCGCCGACGTGCCGGGCACCGTGGCCGCGCTGGCCCGCTAGGCGGTGTCCAACCCCGGCGCGGACTACGGCGGCAAACTCACGGCTTCGGCCGCGACTGCCTGAACCTGCGCCGATCACCGACATGGCGGTCTCCCGGCAGAAGTTGGTGCAGTTCGTCTATCGCGCCAGCCTGTTCATGAAGCCGGTCTACGCCGGGGGCGATGATGAAGTGGTGCTGCACGCGGTGCGGAACGGGATCGACGAAGGCCTGGCCTTCCGGACC
>NZ_LDJO01000122.1 GCF_001431595.1 Stenotrophomonas acidaminiphila
GTTTCGGGTAGGCATCTGGCTGAAATAGCCCATGCCACCCAGTACGATCTTCCGACCCGGGGCTTCGCGGCGCATTGCCTGCACGGTGGTCAGCAGCAACTGTCCGTAAGCGGCAGGGTCCTCGCGGGGTTGCCAGAATGCGGGCAGGTTGGGTTCGTTCCACACCTGCCAGGCCACCACTTTGGGATAACGCTGGGCCAGCTGCACCATGGCGCGCGCATACAGCGCAGGATCCTTCGGCGGGTACTGGTCGGGATTGGGACTGCCCGCCGGTGCCGAGGTGGCATGCGGCGCCGAGCCGACCAGATATACCTCGGCCTGCAGACCACGCCGCTCCATTTCCGCCATCAGCGGGTCAAGCACATCCCAGCGGAACTGGCCCTGCCGCGGTTCGATGGTGTCCCAATGCAGATCCACCCGCACCCACTGCAGGCCCAGGGCCTGCAACTGATCCATCTGCTTGCGGTAGCGCGCCGGCTCGAACCACAGGAAGTGCGCATTGACGCCCAGATAGTCCGCCCACACCACCGGCCGCGGCGGCAGCAGTTCCAGTCCGGCGCGCTCGCCTTTGGCGCAGGCGCTGACGCCCCACAGCAGCGCGCCAGCCAGCAGCA
>NZ_LDJO01000123.1 GCF_001431595.1 Stenotrophomonas acidaminiphila
GATCTACGCGGTGTCGCTGGATGAGGACAAGGCCGATTGGACCAAGGCCATGCAGGAAGAGGGCGGCAGCAATGACTTGCCGTGGATCAACCTGCAGGCACCGGGTTTCGAGGACAGTGCGGCGCAGACCTATGGTGTGGTGCAGCTGCCGCAGAACTATCTGATTGCCGGTGACGGCACCATTGTCGGTGTCGGCATGCGCGAGTGGGATGTGGAGCGTGCGGTGCGCGCGCAGATCAAGAAGGTTGAAGATGCGTCTGCACGTTGATGCACTCCGCCGTGTGGCGATGAGCACGCTGCTGTTGCTTGCGGTACTGCTGCCGGGCACGGTACTGGCGCAGGTGCAGGCCGAGCTGGTTGCCGCACAGCGCTCGGTGCAGCCTGGGCAGCCGTTGCAGCTGGCCCTGCGCATGCAGCATGACCCGCATTGGCACAGCTTCTGGAAGAACGCCGGCACCGGCCTGCCGACCAAGCTGATGTGGGAACTGCCGCCGGGATGGACCGCCGAGGCCATCCAGTGGCCGACGCCCATCCTGGTGCGCGACCGCGAAGGCAATATCACCGGGCATGGCTATGAGGGCTTGTCATATCTGCCGGTGCGGCTGATTGCCCCGGCAGACTTGCCAGCCGGCAGCGTGGTGGAACTGAAAGCGCAGGCACGCTGGTTGATGTGCGAGACGGTGTGCATTCCGGGCAAGGCGGCATTGAGCTTGCGGATGCCGGTCAGCG
>NZ_LDJO01000124.1 GCF_001431595.1 Stenotrophomonas acidaminiphila
AGTCAGGGGTCGCAGACGGCCACCAGGACGCAAGCGCGCATGGCGCGCGCCGCCCTTGACGGCGAGGACGCCGTGATACGGTGAAGGGAGCAGCAAGACCGCCTACACACCGCCCACTGCACACCCTCGGCTTTTGGGCAAGCGGAGCGCGCAGGCCCGCGAGGGCCGAAGGCGTCAGGGGTCAAGGCCGAATGGCCGCGACTCGGAACGAGGCGTGGGGCGCAGCCCGCGAACCCGACGGCGGAACGCCGGGACGCCCGGTTACTGCGGGAGTTTCTTGGGCTGCTTCGACGTGCGCGATTCCAGCAAGCGCCGCGTAGTCTCCAATTCCTTCTGCAACAGCTCGGCATCCGGCAGCACGGTACGGTAGTTCGCCGCCATCACCTTTGACGGCAAACCTTCCAAGGCATACCGCGCCAGGGCATGGCCCTTGTCGGCGCACAGGATCAACCCCACGGGCGGGTTTTCATCGGGATAGGCCCAATGCTCCTTGGCGTAGTTGCAATACATGAGCATCTGGCCCACGTCGGCATGGGACAGGCTGCCCAGCTTCAAGTCGATGATGACCAGGCAGCGCAGCCGCCGGTGGAAAAACAGAAGATCCACCCGATACCAGGTCTGGTCGATGCGCAAGCGCCGCTGCCGCCCGACGAAGGTGAACC
>NZ_LDJO01000125.1 GCF_001431595.1 Stenotrophomonas acidaminiphila
ACCCTGCTGCAGTCGGACTACCGCGACCTGCACGGGCAGTACGACAAGCTGGTTTCGATCGAGATGATCGAAGCGGTGGGCGCCGATTTCCAGGACAGCTACTTCGGCCAGATCGGACGCCTGCTCAAGCCCGACGGGCTGGCCCTGGTACAGGCGATCACCATCGAGGACCACCGCTACGCGCAGGCGCTGAAGTCGGTCGATTTCATCAAGCGCCACGTGTTCCCCGGCTGCTTCATCCCGTCGATCAGCGCGATGCTGGCTTCCAAGACCCGCAGCAGCGACCTGGCGCTGATCGCGCTGGAGGACTTCGGGCTGTCCTACGCACGCACCCTGCAGGCGTGGCGCGAACGCTTCCTGGCGCAGCTGCCGGCGGTGCGCGCGCAGGGCTTCGATGAGCGCTTCATCCGCCTGTGGGAGTTCTACCTGGCCTACTGCGAAGGCGGCTTCCGCGAACGCTCGATCGGCGTGGCCCACCTGCTGTTGGCCAAGCCCGGCTGGCGCCCGGCCGATGCGGTGCCGG
>NZ_LDJO01000126.1 GCF_001431595.1 Stenotrophomonas acidaminiphila
CTGGAAATGGCCTGTGCCCGTCTGCAGGCGCCGGACGAGCCGGGCTTCGTGGCCGGTACGATCCAGCGGCTGCGCACCGCCGACTACCAAGGCCGTCTGTGGGCCACGCGGCAGCGTCCATGGGTGGACCGGCTGGCCAGCGCCTGGTTGATCCGTCGCTTCATCGATCCCGAGGCCCGCATTCTGTGGCTCGCCCATCCGGCCGACTGTCCGCCGGAGGCGTTGGGGTTCGACTTCGATGGCGCGACCTTCAGCCACGTCGGCCACCGCGTCACATTCGAGGTGCTCGCCGCCAGTTTCGGTCTGGAACAAGGCCCGATCGCACGCGTGGGTCTGCTGGTGCACTACCTCGATGTCGGCGGGGCACCGCCCCCGGAAGCGCTGGGCGTGGAAAGCGTCCTGGCAGGGTTGCGCGACTCCGTGGCCGACGACGACCAGTTGCTTGAACGCGCCTGCGCCGTGTTCGACGGGCTGCTGGCCAGTTTCCGCAGCAACGGGAGCACCGCGTGAATCACCTCCCGCTCAATCGACGCGCGCCCGCGATGCACGAATGCGCGCACTGAGGCACCCGCACCTTTCACCTCCAGCTCCCGTGATCACGAGATGACCAAGACTCCACCGATCGACACCCAACGCCGTCACGTCCTGAGTCTGGCCGCTACGGCGCCCCTCGCGCTGGGAGCCGCCAAGGCCGCCCATGCCGTTCCGACTTCGGAGACCACCGCCATGTCCACCTCCACACTTGCACCCGTCAGCACCCCCACGCTCAAGCCGCTGCCGTTCGACCCGTCCAAACTGAAAGGATTGTCCGAACGCCTGATCCGCTCGCATTGGGAGAACAACTACGGCGGCTCGGTCAAGGCGCTGGCCGTGACGAAGAAGCACCTTGCCGAGGCGCTCGCCGCACCGGACATGCCGCCGTACCTCTACAACGAACTCAAGCGGGAGCACCTGCTGCGCACCGGCTCGGTGGTGCTGCACGAGTACTACTTCGGCAACCTGGTCGGCAGCCGCCAGGCCGATGCCGGCAGTCGCAAGGCCATGGCCGAAGCCTTCGGCAGCTTCGAGTCATGGGCAACCGAATTCAGCAGGATGGACACAGGACGGGGCGGCG
>NZ_LDJO01000013.1 GCF_001431595.1 Stenotrophomonas acidaminiphila
GAAAGGCTGGCCGGTCCACCCCGCTGATTTCACTAAGCGGTATCTGCAACGCATAGGTGCCCAAGACGTTGATCATGGGCTCACTAGTAAGGATTCAGTGTTTGCCAGGGTTCGGCTGCGTCATATGACGTTATCCCGCTTTGCTTTGCGCAGTAAGACGCTTGAGGGTGAGAACCTCCAGAACAATGTAGGCATGGCCTCCTCGGCGCGATTTGCCCCGCTGGGTTACAGCTTCACTGAGGCGGACGAGCACTTCTCAACGACACCGCGGACCGGGCGGATTTCGCTTCGGGCGGATCGCGCTGGGCATCTGGAACTAGTTAACTATGCCAGCAGTATCATTGATCGCCTGTACCCTCGTCCTGGAAGGCCGTCCTCCTCCCCTTTTCTGGCAGCTTTCGCGCGACCGCTGGAGCTATCGGACCTGACGGCTAGTCCTACCCAATTTGCGGTTGATACCGCCATCCTTGGACAGGCCATCTTTGACGACAAAGTTATACGCTTGGTCAAGCGGGACGGAGGGGGTATAGAGAACTGCCAAAGGTAGAGATCGATCCGATACTTGCAGAGCTGACAGACGTCTTGGGGGTTACCAAAAGCGCTGCCGGTAAACTGCTTATGTCCCAGCTTGCAACAGACGTCGAAGTGGGTGAACTGGTGATCAACAAATCACGAATCGCCCTGAAACGCCTGGCGTTACCTCTGCTCGCCGATGTCTACGTCGAGGACACCCAATTTGCTTCAGGGGCAGACGAAGGTCGCGTTCTGCTTAAGCAGTTCATCGACAAAGAAAACACATTCATAATCCTGTTCGATCAGCTCCAGTTTGCTTACTTGGACGGCAGCCTTTACCAGGACAACTCCTTGGTGAACGGTGGCAGTCAGTTCCTGGGCTACCTCTTCGCCAATGCAGAACTGGCTACTGTCACGGATGAGAAAGGTGCCTTTACCGTTGCCCATCATAATTTCGATTATGACTCTACGTTTGGTGCGGTACTATCAACTGTCGCGCCCGAAGACGACATCATGGTCTGCGATGATCTCGGTGATGAATGGGCTGATTTTATCGGCTTCCGAACCGATCCAGCCTCCCCAAGAATCACCTTCTACCATGCTAAGCACGGGGAGCTGACTCTCGGTGCCGGCGCGTTCCACGTTTCTGTCAGCCAAGCTATCAAAAACCTGGGTAATCTCAATTTGCCCGCACCAGCCATGGCCAAGAAATTCGCTCGATGGAATCGGTTTTATACTAACAACAGGGTGAAGACACGTATCCATCGCACATGCCGAGGTACGCCCGCTGACTCACGAACTGCCGTGGATTTCTGCAGAAATGCCCCTCACACCTTCAAGCGGGTGGCCATTGTGACCTCCTCGCTGAGCAAGGCCGCAGTTGAGCAAGCGTTCCAAGACATCGCAGCGGGTCACACTGCCAGCCCCTACTTTGTCCAGCTCTATTGGTTATTGTCGTCCTTCTTTTCAGCCTGCACAGAGGTCGGAGCTTTCGGCTGTGTGATATGTCAGGAATGACGGCGTGCCCGGTTTGCCAATGACCAAAAACTAACTCCATAAAAGTTGCTTGCTGACACAAGCTATAATGGAAAGATATTTCGTCAACACTGTGGCCGTTATTGAGTGCAGCTAGCCATCCGGCTGCGCAAGATGATACGCAAGCCAAAAACGGGCCTGTCCTACATCCTGATCCAAGTGGCCTTCACCCTCTCCGACGGCGGATGTCTGCGCCGGGTCGATTGCCGCCGGCATAGGGGAAAGAGAGCCGTATTCAATTCGTTGGTGCTGTTGTTCGACGTAGCTGGCGTCGGTATTCGACTAGCGTGACTGAGAATGTCCCAACCAACCGGCGTTCCGTAGCCCGCGTGCCGGGGCAAGCCCGGAACCTACGAGTGTGGATTCCCGCGGCCTTACACTTCGTAGATGCGGGCTTGCCCCGCATGCGCGTTCAGGCGGCCGCGTGCAGTGCGGCCAGCAGCGCCTGGCCGTGCGCGCTGCCGAACCATTGCGCATGTCCGAGCAGGAAGGGTTGCCAGGCCACGTCGGCGTTGGCGGTGGAGCCGGTGACGCCTTCGAAGTACTCCACTTCGGACAGCGCGAAGTCCAGGTGCACCACCGGCAGCAGGTCGGCCAGCAGGTGCATGCGCGTGGCGGACAGCGGCAGCACCTGGCGGTAGCCGTCGAGCAGTGTCAGCGCGGTATCGATGCGCACGGCGTCCGCGCCGCGTTCCAGTTCCAGCCAGGCGACCGCATTGCGCTCGATGGCGGTGGCCAGGTCGAACAGCGCGCTGGTGGGCGAGGCCAGGCCGAAGTCGAGCACGGTACTCACCGTGTCGCCCTGCCAGAGCAGGTTGGAGGCGTGCCAGTCGTTGTGCGCCCACAGCCGCGGTTCGTCGCGCAGGCGCTCGGCCAGGCCCGCATGCCAGGGCAGCACGATCCCGCGTAGTTGTTCCTCCCACGGAATGCGCGCCAGGTAGCGGGCAAGGCCGGGGCGGTTGCCCAGGTCGGCGATGAGCGCGGCGATGGGGTCGTGGCTGCGGATCAGGTCGTCGCGCGCCACCAGCAGGTGGGTGCCGCGCTGCGGGGCGTGGTAGCTGGCGGCGGCCTGGTGCAGGCGCGCCAGCATGCGCCCGGCGTCGCGAGCCTGGGTGACGTTGGTCAACGGTGTCCACGACACCGCGTCGCGATACAGGTCCTCGCCGTTGCCCGGTGTGTGCAGTTCGTAGGTCCAGCCGTCGTGTTCGACCGCGGTGGCGCCGTCGCGGTCGCGCAGCACCTGCACCACCGGCACGCCAGCGGAGGCCAGGTGGGCGATGAAGCGGTGTTCCTCGCCCAGTGTCGCCGCGTCGCGCACGCTGTGGTGGTGGCGCTTGACGAACACGCGCCCGGCCGCGCCCTCGACCAGCGCCGCGGCCGACAGCGGCCGCGGGCTGTGCCACAGCGCGGCAGCCGCGCCGTGCAGCTGCGGGAAGCGCCCCGCCAGCCATGCGATCTCGCGCGGGCTGATGGCGGGCCAGTCGGCCGGCACCTCGTCGTTGTTGAGGCCCTGGACGCGGTGGGAGGAAGCGGTCATGGACGGGACAGCCGGTAATGCGGGGGAGTGCGGGGCGACAGGGTAGCGCGCGGCGCGCTGGCGGACGCCTTGGGGGAAAGGAACACGACCGTGCGGTGCAATCGGGCCTGGACTCTGGAGCCTGTGTTGTCCGGTGTAGGAGGTTGCCGCACAGGGCTATAGGAAAACTACGTGCGGTAGTGTCGGCGATCAGCTTTTGCGCGACTTGCCGCGCCTGTATTCCTTGATCAGTTCCGCCAGCGCGTCGTCCTCGGCGAAGAAGTACGCCACCGGCAGGTCGAGCACCTCGGCGATGCGCTGCAGGGTCTGCAGGTCGGGCTGGTGTACGCCGGTTTCATAGCGGTTTACGCGGGTGCTGGCGACGAAATCGTCCAGTCCGGCCTTGATGCCGAGATTGCGCTGCGAGATGCCATAGGTCTCCCGCGCTTCGCGCAGACGCACGCTGTAGACGGGGAGCTCTCTTTTCTCGGACAAGGCCGTGTACGTCCCGGGCTTCGGTGATCGAGAGCTTCCGGAAGGGCGCTTGACACCGATACTACGTTAAACGTAGTGTGCGCATTGGGTTAATCAATGAACTATTCGCGTGCATGTGCTTTCACCCTCGGGTGGAGCGCGACGCGGTACGGCAGGGCGACGGCGCCGGGGTAACGCACAGGCCACGCCCGGACACGGCATCGGGAACACCACGAAGGAATTGCCAGCACGGCCGACGGGCTCCGTCTGTGACCGAACACGTTGTGACGGAGCACGTCGTGATGGAGCGCGCCCGCCCGTGGCCGGCCCGGTGTGCCCTGCGCCTGCGTCCCTGCACGGACCGCACCCCCGAATATCCACCCTGGAAACCAAAGGACGCCGCATGAAGACCCGTGCTTTACGCAACGCCATTTCCATCGCCCTGTTCGCCACGCTGCATGGCCATGCAGCCACGCTCCCGAACCCGGAACCGTTACCGGGCAGCCCCGATGCGGATGCGCAGCAGGACAGCGCGCAGCGCGAGGACGCCGCGGGGCAGGGCGCCGCCGCCGCGGGCACGCCGCCGGTGCAGGACGCGGCCGCGACCGAACTGGAGACGGTGACCGTCACCGGTACCCGGCTGCGGGGTGGCATCACGCCCTCGCCGGTGATCGCCATCGGCAGCGAGCGGATCCGCCAGGAAGGTTTCAGCACGCTGGGCGAGGTGGTGCGCAGCCTGCCGCAGAACTTCAACGGCGGGCAGAACCCGGGGGTCGTCAGCGCGACCGGCTCGGGCAACATGTACAACCAGAACGCAGGCGGCGGCTCCAGCCTCAACCTGCGCGGGATCGGCCCGGACGCGACCTTGACCCTGCTCAACGGCCGGCGCCTGGCCTACGGCGGGTTGATGCAGGCGGTGGACATCAGCGCCATCCCGGTGGCCGCGGTGGAGCGCGTGGACATCGTTGCCGACGGCGCATCGGCGATCTACGGCTCGGACGCAGTGGCTGGCGTGGGCAACGTGATCCTGAAGCGCGACATGGAAGGGGCGGTGCTCAGCGCCCGCTATGGACGCGCGGGCGGCGGTGGCCTGGACACGCGCGAGTACGACGCCACCGCCGGTACGACATGGAAGGACGGTGGCCTGATCGCGACCTTCCGCGATACCCGCGTCGACCCGATCGACGCCAGCGAGCGCTCGTACACGCAGCACATGGCCCGGCCCTTCGTGCTTTACCCCGGCGGCAGCACGCGCAGCGGGCTGGTGAGCGCCTACCAATGGCTGGGCGAAAGGACCGAACTGCGCCTGGATGCGCTGCGCACCGAGCGCGACCAGGTCTACTACCAGACCGGTCGCGGGCTCCATTACGACCAGCGCTCGGACAGCACAGCATGGTTCCTGGCGCCGTCGCTGGAGGTCGGGCTCGCGCACGGCTGGACCCTGCAGGCCGGTGCGGTGCGGGCCCGCGACGAGAACATCGGCCGGGCGTGGTTGGTCGTCGATGCCGGTGGCGACCCACGCCAGGTATCGGGCGTGTGCCGCTGCAACGAAAGCCGCTCGTACGAAATCGGCGCCGAAGGGCCGTTGCTGGCACTGGGCGCGGGCGAGGTGCGACTGGCGGTGGGCGCCGGCTACCGCAGCAACGAACTGCTGAACCGCAATCTGCTGTCCAATGCGCAGGCGCGCAGCCAGGACAGCAGCCGCTTCGCGTATGCGGAAGCGAACGTGCCGCTGCTCGGTGCGGGAACGGTGGCACCGGCGCGGCGGCTGGAACTGACCGCCGCCGCAAGGATGGAGGATTACGACAGCTTCGGCCGGGTGACCACCCCCAAGCTGGGGCTGCTCTATGCACCGGGCCGCGACGTCACGCTCAAGGCATCGTGGGGCCGGTCGTTCAAGGCGCCGACGTTGAACGAGCGCTACGGCAGCCTGGTGGCCTACCTGGTGCCGCCGGCGATGATCGGCGGCACGGGGTACGGTGCCGGCGACGCGGTGCTGTTGTCGTGGGGCAGCAACCCGCGGCTCGGCCCGGAACGGGCGACTACGCGCACCGTGTCGCTGGCCTTCCACCCGGACCGCGTGCCCGGCCTGCAGGCGGACCTGACCTGGTTCGACATCGATTACCGCGAGCGCGTGGTGCAGCCGTTCGCCGCCTTCGGCCAGGTGCTGAGCGATCCGGCGGTGGCCGAGTTCCTCGAGTTCTCGCCCACGCTGGAGCAGCAGGCCGCCCTGCTTGCCACCTACTCCGGCGGTTTCTACAACTGGACCGGCAAGCCCTACGACCCCGCCAACGTGGTGGTCATCGGGCGGGGCGAGTACGTCAACGCGCGCACGCAGCGGATCAAGGGGCTCGATCTTTCCGGCGCATACGGGCGTGCGCTGGGCAGTGGCCACCTGGACCTGCGCGGTTCGGCGAGCTGGCTGGACAGCACCCAGCAGAACACGCCGGGGCAGGCGCCGTTCGACCTGGCCGGTACCATTTTCTATCCGGCCAGATTGCGCGGCCGGCTGAGGCTGGTGTGGAACGACGGCGGGTTCACCGCGTCCTCGTTCGCCAACTACACCGGGGGCGCGACCTATCCGGCGTTGCGCCAGGACCTGGCCTCGTTCACCACCTTCGACCTGGCCCTGCAGTACTCCACCGCCCGGCGCAACAACACCCGCGCCGGTTTCGAGGTGGCGCTGTCGGTGCAGAACCTGCTCGATCGCGCGCCGCCGCTGTACCGGCCCGCGGCGGCGACCGACGTGCCCTACGACTCGACCAACGCGTCGGCGATAGGGCGCTACGCCAGCCTCACCGTATCCCGGCGCTGGTAGGCCGGACGTGGCCCGGACCCATGGGGAGGACCCAACGATGAACCCAGTGATGCGGTGGGCCCGGCGGCTCCTCGCGCCGGTGCTGGCCGGCATGCTGCTCGGCGGCGGGCTGCACGCACAGGGGGTTTCGCCGCGCCAGCTGGTGGAAGTCAGCGACCTGGGCGAACTGGCGGTCTCGCCCGACGGCAGTCACGTGGCGTTCCGGCTGCAGCGTGCGTCGGTCGAGCGCAACACCCACGACACCGCCTGGTACGTGCAGCGCATGGATGCGAGCGCCCCGGCACGCCGGGTGGGCGAGGGCGGCCAGCTGCTGCGCGAGTCGGATGGGGCATCGCTCGCCCCGGCCGGCGTGGCGTGGTCGCCGGATGGCCGCTTCATCTACTACCGCGCGCTGCTCGATGGTCGCGTCGCGGTGTGGCGGGCCCGTGCCGATGGTTCGGACGCGCGTGCGCTGACGCGCGACCCGGCCGACGTGCGCCGCTTCCGGCTCGCTGCCGATGGCCGGTCGCTGCGCTACAGCGTCGGCGCCACCCGCCAGCAGGTGCGCGACGCCGAGCAGGCCGAGTACGACCGTGGCATCCACATCGACCAGACCGTACCGCTGGGCCAGCCGTTGTTCCGCTCGGGGTATCTCGACCGGCGCGGCTCCACGCAGCGCCTGCTCGGCAGCGACGTGATCCGCTCGCCGTTGCTGGCTGGCGCTGCCGACCGCTGGCGCGAGATCGCGCTGGCGACGGGGCAGGTACGGGACGTGGCCGGCGAGGACACCGCGTCGGCGTCGCCGCCGGGCTGGGTGGCGGCGTTCACGCCCTGGAAGCTGGCATGGGATGCGCATGCCCGCCGCGCCGCGATGCTGGTGCACGTGGGCGGGTGGCAGGGCGTGGGGCCGCGGCCGGACGTCGAGCTTGTGGTGGCCACGGGCAAGGGCAGGCGGCCGCTGCGCTGCCGCGATGCGCTGTGCACCGGGCAGCCGATCACCAGCGTGCAGTGGCGGCCCGGGCACGACGAGGTGGTGTTCACGCTGACCGACCCGGACGACAGCCAGGCCCAGTCCATCTTCCGCTGGGACATCGCCACCGGCCGGGTGGTCCTGGTGGTCCGCACCCCCGGGCTGGTGAACGGCGGGCGCGCGGCACCCGGCGGTTGCGGTGCGTCGGCCGCGGCGCTGGTGTGCGTCGCCGCGGACGCGCGCCATCCGCCGCGGTTGGAGCGGATCGATCTGGAATCAGGCGCCAGGCAGGTGCTGTTCGATCCGAATGCGGCATTGGCGGCGGAAATGGCGCACGTGCCGGTACAGCGCCTGCACTGGCAGGACGCGACGGGGCGCCGGTTCAACGGGCTGTACTTCCCGGCCCGCCGCGCAGGCCATGGCCGGCCGCCGCTGTTCCTGACGTACTACCGGTGCACGGGCTTCGTCCGCGGCGGGGTCGGCGACGAGTGGCCGCTGGCGACCCTGGCCGATCGTGGCATCTCGGCGCTGTGCATCAATGCCCCGCCGAGCGTGCAGGACGCGGTCACCCGGTTCGAGACCGGCCGCCTGGCCATCGAGAGCGTCATCGACCTGTTGTCGTCGCGTGGGGAAATCGATCGCGACAGCGTTGGCATGGGCGGGCTCAGCTACGGCACCGAGGTGACGGTGTGGATGGCGATGAACTCGGACAGGCTGGCGGCCGCGTCGGTCAGCAGCATCGCCTTTTCCCCGCTCGCGTACACGCTGATGAGCCTGTCCGGCGATACGTTCTTCTCGCGCCTGCGCACTTACTGGCAGCTGGGCGACCCGGAAACGACGGCCGCGCAATGGAAGCGCCTGTCGCCGGTGTTCAACCTGCAGCGGATCGACGTGCCGGTACTGATGCAGCTGCCGGAGCAGGAGTACCTGCACACGCTCGACTATGCGGTTCCGCTGATCCGGGATGCGCGTGCGGACCTGTACGTGTACCCGAACGAAGCGCACCAGAAGTTCCAGCCCCGGCACAAGCTGGCCGTGTACGAGCGCAACCTGGACTGGTTCCGGTTCTGGCTGCAGGGCATCGAGGACCCGCACCCGTCCAAGGCCGGGCAATACGCGCGCTGGCGGGTGATGGCCGCCAGGCAGGATGCAGGGGACCGGGGGAACGCGCGTCGCTAGGACTGATGCCGTGCCCAGTTCTCCACCGCGCACAGCTCCAGGATGCGGCCGATGGAGCGGTCGCGCGGGCTGGGCTCGCGTTCGAAGCAGCGCTCCAGCGAGGCGCCGTCCACGATGCCCTGCGCGTGCAGCATGCCGTCGAGCAGGAACTCGCGCAGGCGCGGCCGGTGCCGGGCGTGCAGCGCGCCGATGTAGCCGGTGAAGGAGCCCTTGCTGCGGCGCGCGAGGATCGCCTGCGGAAGGACGTCCGCGTATGCCTGGCGCACCAGCGAGCGGTTCTGTGCGCCGGCGATCCACATCCAGCTGGGCGCGCGCAGGGTTGCTTCCATCACCGGTTGCGACAGCAGTGGCAGTCGCAGGTGCGCGCGCATCGCCCGGGGCGCGGACTCCCTGTATATCTGGGTGGCGGCCAGGGCGAAGATCCGTTCGCGCTCGCCGGGAAGCGCATGCCCGGGCAGGTCCAGCCAGGGGTGAAGATCGGGCGCGCAGGGGGCATGCGCGGGCGCAATGAATTCGTCCGTGGGCCTGCAGGGCGGCCCGGGAGTGCGTAGCTGCCTGCGCAATGCGAGCCTGCCTGCCTTCCAGACGGTGCACTGGTGCAATCCGGCCAGGTCGCGGATCGCGCGCATCGCCTGCGCCGCGCCCCGTTGCCGGAAGGCATCCACCGCCGGGGCGGCCGAAGTCAGGTAGCAGAAGACGGTGTCGCCACCACCGCCGGAGAAGAAGCTGGTGGCGCCATGGCGGTGCCGGGCCTGTTCCATGATGGCGTCGGTGGCGTGCTGCAGCATTCCCACCCGCGGCGTCGCGGTCCATGGCGCAACGTCGAAATCGTGCGCCACCGATTCCAGGCCCATGACCTGCGCATCCAGCGGTGCGCCGATGAGGGCCGCCACCTGGCTGGCGTAACGCCGCTCGTCCGCGCCCGGCACCGGCGTCACCAGCGTGCAGCATGCCACTGCGGCAGCGCTGTCTTTCAGGCTGATGCCGACGACCGATGAATCCAGCCCGCCGGAAAGTTCGAGCAGGATCGACCGGTCGACGCCGGCCCAGGCGCGGGTGACCATGCCGACCGCGGCGCGCACGGCGTCGGCCGCCTCACGCGCACTGGCGTACGGATCCTGCCGGTTGATGACGTCCCAGGGCGACCATTGCGCGTGCAGGGTGGTGCGCCCTCCCTGCACGTCCATGCGCGTGCCGGGGAGCAGTTCGCGGATGCCGGCCAGCCCGGTGCGCGCGGTCTTGATGTCCGGGTACAGCAGCCGCTGCCCGATGGCATCCCAGTCGATGCGCCTGCGGTAGCAGCCCAGGCGCACGGGCAGTTCCACGTCCGAGGCGACGAAGCCGCTGCCATCGGCGATGCGATGGAGGCAGGGCATCCCGCCCTCGGGGTCGCGCTGGAAGGTGAGGCGGTCGGCGCGCGTGGGATCCGCCTGGACGATGAGGTAGGCGCCCCAGCAGTTGTCCAGGATGTGCCGGCGCAGATCGCCAGGGTTGGGGCAGGGCGGAAACTGCCGCGCATGCGTCAGCGGCGTGCCGCTTCGCGAAAAGACATGGCCCAGCACCAGGCCTTGCCCCGGCAGCACGATCACCGGCGTGTCCGCGCTGGCATACAGCGTGCAGCCGGTGGTTGGCCGGTGGCATTGCATGCGCAGCGGGTGCAGCCGATGCGTGGCTTCATCGATGGAAGGCGCCTGGGCGCCAGCGGCCGGGTGCAGCAGCGTGAGGTACCGGTAGGCCATCACACCACCCGTATCGGGGTGTGGGCACAGGCGTTGCCGACGGTGTCGTTCACCACCAGGTGCCGCGCCTGGACCCAGCAATGCGCCGACAGCGGATTGGCCATGACGCCGAACACCAGGCGCGCGAACAGGCCATGCCTGGACAGGTACCGGACCAGGGCGATCGAATCGGGCAGGCAGCGCGTGGCAGCGGGAACATACAGGCGGGCGTTGCGGAATGCGCCGGCCGCAGTGCACAGGTGCTGCAGCAGGGCAGGGGACAGGCCGGCATGGGGCTGGCCGGCACGATCGCGGCGATAGGCCGCCATCGCCGCCAGCGTGTCCTTGAGCGTGCGGTGTTTCAGTTGCAGGCGTACCGTGCAGACATCACGCAGGACATCCAGCGGCAGCACGCGGCCGCCTGGCGGGCCGTGCGGCGCACGCTCCATCGCGCTTTCGGAAGGGGGATCGAGGGTCGCGGCGCCCGCCGCGGCTTCCGGCGACGCCTGCTCCGCAGCCGGTGCGATACCGCGCGCAACCAGCATCCGCGCAGCGGCCGACGCAAGCGGCGCCCCGTCGAGATGCGCGAGGAACGCCTGTTCCGTCGTCGCGGGCAGCCTGAAATAGCGGTCGCCGGCCAGATCGAGGAAGAGCGGGTGGCCGTCGATCAGGCAGTAGGACAGGTCGGGGTCGATGCAGGCGGGCATGGGTGCGTCCTCGGAAAGAAGAGGGGCGCACCTGGTGGTGCGCCCCGTGTTTCACTCTTCGGAAATACCCGGCACGGGTTCGCCGCCCATCGGCTCGTTGCCCTGCAGGATGCCCTGGGTCTCGACGCTGGCGACGCCGAGCACGATCACTTCGTCGGCGTGCACGCCGGTGTTGTCGTTGCGGTTCATCGTTGCCTCTCCTGTGGTTGCGCCATGGCCATTCCATGGCGAGCGCCAGCCTGTGAGGCAGTGGATTTGATTTTCAAATGATTATTGCGTTGCCAGGCGATGATTATCCGAAGACGTGCCGGCGGTCATGGATCGGGTGGGTGCAGCAGCACGCCATGGCGCGCATGCGCATGGCAGCGCCGCATCGCACGGGCCCGCGCGCATGCGGACGCCGTGGCCGGAATGCCGCGGCTACAGGTGACGGTCGCGGTGGTCGACGAGAAAGGCCACGATCCGCGGCACTAGCTGTTTGCGGCGTGCGTGGTAGCCGCGCACGGCGGCTTTCAGCGCCGGCATGTCGCGGTTCTGCCAGTGGCCGCTGAGCCTGGCCAGTTCGTCGCCGACATGGTCGATCAGTCCGCGCTTGGCGCGACGCACCGGTGCCAGCCGGTCGTTGCCCTGTCTGACCGCGTCGTGCAGGGGGCGGAATCCGGATGCGCCGGCGATCGCGTCGAACAGCTGCCAGGTTCCCTTGACCAGGTCCTCGTGGCTGTACAGCGCTGCGCCCACCGGTTCGCGCGGCGGGCCTTCGGTCGCGTTGGCCCCCAGCTCGCAGGCCCTCAGCAGCAGGTGCTCCATCCAGTCGTAGAGCTCGCGCAGGGCGACTTCGGTGAGCAGCGGCACATGCAGCCCGTTGCGGGCATGATCATCGATGAGCCTTTCGCCGACCAGGCGGTGCAGTGCGAACCGCACGGGCGTGGGGCTGGTGTTGAATTCCTCGGCCAGCGTGCCCGGATCGATCCGCTGCCCGGGCAGGTAGCGCCCCGACTGCAGCGCGCGCCGGACCTGGCGGTAGAGCAATGCGCTCTTGGAGTGGTTCGCGCACATGGCCGAACTCCCTGTCTGCGTATGGCGTCCTTTCCCGCACCGATAGTACAGGAGCCGCCCGCATGCCCCGCGGTGCGTCCGCCGGCGCGCCGGCGGGGCCACCGCCATGCGCCGCCGGCGGCAGCGGCAACTGGCATCATGCCTCCATGCCGCCCAGCCTCGACCAGCTCCGTCGTTACGCCATCGCCCGAACGCTGTTCACGCCGACCACGTTGATGCGTGCGATCGACCGGCTCGGCTTCGTCCAGGCCGATCCCATCCGTGCGCCCGCGCGGGCCCAGGACCTGACCCTGCGCCACCGGGTCAGGGCGTACCGTGCCGGCGACCTGGAGCGGCGCTACCCGCGCCTGCCGCTGGAAGAGGACTTCTTCGTCAACTACGGTTTCCTGCCGCGCGCGCACCAGGCGCTGATGCATCCGCGCAAGGCGCGCGTGGCATGGACGCCGGCACGCTGGAAGCAGGCGCATGCGGTGCGCGAGTTCGTCGCCGCACGCGGTGCGGTGCATCCGCGCGAGGTCGACGCCCATTTCGCCCACGGCAAGACCACCAACTGGTTCGGCGGTTCGTCCAATGCCAGCACGCAGCTGCTCGACGGCATGCACTACCGCGGCCTGCTGCGGGTGGCGCGGCGCGACGGCGGCACCCGCGTGTATGCCGTGCGCGAGGATGCGCCACCGGTGGCGGCGCAGGAGATCGACGCGCGGCTGGATGCGCTGCTCGACCTGATCGTGGGTACTTACGCGCCGCTGCCGGCCGCCAGCCTCCGGCAGCTGGTCGGCTACCTCGGCAACGGCGTTCCGCAGTGGCGCGATGCGTGCCGGCCGGCGCTGCTGCGCGCCCGCCAGCGCCTGCAGTGCGCGCGGGTGGATGGCGTGGACTGGCTGTGGCCCGATGCCGAACGCGTGCAGAGCCGGCGCTGGCAGGCCGACGCGCAGGTGCGCCTGTTGACCCCGTTCGACCCGGTGGTGTGGGACCGCCGCCGCTTCGAACTGCTGTGGGGCTGGAGCTACCGCTTCGAGGCCTACACCCCGGCGCCGAAGCGCAAGCTCGGCTACTACGCGATGCCGTTGCTGTGGCGCGAGCACGTGATCGGGTGGGGCAACCTGTCGGTGCTGGCCGGTACGCTGCAGGCGCAGCTGCACTACGTGGCGGGCCGGCCGCCGCAGGATGCCGCCTTCGATGCGGCACTGGAGGCGGAGCTGGCGCGGATGACGGCGTTTCTCGGACTCGAGGGCTGAGCCGCGGCCGGTTGTCGATGCGCGCCGCTGCGCACCTGCGTGCAGCGCCCATGCAGCCTGGCACTGATCGATGGCCAACCCGATGTGGCCTCTGCGTCCGATGCACCCGGCGCGGCCATCGCGCGCCCGTGCCCGCCGCCCTGCGAAACGGCCCCGGCGCCGGGTGCGGAGCGCCGCTGATGCATGCCATCGTGCACTCGACGCCATCGTCGTTCTTGCCTATGGTCGGCGCTTCGGCAAACGGGGGAACGGGAATGCGCGTCGGGTATCTGCTGGGGATGTGGCTGGTCGCGGCAAGCCTGCAGGCGGCCGAGCCGGTGGCGACGGTGCGGGTGGACTTCGACCGCAATGGCGTCACCGCCACCCAGGTGCACGGCATGGCCGATATCGCCGCCGGGCGCGCGGTCAGTGCCGATGATCCGGTGCGGATCGCGTCGATCTCCAAGCTGGTCACCGCGCTGGGGGTGATGCGCATGGTCGAGGCCGGGCAACTGGACCTGGACGCCGACGTGTCGCGCTGGCTCGGCTGGCCGCTGCGCCACCCGCAGTTCCCGGATACGCCCATCACCCTGCGCCTGCTGCTGTCGCACCGCGCCGGCCTCACCGATGCCGCCGGCTACTACGCGGTGCCGCTGGGCGGGCAGCTGCGCGAGGTACTGGACGATCCGCGCGCCTGGGATCCGATGCATGCGCCGGGCACGTACTTCCGTTACGCCAACATCGATTTCCCGCTCGTCGCCTCGGTGATGGAAAAGGCCAGCGGCGAGCGCTTCGACCGGCTGATGCAGCGCCTGGTGCTGCAGCCGCTCGGCATCGCCGCCTGCTACAACTGGGCCAGCTGCGACGATGCCAGCGTGGCGCGCGCGGTGGTGCTGTATGACGCCGCCCAGCAGCCGGTGCGCGACGACAACCGCGGGCGTCGCCCGGATTGCCCGGTAGTGGCCGCGGCCGACGGCAGCTGTGACCTGGGCCGCTGGCGCGCCGGCGACAACGGTGCGCTGTTCGCACCGCAGGGCGGGCTGCGCATTTCCGGCAACGGCCTGGCCAGGATCGGGCGGCTGCTGCTGGGCGAGGGTGAGGTCGATGGCGTGCGCCTGCTGCGCGCCGAATCCGTGCGCGAACTGGCGCGTCCGCAGTGGACCTATGCGCCGGGTGACGGCATGACCACCGAAGAGGACGACAGCGGCCAGGGCGGCGACGGCTTCTTCTGCCGCTATGGGCTGGCGATGCAAACCCTGGCCACGCCGGTGAAGGGCTGCCGCGACGATCCGTTCGGCGACGGCGTGGCGCGCATCGGCCATTCCGGCTCGGCGTACGGCCTGCTGTCGGGGCTGTGGGTCGACCCGGCCAGCGGCACCGGCGTGGCGTTCTTCGCCACCGGCCTGCCGGACGCGCGCAAGGGCGGGCACTCGGCGTTTTCCGCGGTCGAGGAACGCCTGGTCAAGCCGTGAGGCCCGGCGTCGTTGCGCGCGGTCAGGCGGACCGGGCGCCACGCAGGTAGCCGAGCAGTTGGCTGATGCCGCCGACGGCCAGCTCCACCCAGATCGCGAGCACCACGCCCAGCGTGGCGGCGCCCAGCAGCCAGCGCTGCCGCCGGCTGCCCAGCCGCCGCGCGGCGTACGCATGAGCCAGCCCGGCCCCGAACAGCAGCGCCGCCATCACCACGAAGTCGAGCGGGCCCCAGTGCCAGCCCTGGCCGGCAGGCAGGTGGCGGTCGCGCACGGACAGGGCCAGCGGTACCAGAAGCAGCAGGCCGGTGCCGATGGCCGGCCGGATCGCGAGGTGGTTCACGTCGTACTCCACGGGTGATGGGGGGCTGCAGTATCGGCCCGCTGCGCGGAGCGTCGATGGGGGCGCGGTGAAACCATGGTGAAGCCCAGGCCGCCGGGCCAGGCGCGGCCGCACCAGTGTGCCGGGGGCGGCGTGGCCGGGATCCGCGCCAAGCCTTCGGGGTGCGAGATTAATCCTTGAAAATCAATGCCATGCAGAAAATCCCCGCGGCACTGCTAGCCTGTGCCGATTGCCGGGAGGAAAACGCCATGACCATCGGATCGCAGTCGGACATCGACGGCCTGCAATGCATCGGCCGGCTGGTCGCGCGCGTGCGCGAGGCGATGCTCGCCGCCGCCTGCCCCGGCATGACCACCGGTGAGCTCGACCTGATGGGTGAACGCCTGCTCGCCGCGCACGGCGCGCAGCCGGCGCCGCGCCTGGTCTACGGCTTCCCCGGCGCGACCTGCATCAGCGTCAACGAAGAGGCCGCCCACGGCGTGCCGGGCGCGCGGGTGCTGGCTGCCGGCGACGTGGTCAACGTGGATGTCTCGGCCGAACTGGAAGGCTACTTCGCCGACACCGGCGGTACCCGCGTGCTGCCCACGGCCGCGGCGCGCGACCTGCGCCTGTGCCACGCCGCACGCAGCGCACTGGCCAACGCGCTGAAGGTCGCGCGTGCCGGGCAGCCGCTCAACCGGATTGGTGCGGCGATCGAGCGCACCGCGCGCCAGGCCGGCTTCCGCGTGATCGAGAACCTGGGCAGCCACGGCGTCGGCCGCGCGCTGCACGAGGAACCGGACCACATTCCCGGTTACCACGACCCGCACGACACGCGGCGGCTGCACGAAGGCATGGTCATCACCATCGAGCCGTTCCTGTCCACGCGCAGCCGCGTGGTCGAGGAGGGCGACGATGGCTGGACCCTGAGTGGTGCGCGCGGCAACCGCTCGGCGCAGTACGAGCACACGCTGATCGTCACCCGTGGCGAACCGATCGTGGTGACGCTGCACTGAGCACTGAGCACTGAGCACTGAGCACTGAGCACTGAGCACTGAGCACTGGGCACGGCACGCGGCATCGACACGGCGTGCACGCGCCGGCGGCGAGGGTGGCGGTGTTCCCCTGCACTCCCTGTCCGGCATGAGCGAGCCGCCGCTGCGTACCCCTGATGGCCGTTACCTGGTGGTGCGTGGCCGGCTGTGGCGCGCGACCAACCCGGCGCTGCCGGAGGAACAGCGGCAGGCGGCGGTGCGGCAGCTGATGGCCGCGCGCCGCGAGGTGGGGCGGGCACGCCGCGCGGGAGACCGCCAGGCGCTGGCGCGGGCCGGCGAAGCGGTCGATGCGGCCAAGCGCGCGCTCGGCGAGCGCGGCCCGGTGTGGTGGGCCGATGGCGCGCCGGACTACAACCGCCACCTGGCCAGGAACACGCCCTATGCCGCGTGGCATGCGCAGGCGACTGCCGCCGGGGCGGAGCCGGCGGATAACTGAAAACCGGGCGCGGCCGCCTGCGCCGGCGCCGCCGCCTCAGTGCTGGTCGGGATGGGCCTGCCAGTCCGCCTGGCCGGCGGCCAGGGTCCAGCCGATCAGCTCGCCGGTGGTGCGCCCCAGCGCGGTCTCGAAGGCGGTGGTCACGCTGGCCACGGTGGTGTCGGCGGCGGGCTCGGCGACGAGGAAGGTGCGCGAGGCGACCACGCGCTGGTCCAGGCTGTGGATCAGCTTGGCATTGAGCTCGATGGTCGCGGCCGGGCGCGCGTTGCCGGCGTAGTCCGATTCGAACCGGCGCAGGTCGATGGCGAGCTTGTAGTCCGAGCGGATGCCGGTGGCGATGCGCGCCACCGCGCCGATCCGGCCGGAATCCTCGAAGCCGCGCAGCAGCGCGTCTTCGAGCATGTCGGTGGCCGGCTGCGACCAGGTCGCGCCGCGGTACACCTCAAGCTCGCCGGGCGTGGGCCGCACGTTGATGCGCGGGCTGTCCACCAGGCGCGCGGCGGCGGGCTTGGCCACGGCCAGCTGCCAGTCCACCCGCGGCCACGACGGGTCCACGGCCACCCGCGCCTGCGGTGCGTAGATGGTGATCGGGTGGCGGTCGCCGCTGGCCAGCACCGAGCAGCCGGCGAGGGCCAGGACGCAGAGGGGGGCGAGCAGTCGCATCGACGGGAAGCGCTTCATTTGGGTTCGAACTCCTTCGGTGCATCGCGGCCGAGCAGGTAGCGCGCCGGGTTGTTCTCGAGGCGGTCGCTGACCCGGCGCAGGTCGCGGATCAGCCCCCGCAGCTCGGTCAGGGTCGGGCCCAGCTGGGCCAGGCCGTCGTTGGCGAAACTGTTGATGGCGGCGCGGTTCTCGCCAAGGATGGCATTGGCGTTGCCGGCCGCCGAATCGAGCTTGGAGAGGCTGGCGTCGAGCTTGTCCAGCGTGGCCGGCAACTGCCGCACCACGTTCTCGTCGAGATGCTGGATGGTGCCGTTGGCGGTGGCCAGGGTGGTATTGAGGTTGCGCGCGGCGTCGCGCGCCTCCAGCAGCAGTGCGCGGGTGCCCTGGTCGCGGTCGGCCAGGCCGCCGCTGACGGTCTCCAGGTGCGCCAGGGTGTTGGAGATGCGCTCCACGTTCTGGTCGCTGAGCAGCTGGTCCATGCGCTCGACCACGCGGTTGGCCACGTCGGTGATGTTCTGCAGCGCCGACGGCGAGGTCTGGATGGTGGGCACCGCCTCGCGGTCGACCGTGGTCAGCGCCGGCGCCTGCGGGCTGCCGCCGCTGAGCTGGATGATGGCCGGGCCGGTGATGCTGGTGATGGCCAGCTTGGCGCGGGTATCGGTCTTGACCGGGGTGGTCGAGTTCAGCCGCAGCCTGGCGATCACCTTGCGCGGGTCGTCCGGCGCCAGCGACAGGTCGGTGATCGAGCCGACCGAGATGCCGTTGTACTGCACCGGGCTGCCGACCGACAGGCCGGTCACCGCTTCGTCGAACACGACGCGGTATTCCTGCCAGGTGCGGTCGGAGGAGTATTTGGCCGCCCACAGCCCGAACCCGAGCAGGGCCAGCGAGACGATGAGGGTGAAGGCGCCGATCAGGACGTAGTGGGCTTTGGTTTCCATGGCTCAGGCATGCTCGGGCGGGAGGCCGCGCGCGGCGCGGGCACGGGGGCCGTGGAAGTACTCGCGGATCCACGGGTGGTCGAGGCGTTCGATTTCGGTCAGCGGTGCGGCGGCGACCACCTTGTGGTCGGCCAGCACCGCCACCCGGTCGCAGATGGCGTAGAGCGTGTCCAGGTCGTGGGTGATCAGGAACACGGTCAGGCCCAGCGCCTCCTGCAGGGTCTTGATCAGCCGGTCGAAGGCGGCCGCGCCGATCGGGTCCAGGCCGGCGGTGGGCTCGTCCAGGAACAGCAGCGGCGGGTCCAGCGCCAGCGCGCGTGCCAGCCCGGCGCGCTTGCGCATGCCGCCGGACAGCTGCGAGGGCAGCTTGTCCAGGGCATCGGCCGGCAGGCCGGCGAGTTTGACCTTCAGCAGCGCCAGTTCGTAGTGCCAGCGCTCCGGCAGCTCCGGGTGGTGCTCCTTCAGCGGCACCTGCACGTTCTCGCCCACGGTGAGCGAGGAGAACAGCGCGCCGTCCTGGAACAGCACCCCGGTGTTGCGCTCGACGTGCAGGCGCGCGGCCGCGTCGTCCGAACGCGCGTCCACGCCCAGCACCTCGATCTGCCCGGCGTCGGGCGTGCGCAGGCCGAGGATGGAGCGCATCAGCACCGACTTGCCGGTGCCCGAGCCGCCGACCACGCCGAGGATCTCGCCGCGGCGCACGTCCAGGTCCAGGCCGTCGTGCACGGTCTGGCTGCCGAAGCGGTTGACCAGCCCGCGCACGCGGATGGCCAGCTCATCGTCGTCGCCCGTGGTCCGCGAGGGAATCGCCATCGTGCCGTCCCCTTACCAGTCCATGTGCATGAACCACAACGCGGCCAGCGCGTCGAGGACGATGACCAGCGAGATCGTCTGCACCACGCTGGAAGTGGTGCGCTCGCCCACCGACTGCGCCGTGCCCTGCACCTTGAGCCCTTCCAGGCAGCCGATCAGGGCGATGATCAGCGCGAACACCGGTGCCTTGGACAGGCCCACCAGCAGGTGCCGCAGCTGCATGGTCTCGTGCATGCGGGCGATGTACATCTGCGGCGGGATGCCCAGGTCGAACGCGCCCACGGTGACGCCGCCGGCGAGGCCGGCGATCATGGCGATGAAGGTCAGCAGCGGCAGCATCACCACCAGCGCCAGCACCCGCGGCAGCACCAGCAGGTCGATCGGGTCCAGGCCCAGGGTCTGGATCGCGTCGATCTCCTCGCGCGCCTTCATCGCGCCGATCTGCGCGGTGAACGCGCTGGCGGTGCGCCCGGCCAGCACGATGGCGGTCAGCAGCACGCCGAACTCGCGCAGGAAGGCGATGTTGACCAGCTCGACCACGTATATCTCGGCGCCGAAGTCGCGCAGGATGGTCGAGCCGAGGAAGGCGATCACCGCGCCGACCAGGTAGGCCAGCAGCGCGATCAGCGGCACCGCGTCCAGCCCCACCTCTTCCATCTGGTGCACGGTGGCGGTCAGGCGCAGGCGCCGGGGCTGCCGCAGCAGCCGTGCCAGCTTGGCCAGGTTCTCGCCGAAGAAGCCCAGCAGCACCCCGATGTTGGCGCCGATGGCGTGCACCGAGCGGCCGAGCCGCTCCAGCGCCGCGGCCACGCCGTAGTCGCGCTGCGGCGGCGGGCGCTCGTCGGCGACCTCGTCGATGGTGCAGACCAGCGCGCGGTGCTCCTCGCGGAACAGCAGCGCGTCGTCGCTCAACCCGGCGCTGCGCGAATACCGCAGCAGCTGCAGCACGCCGGCCGAATCGAGCTGGTCGATGCCGCGCGCGTCCATTTCGCGCACCTGCGCATGGATGCCGCCCAGCACCTGCGCCGATTGCAGGGCGGTGGACAACGTCCAGCTGCCCGACAGCCTGAGCTGGCCGTCGGCATCCGGGTCCATCGTGCAGTGGGGCGGTTCGGCGTTCTTCATGGGGGCGTCCGGCGCCGAGCATACCCTGTCGCCCCGTCGCGGGCCCATGAAGCGATCAAGCCGGCGCACTTCCGGGTGATACTAATGCGCATGTCCGCCGAATCCATCGCATCCGCTTCCATCGTCCCCGGACGCGCCACGTATGCGCAGCGCGTGGCCTTCGTCACGGAGATCGCGGGCCGCCTGCATACCTACGGCACCACCGCGCAGCGGCTGGAAGCGGCGGTGGTCGCGCTGGCGCAGCGGCTGGACCTGGACTGCGAGCCGTGGTCCAACCCCACCGGCCTGATCCTCAGTTTCAGCGACCCGACCCAGGCGATCGGTTCCAGCGACATCACCCGCGTGGTGCGCCTGGACCCCGGCAGCAACGACCTGCACAAGCTGACCCTGGCCGATCAGATCGCCGATGCGGTGGCGAGCGGGCAGATGAGCATCGCCCAGGGCCATACCGCGCTGCGCCGGCTCGACAAGGCGCCGACCTGGCGCGACAACGCGCAGATGCTGCTGTCCTTCTGCCTGGGGTCGGCCGGCGTGGCCGGCATGTGGCGGCTGCCGTGGCTGGATATCGTCACCGCCGGTTTCACCGGCCTGCTGATCGGGCTGATGCTGTTCTATACCGACCGCCGCGTGGCCACCCGCGAGGCCAGCGACGCGCTGGCGGCGATGCTGGCCGGTTTCGTCGCGGTACTGGTGGCCAGCTTCATCGGCCCGCTGAACCAGAATTCGGTGATCATCGCCTCGCTGGTGGTGCTGCTGCCGGGCATGGCCTTGACCAATGCGGTCAACGAGCTGGCCAGCCAGCACTGGGTTTCGGGCACCGCGCGTTTCGCCGGTGCGCTGACCACGATCATGAAACTGACCGTGGGCGCGATGATCGCGGTGACCATTACCGACCTGATCGGCCTGGAGCCGCTGGTGCGCGGCTCGCGCCCGCAACCGGAATGGGTGGAATGGGCCTCGGTGATGCTGGCCGCGTTCGCCTTCGCGATGCTGTTCCGCGCCTCGCGCCGGGATTATCCCTGGGTGATGGCCGCGTCGCTGGCCGGATATGCCATTTCCCGTTATGGCGGGCAGCAGTGGGGCGGGCCGGCGGGGATATTCCTGGCGGCGATGATGCTGACCGCCGCCGGCAATCTGTTCGGCCGGGTGGTGCAGCGGCCGGGCGCGATCATCCGCCTGCCCGGCATCATCATGCTGGTGCCGGGCAGCATCAGCCTGCGCGGGGTATTGAGCCTGATCCAGCAGCAGAGCGTGAATGCAGGCGAATCGGCGCTGCTGACCGTGCTGAACGTGGTGATGGCGCTGGTGGCGGGGCTGCTGTTCGGCAACCTGCTGGTGCCGGCGCGGAAGAATCTCTGAGGCGCGGGCAGCCGGCAACAGGGCAGGGCGCGCGGTTGTAGCGCGGGAATTGCCGCACGATCGCGGCCCGCGTCCCACAATAAAAAACGCCGGCATGGGCCGGCGTTTCATTACGCGATGATTCCCGTCCCGATCACTTCTGGATCAGGAAATCCTCGACCTTGCGGCCGCCGGCGGTGTATTCGGCCAGCCAGCGCGGCTGCTTGCCACGGCCGGTCCAGGTATTGGCGGCGTTGGCCGGGTCGCGGTACTTCGGCGCGACCTTCACGCCCTTGCTGGCGCTCTTGGCCGGGGCCTTGGCGGCGCGCGGGGCGCGGGTCGCCTTGGGCGCGCCGGTGCCGAACAGTTCCTCGATGGTGTAACCGGCCTTCTGCGCGGTCTTGACCAGCTGCGCGCGGACCTTGGTGATGGGCTGGCGCTTGGCGACCACGCTCTTGCGCTTCTGCGCGTCGCGGATCAGGGACGCCAGTTCTCGGGCCGACAGG
The DNA here is from genome assembly GCF_001431595.1 of Stenotrophomonas acidaminiphila. Taxonomy (GTDB): domain Bacteria; phylum Pseudomonadota; class Gammaproteobacteria; order Xanthomonadales; family Xanthomonadaceae; genus Stenotrophomonas; species Stenotrophomonas acidaminiphila. The sequence continues at coordinate 21,851 of NZ_LDJO01000013.1, forward strand.
CCGCTCAGGTCGATACTCATCGAATTGCTACTCCGGATAATGGGTTGGGTATTGCCGGTCCGTGGCAGCGCGCAAAGCATAGCGGCTGTTCCACGGTAACGGCAACGATAATGTGGGCCATGTATTGATTACATGAGAAAAGGCCGGGTTTCGACCCCGGCCTTTTCCATCACGCACATCCCTGTACGTCGCCCTGCGGGCGGCATTGCCGTGAAAAACGGCTGTCCTGCCGTTTTTGGGTATCACCCGGCGATTCTATGCAGCAGCCCGGCCTTGTCCAGGTTTTCGGCCTCGCTGGCCGCGCGCGCGCGGTATTCGTAGGTACCCGCGGCCAGGCCGCGCTCGGAGACCACGATGCGGTGCGGGATGCCGATCAGTTCCATGTCGGCGAACATCGCGCCCGGGCGCAGGCCGCGGTCGTCCAGCGCCGCGTCGATGCCGGCGGCCTGCAGTTCGGCCAGCAGCGCCTCGGCGGCGGCGGTCACGGCCGCGTCCTGCTTCGGGTTGATCATGCACACCACCGCCTGCCACGGCGCCATCGCCACCGGCCAGATAATGCCGGCCTCGTCGTGGTTCTGTTCGATGGCGGCGGCGACGATGCGCGATACGCCGATGCCGTAACAGCCCATCGCCATTACCGTGGCCTTGCCGTTCTCGTCCAGCACCGTGGCCTTGAGCGCCTCGGCATATTTGCGGCCGAGCTGGAATACATGGCCGACCTCGATGCCGCGCGCGAGCTTGAGTTCGCCGCCGTCGCGGGCGCGGTCGCCGGCGACCACGTTGCGGATATCGGCCACCTCCGGTTCGGCCAGGTCGCGGCCCCAGTTGACCCCGGCGATGTGGAAGCCCTTTTCGTTGGCGCCGACCACGAAGTCGGCCAGCGCCGCCACTTTGCGGTCGGCGACGATGCGGATGGCCTTGCGCGGGTTCAGCGGGCCGAGGAATCCAGGTTCGCTACCCAGGTATTCGGCGATCTCCGCCTCGCTGGCCATGCGGTGGTCGGCCAGGCCCGTCACCTTGCCCAGCTTGATCTCGTTGACCTCGTGGTCGCCGCGCACCAGGGCCAGCACGAACGCACCATCGGCGCTCATCACCGCCACCGACTTGACCGTGCGCGCCAGGGCGATGCCCAGCAGCGCGGCGACGTCCTCGCAGGTCTTCTGGGTCGGGGTCTCGACCTTGCGCAGCGTTTCGGTCGCGGCCGCGCGCGGTGCCGGGTCTGCGGCGATGGCGGCCTCGACGTTGGCGGCGTAATCCGAGCCGGTGGAGAACGCCAGCGCGTCCTCGCCGGAATCGGCGATCACGTGGAATTCCTGCGAGGCGTCGCCGCCGATCGCGCCGGAATCGGCCTGCACCGCGCGGAACTCCAGCCCCAGGCGGGTGAAGATGCGGGTGTAGGCGGCCTTCATGTTCTCGTATTCGGCCACCAGGCTGGCGTCATCCAGGTGGAAGGAATACGCGTCCTTCATCAGGAATTCGCGCGCGCGCATCACCCCGAAGCGCGGGCGGATCTCGTCGCGGAACTTGGTCTGCACCTGGTAGAAGTTGACCGGCAGCTGCTTGTAGCTGGACAGCTCCTGGCGCGCGAAGTCGGTGATCGCTTCCTCGGCGGTGGGGCTGTAGCAGTATTCCTGCTCCTTGCGGTCCTTGATCTTCAGCAGCTGGCCACCGAATTTCTCCCAGCGCCCGGTTTCCTCCCACAGCTCCCTGGGCTGGATGGTCGGCAGCTGCAGTTCCACCGCGCCGGCGCGGTTCATTTCCTCGCGGACGATGCCCTCCACCTTGCGCAGCACGCGCAGGCCCAGCGGCGACCAGGTGTACAGGCCCGAGGCCAGCTTGCGGATCATGCCCGCGCGCAGCATCAGCTTGTGGCTGACCAGCTCGGCGTCGGCGGGTGTTTCCTTGGTGGTGTGCAGGTGGAAACGGGAAAGGCGCATGGGGAGGCTTCACGGGACGGCGGACCGCCTATTCTGCCAGAAGCCCATGCGCCGCAAGGGCCGGGGCGGCGCCTACTTCTTGCAGTAGGCCGCCGCGGCGGCCTCGGCGAGCTGCTTCTGCGCGCTGCGCTGGGCATCGTCCAGCTGGGTGTCCGGCTTGCCGTCGCCGTTGGTGTCCTGCATCAGCGGGCTGCTGCCCTGCAGCAGCTCCAGGTTGCGCCGCGCCGCGGTGCACTCCGGCGCCTCGTCGGCCTTGGCCGGCTCGGCCGCGGCCACCGGCTCGCCGGAGGTGGTGATGCGGCGGGTTTCGTACTTCTGCCCGGTCGGCGGGCGCTCGGAGTACTGGGTCACGCCATTGGCGTCTTTCCACTTGTACAGGTTGCCGGTACCGGCAACGGCACCGCTGGCGGCGCCGGCCAGGGCCAGCAGGCAGCAGAAACGGGGCAGGGCGCGCATGGCGACTCCGGTCGCTTGACGGGACAGAACCCGATTGCAGCACCCGGTGACGCGGCTGGCAAGTCGATTAAACTGGCCGCATGGACGAAACCAGACCGCCGCCACGCTCGCGCAGCATCTACCTGCTGCCGAACCTGTTCACCACCGCCGGGCTGTTCGCCGGCTTCTACGCCATCATCGCCGCCTCCAACGGCGACTTCGTCAACGCCGCCGTCGCGGTGTTCGTGGCCGGGGTCATGGACGGGCTGGACGGGCGGGTGGCACGCCTGACCGGCACCAGCAGCGAGTTCGGGGTGCAGTACGACTCGCTGGCCGACCTGGTCAGTTTCGGCATGGCGCCGGCGCTGGTGATGTACCACTGGTCGCTGTCCTCGCTGAAGTTCGACGGCGACGTGCTGGGCCGCATCGGCTGGCTGGCGGCGTTCCTGTACGCGGCCTGCGCGGCGCTGCGCCTGGCGCGCTTCAATACCCAGGTGGGCACCGTGGACAAGCGCTGGTTCGTCGGCCTGGCCAGCCCGGCGGCGGCGGGGCTGATGATGTCCTTCGTCTGGGCCTTCGCCGACGGCAGCCTGGGCTGGAGCGGCGAGGAACTGCGCTACGTGGCGCTGGTGGTGTCCATCGTCGCCGCCCTGCTGATGGTCAGCCGCATCCGCTTCTGGAGCTTCAAGGGCGGCAGCGAGAAGGGCCCGCGCTCCGAGCGCGTGCCGTTCATGGTGCTGGCGCTGGTGCCGATCGTGATCGCCATCATGGTGATCGACCTGCCGCGCACGCTGTTCGTGGTCGGCGTGCTGTACGCGCTGTCCGGGCCGGTGATGTGGCTGTGGCAGCGGTGGCGGCAGCCGGCCAGCAGGGTGCAGTGAACGCGGCCGCGTCCACACCGGTGTGGTCGCCGCAGCAGCAGGCATGGCTGCAGGCGATGGGCTATGCGGTGTATCTGGAAGGTGGCGCGCTGGACGCGCCGCTGCCACAGCCGCAGACGCGTGCCGCGGCGCCGGCGGCGTTGGAGGCTGCTCCCGCGGCTGCGCCCACGCGCGCGGCGCCGCCGGTACGCCGCGAGGCGCCACCGCGGCTGCCGCCGGAGGCGCCGGCCACCGCGCCGCAGGCACGGCCGGCGTCGCGTCGCGGCGGGGTGCGGCTGCCCGACCGCCTGCAGATCGCGCTGCTGCGCGCGTCCGGCTGCAACCCCAACGATCCGCAGACCCGCGCGCTGATGGACAGCTGGCCGCTGGACGAGCTGCGCGCGAACCCCGCGGCCAAGCGTGCGCTGTGGCCGCAACTGCGCGAACTGCGGCGGAAGCAGCGGCAATGAACGCGGTGGCGGCGACGCCAGCGCCGGTGCTGCGCCCGATGCACGAGGGCGATCTGGACGCGGTGATGGAGATCGAGCTGCGCGCCTACCCGTTCCCGTGGACCCGCGGCATCTTCCAGGACTGCCTGCGCGCCGGTTACCCGAGCCGGGTGCTGGCCGGGGGCGACGGCCTGTTCGGCTATGGGCTGCTGAGCATCGCCGCCGACGAGGCCCACGTGCTCAACGTATGCGTCGATCCGCGCCGGCAGTCGCGCGGGCTGGGGCGGCGCCTGCTGCGCGACCTGGTGCAGGTGGCGCGGCAGCACCGCGCGGCGCGGGTGTTCCTGGAAGTGCGCCCGTCCAACGCCGCGGCCATCGCGCTGTACCACAGCGAGGGATTCAACGAGATCGGCCGCCGCCCGCGCTACTACCCGGCGGTGACCGGGCGCGAGGATGCGCTGGTGATGGCGATGGAACTGGTGGACGAGGACATCAGTTCCATGCCGCCGCTGTAGGCGGCCTGTTCAACCCAGCCGCAGCACCACCACGCCGGCCACGATCAGCGCTGCGGCGCACAGGCGCGCGCGCCCGATGCGCTCCTTCAGCACCCAGGCCGAGATCAGCAGCGCGAACAGGATCGAGGTTTCGCGCAGCGCGGCGATGACCGCCACCGGCCCCTGGGTCATCGCCCACAGCGCGATGCCGTAGGAGGCGGTGGTGCCGGCGCCGCCCACCAGGCCGCGTCCCCAGTTGCCGCGCAGGTACCGGCACAGCTGCGCGCGGCGGGTGGCCAGCGCCCACAGCGGCAGCGGCAGCCCGGACAGCAGGAACAGCCACAGCGTATAGCTGGCGGCATTGCCGGACAGGCGCGCGCCGCGCGCGTCGACCAGGGTGTAGGTGGCGATCAGCACGGCGATGGACAGCGGCAGCCGCAGGTGGCGGCGGGCAACCCCGCCGGCCATGCCGACGACGCCGGCGCTGACCACGGCGATGCCCAGCCAGGCGCCGGCCGTCAGCTGTTCGTCGAATGCCAGGCTGCCGGCCAGCGCCACCAGCGGCGGTGCGCAGCCGCGCATCAGCGGGTAGGACAGGCTCATGTCGGCAGCCCGGTACGCGCGTGCGACCAGCACGTAGTAGCCGGCCTGCAGCAGCGTGGAGGCGGCCAGCCATGGCCAGCTGGCCGGTGCCGGCAGCGGCAGCCACGGCAGTGCCAGCGCGGACAGCAGCGCGGCACTGCCGGTGACCAGGATCGTGGTCAGCAGGGTGTCGCCGCCGCGCTTGACGATGGCGTTCCAGCCGGCGTGCAGCAGGGCCGCGAACAGCACCGCGCAGAAGATCGCCAGCGACATCGCATGCCCGGGGTGCGGTGGAGCGTGCAGGATAGCCGCAAACGCAAACGCAAACGCAAACGCCGCCCGCAGGCGGCGCTTGCGTCACCGCGGGGGCGGCTTACAGCTTGGCGCGCTGTGCCTGCAGCCCGGCCAGCTGGCCGTTCCAGTCGGCCAGGCGCACGCGCTCCTGTTCGACCACCGCGGCCGGCACCTTGTCGGTGAATTTCGACAGCTTGGTCTCGCTCTTCTCCTTCTCCGCCGACACCCGCGCGATCTCCTTGTCCAGGCGCGCGCGCTCGGCATCCAGGTCGACCAGGCCTTCCAGCGGCACCAGCAGCTTCAGCTCGCCGACGATGGCGGCCGCGGCCGGCGGTGTCTGCGCGTCGGCGGCCAGCCACTCGATGCTCTCCAGCTTCAGCAGGAAACGCAGCTGCGAGGTGAAACGCTCCACGCGCGCCTGGTCCACGGCCTGGCCCCCCTGCAGCAGCAGCCGGACCAGCCGGGACGGCGGCACGTTCAGCTCGCTGCGCACCCGGCGCAGGGCGTTGACCATGGTCTTGAACCACTCCACGTCGGCCTCGGCCTGGGCGTAGTCGCCGCTGAACTCCGCTGCGGTCGGATAGGGGCGCAGCGACAGCGTGTCGACTGTGATGCCCAGGCGCGGCGCCACCTGCTGCCACAGCTGTTCGGTGACGAACGGGATCAGCGGGTGCAGCAGGCGCAGCACCGCTTCGAGCACGTACAGCAGGGTGTGGCGGGTGCTCTGGGCATTGGCCGCATCGCTGCCGTTGAGCGCCGGCTTGGTCAGCTCCAGGAACCAGTCGCAGAACTCGTTCCAGACGAACTCGTACAGCGCCTGCGCCAGCAGGTCGAAGCGGTAGTCGGCGAAATGCTGCTGCGCCTCGGCCGATACCGTGGCCAGGCGCGCCAGGATCCAGCGTTCGGCATCGGTGCGCGGCATCGGCGCGCCGCTGAAGCCCGACCCTTCGGTGTTCATCAGGGTGAAGCGGCTGGCGTTCCACAGCTTGTTGCAGAAGTTCTTGTAGCCCTCGGCGCGGCCCATGTCGAACTTGATGTCGCGGCCATGGGTGGCCAGCGCGGCGATGGTGAAGCGCAGCGCGTCGGCACCGTGGGCGATGATGCCGTCCGGGAATTCCCTGCGGGTGGCCTTCTCGATCTTCTCGGCCATCTTCGGCTGCATCAGGCCGTGGGTGCGCTTGGCGACCAGGTCGTCGATGCTGATGCCGTCGATGATGTCCAGCGGGTCGAGCACGTTGCCCTTGGACTTGGACATCTTCTGGCCCTGCGCATCGCGGATCAGGCCGGTGATGTAGACGTCCTTGAACGGGATGTGCCCGGTGAAGCTGTCGGTGGCCATGATCATGCGCGCCACCCAGAAGAAGATGATGTCGAAGCCGGTGACCAGCACGTTCGACGGCAGGTAGCGCGCGAACCCGCGCTGCGCCATCGCCGCCTCATCCGGCCAGCCCAGCGTGGAGAACGGCCACAGCTGCGAGGAGAACCAGGTCTCCAGCACGTCGCTGTCCTGGGTGAGCAGCACGTCGTCGCCGAGCCCGGCACGGGCGCGGGCGTCGGCCTCGTTGCGGCCCACGTAGCAGTTGCCGGCGTCGTCGAACCAGGCCGGGATGCGGTGGCCCCACCACAGCTGGCGGCTGATGCACCAGTCCTGGATGTTCTCCATCCAGTGGCGGTAGGTGTTGATCCAGTTGCCCGGCACGAATTTGATGCTGCCCGGCTTTCCATCAGTACCTTCGACCAGCTCCAGGCCGCGCCTGGCCAGCCCGTCCATCTTCACGAACCACTGGTCGGTCAGGTACGGCTCGATCACCTGGCCGGTGCGGTCGCCGCGCGGCACCTGCAGCTTGTGCGCCTTGGTCTCGACCAGGATGCCCAGGCTTTCCAGCTCGGCCAGGATCACCTTGCGCGCTTCGTAGCGGTCCAGCCCGCGGTACTGCTCCGGCGCGTTCTCGTTGAGCGCGGCGGTCGGGGTGAACAGGTTGATCATCGGCAGGCCGTGGCGCACGCCGACCTGGTAGTCGTTGAAGTCGTGCGCCGGGGTGACCTTGACCACGCCGGTGCCGAACGCCTTGTCGACGTAGTCGTCGGCGATCACCGGCACGCTGCGGCCGGTCAGCGGCAGGGTGACGCGCCTGCCGACCAGGTGCGCATAGCGGCTGTCTTCCGGGTGCACCATGACCGCGGTGTCGCCCAGCAGGGTTTCCGGGCGGGTGGTGGCCACCACCAGGTAGTGGCGGGTTTCGCGAAGGGTCTCGTTGCCGTCGGCGTCGAGCTCCACGTGCTCGTAGCTGGCGCCGTCCTCCAGCGCATAGGCGATCGACCACAGGAAGCCGTCTTCCTCGACGCTTTCCACCTCCAGGTCGGAGATGGCGGTCTTCAGCACCGGATCCCAGTTGACCAGGCGCTGGCCGCGGTAGATCAGGCCCTGCTCGTGCCAGCGCACGAACGATTCGATCACCGCCTCGCTCGGGCCCGGGTCCATGGTGAAGGTGCTGCGCGACCAGTCGGCCGAGGTGCCGAGGCGGCGCATCTGCCCCTCGATCACGTTGCCCGAGTGCGCCTTCCACTCCCACACCTTGTCGATGAAGCCGTCGCGGCCCAGCGAATCGCGGGTTTCGCCCTTGCCTTCCATCGCCAGGTTGCGGCTGACCACCATTTCGGTGGCGATGCCGGCGTGGTCGGTGCCGACCTGCCACAGCGTGTCGTAGCCGCGCATGCGGTGGTAGCGGATCAGCGCGTCCATCAGCGTCTGCTGGAACGCGTGGCCCATGTGCAGGGTGCCGGTCACGTTCGGCGGCGGCAGCAGGATGGTGTACGGCTCGCCCTTGCCGGACGGCTTGAAATGGCCGGCTTTCTCCCACGCATCGTAGAGCGCGGTTTCGAAGGACTTCGGGTCGTAGCTGGAGGCGAGTTGGGTCATGCGGGGAAACCGGGTGGAAGGCGGGGAGGGGATCAGCGGGACGCGCCGGTTTTCAGCGCGCGCCTGATCTTCTGGTCGGTGTGGTACTGGCTGACCGCGTAGGCGGCCCAGATCGCGGCCGGGACCCAGCCGATCAGGGTGACCTGCAGGACCAGGCAGACGATGCCGGACAGCGGCCGGCCGATGGTGAAGAAGGCCAGCCACGGCAGCAGCAGGGCAATGAGCAGGCGCATGCGGGTCCCTTACATGTCGTGCTTGTTGAGCGCGTAGCCGGCGGCCTTGTACTGGCGCCAGCGTTCGCGCAGCGGTTCGCGCGCGGCCGGGTCGGCCGGCACCACTTCCAGTACCCGTTCGCAGCTGCCCAGGTAGGGGTCGTCGCGCAGGTTGATCACCAGCGGCCGTTCCGGCGCCTCGGCGCCCGGCGCGGCGATCAGCACGATGGCCTCTTCCTCGTCCACGTCATCGCCCACGATCTGGTGCGGGATGTAGGCGTCCGGGTCGAACGACCACAGCAGTTCGTCCAGTTCCTCGGCCTGCGCCGCGTCGCGCGCCAGCACCAGGGTGTACTGGCTGGTGTCGTTGGCCTTGCGCGCCAGTTCGCACACCAGCTTGAGCGGCTCGGTGAGGAAGCGGGGCTTGGCGATCAGGTAGAAGTCGGCGCGGGGCATCGGGCAACCAGGAAGGGGAAGGAAGAACCGGGGCCGGCGTCGGTCGTTCCAGGTGGAACCCGGTGCCGGCCCCGGTTTTGCGTCACGCCGCGCGGTCCAGCAGCCACTGCGCCAGCAGCCCGACCGGGCGGCCGGTGGCCATGCCGCGCTTGCCTTCGTCGCTGGCCACGCCGGCGATGTCCAGGTGCGCCCAGCGCTGGCCCTCGGCGAAGCGCGACAGGAAGCAGCCGGCGGTGATGGCGCCGGCCCAGCGGCCGCCGATGTTGTAGACGTCGGCGAAGCTGGAATCCAGCATCGGCTGGTACTCGTCCCACAGCGGCAGGCGCCAGGCGCGGTCGAACACGTGCTCGCCGGCGGCCAGCAGTTCGTTGGCCAGGTCGTCGTGCTTGCTCATCAGGCCGGCGGTCTGGTGGCCCAGGGCAACCATGCAGGCGCCGGTCAGGGTGGCCACGTCGACCAGCGCGGCCGGCTCGAAGCGCTGCGCATAGGTCAGCGCGTCGCACAGGATCAGGCGGCCCTCGGCGTCGGTGTTGCCGACCTCGATGGTCTTGCCGGACATGGAGGTGATCACGTCCGACGGGCGGTAGGCGTTGCCGTCGATGGCGTTCTCCACCGCCGGCACCACCACCACCAGGTTCAGCGGCAGCCGGGCCTTGACCGCGGCGACGAAGGTGCCGATGACGTTGGCGCCGCCGCACATGTCGTACTTCATCTCCTCGATGCCGCCCTGGGTCTTCAGGTTGACGCCGCCGGTATCGAAGGTGATGCCCTTGCCGACCAGCACGTAGGGCTTGGCGTCGCCGCCGTTGTTCCACTTCAGCACCACCAGCTTCGGCCGGTTGGCCGAGCCGCGGGCCACCGCCAGCAGCGAGCCCATGCCCAGGGCTTCCATCTGCTGTTCGTCGAGGATCTCGGCCTGCGCGCCCTCGTGCTCGGCGGCGAACCGGGCCGAGCTTTCGGCCAGGTAGGCCGGCGTGCACAGGTTCGGCGGCAGGTTGCCCAGCTCGCGGGCGTACTCGACGCCGGCGGCGATGGCCTGGCCCTGGGCCAGCGCGGTCTCGTCGCTGCCGCTGATGGCCAGGGTTTCCAGGCCGGGGGCGTCGGGCTTCTTCTTGCCCAGGGTGGCGGTGTAGCGGTAGCTGGCATGGTTGGCGGCGATCACCGCCTGGCGGATGTTCCAGGCGGCATCGCGGCCCTTCACTTCGAGCTCGGACAGGGTGAACAGCGCGCTGCGGGTGATGCCGCTGCGCAGCGCGCGGGCGGCGTCGCCCACCGCCTTGATGTACTGCGGCACGCCGAACTTGGCGGCGTCGCCCAGGCCGACCACCAGCACGCGCGGCGCGGCCACGCCGGCCAGGTCGTGCAGCACGGTGGTGTTGCCGGTCTTGCCACCGACGTCGCCGCGCTCCACCAGCGCCGCGATGCGGCCGCCCGAGGCGGCGTCGAGCGCCTGTGCCGCCGGCGACAGCGACTTGTCAGAGAAGGCGCCAACGATGATGCAGTCGACCGCGGCCGAGGCCGGGGCGGCGTGGTTCAGGGTGAATTGCAGAGACATTGATCAGATTCCATTGCCAAATCCGTACAATCGCGGACTGTTTCCACCCCTCCAGACCGGCCGGGCGCGCCGCGAACGAAACCGGGAGTTTAAACCACCCACCCCATGGCGAAGCTTGACCGCTACCTGCTGAGCGACTTCATCCAGAGCTTCCTGGCGACCCTGACCGTGCTGCTGGTGGTGAGCGTGGGCGGGGTCCTGGTGGACATCCTGGGCCGGATTGCCGACGGCCGCATGCCGGCCGGGCTGCTGCTGTCGCAGCTGGGCCTGCAGTTCATCGTCTACCTGCCCATCATCCTGCCGCTGGCGCTGCTGCTCGGCCTGTCGCTGGCCATCGCCCGGCTCTACCGGGATTCGGAGATGGCGGTGCTGACCGCGGTGGGGGTCGGCCCGCGACGCCTGCTGCGGCCGGTCATGATGCTGGTGGCGCCGGTGGTGGCGCTGGTCGGGGCCTGCTCGCTGTGGCTGGGGCCCTGGGCCAACCGCACCGCCGACGCGATGGTCGAGGCCGCCAGCCGCAGCGTGGTGGTGGCCGGGCTGGAGCCGGGCAAGTTCACCCAGCTCTCCGGCGGCGGCATCGTCTACCTGTCCTCGCTCAACGAGGACGGCACCCGGATGGGCAAGGTGTTCATCCAGCGGCAGGAGGACGGGCGCATCGACGTGGTCTCTGCCAACAGCGGCGCCATGTTCTTCGAGGGCGATCGCCAGCGCTTCCTGCGGCTGGAGGACGGCCACCGCGTCGAAGGCCCCGAGAACGGCGGGCTGGATTACCGCCTGATGCGCTACGCCAGCAACGAGGTGGCGTTGCCCGACCGCGATGAACCGCGCGGCCAGGACGACCCCGAGGTGCTGCCGACCCTGCGCCTGCTCGGCGACGACCGTCGCGAGGCGCAGGCGCAGCTGCACTGGCGCATCACCCCGCCGCTGCTGGCGCTGGCCTTCGCCCTGCTGGCGCTGCCGCTTTCGCGCAGCACGCCGCGGCAGCAGCGCTATGGAAGCGTCATGCTGGCCTTCCTCGGCTACGTGGTGGGCATCAGCCTGATGATCAGCGGCCGGCAATGGCTGGCCAGCGGCAAGCTGCCGGTGGAGCTGGGCATGTGGTGGCTGACCGTGCCGCTGCTGGTGCTGGCGCTGTGGCTGTACTTCCGCGATGGCCGGCTGTCGCGCCGCAAGAGGGCACGCGCATGATGCTGCGCCCGCGCATCCACGATTTCTACGTCGGCCGCACGGTGCTGGTCACGGTGCTGCTGGCGTGGGCGGTGCTGACCGGGCTGGACGCGATGCTGTCGCTGTCCGGCGAGGCCAAGAACATCGGCACCGGCAGCTATACCTTCGGCCACGCGGTGGCCTGGAGCGCCTACACCCTGCCGCGCCGCGCCTACACGCTGTTCCCGATGGCCGCGGTGATCGGCGCGCTGATGGGGCTGGGGCAGCTGGCGGCGACTTCGGAGCTGACCGCGCTGCGTGCGCTTGGCCTGTCGCGCCGCCGCATCGCGCTGTCGGTGGCCATCGCGATGTCGATGCTGACCGCGATGATGGTGGTCAACGGCGAAACCCTGGCGCCCTGGGCGCAGGAAAAGGCCGATGCGCTGAAGGCCAGCGCCAAGTTCAACACCGACATGGCCATGGCCCGCTATTCCGGGCTGTGGGCGCGCGAGGGCGACACCTTCCTCAATGCCCAGAGCGGCGAGGAGCAGCTCACCGAGGGCGGCGGGACGCGCCTGCTGCTGCATGACGTCCGCCTCTACCGGCTGGACGCCGATGGCCGCCTGGCCAGCCTGACCCATGCGGTCACCGCCCGCCACGACGCCCGGGGCTGGACCCTGGAGCAGGTGCGGCGCGACACCTTCGGCGAGCGCTCTGCCACCCGCCAGACGGTGGCCAGCGAGCCCTGGGACTCGGACCTGGACGCAGCGGCGCTGGCCTCGGGCCTGGCCAAGCCACGCAGCCTGACCGCCGCCGAGCTGCGCACCAGCATCGAGTACCGCAAGCGCAACGGGCTGGACGCGCGCGACTACGAGGACACCTACTGGAGCCGCTGGTTCTATCCGGTGAACGTGCTGGCGCTGTGCCTGGCCGCGGTGCCGTTCGCGTTCGGTTCGCTGCGCAGTGGCGGCATGGGCAAGCGCCTGTTCCTGGGCATGCTGTTCGCGCTGGGCTTCCTGCTGCTGCAGATGTTCTTCGGGCGCATGGCCGGCGCGCTCAAGTTCGATTACCGCATCGCCTACGCGCTGCCGCCGGTCATCATGCTGGCCGTATCCGGCTGGCTGTTCAAACGACGTTCGAGCTGAGTCCGCTCCGCGCGCGCCGCAGGAGACCGCGGGCCCCGGTTTCCCTGCCGCGCCGCTGCGCGCCGGGAGCAACGACGGGTGTGCTGTTCCGGGGCGGTTACCGGTCGGGGACGTGCACCAGCCGGGTGTTGCTGAGGCGGTCGTGCCACGTCAGCCCCTCCCGATCCAGCAGCGCCCACCAGAATCCCAGGCCGCCGCACAGCAGCGACAACGTGCCCAGCGTATAGCGCTTCCACAGCAGGGCCATCGACGGCGCGCCATTGGTGCCCTGCACATACAGTCGCCACGGGCGCATGCCCAGGGTCTGCCCGCCGCGCTTCCAGCTGAGCGTGGCGTACACCCCGGCCACGGCCCAGCAGCACAGCCACAGCAGCCACTGCAGCGGGCTGTACGGGGCAATGTTGTGGTGGGTGTTGCCGCCGCTGGCAACCACGTCCAGCAGGGTGAACGGCACCGCGGTGAGCATCCACAGCGCCAGCACCGGCCACAGGTCGTAGAACAGTGCCGCCAGGCGGCGCAACAGCAGTGGCGAGGGGCGGGACGGGGCGGCGGAATCGGCGTTCATCGCGCGAGCATACGGGCTGGCGTGCGCGATGTGGATGGGCAGCGGCGCCGGCAATGCCTATCCTGCGCGCGATGAGTTCGCCTTCCACCGCCGCCGAACGCCGCCAACGGGTGATGCAACTGCCGCCACTGCGCGAGGCCGACGGCCGCCGCATCCAGCGCTTCCTCGACGCGATCTGGGCCGAACAGGGGCTGGCGCGGGCGACCCTGGACAGCTATCGCCGGGATCTGGAGGGACTGGCCCGCTGGGCGGCCTCCCAGGCCGGCGAGCCGCCCCGCCAGGCGCCGGCGCCGCGGAGCACGCTGGCCGGCATCGATCGCGCCGGCCTGTTCGACTACCTGGCCTGGCGGACCCGCCACGGCTGGTCGCCGCGCAGCAACGCGCGCCTGCTGTCGGCGCTGCGCGCGTTCTTCGCCGACTGCCTGCGCCGCGGCGAGCGCGACGACGATCCGTCCGCGCTGCTGGAGCCGCCCAGGTTGCCGCGGCCGCTGCCCAAGGCCCTGGCCGAGAGCCAGATCGAGGCGCTGCTGGCCGCGCCGGATATCGCCACGGCCGAGGGCCTGCGCGACCGCGCCATGCTGGAACTGATGTATGCCGCCGGCCTGCGCGTGAGTGAGCTGGTCGACCTGCCGGCCAACGCGGTCAACCTGCGCCAGGGCGTGCTGCGGGTGACCGGCAAGGGCAGCAAGGAGCGGCTGGTGCCGCTGGGCGAGGAATCCCGGCACTGGCTGGAGCGCTACCTGGCCGACGCACGCCCGGCACTGGCGGCGGGGCGGCCGGTGCAGGCCACGGCCGACGGCCAGGTGCCGCTGTTCCTGGCCCGCGGGCAGAAGCCGCTGACGCGGCAGCAGTTCTGGGCGCTGGTGAAGGCCAGCGCGGCGGCGGCCGGCATCGACCCGGCGCGGATCAGTCCGCACGGCCTGCGCCACAGCTTCGCCACCCACCTGCTCAACCATGGCGCCGACCTGCGCGCGCTGCAGATGCTGCTGGGCCACAGTTCCCTGTCCACCACCCAGATCTACACCCTGGTCGCCCGCGAACACCTGCAGAAGCTGCACCGCAACCACCACCCGAGGGGGTGAGCGACCGCGCTTGCGCGCCACTGGCGCGCGCGGTCGCGAACGCCCGGCCGCGCCAGGTGGAACCCCGGGCGCCAGCAACGCCTGCCGCGCCGCCGCGCGTCCAGATCCCACCGCATCCACGACCGCTTCCGATATCTCCGGGTACCTGCAGCGCTGGCTCGTCCAGCGGTGGGTCGCGAACGCCCGGCCGCGCCGCGTCGAGACCCGGGCGCCAACATACCTGCCGCGCGTCCGTATCCCGCCATCTCCTGCGATGCTCCCGGCGGCACCGGCCGCGATGGCACCCGGGCCTGTTCTACAGCGGGTCACCAAGCCCGGATGAGCCGCACGGCCGCTTCCCGCAGCAGCGTCGCGCCCTTTCGCCCGGGCGCGGCGAGTGCGCCGCCGCAGCGGCACCCGGAACGTCCCGTCCCCCGGGTATGCGAGAATCGCCCGGCTTTCCGCCAATCTCTTTTCCCTGGAATCCCCATGCTCCGATTCGCCACCGCCGCGCTGCTGGGCGCGATCAGCCTGACCGCCTGCGCGCAGCCGAAAGCGCCTGAAACCACTGCCGCTGCCGCACCGGCCACCGCGGACGGCGCGGTCGAGAAGCGGGTGCGCGACGCGCTCAGGCAGCTGGACCCGAATTTCAATCCGGACTACATCGGCGCCGCGCCGTTCGCCGGCTTCCGCGAGGTGGTGGTGTCCGGCCAGGTGCTGTACGTCACCGACGACGGCCGCTACCTGATGCAGGCCCAGCCCTACGACATCGGCAAGCGCGCGCTGGCGACCAGCGAGGGCCTGCTGGCCCACCGCCGCAAGCTGCTGGCGTCGCTGCCGCATTCGGACCGGATCGTGTTCGCGCCGCCGAATGCCAAGTACACCATCAGCGTGTTCACCGACATCGAGTGCGGTTACTGCCGCAAGCTGCACCAGGACATCGCCGAGCTGAACCGCCAGGGCATCGCCGTCGAGTACCTGGCGTTCCCGCGCATGGGGCTGGGCAGCAAGGACCACACCGACATGGTCTCGGTGTGGTGCGCCAGCGACCGCAAGGCGGCACTGACCGCGGCCAAGTCCGACCGCCCGGTGGAGGCGAAGAACTGCACCAATCCGGTGACCATGCAGTACAACGTCGGCCAGCAGCTGGGCATCAGCGGCACCCCGGCGATCTTCGCCGCCGATGGCACCCAGCTGGGGGGTTACCTGCCGCCGGCGCAGCTCAAGGCCGCGCTGGAGCGGCTGCCCGGCGCCGCCGGCAGTCCCTGATCCGTCGGCCCCGGGGCAGCACGATGCCGCTGGCGCTCCGCCGCCGTCCGCCCGCCGCGTGGTGGGCGGCGGTTGCCCGGCGCGCGGCGCTGCTTGCGCCGCTGCTCCACGCCGGCTGCGCGTCGGCACCGCCCACGTTCGAGGCCCATCGCGTCCCGCTGAGCCGCATCGACCATCCGGTGCCGGCGAAGCTGCCGCGCACGGACATCGGCTGGAAGCTGGAACAGTACCTGCAGTTCGATGGCGAGGCCCCGGAGCCGCCCAACTTCGCTGACCACTTCACCCTGTTCCTGGTCGGCTGCGGCAGCGGTTGCCGCCAGTACGCGCTGATCGACCGCCGCAGCGGCAAGGTCCACCCCGGCCAGGCGTTGAACAACGTCCGCTTCGACTACCGGCGCGACAGCCGCTTGCTGGTAGTGACCCATACCGAGGGGTACCGCTCCCCGGACATCGTCGACTACATGGTCTGGAACGGGACGCGGTGGCGTCGCGTCGCCCGCGAGGTCAGGCCGGCGCCCGAAGAATAGGCCGTCACCGGCCCCGGGGACCGGCGGCACACGCCGCCGCCGGGCACGGCCGGAGGCCGGCTCCGGTACAATGGCGGGCCCGACTCCCACCATGGTCTCCCGGACATGATCGTCCTCGAGGGCGCAGCCGCCCTTTCGCCGTTCCGCCGCGAACGTCTTGAATCCCGCCTGCAGTCCATCGCCGCCGATCTGCGCATCACCGGTGCCTGGCACGTCTATTTCACCCAGGCCACCGATGCCGCGGCCGTCGACCAGGCCACGCTGGGCCGCATCCTGCAGGCCCAGCCGCAACCGGCCGGGGCCGCCGCCGGCAGCCTGTCGCGTTACGTGGTGCCGCGCCTGGGAACGCTGTCGCCGTGGTCGAGCAAGGCCACCGAACTGGTGCGCGGCGCCGGCCTGGCGATCCAGCGCGTGGAGCGCGGCACCCGCATCGACCTGGCCGGCTGGCCGTCCGACCCGGCCCTGCAGGCGGCCGTGGCCCGGCTGCTGCACGATCCGATGACGCAGTCGCTGCTGGCCGACATCGCGCAGGCGCGGGCGTTGTTCGACAGCCCGGCGCGCAAGCCGCTGCAGCGCATCGCGCTGGCCGACCTGGAAGGCGCCAACAAGCGCCTGGGCCTGGCCCTGGCCGAGGACGAGATCGAGTACCTGCGCCAGCGCTACGGCGAACTCGGCCGCGACCCGTCCGACGTCGAGCTGATGATGTTCGCGCAGGCCAATTCCGAGCATTGCCGGCACAAGATCTTCAACGCCAGCTGGACCATCGACGGACAGGCGCAGGAGCGCTCGCTGTTCCGGATGATCAAGAACACCCACCAGCAGACCCCGCAGCACACGCTCAGCGCCTACAGCGACAACGCCGCGGTGATCGAGGGCGAGCCGGCCGCGCGCTACCGCCCCGATCCGGCGAGCGGCCGCTACCGCAGCGAAGCGGTGGTGCCCAGTGCGTTCCAGATCAAGGTGGAGACGCACAACCACCCCACCGCGATCGCGCCGTTCCCGGGCGCCTCGACCGGTGCCGGCGGCGAGATCCGCGACGAAGGCGCGACCGGCCGCGGCGGCAAGCCCAAGGCCGGCCTGACCGGCTTCTCGGTCTCGCACCTGCGCATCCCGACCCTGCCGCAGCCGTGGGAGGCGCCGCGCGCGCTGAACCCGCGGATGGCGCCGGCGCTGGACATCATGCTCGACGGCCCGCTCGGCGGCGCCGCGTTCAACAACGAGTTCGGGCGACCGAACCTGCTTGGCTACTTCCGCAGCTTCGAGCTGCCCGAGGACGGCATCACCCGCGCCTACGACAAGCCGATCATGCTGGCCGGCGGCCTGGGTGCGATCGACCGCGTGCAGGTGGACAAGCTGCGCCTGGCCGATGGCGACATCGTCATCGTGCTGGGCGGCCCGGCGATGCTGATCGGCCTGGGCGGCGGCGCCGCTTCGTCGGTGGCCTCGGGCGAGAGCGCCGAGGACCTGGATTTCGCCAGCGTGCAGCGCGACAACCCGGAAATGGAGCGCCGCTGCCAGGAAGTGATCGACCGCTGCGTGGCCATGGGCGCGGGCAACCCGATCAAGTTCTTCCACGACGTCGGCGCCGGTGGCCTGTCCAACGCCATTCCCGAACTGCTGCACGATTCCGACGTCGGCGGCGTGATCGACCTGGGCAAGGTGCCGACCGACGATCCCTCGCTGTCGCCGCTGGAACTGTGGTGCAACGAGTCGCAGGAGCGTTACGTGCTGGGCATCCCGGCCGACCGCCTGGCCGAGTTCGGCGAGATCTGCGCGCGCGAGCGCTGCCCGTTCGCCGCGGTCGGCGTGGCCACCGCCGAGGAGCGGCTGGTGGTGGCCTACGGCGCGACCCCGGGCAACATCCCGGCCGATGCGCCGATCGACCTGCCGATGGACGTGCTGTTCGGCAAGGCGCCGAAGATGCACCGCGACACCACGCACCCGGCCGCGCCGCGCTGGCCGCAGCTGAAGACCGCCGGCATCGACCTGCATGACGCCGGCCTGCGGGTGCTGTCGCACCCGACCGTGGCGGCCAAGAACTTCCTGGTCACCATCGGCGACCGCAGCGTCGGCGGCCTGACCGCGCGCGAGCAGATGATCGGCCCGTGGCAGCTGCCGATGGCCGATGTCGCCATCACCCTGGCCGGGTTCGACACCTACGCCGGCGAGGCGATGGCGGTGGGCGAGCGCACCCCGCTGGCACTGCTCAACGCCGCCGCCTCGGCGCGCATGGCGGTGGGCGAGGCCATCACCAACCTGTGCGCCGCGCCGCTGATCTCGCTGGACACGGTCAAGCTGTCGGCCAACTGGATGGCCGCCTGCGGCCACGACGGCGAGGACGCGCTGCTGTACGACGCGGTCAGGGCGGTAGGCATGGAACTGTGCCCGCAGCTGGACATCAGCATCCCGGTGGGCAAGGACTCGCTGTCGATGCAGGCGCAGTGGCAGGCCGACGGCAGGACCGAGAAGTCGGTGTCGCCGGTGTCGCTGGTGATCTCGGCGTTCGCGCCGGTGGCCGACGCGCGCCAGCAGCTGACCCCGCTGCTGGAACGCGAGGGCGAAAGCGAGCTGTGGCTGATCGGGCTGGGCGCGGGCAAGCAGCGCCTGGGCGGCTCGATCCTGGCCCAGACCCAGGCCGACCACAGCGCGCTGCCGGCGTTCGCCGGCGAAGTGCCGGACCTGGACGACCCGCAGCGCCTGCGCGGCTTCTTCGAGCTGATCCGCGACGCGCGCCAGGCCGGGCTGCTGCTGGCCTACCACGACCGCAGCGACGGCGGCGCGTTCGCCGCCCTGTGCGAGATGTCGTTCGCCTCGCGGCTGGGCCTGGACATCGTGCTCGATGCCTGGGGCGACGATCCGTTCCGCAGCCTGTTCAACGAGGAACTGGGTGCGGTGGTGCAGATCGCCAGGGAAGACCGTGCCGCGTTCGCCGACCTGGTCGAACGCCATGCGCTGACCGAATGCGCGCAGCGCATCGCACGCCCGACCACCGCGCCGGTGGTGCGCGTGCAGCTGGGCGGGCAGAGCCTGGCCGAGTGGCGCTGGGAAGAGCTGTTCGATGCCTGGTGGTCGGTGACCCACGCCATGCAGAAACTGCGCGACAACCCGGAGGCGGCCGACCAGGAGCGCGCGGTCGCGCGCAATTTCAATGCCCCGGGGCTGAAGCCGAAACTGGCGTTCGACCCGGCCGAGGATGTCGCCGCGCCGTTCGTCGCCACCGGGGCGCGGCCGAAGGTGGCGATCCTGCGCGAGCAGGGCGTCAACGGCCAGATCGAAATGGCCAATATCTTCGAGCGCGCCGGCTTCGATGCCTTCGACGTGCACATGAGCGACCTGATCGAAGGCCGCGTGCAGCTGGCGGACTTCCGCGGGCTGGCCGCCTGCGGCGGCTTCAGCTACGGCGACGTGCTGGGCGCGGGCCGCGGCTGGGCCACCTCGATCCTGGAGCGCCCGGCGCTGCGCGAGGCCTTCGCCGCGTTCTTCGCGCGGCCGGACACCTTCGCCCTGGGCGTGTGCAATGGTTGCCAGATGATGAGCCAGCTCAAGGCCATCATCCCCGGCGCGGAGCACTGGCCGGTCTTCCTGCGCAACCGCAGCGAGCAGTTCGAGGCCCGCACCGCGCTGCTGGAGGTGGTGGAGTCGCCGTCGATCCTGCTGCGCGGCATGGCCGGTTCGCGGCTGCCGGTGGCGGTGGCGCACGGCGAGGGCCGCGCCGAGTTCGACAGCGCGGTCGACCAGGCCGCGGTCGACGTGGCGCTGCGCTACGTCGATGGCGATGGCCGCGTGGCCGAACAGTACCCGCTGAACCCGAACGGCTCGCCCGACGGCATCACCGGCCTGACCACCCGCGACGGCCGCGTCACCATCCTGATGCCGCACCCGGAGCGGACCCCGCGCAAGCTCAACCTGAGCTGGGCGCCGAAGGGCTGGGGCGAGGACGCACCGTGGCTGCGCATGTTCCGCAACGCGCGGGTGTGGTGCGGCTGATCGCGCCGTGCCATCAACGGGCCCGTGGCGACACGGGCCCGCTGCGACGCAGCGGCTGCAGCGCGGCGTCATGCGGCTTGCGGGTACGCGCTGCCGCGGGCGACTGCTAGAGTTCGCTGCGTCAGCCTCAGGGAATCGCCGGCCGTGACCAGTTACGCACCCTCCATTCCACGCCGGGCCGGGGACGCTGCGTGCGCTTGCCGGTGATCCTGTTGCCGGTCGGCGTGGACGACGTGGCGCTCGATGCATGCCTGGCGGCGCTGGAAACCGCCACCCCCGCCGGTACCCCGATCTGGCTGGCCGACGATGCCCAGGGCGGGCCGCGGGTGCAGGCGGTGATCGAACCGTGGCTGGCGCGCACCCGGCTGCAGGCGGAGTACACCCGGCGCCCGCGCTCCATTGGCGAATCGGCGCACCTGGAGCAGATGCTGCAGGCCTGCGGCGACGCCGACGTGGCGGTGCTCGCGCCCGATGCGCTGCCGCTGCCGGGCTGGCTGCAGCAACTGTCCGATTGCCTCGCGCGCGATGCGTCCATCGCCACCGCCACGCCGTGGAGCAATGCTGGCGAGACCGTGGCCTGGCCACGCGCCGGCGAACTCAATCCGCTGCCGTCCGATGGCGCACGGCTGGCGCGCGCCTGCGCGTCGATGCCGCTGCTGCACCCGGAACTGCCTTCGGCGGTCACCCACGCCGTGCTGGTGCGCGGCAGCGCGCGGCGCCGCGCCGGTGGACTGGACACGCAGAGCTGCGGCTCGTGGTACGCGGCGCTGGTGGACCTGAGCCTGCGCATGAGCGGGCTGGGCTGGCGCAACGTGCTGTGCGACAACGCCTTCGTCGGCCGCCATGACGAGGGCCGTCCCGCCGACGGCGACATGGAAGTGCTGGGCAACCGCTGGCCGGCCTGGACCGCGCGCCTGGCCGGGTTCCTGATGGACGATCCGCTGCATGGCCACCGCCAGCACCTGCAGCAGCTGTGGGAGCTGGCGGCGCTGCCGGCGCGCCAGCCCGACCTGTTCGGCGACGACGACGGCGACGATGCGGCGGCGGAGGTCGCCTCGTGAGCGGCGCGATCGCGGTCGTCGTGGTCAGCTACCAGAGCGCGGCGACGCTGGACGAATGCCTGGCGCGGCTGCGCGGCGCACACGACGTGGTGCAGATCCGGGTGGTGGACAACGCCTCCGACGATGGCTCGCTCGGCATCGTCCAGCGCCATGCCCTGGCTGATGCGCGGGTGCGTTTCATCGCCAATCCCGACAACCCCGGCTTCGCCACCGCCTGCAACCAGGGCGCGCGCGACAGCGATGCGCCGTGGCTGGCGTTCGTCAATCCCGACCTGATGGTCGAACCCGACACGCTGGCGCGCCTGCGCGATCTGGGCCTGCCGCTGGGCGACTGCCTGCTCGGCGTGGAGCAGGTGGACGCGCAGGGGCGGCCGGATGCGGCGGTGCGGCGCCGCGATCCCGACTTCGCCGCGATGCTGCGCAACCCCGCCGCCGGTGCGCGGCTGGCGCTGGCGCCCGATCCGGCGCAGCGGCTGCAGGAGGTGCCGGCGCTGTCCGGTGCGCTGCTGCTGATGCCGCGGGCGCTGTTCGACCGCATTGGCGGCTGGGACGCGGGCTACCGGCTGCATGCCGAGGACCTGGACCTGTGCCGGCGCGCACGCCAGGCCGGGGCGACGGTGGCCATCGCCAACCGGCTGGCGGTGCTGCACGTGCGCGGCGTCTCCAGCCGCGCACGGCCGTTTTTCGTCGAATGGCACAAGCACCGCGGGCTGTGGCGCTATTTCCGCAAGTTCGAGGCGCCGCGCCGCGGCCTGCCGGTACGCGCCGCGGTGTGGTGCGCGATCTGGGCGCATGCGCTCGTGCAGGTGCCACGGCTGCTGCTGCACCGCTGACGGCGCCGTCCACGCGCAGGCCGTTGCCCGGGTTCCCGTGGGGTTCTGCCGCGGCTGCCTGCAAAGGCAGCGTCATCCGGCCATGGTCTTCTTACGGTCGTGTGCTTTGCTGTCTGCATCCCCGGGAGTGCGTTGGATGCGGCTGTGTGCACCGCTGCATCGGCAGGTCGCTGGGTATTGGCTTGAAGTGTGATATAATTCACAATATTCAGTGGTATCGAATGTCGCAGGAGGCGGGATGCGTTGCGTAGGTGGGGTGCGGATGCGCAGGGGAATGGCCTGGTGAACCCGGCAGAGTTGCTCGATGGTTATCGCGACCGTTCCTGTGCCCGGCAATGGCGGGGCTTCCTGCAGGCGATGGCGGCGGAGTTCGACCAGGCGCTGCCGGAGGAGGAATCGGCACGGCTGATGGCGCGCATCGGCCAGCGCTTCGCCGACGCCCATGGCCTGCCGCCGGTGGCCACCGTCGAGGCCCTGCAGGCCTCGGTCAACGCGGTGTGGGCGGACTGCGAGTGGGGATGGGCGAGGTTCGAGGAGCGCGCCGACCAGCTGCGCATCGTGCATGCGGCCTCGCCGCTGGCGGCGGCGCTGGGGGGCGGCGCCTGGCATCACGGCTTTCTCGAGGGGGCCTACCGCCATTGGCTGCGCGGCGCCGGCATGCTTGCCGTGCTCGATGTGCGCCACCTGGCGACCGGCAATCGTGACGTTTCGATTTTTACCGTGGGGCGGGTGTTTTGACGATGGACGAGATGCGTTGGGCATGAGCAGCAACCGACCGGCGGCAGCGCCGCAATGCGATGACGATGTGGCAGGCCTGTTCATGAAGCTGGGTGACGGCAAGGGACGGCCGGAGTACCGGGAGTTCCCCGAGGCAAGGTTGCCCGCTGCGGCGACCCGGCCGGCAGCGCCGGCGGCAGTGGAAGCGGTGGTCGCGGCGCAACCCGCGCCGGCGCCCGACCTGCCTGCCGCGCAGGCGGACACGCCACTGTCGCAGTTGTTCCGCAGGCTGGCAGAAGCCGGCGGGACGATTCCGGACGACAGCCCCCTGATCCGCTTGCGCAGGCAATAGGAACGGGGCACGAACGCCGCGCCGGACCGCGATGACGCGCGATCCGGCCGGCAAGGCCGCCCGCAGGGGCGGCGCACAGGGGAAATCCATGAGACTTTCAATCAGGCCCGAGGGCTCGCAGGCCCTGGCTCGCCTTGGCTTGGCCGCGCTGGTGCTGGTGGGCATGCTGCTCATCGGCTTCGTCGTCACCGTGCCGCTGGACGTGACCCGGCAGCTGCTGTTCTCGCTGGCGGTGTTCGCCATCGGCCTGTGCCTGCGGCGCGCCCGCAACCGCATCGTGCCGCTGCTGCTGATGGGGCTGTCGCTGGTCATGTCCAGCCGCTACATGTGGTGGCGGCTGACCGAGACCATGGGCATGGGCAGCGTTGTCGACCTGACCCTGGGCTTCGGCCTGGTGATGGCCGAGGTCTACGCGTTCGTGGTGCTGGTGCTGGGCTACTTCCAGGTGGCCTGGCCACTGCACCGGCGTTCGCTGCCGCTGCCCGAGGACCAGTCGCTGTGGCCCACGGTGGACGTGTTCATCCCCACCTACAACGAACCGCTGTCGGTGGTGCGCACCACCGTGCTGGCGGCGACGGTGATGGACTGGCCGGCCGGCAAGTTGAAGATCCACCTGCTCGACGACGGCCGCCGCGAGGAATTCCGCGCGTTCTGCGAGGAAGTCGGGGTGAACTACGTCACCCGCACCAACAACAACCACGCCAAGGCCGGCAACATCAACGCGGCGCTGAAGAAGTCCGATGGCGAGTACGTCGCCATCTTCGACTGCGACCACGTGCCGACGCGCTCGTTCCTGCAGATGTCGATGGGCTGGTTCCTGCACGACGCGCGGCTGGCGGTGGTGCAGACGCCGCACTACTTCTTCTCGGCCGACCCGTTCGAGCGCAACCTCGGCACCTTCGGCAAGGTGCCCAACGAAGGCGAGCTGTTCTACGGCCTGCTGCAGGACGGCAACGACGCCTGGAACGCCACCTTCTTCTGCGGGTCGTGCGCGGTGATCAAGCGCGCGCCGCTGGAAGAGGTGGGCGGGGTGGCGGTGGAGACGGTGACCGAGGATGCGCATACCGCCATCCGCCTGCACCGCGCCGGCTACCGCAGTGCCTACATCCCGGTGCCGCAGGCCGCCGGACTGGCCACCGAGAGCCTGTCGGCGCACGTGGGCCAGCGCACGCGCTGGGCGCGCGGCATGGCGCAGATCTTCCGCGTCGACAACCCGATGCTGGGCCGCGGCCTGAGCCTGGTGCAGCGCATCTGCTACACCAACGCGATGCTGCACTTCTTCTACGGGCTGCCGCGCATCATCTTCCTGACCGCGCCGCTGGCGTTCCTGTTCTTCGGCGCGCACGTGATCCACGCCTCGGCGCTGATGATCTTCGCCTACGCGCTGCCGCACCTGGCGCAGGCCAGCCTGACCAACCTGCGCATCCAGGGCGGGCACCGCCACCTGCTGTGGAACGAGGTGTACGAGACCGCGCTGGCCTGGTACATCCTGCGGCCCACGCTGATGGCGGTGTTCAACCCGCGGCTGGGCAAGTTCAACGTCACCGCCAAGGGCGGCCTGGTCCACAACAGCTATTTCGACGCGCAGATCGCCCGCCCGTACCTGTTCCTGCTGCTGCTCAACCTGGCCGGCGTGGTCGCCGGCATCGTCCGCCTGGTGATGGCCGACAGCAGCGGCGAGGTCAACACGATCTGGCTCAACCTGGGCTGGACCTTCTACAACATGATCATGCTCGGCGCGGTCATCGCCACCTGCAGCGAGCAGCGCCAGATCCGCCGTGCGCACCGCGTGCCGCTGGAAATGAAGGCGCTGCTGCACCTGCCCGACGGACGCGCGCTGGCCTGCAGCACGGTCGATTTCTCCACCGGTGGCATGGCCATCCGCCTGGACCAGCCGCAGCCGGTGCAGCCCGATACTCCGGTGGAGATCGAGCTGCGCCATCGCCAGCGCAGCCAGCGCCTGCCGGCGCAGGTGCGCCACGACCGCGACGCGCAGGGCCTGAGCCTGCAGTTCGGCGAGCTGAGCATCGAGCAGGAGCGCTGGCTGATCGCCTCCACCTTCGCCCGCGCCGACATCTGGGTCTCGCTGTGGGGCCGGCACGAGCGCGACACCTTCCTGCGCTCGCTGTCCGATGTGCTCCGCGCCAGCCTGCGCGGCTTCCACCGCCTGGGCCGATTCGTCATCACCAGGGGGCGGAATGACGGCAACGCCCAGCCCGCTCCCGGAGAAACCGCATGAAGCATTGCCTGCCCGTTCCGCCGACCCCCGCCGCGCGCGCGCGCAGTGCCACGCTGGTGTTCGCCCTGGCCCTGCTGGCGGGCACCGCCCACGCGCAGGCGCCGGCCACCGCGCCGCTGCCGCCGGGCCTGCAGCCGGACGTCGTCGCCGCCGCGCCCGTACCGGGCGCGCTGCCGCTGCAGCGCAGCCGTTCCACGCTCAAGCAGCTGGGACTGGACTATGAAGTGACGCTGCGCGGCGTGCAGGGCACGGCCGGCATCCCGTTCTCGATCCGCAGCGACCAGGTCGTCGACCACGCCGCGCTGCACCTGAAGTACATCTATTCGCCGGCGCTGCTGCCGGATCTGTCGCACCTGCGCGTCACCGTCAACGACGTGACCGTGGCGACGCTGCCGGTCTCGGCGGAGGAGGCCGGGCGGCCGGTCGAGCGCGACGTCGCCATCGATCCACGCCTGGTGACCGGCTACAACCGGGTCAACCTGCAGCTGATCGGCCACTACACGCGCGAGTGCGAAGACCCCGACCACAGCAGCCTGTGGGCCAACATCGACAGCGCCAGCTACCTGGAACTGGGCTGGCTGCCGCTGCCGCTGAGCAACGACCTGGCGCTGCTGCCGGTGCCGTTCTTCGATGCGCGCGATACCCGCCGGCTGGAACTGCCGTTCGTGTTCGCCGGGCAGCCGGCCAACGGCCAGCTGCAGGCCGCCGGCATCGTGTCGTCGTGGTTCGGCGCGCTGGCCGGCTACCGCGGCGCGATGTTCCCGGTGTCCACCGGGGTGCTGCCGGCGCGCGGCAATGCGGTGGTCGTGGCCACGCCGCGCAACCTGCCGGCCGGCGTGGCGCCGGTCGAGGTGTCCGGGCCGACGCTGGCGGTGGCCAGCAACCCCAACGATGCCGGCGGCAAGCTGCTGCTGGTGCTGGGCCGCGACGATGCCGAACTGCGCGCGGCGGCCACCGCGCTGGCGCTGGGCGCGCCGCTGTCCGGCGCCAGCGCGACCCTGCGCGAGGTCAAGGACGCCGCGCCGCGCAAGCCCTACGACGCGCCCAACTGGGTGCCCAGCGACCGCCCGGTGCGTTTTTCCGAACTGGTCCGCAGCACCAGCGAGCTCAACGTGGTCGGCTACAACCCGGACCTGATCCGCATCGGCCTGCAGTTGCCGCCGGACCTGTTCGTGTGGCGCAAGGACGGCATACCGGTGGACCTGCGCTACCGCTATACCCTGCCCGAAGGCGCGGACAAGTCGGCGCTGAACATCAGCATCAACGACGCGTTCGTGACCACGCTGCCGCTCAACGGCCGCCCGCTGGCGACCTCGGTGCCGCGGCAGCTGTGGCAGAAGCTGGGCGCGCGCGGCGCGATGCCGATCCAGCAGCCGCTGCTGCTGCCGACCGGGCCGCTGTCGGCCAGCAGCCAGCTGCGCTTCCACTTCTTCTTCGACCGCCCGCGCGCGGAGGAGTGCAAGAACACCTTCCCGGACGTGTCGGCGTCGATCGACGACGCGTCCACCATCGACCTGAGCGGCTTCGCGCACTACATGGCGATGCCCAACCTGGCCGCCTTCGGCAATGCCGGCTTCCCGTTCACGCGCATGGCCGACCTGTCCGACAGCGCGCTGGTGATGCCCGACAACGCCAGCGGCGACGACGTGGCCAACGCCCTGGCGCTGCTCGGCCGCATGGGTGCCTCGACCGGCTATCCGGCGCTGCGCACGCGCGTCATCCAGGCACGCCAGGTCGACGAACACGCCGACCAGGACCTGCTGGTGCTCGGTTCGCGCCGCAACCAGCCGCTGTTCGCGCGCTGGGCCGCGGCGATGCCGGTCGGCGACGGTGCCCAGGCCCGCCGCTTCGGCCTGTCCGACTGGCTGTTCAACACGCTGCCGGCGTTCCTGTCGCCCGACGCGCGCCGTACCGACCTGCCGACCGTGGCCGAGGTCGGCGTGCGTCCGCAGCCGGGCGACGTGCTGCTGCTGGGCTTCGAATCGCCGCTGCGCAAGGGCCGCAGCGTGGTGGCGCTGATGGCCGACGAGCCGGGCCACGTGAACCGCCTGTTCGAGGCGTGGTTCGATCCGGCGCGTCTGCGCCAGTTCCAGGGCAGCGTGGTGCTGCTGCAGGGCGACACGGTGCGCAGCCTGGCCGGCAACCAGACCTACTACGTCGGCGAGCTGCCGCCACTGCTGGCGCTGCGCTGGTTCTTCGCCCATCACCCGCTGTGGCTGGCGCTGGGCGTGGGCCTGGTGTGCCTGCTGCTGGCCATGCTGGCCGGCTGGCTGCTGCGGCGCCATGCGCGTGCGCGCCTGAAGGTCGCGGGCTGAGCATGGCGCCGGAGGTTGCGCGCATGCTGTCGCGGCGCGAGGCGCTGGGGCTGATCGCCGCGGCCGCGGCGGTCGCCGCCTGCCCGGTGCGGGCGGCAACCGCCTGCGGCATGCCGTGGCGCGACTGGCATGGCTTCGTGCAGCGGCACCTGCAGGACGACGGGCGGGTCATCGATTTCTCCCATCCGGACCAGCGCAGCACCTCCGAGTCGCAGTCCTATGCGCTGTTCTTCGCGCTGGTGGACAACAACCCGGTGCTGTTCGACCGCATCCTGGCGTGGACCCGCCGCCACCTGTGCGGCGGACGCCCGGACCTGAACCTGCCGGCCTGGCTGTGGGGACGCGCCGGCGACGGGCAGTGGCGCGTGCTCGATGGCAATACCGCGTCCGACGGCGAGCTGTGGATCGCCTACGCGCTGCTCGAGGCCGGGCGCCTGTGGAACCGGCCCGGGCTGGTCCAGGCCGGCCGCCAGGTGCTGGGGCTGATGCGCGCCGCCGAAGTGGTCGAGCTGCCGGGCTTCGGGCCGATGCTGCTGCCCGGCAACCGCGGCTTCGTGCAGCGCGACCGCTGGCTGCTCAATCCCAGCTACCTGCCGCTGTTCGTGCTGCGCCGGTTCGCCATGGTCGATCCGCGCGGGCCATGGGCGCGGCTGGCCGAACGCAGCGTGGCGATGCTGCGCGCCGCGGCGCCGGGCGGCTTCGCGCCGGACTGGATCGCCTGGAACGGCGAGGCCTTCGTGACCGATCCCGGCAAGGGCGCGGTCGGCAGCTACGACGCCATCCGCTGTTACCTGTGGGCCGGCATGACCGACCCCGGCGAACCGCTGCGGCGGCGCCTGCTCGACGCCCTGCCGGGTCCGGCGCGGCTGCTGCGCGCACGCGGCGGCTTCGCCGAGAAGATCCAGACCCGCAGCGGTTCCGCCGACGGCACCGCGCCGGTGGGCTTTTCCGCCGCGCTGCTGCCGTACCTGTCGGCGCTGGGGCAGACGGCCATGGCGAGCGCGCAGGCCGGCCGCATTCCGGCGGCCGGCGCGGCCGCCGATGCCCTTGGCTACTACGACCGCGTCCTGGTGTTGTTCGGGCGTGGCTGGATGGACCGCCGTTTCCGTTTCGCTGCCGACGGGCGCCTGCTGCCCGCGTGGAGTACGACATGTTCCGCAAAAACCTGAAACCCCTGTGCCTGCTCGGCCTGTGCGTACTGACCGCGCCGGCATGGAGCCAGAACGCCGCATCCACCCGGCAACTGGTCAACCAGGGCAACTACTGGCTCGACCAGGGGCGCGAGGACCTCGCCGCCGATACCTGGCGCAAGCTGCTGGCTGCCGACCCGGCGCAGCCCGACGCGCTGCTCGGGCTGGGCCTGATCGACCTCAACCAGGGGCGTCGCGCGGAGGCGCAGCGGCGCCTGCAGCAGCTGCAGGCCCGGCATCCATCGGCGGCGCAGACCGCGCGGTTGCGTGCGGCACTGGCGGGCGGCGGCAGCGCTGCCGGCGGTCCGCTGCAGGCGGCGCGCAGCGCGGCCGCTGGCGGCCGCTATGCCGAGGCGGTCAAGGCCTACGACGAGGCGTTCGGCGCCGGCGGCCCACCGGACAATCTCGCGCTGGAGTACTACCAGGTGCTGGCCGGTACCCAGGACGGCTGGACCCGGGCGCGCGACGGCCTGCGCCGGCGGGTGGCCGCCGAACGCGACAACGGTGCCGCCGCACTGGCCCTGGCGCAGGTGCTGACCTACCGCGAGCCGAGCCGGCGCGAGGGCATCGCCCAGCTCAGGACGCTCAGCCAGCGCCAGGACACCGCCGCAGCGGCGCGCGTGGCCTGGCGCCAGGCGTTGCTGTGGCTCAACGCCACCCGTGCCGACGCGCCGCTGTTCCAGGCGTTCCTGGAGCTGCAGCCGGACGACCGCGAAATCGCCGCGCGGCAGGCGCAGCTGCGCGACCAGGCGGTGCGCGCCGACCCCGCGCCGGACCCGAACCAGCGCCTGCTCGGCGAGGGTTTCCGCGCCTTGCAGGGCGGCACCCTGGAGGTTGCCGAGGCGCGCTTCGCGCAGGTGCTGCGTGCGCAGCCGAAGAACACCGAGGCGATGGGCGGGCTGGGCTCGGTGCGGCTGCGCCAGGAACGGTTCGGCGAAGCCGCCGAGCTGCTGCGCCCGGCAGCCGCGGCCAATGGCAAATGGCGCGGCGCGGCCAATGCCGCCCGCTACTGGCAGGTCCTGCAGGAAGCGCGGCGGCAGCCGGGGACGGAGGCGGTGGCGAAGGTCCGCGAGGCCATCGCGCTGCAGCCCTCCGAACCCACCGGCCACGTGCTGCTGGGCGACCTGCTGGGTGCCGGTGACGCCGCCGCGGCCGAGACGAGCTACCGCAGGGCGCTGGAACTGGATGCCGGCAACGCCGGTGCCCTGCAGGGCCTGGGTACGCTGCTCGGCCGGCTGGGGCGCGCCGACGAGGCCGCCGCGTTGTTCGAGCGGCTCACCCCCGAGCAGCAGGAACGTGCAGGCGGTGCCGCGGTGCTGCGTGCCAACCTGGCGCGCGCACGCGCGCAGCAGGCGATCGCTTCGGGCAGCCTGGAGATGGCGCAGATCGAACTGGAGGACGCGGTGCTGCAGCAGCCGCGCGATCCCTGGCTGCGGCTGGAACTGGCGCGCCTCTACCAGCGCCAGGGGCGCCCGGACCAGGCCGACGGCATCATGGCCGGCCTGCGCGCGCAGGACGTCGACGCGCCGCAGTCGCTGTTCGCGCAGGCGTTGTTCGCCCGCGAACGCAATGACTGGAATGGCGCCTGGGCCCTGCTGGAGCGCATCCCCGCGGCATCGCGCGATGCGGAGATGAGCGCGTTGCACGACACCGCCTGGGTGCAGCTGCAGGCCGCGCAGGCGCGCACCCTGGTGCAGGGCAACCGCGTCGGCGAGGCGCAGCTGCTGCTTGCCCGCACCGAGTCGACGCTGGGCGAGCGCATTGCCCGGCCCGGCATCGCCGCCGCCCTGGCCGGGGCCTACGCCGACATCGGCAGCCAGCAGCGCGCGCTGGCGCTGGCGCAGCGGCTGATGCAGGGCAACCCGGACGTGGACAACCGCCTGCAGTACGGCGAAGTGCTGTTGCGCGCGCGCCAGGACGCCGAGCTGGCGGCCCTGCTGCGGCAGCTGGGCGATGCCAGCCTGGACCCGGCGCAACGCAGGCGCCTGCAGGAACTGCGCAGCGGCTACGTGCTGCGCCAGGTCGATGCGCTGCGTGAACTCGGCAACCTGGAGGGGGCCTACGACGTGTTGGCGCCGGTGCTGGCGCAGCAGCCGCAGGATCCGCAGACCATTGCCGCGCTGGCGCGCCTGTACGCCGCCGCCGACGACCCGGGCCAGGCGCTGGCGCTGTACCAGCAGTTGCTGCAGCTGGCGCCGGGCGACGTCGATGCGATGCTGGCCGCCGCCGGCAGCGCCGCGGCGATGCGCGATCTCGACACCGCCGAGCACTACCTGGAGCAGGCGCTGGCACGCGCGCCACAATCGCCGGAGGTGCTGGCCGCGGCCGGGCGGGTCTACCGTGCGGCCGGCAAGAACCGCCGCGCCGAGAGCTACTTCAAGGCCGCCATCGCCGCCGCCGCGCGCGGCGCAGGGCAGCCTGACAATGGTTATCCGCACGCCAGCACCGCGCTGGCCGGCGCCGGCCGCGCCTTCAATCCCTTCGCCGGGATCACCCGCGGCAACACCCGGCCGGTCGCGCTGCGCGCCGATCCGGCGCCGCTGCCGGCCAGTGTCGCCGCGCTCGCCGCCACGCCGCTGGCCACCGCCGCGCTGCCGTCGCCGCAGATCGACGCCGATGGCCTGCCGGCCCCGGTGCTGGCGCTGTCCGCCGCGCCGGCCGCGGCCATCCCGGCGCCGCGTCGTGTCGCCGCTTCGACAGCGCCGGCCGCGGTGTTGCCGGCCCCGACCCCGGCCCCGGCACGCGGCGTGATCGACGAACTGCGCGAACTGCGCGCCGACAGCAGCAGCGCGCTGGCGGCCGGTGCCGCCTACCGCAGCCGCGACGGCGAGGCCGGGCTGGGCCAGCTGGCCGACCTGCAGGTGCCGCTGCAGGCCCGTTTCGGCATTGGCGACGGCAAGCTGCAGGTCGCGGTGACACCGACGGTGCTGGATGCCGGGCGTGCCGACGACGGCTATGCCTCGGCCAGCCGCTTCGGCGCCGGCCCGCAGCTGGCGCTGTCCGGGGCACTGGCCGCCGATCGCGCCCCGGTCGACGACCTGGTCGGCTCGTCGCTGTACCAGGCGCTGCTGACCAATGGCGCCACCACCGCGACCCGCAACCTGATCTACGAACGCGCGCTGGACAGCGGCCGTTACCAGGAACTGTTCAACCAGACCGACGCCACGCTCACCGCGGCCGAGCGCCGCAAGGCCACGCTGGAACTGCTGTACGCCGATCCGCTGCCCGACTACATGCTGGGCCGCGACCTCGGCAACACCCCGATCGCCGAGATCGCCCGGCAGGTGCTGGGAAGCACCGCGCTGCTGCGCGGGCTCAGCGCCGGCGAGCAGGCGCAGTTGAAGGCGCTTGCCGGCGGCAGCAGCGCCTCGCAGACGCCGCTGGCGTTCCAGGACACGCTGTACGCGATGGTGGCCAACGCCGCAGGCGCACGCCGGCTGGGATCGCAGGACGCCAGTGGCGCCGGCGTGTCGGTGGGCTTCGAGCAGGGTGGTTTCCGCGCCGACGTCGGCACCACCCCGCTGGGCTTCGGCGAGACCGGCATCGTCGGCGGGGTCGGCTATCGCGGCCGCATCGGCGATGCGCTGACCTGGTCCGGCGAAGCCTCGCGGCGCGCGGTGACCGACAGCCTGCTGTCCTTCGCCGGCGTCAGCGACGCGCGCAACGGCCTGCAATGGGGCGGGGTGACCGCCACCGGCGCGCGCATGGCCGCGACCGTCGACAACGGCCTGCTCGGCGGCTACGCCAACCTGGCGTGGCACCGCCTGCAGGGTACCCACGTGGCCGGCAACGACCGCCAGGAGCTGGGCGCGGGCGTCTATGTGCACGCCCTGGAAACGGCCAACCAGTCGCTGACCGCGGGCCTGAACCTGACCGCGATGCAGTACGACCGCAACCTCAGCGGCTTCACCTACGGCCATGGCGGCTACTTCAGTCCGCAGCGCTACGTGGACGTGAGCGTGCCGCTGCACTGGAACGGGCGCAGCGCCGCGCAGCGGCTGGCCTGGCAGGTCGATGCCAGCGTCGGCGTGCAGAGCTTCAAGGAAGATCCGGCGGATTACTTCCCGCTGGACCCGGCGATGCAGCAGGAGGCCTACGATGCGGCATCGCTGGCCGCGCTGCTGGGCCTGACCCCGCGCTACATCGAACCGGTCTACGCCGGGCAGACCAAGACCGGGGTGTCCTACAACCTGAGCGCGGCGGCGGAGTGGCAGTTGTCCAACCAGCTGTTCCTGGGCGGGCGCATGGAGTTCAACAACGCCCGCGACTACCGCCAGTTCGGCACCAACCTGTACCTGCGCTTCCTGCTCGACCGCCTGGGCGCGGGCCTGGGCCGGCAGCCGCAGCCGCTGCGCTCGCCCTACGCCGGCGACGAATGACCGCAGCACGGCGCGCCCGGCCGCGGCCGGGTGCGCCGGTCGCCTGCGGGCGCCACGGCGGCGGGCCCGTGGCCGGGCGGGGAGGGCGGCGCATAATGCGCCCATGATCATCCAGTCCCTGCTCGATACCGACCTCTACAAGTTCACGATGATGCAGGCGGTGCTGCACCAGCACCCCGGGGCCATCGTCCAGTACCGCTTCAAGTGCCGCACGCCGGGCATCGACCTGGCCCGCTGCCTGGACCAGATCAACGCCGAGATCGACCACCTGTGCAGCCTGCGCTTCGCCGCCGACGAGGTGGACTACATGCGCCAGCTGCGCTTCGTGAAGCCGGATTTCGCCGATTTCCTCGGCCTGTTCCACCTGGACCGCAAGTACATCGACCTGCGCGCCTCGGCCACCGTGCCCGGCGAGATCGAGCTGGACATCACCGGCCCGTGGCTGCACACCATCCTGTTCGAGGTGCCGCTGCTGGCGATCATCAACGAGGTCTGGTTCCGCACCACCAGCACGCCGGATTTCGCCGAGGGCGAGCGCCGGCTGCGCGCCAAGACCGCGCTGCTGCGCGATACCCCGGGCTTCGGCAACTGCCGCATCGCCGATTACGGCACCCGGCGCCGCTATTCGCGCGACTGGCACGCGCACATGCTGCCGCTGCTGCGCGATGCGCTGGGCACCCAGTACGTGGGCACCAGCAACGTGTATTTCGCCCGCCGCTATGGCATGACCCCGCACGGCACGATGGCGCACGAGTACCTGCAGGCGTTCCAGGCGCTGGGCCCGCGCCTGCGCGACTCGCAGGTCGCCGCGCTGGAGTCGTGGGCCCGCGAGTACCGCGGCGACCTCGGCATCGCGCTGTCCGACGTGGTCGGGCTGGAGGCCTTCCTGCGCGACTTCGACATGTATTTCTGCAAGCTGTTCGACGGGGTGCGCCACGACTCCGGCGACCCGTTCGCGTGGGGCGACCGCATGCTGGCGCACTTCAAGGCCAACCGCGCCGATCCTTCCAGCAAGATACTGGTGTTCAGCGACGGCCTGAACATCGAGAAGGTGATGCGCCTGTACGATTACTTCCGCGACCGCTGCCAGGTCGCCTTCGGCGTAGGCACCCACCTGACCAACGACCTGGGGCCGACGCCGCTGAACATCGTGATCAAGATGGTCCGCTGCAATGGCCAGCCGGTGGCCAAGCTCAGCGACTCGCCGGGCAAGAGCATGTGCGACGACCCGGGGTACCTGGCCTATCTGCGGCAGGTGTTCGGCCTGCCCGCAGTGCCCTGAGCCACGCTGCGCGGCGGGGGCGTGGCCCCGGCCGGCGGACCTGTGCATGCGTCGTGGCGTCCGTTCATGGCAGGCTTGTGGTGAGCAAGTGACATTGAGATGAAGGGCGGATCGGGTTTTACTGTGACGTCCGTCATGGATTGTGGTGAGGGGCCGAAGGATGGAAAACGGTGGTGCGCAGGGTGCGCCTGCCGACGGGAAAACGAATTTGAAGACCATTTCACTCGCCATCGATGGCCTGCCGTTCGAGCTCACCCGTCTGCGCGTGGGCGGGGTGTACTGGGTCGCCTGTGCCGATGCCGGCCACGCCGACCTGTTCGCTGCCGGCGTGCTTGCCGGATCCGATACCCTGCCGCTGGCGGTGGTGGCCGCGCTCGGGCGCCCGCCGGCGTCGATGGTCGCGCCGCTGACGGCCGAGCAGGGGCCCGCGCGCATCCGCCTGCACGAAGCGGCCGTCGCCGACCTGGCGCCCGCGGTGCGCGCGCTGCCCGCCGACCTGGCGCGCTGCGCGGGCGCGCACGGCACCCTGTGCGTGGTGCAGGTGCCGGCGACCGCGCTGGAGAGCCTCGAGGGCGCCCACCTCGCCCGCTGGTGCCGGCAACTGCACGACTGGGCCAGCGCCGGTGGCCACTGCGTGCTGCTGCTGTGCCACGGCGAGGCGGCGACGCTGGCGCCGCGGCTGCTGCCGCTCAACCCGCTGTGCAGCGGGGTGGCCCAGCTGTACCCGCACCGCGGTGCGCTGCAGTACCTGGTGCACTACTGGAGCAACGCCGAAGGCGTGTTCGCGCATCGTGATTTCGAGGCCCGGTGGAGTGGCTTCCGCCTCGGCGTGGTCGCCGACGGCGATGGCGCGGTGGCCGCGGCGCTGGCGCAGGAGGGCGGCGACCGTTTCCTGTACCTGGCCCAGGCCGACGCGCTGGAAGGCGCACCGCCGTTCTCGCCCGCCTGGCGCCTGTTCGAGAACTGGTCGGCGCTGGTGGCCGCCGCGCTGCAGGCGCAGGCGGCCACGGTGGTGCTGTCGATCGGCGAGAACGCCGATGTCGATGCGCTGGCGCGGATCGTGTTCGAGCTGCGCAGCGAGCGCGGCAACGGGCTGAAGCTGGTGGTGCGCGAGATGCAGCCCTGCCTGCGCTATGCCGACGAGCGGCTGCTGCTGGAATCCGGGGCCAGCCTGGTGGCCCCGGCCAACCTGCCGCTGGCGCGCTTCCTGACCCTGCTGGAAACGATCCAGGGCCAGACCTGGCAGGGGCGCCTGCCGGACGACCCGGAGCGGCTGATCCGCCTGCACCGGCCGCCGGATGTCGGCGGCATCGTCACCCCGGCGCAGTTCAGGCAGCTGGCCGTTGAACTGCTCGACCAGCGCGGCGGGGTGGTGGAAAGCGCGGTGCTGGTGCTGCAGCCGGTGGCCGGGGTGAGCCCGGTGCAGGCGCTGCAGCAGCTGCAGATGCGCCGCCGCGGCGATTTCGCCTGCATGTATGCCGGCCAGGTGTGGCTGTTCCTGTTCGCCTGCCGCAGCGACGGCGTCGAGCGCGCGCTGGGCAACCTGTTCCGGTTGCCGTGGCGGGAGCTGTTCGATGGCTACGAGCGCCAGGCCGGGCACGACGTGGCCGCGATGAGCGCGGCCGCTGGCGGCTTTGCCGCCGCGCCAATGCAGCAGATGCCGCCGCCCGAGCCCGCGGCACCCGCGCCGTCATGGACGGCGCCGCGCCCGATCCGCCTGGGAGGGGAAGGATGAACGACCAGCAGGTATGGAGCCTGGTGGCCGCATGTGCGTTGGTGATGATTCCCCTGGGAGTGATGCTGGGGTCGATCGTGCGCGCGCTGCGCGCGCGCCTGCGTCGTGGCCTGCCGCCGCGCTACCTCAAGCGGGTCGGCGAACGCCGCCGCCAGCCCGCTCCACGGAGCCAGACATGAGCGACGCCCCTGCCGCCGCGACCGTACCCGCCGCGCCCCAGGCATGGCCCGACCTGCGTGGCTGGAACCTGTATTTCCTGTCCAAGGTGATCCTGGCCTGGATGGGCGCGCTCGACCTGCACATCCTGCCCAACCTGCTGCTGCTGGCGGCGCTGCTGGTGCCGCTGCCGTGGCGCGGCGCCCGCATCGCGCGCACCGTGGTCGCGATCCCGGTGGCGGTGGCGCTGTACTACCAGGACACCTGGTGGCCGCCGTTCGAGCGCCTGCTGGCGCAGCCGGGGGTGCTGGATTTCTCGGCCTCGTACTGGCTGGAGCTGCTCGGCCGCTTCATCAACTGGCAGATGGTCGCGCTGCTGGCCCTGCTGGTCTGCGGTTACCTGCTGCTCAAGCCGTGGCTGCGGGTCACCACGCTCAGCGTGCTGGGAATGCTGGGCATGGCGGCGATGGCGCTGCCGCTGCCGGCCGGCCTGCAGTTCGCCGGCGGCGGCGATGCGACGGCGGCGCAGGGGGCGGGCGCAAGCGGTGCGGCGGCACGCGGCGGTCCTGCCAGCAACGAAACCCTCGATGCCTACCTGGCCGGCTTCTACCAGCAGCAGGCCGGCTTGAAGACCACCTTCCCGCCGGCCCACGAGGGCACTCCCTTCGACGTGATCGTCCTCAACATCTGTTCGCTGGCCTGGAGCGACCTTGATGAAGTGGGCATGCGCCAGAACCCGTTGTTCGACGGGATGGACGTGGTCTTCGACGCGTTCAATTCGGCCACGTCCTACAGCGGACCGGCGGCGATCCGCCTGCTGCGCGCCAGTTGCGGGCAGACCTCGCACACCGCGCTGTTCGATCCGGTGCCGGCGCAGTGCCAGCTGTTCGCCAACCTGCAGGCGCTGGGCTTCCAGAACGAACTGGCGATGAACCACGACGGCCACTTCGACGATTTCATCGGCGACCTCACCCGCTATGGCGGGCTGGCGGCCAAGCCGCTGCCGATCGAAGGCTATCCGCGCGCGCTGATCGCCTTCGACAAATCGCCGCTGCGCCGCGACAGCGACGTGCTGGCCGGCTGGCTGAAGCAGCGCCAGACCGCCTCCAACGCGCAGGTGGCGCTGTTCTACAACACGATCTCGCTGCACGACGGCAACCGCATCGTCGGCGCCGACGGGCGCGCGATGGCCAGCGACTACAAGGCGCGCGCGCAGATGGTGCTGGGCGACCTGCAGGGCTTCATCGACGCCCTGGAGAAGAACGGCCGCCGCGCGGTCGTGGTGGTGGTGCCCGAGCACGGCGCGGCGCTGCATGGCGACCGCATGCAGATCCCGGGCATGCGCGAGATTCCCAGCCCGTCCATCACCCATGTCCCGGTGGGCGTGAAGCTGGTCGGCATGGGTATCCCGGCCGCGGCCGGCCCGCGCCACGTGACCGCGCCGAGCAGCTACCTGGCGCTGTCCGAGCTGGTGGCGCGGATCTACGCGCTCAACGCCCAGGCGACGGCCGGCGACCGCAACTGGGACGGCCTGCTGCAGGGCCTGCCGACCACGCCGTCGGTGTCGGAGAACGAAGGCGCCAAGGTGATGGATTACGACGGCAAGCCGTGGCTGCAGCTCAAGGGCAGCCCGGCCTGGACGCCCTACCCGGAGGACAAGCCGTGACGAGCGACCGGTTGCCCGCGGGCCTGACCTCGGAACAGGACGACATCGACGTGCTGCGCGCGCACCTGCACATGCCCGAACTGCCGTACCTGGACTTCTCGGCGCAGCGTGCGCGTGCGCAGGCGCTGGCACGCTGGCCGCTGTTCGCCGAACTGGCGTCGGAGCCGCGGCGATGAGCACCACGCTGTCCCTGCAGGGCGTGCGCGGCGGCGTCGGGGTGACCACGATGAGCGCCGCGCTGGGCCATGCGCTGCATGCGCAGGGCGAACGCGTGCTGCTGGTCGAGTGCAACCCCGACCACCTGCTCGGCCTGCACCTGGGCCTGCCCGCCGCCGAAGCGCGCGGCTGGGCACGGGCATGGCTGGACGGCGGCGACTGGCGCGAGGCGGCGTTCGAAGCGATGCCCGGGCTGGCACTGCTGCCGTACGGACTTGCCGGCGACGCGGAGGTGGCCGAGGTCGAGGAGCGGCTGCGGCGCTCGCCGCGGTTCTGGGCCGAACGCCTGCCACTGCTGGCCACGCAGTTCGACTGGATCCTGTTCGACCTGCCGCAGCGGCTCGACGCGCACGTGGACGCGGTCAACCAGCACGCCCCCTGCGCGCTGCCGCTGCGGCTGGCGACGGTGGACCCGGGCTGCCACGTGCTGCTGCAACGGCGCCCGCATGATGCGCGCCGGGTGCTGTGCAACCGCTACGACCCGGCGCTGGCGGTGCAGCGCGACCTGATGCAGCTGTGGATCGACGGCGGTCCGCCGCTGGTGCCGCAGCCGCTGCACGAGGACGCCAACGTCGCCGCGGCGCTGGCGCGCAAGCGGCCGTTGGGCGCCGATGCCGATGGCGCGCAGGCCGCGGCCGATGTCGCCAGCCTGGCGGTGTGGTGCCTGGCCGAACGCGGGCGCCTGCGCGCCCGCGCGGGGCGGGCGCCATGAGGCCGCGCTGCCTGCGCTACCTGCGCTGGCCGCAGCTGCGCGAGGCCGTGCGTGCGTCGCTGCCGACCCTGTGGCTGTTGTGGCTGCTGCAGGCGATGGGCTGGGCGCTGCTGCGGCTGGAAGGTCCGGCGTGGCAGTCACTGGCGCCGCGCCTGCCCGATGCGTTCCCGCAGCTGCGGGTCTACCGCCGCTGGCGTTTCGGCGACCCGCTGCGGATGCTGATCCAGGCCGGCTGGCTGCTGCTGGTGCGCATCACCCCGCAGACGTCCCAGCGCCGCCACCGGCTGGCCGCGGCCCGGCGCCGCCATGTCGCCGGCCTGCGCGGCGCCGCCGACCGCGGCTGGCGGCGGTACCTGGACACGATGCGCGGGATGCCGCGACGGGTCTGGAACAGCGCCGCGTGGCAGCGCGCACGCGCGACCCTGGGGTCGCTGTCCAGGCGCACGCGCCGGTGGCTGACGTACGGCGTCGGCGTGGCCACGCTGGGCCTGGCGCTGCTGTGCGTCACCCAGCCGTTCAGCTACTTCGCGCAGTTCGTGTTCGTGCTGCTGCTGTGGGCCATCGCGCTGCTGGTGCGGCGCATGCCCGGGCGCTACGCCACGCTGATCCTGGTGGTGCTGT
The DNA here is from genome assembly GCF_001431595.1 of Stenotrophomonas acidaminiphila. GTDB lineage: Bacteria > Pseudomonadota > Gammaproteobacteria > Xanthomonadales > Xanthomonadaceae > Stenotrophomonas > Stenotrophomonas acidaminiphila. Next base: position 61,219 of record NZ_LDJO01000013.1, read on the forward strand.
CGATCACCGTGTCGTGCCGCTACCTGTGGTGGCGCTACACCGCCACGCTCAACTGGAACAACAATTTCGACCTGGCCTGCGGCCTGGTCCTGCTCGCGGCCGAAACCTATTCGTGGCTGGTGCTGATGCTCGGCTACGTGCAGGTGGCCTGGCCGCTGCAGCGCAGGCCGTCGGCGCTGCCGGCCGACCCGCGCGACTGGCCGACGGTGGACGTGCTGATCCCGACCTACAACGAGGAGCTGTCGCTGGTGCGGCACACGGTGCATGCGGCACTGGGCCTGGACTGGCCGGCGGACAAGCTGCGCATCCACCTGCTCGATGACGGCCGGCGCCCGGAGTTCCGCGAGTTCGCCGCGCAGGCCGGGGTCAACTACATCACCCGCAGCGACAACCGCCACGCCAAGGCCGGCAACCTCAACCACGCCTTGACCCTGCTCGACGGCGAACTGGTGGCGATCTTCGACTGCGACCACCTGCCGGTGCGCTCGTTCCTGCAGATCACCACCGGCTGGTTCCTGCGCGATGCGAAGCTGGCGCTGGTGCAGACCCCGCACCACTTCTTCTCGCCGGACCCGTTCGAGCGCAACCTGCGCGTGTTCCGCCGCGATCCCAACGAGGGCGAGCTGTTCTACGGCCTGGTGCAGGACGGCAACGACCTGTGGAACGCGGCCTTCTTCTGCGGCTCGTGCGCGGTACTGCGGCGCGCGGCGATCGACGACATCAGCGGCTTCGCCACCGAGACCGTCACCGAGGACGCGCACACCGCGCTGCGCCTGCACCGCAACGGCTGGAACTCGGCCTACCTGCGCATTCCGCAGGCCGCGGGCCTGGCCACCGACAGCCTCGGCGCCCACGTCAACCAGCGCATCCGCTGGGCACGCGGCATGGTGCAGATCTTCCGCATCGACAACCCGCTGCTGGGCAAGGGCCTGAGCCTGTTCCAGCGCTTCTGCTACGCCAACGCGATGCTGCACTTCCTGGCCGGCATCCCGCGGCTGGTGTTCCTGACCGCACCGCTGGCGTTCCTGCTGCTGCACGTCTACATCATCTATGCGCCGGCGGTGGCGATCCTGCTGTTCGTGCTGCCGCACATGGCGCATGCCAACCTGACCAACTCGCGGATCCAGGGGCAGTGGCGCCGGCCGTTCTGGGGCGAGGTCTACGAGACCGTGCTGGCCTGGTACATCGCGCGGCCGACCACGGTGGCACTGTTCAGCCCGGGCAAGGGCAAGTTCAACGTCACCGAGAAGGGCGGCACCCAGGCCGGCGACCGCTTCGACTGGAAGGTCGCCCAGCCCTATCTGGTCCTGGCGGTGCTCAACGTCGCCGGGCTCGGGTTCGCGGTGTGGCGCTTCCTGCACGGCCCGGCCGACGAACGCGGTACGGTGATCGTCAGCTCGCTGTGGGTGCTGTACAACCTGCTCATCGTCGGCGGTGCGCTGGCGGTGGCCGCCGAGGTCCAGCAGGTGCGCCGTACCCATCGCGTCAGCCAGCGCCTGCCGATGGCGCTGCGCCTGCCCGACGGCCGCACCCTGCGCGGGGTCATGCACGACTACTCCAACGACGGCGTCGGCCTGGAACTGGCGCAGGTGCCCGAACAGGAGCTTGCCACCGGCACCCGCGTGACCCTGCTGCTCGGCCGCGGCCGCCGCGAGTTCGCGTTCGCCGCGGTGGTCCAGCGCAGCGTCGGCGCGCGCCTGGGCCTGCTGCTGCGCTTCGAGGACGAATCGCAGCGGGTGGAATTCGTGCAGTGCACCTTCGCCCGTGCCGATGCCTGGCTGGACTGGCACGCCGGTTACCAGCCGATGAGCCTGCCGCGCAGCCTGTGGAGCGTGGTCAAGCTCGGCTGGCAGGGCTACCGCCGGATCAGCGATTTCTCGCCCATCGATCTCGACCGGCCGATGCACTGGAGCCGCCGCGCCCTGCGCTGGGTGGCCAGTTTCGCGCCGCAACGTCCGCTTCCTTCCTACCCGGCTGACCCAGCCGCTGACCCGGGGCTTCGTCCATGAGCATTTCCACTTCACTGCGCTGGTTGCTGCTGCCGCTGTTGGCGCTGCCCGTCGCCAATGGTTCCAGCGCGCCACAGGCGGCAGCCCCGGTAGCCGATGCCACGCCTGCCCCCGCTGCGGCCGCGACCACGCCGTCGCCGGCAGCGGCGACCGCGGCGCCGGTCTGGTCCGGTGCCAGCTGGCCCTGGCAGCGCGCCAGCACCCTGGCCCAGCTCGGCCGGCGCCAGGACACGCTGCTGTCCGGCATCCGCAACACCACCACCTTCGAGTTCCAGGTCCGGCGCGACCGCCTGGTGCGCGCGGCCGAGCTCGACCTGGGCTTCACCCCGTCGCCGTCGCTGCTGCCGACGCTTTCGCACCTGCGCGTCTACCTCAACGATGCGCTGATGGACGTGGTGCCGATCGGCAACGACCAGCTCGGGCGTCCGGTGCAGGCCAAGGTGCCGCTGGACGCGCGCCTGATCGCCGACTTCAACCAGGTCCGGCTGGAGTTCGTCGGCCACTACACCGATGTCTGCGAAGAGCCGACGCACAGCTCGCTGTGGGTCAACCTGTCCAGCAACACCACCCTGCGCCTGGGCGGCCAGCCGCTGGCGATGCAGGACGACCTGGCCAATTTCCCGCTGCCGTTCTTCGATCCGCGCGACAGCGCGCGGCTGGAGCTGCCGGTGGTGTTCGCCGGCTCGCCGTCGCTGGCGCAGCAGCGCGCGGCCGCGCTGATGGCGTCGTACTTCGGCAGCATGGCCGGCTGGTGGCGCCAAGCGCGGTTCCCGGTCAGCTTCGACCGGCTGCCGGCGCAGGGCCACGCGGTGGTGATGGCGGTGAACGGCCGGTTCCCGTCGGTGATCGCCGACCACGCGCCGGTGAAGGGGCCGGTGATCGAGCTGCTGTCGCTGCCCGACGACCCGCAGCGCAAGCTGCTGCTGGTGCTGGGCCGCAACGACGCCGACCTGCAGACCGCGGTGTCGGCCATCGCCGCCGGCAACGTGCTGTTCCGCGGTACCCGGGTGCAGGTGGACGAGGTCAAGCCGCTGGTTCCGCGCCAGCCGTACGACGCGCCGAACTGGGTGCGTACCGACCGCGCGGTGCGCTTTGCCGAACTGCTCGACTACCCGCAGCAGCTGCGCGCCAGCGGCATCGCGCCGCAGCCGATCGTGCTCAACCTGAACCTGCCGCCGGACCTGTTCATCTGGCGCAACCAGGGCATCCCGCTCAACCTGCGCTACCGCTACACGCCGCCGTTCAGCAGCGACGAGTCGCGCTTGAGCGTGGGCATCAACGACCAGTTCATTTCCAGCTTCCCGCTGATCCACCGCTCGGGCAAGCAGGGCCTGGAGGAAATCCGCCTGCCGGTGCTCAGCGGCGATGCCGGCGCCGGCGACGGCAAGCTGCTGATCCCGGCGCTGAAGATCGGCGACCGCAACCAGCTGCGCTTCGACTTCAACTTCGCCAGCGTCATGGGCAGTGCCCAGCGCGACCATTGCCAGACGGTGCTGCCGCCCAACCTGCAGGCGGCGATCGAGGAGGACTCGACGATCGATTTCTCCGGCTTCCACCACTACATGGGCCTGCCGGACCTGGCGGCGTTCGCGCTCAGCGGCTTCCCGTTCACGCGCATGGCCGACCTGTCCGAGACCGTGGTGCTGATGCCGCCGCGCGCCAACCCGGCGCAGGTCGGCCTGCTGCTGAACCTGGTCGGCGGCCTCGGCGTGCAGAGCGGCTATCCGGCCTACGGCCTGCGCGTGAGCGACGACTGGAAGCAGGCCGCGCGGCTGGATGCCGACGTGCTGATGCTGGGCGAACTGCCGCAGGAGCTGCGCGGCAGCGACCAGCTGTCGCTGATGATCGACAACCAGCGCACCACGCTGCGCAATGGCCGGGTGGGCTCGCCGCAGGAAGCGGTGATCGAGGCCCGCCTGGGCAGCAGCGGCAGCGATGCGGCGATCAACCGTGTCGGCGTCACCGCCGATGCGCCGTTCGCCGCCATCATCGGCCTGCAGTCGCCGCACCACGCCCAGCGCAGCATCGTCTCGCTGGCCGCCAGCAAGGACGCGGACTACGCGCTGCTCGACGACGCGCTCAGCGACATCGGCAAGCGCGAGGCCATCGCCGGCTCGGTATCGATCCTGCGCAGTTCCGGCATCCACAGCCAGTTCGTCGGCGAGCACTACTACGTCGGCTCGCTGCCCTGGTGGCTGCTGCTCTGGTATCACCTGGCCGACCACCCGGTGCTGCTGGCGGTGCTGGCCACGGTGGTGGTGCTGATGGTCGCGTTCCTGCTGTGGCGCGCGCTGCGCTGGGTATCGCGGCGGCGCCTGGAAACGGCGGAGCACTGATGCCCCGTCGCCTTCCGCTGCCGCTAGCGTTGCTGGTCGGCCTGGCCGCGATCGGCCAGGCGGGCGCGCAGGAACTGCCGCCCACGCCTGGCGGCAGCCTGGCATCGCAGCGGCAGTGGCTGCTGCAGCAGGTGCGCATCGGCGAGGCCACCGGCCGCCAGCGGCTGATCGAGGATGCGCTGGCGCGGCTGCGCCTGCTGGCCCCGGACGACCGCGCCACGATGCTGGCGATCCTGGAAGTGCAGCTGTCGCAGCAGAAGATCGACGATGCCACCGCGACCCTGGGGCGGCTGCGCCAGGTGGGCGCGGGCAGCCGCGAGCTGGTGGCCGGCGAACGCCTGTGGTCGGCGTATCGCGGCGACATGCAGGCGCAGCTGCAGCAGGCGCGCATGCTGGCCACCGGTGGGCGCAACGCCGAGGCGCTGGCGATCTACCGCAGGCTGTTCAACGACGACCCGCCGGGCATGCAGCTGGGCCTGGAATACTGGCGCCTGCGTGGCGCCGAGCCGTCCGGGCGGGCGTTGGCGATCCGCCGTCTGGGCGCGCTCGATGCGGCGTACCCCGGCAACACCGCGCTGCTGCAGGCGCTGGCCCAGTTGCTGTTCGCCAGCGGCCGCGACAGCGAGGCGCTGGCCGCCCTGCAGCGCATGGGCAACAACCCCGAAGCGCTCACCTACGCGGCCGATACGGAATGGAACTACCTGTCCGCACGCCAGGCCGATGCCACCAACGTGCGCCGGCTGCAGTCCTTCATCGCCCGCTATCCGGGCTGGGCGAACATCGACGAGGCGCGCACGCTCTACGACGAGCAGCGCAGGCGCGTGGGCAACCCGGCCTGGGTCGCCGGGCTGCGCGGCGCGCAGCTGCTCGATGCCGGACGCAACGCGGAGGCCGAGGCCGCGTTCCGCCAGGCCCTTGCCGGCTTTCCCGGCGAGGCCGATTTCCACGGCGGGCTGGGGTTGGCGCTGATGCGCCAGAGCCGTCGCGAACAGGCGCTGGAGCAGTTCCAGAAGGCGCAGCAGCTGCAGGCCGATACCAGCAACAGCGACAAGTGGCGCGACCTGATCGCCAGCACCCGCTACTGGCTGCTGATCCAACAGGCCGATGCCGCGCTGGAAGCCGGTGAGCTCGACCGCGCGCAGTCGCTGTACGCGCAGGCGCGCCGCCAGCAGCCGCGCGAGATCAACGCCCAGCTCGGGCTGGTGGACGTGGCGGTGGCGCGCGGCGACGATGACGCGGCCAGCCGCGAACTGCAGGCCGCGCGGCGCATCGCGCCGAACGACGCCAACGTGGTGCGCAAGCTGGTGCAGTTCTACGGCCGCACCGATCCGCAGCGGATGGAGGCCTACATCGCCGGCCTGCCCGCCGCGCAGCGCGGGCTGTATGCCGACGAACTGCGCGCGCTGCAGCTGGCGCGGCTGCGCGAGCGGCGCGAGCGCGCGCTGGCCGCTGGCGACATGGCCGAGGCCATCGCGCTGGGCCGGGAACTGCGCCGCGAACAGCCCGACGACCCGTGGCTGGCCTACTCGCAGGCCAACGCGCTGCGCGCCGGCGGCGCGAGCGACGAGGCCGACGCGGTGATCGCCGACATGGCCGGCAGGGCCGGCAACACGCCGGCGGCGCGCTACGCGCAGGCGCTGTACCTGTCGGGTGCGGACCGCATCGCCGCGGCGCTGGCCGCGCTGGACGAACTGCCGGACCCGCAGTGGGACGACGACATGCGTGCGCTGGCCACGCGCCTGCGCCGCCAGCAGGCCACCGCGCGCGCCTGGGAACTGCGCGCGGCCGGCCGCGAGGACGAGGCCATCGCCCTGCTGCGGCAGCTGCCGCAGGATGTGGACGTGGTGCTGATGCTGGCCGACTGGGCGCGGCTGCGCGGCGACACCGCCCAGGCCCTGCAGCACTACCAGCAGGTGCTGCAGGCGCAGCCCGGCAACGTCGATGCGCAGCTGGGCAGCGTGCAGGCGCTGATCGACGGCGGCGACCTGGCGGCCGCGCGCACGCGCATGGCCTCGCCGCCGGTGCCGGAGCCCGGCAACATCGGCCAGCAGCGGCAGCTCGCCACGATCTGGTCCGGCCTCGGCGACGACGCCCGCGCGCTGGACGTCCTGCGTGGCGTGCTGGCGGCGCTGACCGGGCCCGATCCGCAGTCCTGGCGCGATGCCGCGCGGCTGCTGCGTGCCGACGACCCGCAGCAGGCGCTGGACATGTATGCCCGCGCGATGGCCGACAACGGCCTGCTCGCGCCGCAGCAGGCGCAGCCGCGCGACGACCGCGCGCTGACCCGCGCCAGCCGCGAGACCGCCGGCGACGACTGGCTCCGGCGCAGCCTGCGCAGCGACGTGGAAACGCTGTACCTGGAGCAGAATCCGACGCTGACGGTGATGCAGGATTCGGGACGGCGCAGCGACGGCACGCCGGGCATCTCGAAGCTCTCGCGTGACACCCGCATCGTCCACCTGGACGCGCCGTTCGCCGGCGGTCTGGGCTGGGCGCGGCTGGAACAGGTGCGGCTGGACGCGCGCGGTTTCGAAACCGATGCCAATGGTTTCCACGACCAGGACTTCGGCAGCTGCCAGCTGTACCTGCTGCGCGAGGACGGCAGCCGCCTGCAGGCACCGGGCTGCGACACCCGCCTGCACCAGCGCATGAACTCCGGTGCGGGCCTGGCGCTGGGCTGGCGCACGCGCGACGACCGCTGGAGTTTCGACATCGGCCACACGCCTTCCGGCTACGTGGTCGGCAACTGGCTCGGCGGCGCCACCGTCAACGGCGACATCGGCCGTTTCGGCTGGGGCGCGACGCTGTCACGGCGGCCGATGACCAACTCGCTGCTGTCGCAGGCAGGGGCCATCGATCCGCGCAGCGGCATCGCCTGGGGCGGCGTGACCGCCAACGGCGCCACCTTCAGCCTCGGCTACGACCAGGGTGGCCGCAATGGCATGTGGTCGAACTGGAGCTGGCATCGCCTGCTCGGCCGCAACGTCATGGACAACGACCGCGCGCGCGCGATGGCCGGCTGGTACCACAAGCTGGTGCAGCGCCCGGACCTGCGGGTGGATGTCGGCCTGACCGGCATGTACTGGCGCTATGCGCGCGACCTGGGCGGCTATTCGCTGGGGCAGGGCGGCTACTACAGCCCGCAGCAGTACGCCTCGCTGAGCGTGCCGGCGAGCCTGGCCTGGCGCAACGACGACTGGTCGCTGCGGATGGATGCCTCGCTGAGCGTTTCGCGTGCGCGCAGCCGTTCGATCAGCCGCTTCCCGGAGGCCTCGCTGATCGATCGGGTGCTCGCCCAGCTGCAGCCGTTGTACGGCCCGCTCACGCTGGACCCGGCCGGGCTGTACAGCGCCGACTCCAGCAGCACCGGGACCGGCCACCGCCTGTACCTGGCGCTGGAACGCCGGCTCGGCGACCATCTGGTGCTCGGCGCCGCCGGCACCGTGCAGCGCAGCCAGGACTACTCGCCGAACACGTTCCAGCTGTATCTGCGCTATACCCTCAAGCCCTGGCAGGGCAACCTGCCGCTGCCGGTCACACCGCTGGTGCCCTATGGCGAATTCCGCTGACCCCGCGCGTCGCGTGCTGTTGCAGGCGCTGGCCGCCGCTCCGCTGCTGGGGCTGTTGCCGGCCGCTGCCGCCGCACCGGGCTGGCCGCGCTGGCAGGTCCTGGTGGACAGCAGCCTGAGCGCCGACGGGCGCATGATCGACCGCAGCCAGGACGACCTGCGCAGCACCTCCGAAGGCCAGTCCTACGCGCTGTTCTTCGCACTGGTGGACAACGACCAGGCGCTGTTCGACCGGATCCTGGCCTGGACGGTGGACAACCTTGCCGCCGGCGACATGGGCAAGCGCCTGCCGGCCTGGCTGTGGGGGCGCGATGCCAAGGGCGGCTGGGGCGTGCTCGACGCCAACCCCGCCGCCGATTCGGACCTGTGGCTGGCCTACGCCCTGCACGAAGCCGGCCGGCTGTGGCATCGCCCGGCGCTGCAGCGCATCGGCGAGGACATGCTGGAACAGGTGCGCGCTGCCGAGATCGTCGATCTGCCCGGACTGGGGCCGATGCTGCTGCCCGGCCCGCAGGGCTTCGTCGAGGACGGCGCGACCCGGGTCAATCCCAGCTACCTGCCGCTGCCGCTGCTGCGCCGGTTCGCCGCGGTCGACCGCGGCGGCCCGTGGTCCGCGCTGGCCGTGAACACGCTTGAACTGCTGCGCCAGACCGCGCCGCACGGCTTCGCCCCGGACTGGGCGGCATGGCGCGACGGCGCCTTCGTCGCCGATCCGGTCAAGGGCGCGACCGGCAGTTACGACGCGATCCGCTGCTACCTGTGGGCGGGCCTGCTGTCGCCGCGCGACCCGCTGTCCGGCGCGCAGCTGCAGGCGCTGTCGGGCCCGTTGCGGCGGCTGCGCGCGGCGGCGCCGATGTGGGAGAAGGTCGATACCCGCAGCGGGGTGGGCAGTGGCGAAGGCGGCTACGGGTTCCGCGCCGCGCTGCTGCCGTACCTGCTGGCGCAGGGCGAGCGCGGGTTGGTGCAGGGGCTGCAGGCCAGTCTGCCCAGCCCCGTCCAGCAGCGCGGCGACGCCCCCGCCTACTACGCGCAGATGCTGACCCTGTTCGGCGACGGCTGGGCCGAAGGGCGCTACCGCTTCGCCGCCGACGGTCGGCTGCAGCCGCGCTGGCGCTGATCCCCCGGCACTGCGGTCGCTGGCCCGGTTGTGGCTAGAATGCGTTCCTTTCGACAGGGGCGGCATGGGGATGCACGACAACGACCACTGCATCAACTGCGCGCACGCGGTCGCCGGCCCGGAGCAGAAGTTCTGCCCGCGCTGCGGCCAGCCCACGCCGGTGCATCGCATCGACTGGCATTTCCTCGCCCATGAGCTGGAGCACAGCGTGCTGCACATGGACCGCGGCATCCTGTATTCGATCAGGGAGTTGATGCTGCGTCCGGGCAGGTTGATGCGCGACTACATCGACGGGCGCCGCGGCAACCACGTCAAGCCGTTGCTGCTGATCATGGTGACCGCGGCGGCAGTGGTGCTGCTCAGCCGGCTGTTCGCCGGCGGCACGGTGATGGATGCCGATGCGCCGGCGGGCATGGCGCAGGGGCTCGAGCCGGGTGCCGCGGCCCTGGCGGCGCGGTACGTGGCCGCGAGCACGGCGGTCGCCGGCTGGATCGACGCGCATTTCGCCGCCTTCACGCTGGCGCTGCTGCCGATCGAAGCCTGGGTGCTGCGGCTGGTGTTCGGCCGCTATGGACGCCTGAACTATCCGGAGTGGCTGGTGCTCACCGCCCTGCTGACGGTGCAGGTCTTCGTGGTCTGGATCGTGCTGATCCCGTTCGAGCGCTGGGTCCCGCATACCCAGATGTGGGTGGGGTTGGCCGGAGTCGCCTATGCGGTGTACTCGCTGCTGCAGTTCTTCGAAGGGCGCCCGGCCTGGTCGACGATATGGCGCGCCCTGCTGGGCTACGGCGTGTTCTCGGTATTGAGTTCCGTGGCCGTGGCCATGGCCATCTTCGTGCTGATGCTGGTGTCGTGAGCGGCCGGCGCGCTGGCCGCGAACCGGCAGGCGCCGGCTTCACTCCAGCGCGAAGCGCAGCACGAACAGCCCCGCCACCAGCCACAGCGCCGGCCTGGCCTCGCGCCAGCGGCCGGTGCCGGCCTTGAGCACGGCATAGGCGATGAAGCCGAAGGCCAGGCCGTTGGCGATGGAGTAGGTAAAGGGCATGGCCAGCGCGCACAGCGCCGCCGGCACCGATTCGGTGAGGTCGCCCCATTCGACGTTGACCAGCTCGCGCAGCATCAGCCCGGCCACGAACAGCAGCGCCGGCGCGGTCGCATAGGCCGGCACCATGCCCGCCAGGGGCGAGAACAGCAGCGCGGCCAGGAACAGGGCCGCCACCACCAGCGCGGTCAGCCCGGTGCGGCCACCGGCCTGCACGCCGGAGGCGCTCTCGGCGAAGGCGGTGGTGGAACTGGTGCCCAGCAGCGAACCGGCGACGATCGCGCTGCTGTCGGCCAGCAGCGCGCGGCCGAAGCGCTTCCTGCCATCGGCCAGGTCGAGCAGGCCGGCGCGGCCGACCACGCCGTACAGCGTGCCGGTGGCGTCGAACACCTCCACCAACACGAACACCAGCACCACCTGCAGCAGCACCGCCAGCG
>NZ_LDJO01000014.1 GCF_001431595.1 Stenotrophomonas acidaminiphila
GACATACCCGCGCGACGTCGCCGGGCGACGCGGCGCGCTTCTGGCAGGCGGGCAGGGACAGGGCGAGCAGCAGGCAGACGGCAACAGGCAGGGATTTCATGGCAACGCACGACAACTGTGGAAGGGCGCCAGTATCGGCATCGCGGATTAACGGCAGGTGTTCGCGCGCTGCCGGAAGGGGTGGCGGTGCCGGTGGCGCATAATGCACTTCGCTTCCATCGGCATCGCGGAGTCGCGCATGAGCACCCTGCAAGGCAAGACCCTCTTCATCACCGGCGCCTCGCGCGGCATCGGCCTGGCGATCGCGCTGCGCGCCGCGCGCGACGGCGCCAACGTGGCCATCGCCGCCAAGTCGGCGGTGCCCAACCCCAGGCTGCCCGGCACCATCCATACCGCGGTGGAGGCGGTGAACGCGGCCGGTGGCCGCGGCCTCGCGCTGAAGTGCGACATCCGCGAGGAAGACCAGGTGCGTGCGGCGGTGGCGGCCACGGTCGACGCCTTCGGCGGCATCGACATCCTGGTCAACAATGCCTCGGCGATCTGGCTGCGTGGCACCCTGGACACGCCGATGAAGCGCTTCGACCTGATGCAGCAGGTCAACGCGCGCGGCAGCTTCCTGTGCGCGCAGGCCTGCCTGCCGCACCTGCTGCAGGCGCCGAACCCGCACATCCTGACCCTGGCGCCGCCGCCGAGCCTGGACCCGAAGTGGTGGGGGCCGCATACCGGCTACACCCTGGCCAAGATGGGCATGAGCTTCGTGACCCTGGGCCTGGCCGCCGAGTTCGGCCCGCAGGGGGTGGCGGTCAATGCGCTGTGGCCGCGCACGGTCATCGCCACCGATGCGATCAACATGATTCCCGGGGTCGATGTCGCCGGCTGCCGGCGTCCGGAGATCATGGCCGATGCCGCGCATGCGGTGCTGGTACGCGAGGCGGCCGGTTTCAGCGGCCACTTCCTGATCGACGACGAGGTGCTGGCGCAGGCCGGGGTCAGCGACCTGTCCGGCTATGCGGTCGATCCGTCGCAGCCGCTGCTGCCGGACCTGTTCCTGGACTGAGACAGCGCCACCGGCCGCGGCATTCCAGCCGGCGGCGCCGTCGTGCGCGCCGCTCAGGGTTCCAGCGGCTCCGGCAGCTCATGCCCGCAGCGGTTGCAGTAGCGTGCTTCCTGCTCGTGGCCCTCGTGGCCGCAGACAATGCAGCCGCGGTCGTCGCGGCGGCGCCAGGCTTCGGCCCGGCGCATGCCGTTGGCCAGCTCGGCGGTGTAGATGCCGGTGGGCACGGCGATGATGCTGTAGCCGATCAGGATCAGCACCGAGGTGACGAAACGCCCCAGCGTGGTCTGCGGCACGATGTCGCCGAAGCCGACCGTGGCCATGGTCACCACCGCCCAGTACATGCTGGCCGGGATGCTGCTGAAGCCGTGGCTCGGTCCCTCGATGACGTACATCAGCGAGCCGGCGATAATGGCGATGGTGATCACCATCGACAGGAACAGCAGGATCTTGCGGCGGCTGCGCCACAGCGCCTGCATCAGGATGCCGCTCTCCTCGATGTAGCGGGTCAGCTTGAGGATGCGGAACACGCGCAGGATGCGCAGCGCGCGTACCACCAGCAGCGACTGCGCGCCCGGCAGCAGCAGCGAGATGTAGGTGGGCAGGATCGCCAGCAGGTCGATGACGCCCCAGATGCTGAGCGCATAGCGCAGCGGCCGCCGCACCACCAGCAGCCGCAGCACGTACTCGGCGGTGAACAGCAGGGTGAAGCCCCACTCGACCACGTAGAACCACGACGCCCAGGCGGCATGGATGTGCTGCACGCTGTCGAACATCACCACCAGCACGCTGGCGACGATGGCGTAGACCAGCAACAGGTCGAAATTGCGCGAGGGGCGGGTGTCGCGCCGATGGATGATGTCGAACCATCGGCGGCGCCAGCCGGTCTCGGAGGCGGGGTTCAGCTGCGGGGTGGAGAACAGTCGCATGGGCCTATTGTGCCGCAGCCCGGTTAATGGGGGAGAATGCGCCTTTCGCCCACCTCTACCGGAACGCCATGACCGCTGTCGCCGAGCCGCTGTTGTCCCTGTCGCAGTACTACCTGCCGGTGTACCGGCCCCGCCAGCTGGTGCTCGAGCGCGGCCAGGGAGCGCGGCTCTGGGATACGCAGGGGCGCGAGTTCATCGACCTGGCGGCCGGCATCGCGGTGTGCAGCCTCGGCCACAACAACCCCGACCTGAAGGCCGCGCTGCTGGCCCAGGCCGACAAGCTCTGGCACACCAGCAACATGTTCTACAGCGAGCCGCCGCTGCACCTGGCGCAGGAGCTGGTGGAGGCCTCGCGCTTCGCCAGCCGCGTGTTCCTGTGCAACTCCGGCGCCGAGGCCAATGAAGTGGCGATCAAGCTGGTGCGCAAGTGGGCCGCGGCGCAGGGCCGGCCGCCGGAGAAGCGCGTCATCGTCACCTTCCGCGGCAGCTTCCACGGCCGCACCCTGGCCACGGTGACGGCCACCGCCCAGCCCAAGTACCAGGAGGGCTACGAGCCGTTGCCCGGCGGTTTCCGCTATGCCGATTTCAACGACGTGGCGCAGCTGGAAGCGGCCATGGCCGGCGGCGACGTGGCCGCGGTGATGTTCGAGCCGGTGCAGGGCGAGGGCGGGGTGATGCCGGCTTCGGCCGAGTTCATGCGCCGTGCCCGCGAGCTGTGCGACCAGCACGACGCGCTGCTGGTGCTGGACGAGATCCAGGTGGGCATGGGCCGTACCGGCCAGTTGTTCGCGCACTGGAACTGGGGCGTGACCCCTGACATCGTCAGCCTGGCCAAGGCGCTGGGCGGCGGCTTCCCGGTCGGCGCCATGCTGGCCGGCCCGAAGGTGGCCGAGGTCATGGGCGTCGGCGCCCACGGCACCACCTTCGGCGGCAACCCGCTGGCCGCGGCGGTGGCGCGGGTGGCGCTGCGCACGCTGGCCTCGGATGCGATCAAGGCCAACGTGGCCCGGCAGTCGGCCGCGCTCAAGGCCGGGCTGGAGGCGATCGGCGCCGAGTTCGGCGTGTTCGAGCAGGTGCGCGGCATGGGCCTGATGATCGGCGCGGTGCTCAAGCCCGAGTACGTGGCCGATATCGGCGCGCTGCTCGACCTGGCCGCCGAGAAGCAGGTGCTGATCCTGCAGGCCGGCACCAGCGTGCTGCGCTTCGTGCCGCCGCTGAACATCACCGACGAGGAGCTGGCCGAGGGCCTCAAGCGCGTGCGCGAGGCGATCGCGGCGTACGTGGCTTCGCGCTGATGCAGGGATGTGTGTTCTGCGCCATCCTGGCCGGCGAGTTGCCGGCCAGGATGGTGTGGGAAGACGCGCAGGTGGTGGCCTTCATGGACCTGCGCCAAGCCGTGCCCGGGCATGTGCTGGTGGTTCCCCGGCAGCATGCCGAAACCCTCTGCGCGCTGGACGAAGCCCTTGCGGGGCAGGTGATGCGCGTGGCGCATCGGGTGGCGCGGGCGTTGCGCGACACGCTCGCACCGGACGGGCTCAACCTGTGGCAGTCCAACGGAGAAGCCGGCGGACAGGAAGTGCCGCATTTCCATCTGCATGTGCAGCCGCGCAGGCATGGAGACGGCCTGCTGGAGGTCTACCCGATGGGCGTTCCGGCCCCGTCGACGATGGCGCAACTGGAGCCGTTGGCGGCGCGGCTGCGCAATGCGCTGGGTGGCGGTTCACAGCACGTGCCAGCGCCGCAGCACGCGGCGCAGTGATTGGGTGTGGTGCGCGGTGTCGGCGTGCAGGCCGGCGCTGCGTGCGCCCTGCACGTTGCGGAACAGATGATCGATGAACAGCGTGCGCGCCGGTGCGCTGCCCAGCCTTTCGGCGGCGGCCAGGTAGATGCGCGGGTCGGGTTTGCGCACGCCCAGCGTGGCGCTGCACAGCACTTCGATGCCGGGCAGCAGCGCGGCGATGGCGGCCGCGCTCAAGGCGCCGTTGTTGGTCAGTACGGCGACGCGGACATCGGGGCGCAGCCGTTGCAGCAGGGCGAGCGTGTCGCGGCGCAGGGCGCTGGCGCCGGTGCGTGCGGCCAGCCAGTCGGCGGCGGCCAGGCCGGTGCCGAGGCGGGTGTTCAACGCCCGCAGCAGCGCATCGCCATCCAGCTCGCCACGCGCGTGCGCCAGCTCCAGGCCGGCGCCACGCAGCTGTGCGTCGATCACCGCCGGCGTGCATCCCGCGGCCTGCGCCAGATGCCGGAGATGGCGCGGATGGTCGTAGTCGGCCAGCAGACCGTCGAAGTCGAGCAGCAGGGCGTGGATCATCGGAATCATGGATGCCGCCTCCGTGGGAGCGGCATCCGTCGCGACCGGAACATGCCTGCGAAAGCCCCGGTCGTGGCCTGCATCGCCCCCCCTGCACGGAAGCGGTGAAGGGCGATCAACCGGCCGCGACCACCTTGAACGCCTCGCGTGCGGCGGCCAGGGTGGCATCGATCACCGCATCGTCGTGCGCGCTGGACAGGAAGCCGGCCTCGTAGGCCGACGGCGCAAGAAACACGCCGCGCTCCAGCATCGCGTGGAAGAAGCGGTTGAACGCGGGGATGTCGCAGGCGGTGGCCTGGGCGTAGGTTTCCACCTTTTCCGTGGTGAAGAACAGCCCGAACATCGCCCCGACGCAGGTGGTGGTGACGGCGACGCCGGCGTCGCGCGCGGCCGCTTCCAGGCCCTCGCACAGGCGTGCGGTGCGTGCGGCCAGGTCGGCATGGAAGCCCGGCTGCTGGATCAGTTCCAGCATCGCCAGGCCCGCGGCCATCGCCACCGGATTGCCGCTGAGCGTGCCTGCCTGGTAGATCGGGCCGGCCGGGGCGATCTGCTGCATCAGCGCGCGGCGGCCGCCATAGGCGCCCACCGGCATGCCGCCGCCGATGATCTTGCCGAAGGTGGTCAGGTCCGGGGTGATGCCGTAGTGCGCCTGCGCACCGCCCAGCGCCACGCGGAAGCCGGTCATCACTTCGTCGAAGATCAGCAGCGCGCCATGCCGCGTGCACAGTGCGCGCAGGTGCTGCAGGTAGCCGTCGCGCGGCGGGATGCAGTTGGCGTTGCCGACCACCGGCTCGATGATCAGGCCGGCGATCTCGCCGCCCTGCTGCTCGAACAGCGCGGTGGCCGCCTCGAAGTCGTTGTAGGGCAGGGTCAGGGTGAGTTCGCTGAGCCCGGCCGGCACGCCCGGCGAGGTCGGCACGCCCAGGGTCAGCATGCCGCTGCCGGCCTTGACCAGGAACGAATCGCCATGGCCGTGGTAGCAGCCTTCGAACTTGACGATCTTGCTGCGGCCGGTAGCGCCGCGCGCCAGGCGGATCGCCGACAGCGTCGCCTCGGTGCCGGAGTTGACCATGCGCACCATCTCGCACGACGGCACCAGGCGGGTGATGGTCTCGGCCATGGTCACCTCGGCCGGGCACGGCGCGCCGAACGACAGGCCGTTGCCGATGGCCTGCTGCACCGCCTCGCGCACCGCCGGGTGGTTGTGGCCGACGATCATCGGGCCCCACGAGCCGACGTAGTCGATGTAGCGGTTGCCATCGACGTCGTGCAGGTAGGCGCCGTCGGCGCGCTGCACGAAGAACGGCTCGCCGCCGACCGACTTGAACGCGCGCACCGGCGAGTTGACGCCGCCGGGCAGCAGTTGCTGCGCGCGGGTGAACAGGGCATGGGAGTGTTCGTGGTTCAGGGTCGGGGACATGGCATCGCTGCGTGGCAGGGGAATATGCCTATTGTCCGCTTTCGCGCCGGGTGCTGCCACGCGCCGCCGGATCCATGACCAATGGCCTGCTGGCGCGCGCCGGGCGCATGCAAGAATGCGCCACGATCCGTCCCCAAGGGAGAGCCATGAAGTTCGACATGACGTTCAAGGCCGGTGCGCTGTCCGCCGCGCTGCTGCTGGCTGTCGCCGCCACCGCCCAGGCCGGTACCGGCCCGGCGAAGATCTCCGAGCGCGCGCGCGCCGTCCAGGCCGGGGCGATCAACCTCGACACCCATCTCGATACGCCGGCGCTGTTTTCCAGGCCGGGCTGGAAGATCACCGACCGCCATTCCTTCCAGGAAGACGGTTCGCAGGTCGATTACCCGCGCATGGTCGAAGGCGGGCTCGATGGCGGCTTCTGGGTGGTGTTCACCAGCCAGGGCGAACGCGATGCCGGCGGCAACCTGAAGGCGCGCGACGCCGGGCTCAGGCGCCTGTCCGAGATCCGCGAGATGGTGGCCGCCAACCCGGACAAGTTCGAGCTGGCCACCACCGCCGACGACGCGGCGCGGATCAAGGCCGCGGGCAGGAAGTCGGTCTACATCAGCATGGAGAACGCCTACCCGCTGGAGGCCGACCCCAGCCTGCTCAGCTTCTACTACAAGCAGGGCCTGCGGATGATCTCGCTGGCGCACATCAGCCACAACGATTTCGCCGATTCGGCCGGCATGGGCGTGGCCCCGGAAGGCGAGCACGGCGGCCTCAGCGAGAAGGGCAAGGCGTTGATCGCGCAGGCCAACCGGCTGGGCATCATCATCGACCAGTCGCATGCGTCCAACACGGTGTTCGACCAGATGCTGGCGCTGAGCAAGGCGCCGATCATCCTCTCGCACAGCGGCGCCTCCGACGTGTTCGCGCATTCGCGCAACATCGACGACGCGCGCATCCGCGCACTGGCGAAGAAGGGCGGCGTGATCCAGGTGAACTCGCTGGGCGGTTACCTGATCGACACCGGCGCCACCCCGGAGTACCGCGCCGAGCGGCGCAAGCTCTACGACGCCTTCGACGACCGCACCGCCCCGACCGATGCCGAGCGCGCGCAGCTCAAGGCGCAGCTGGCCGCGCTGGACGCGAAGTACAACATCCGCAAGGCCGATTTCGACGACTACATGCGCCACCTGCTGCACATCATCAAGGTGGCCGGCTGGGAACACGTCGGCCTGGGCGCGGACTGGGACGGCGGCGGTGGCGTGGAGGGTTACGAGGACATCGCCGCGCTGCCCAAGGTGGTGCAGGCGCTGCTCGATGCCGGCTATGACGAACGCCAGGTCAGCGCCATCCTCGGCGGCAACACCGTGCGCCTGATCCGCCAGGTGCAGGCGCTGGCCGATCCGGCGGCGGTCAAGGCGGCGCTGGAGTAAGCGCCGACCAGGCCCTTCTCCCGCCGGGAGAAGGGCGCCGTTGGACGACGAAGTGGAGGCTGCGCTGTGCGCGGCATGCCGCGCCTTGCCGGTTCGTGCGTGGCATCCGCCGGCGGCGCCGTGCCGCCGCTCAGGGCGCCGGGAAACAGGCCTGGTAACCGCGCAGCGCGGCCACCGGGTCATCGGCGGCGAACACGCTGCTGATGACCGCCAGCAGGTCGGCGCCGGCCGCGACCAGCGGCGCGGCATTGTCCGCGGCCAGGCCGCCGATGGCCACGCGCGGCACGCCGAGCGCCGCGGCCTCATGCAGCAGCCGCGGATGCGCGCGCCGGGTGGTGGCCTTGCTGCGGCTGGGGAAGAACGCACCGAACGCGACGTAGCTGGCGCCGGCAGCCACCGCCCGCCGCGCCAGTTCCAACTGGTCGTAGCAGGAGGCGCCGATGAGGGCGCCGGGGCCGAGCAGCGCGCGCGCGGCGGCGATGTCGCCGTCGTCTTCGCCCAGGTGCACGCCGGCCGCGCCGACGGCGGCGGCCAGGGCGGCATCATCGTTGATGATCAGCGGGACTCCGGCGGCCGCGCACAGGTCCTGCAGGGCCCGGGCCTGTACCCGCCGGGTGCCGGCATCGGCGGCCTTGTTGCGGTACTGCAGCCAGGTGGCGCCGGCGCCGAGCAGCGGCTGCACGCGTTCGAGCAGGCGCGCGGTGTCGGCCTCGTCGGGAGTGATCAGATAGACGCCGCGGGCGGCGCGAGCAGGCTGGGGCATGGATGGCTACCTGTACGGCGGCGGGAATGGGACAATCAGCGACCGCCCTCGTGTTGCCGTGATTATCCGATGTCCGACGCTTCCGCCTCCACCCTGCGCACCTGGATGTGCGTCGTCTGCGGCTTCATCTACAACGAAGCCGAAGGCCTGCCCGAAGAAGGCATCGCCGCGGGCACGCGCTGGGAAGACGTGCCCGAGACCTGGACCTGCCCGGACTGCGGCACCACCAAGGACGATTTCGAAATGGTGGAGCTGGACTGAGTCCGGCCCGGTCGTGGCGGCCACGGCGCCGCCGCGGTCGCCTCAATGCAGCTGCGGCCGCCCGGCACCGGTGTCGATCAGGCGTTCGCGCACCTGCGCCGCGTCGGCGGCATCGGGTTCGCGCCGCAGGTACAGCGACAGGTCCGCGCGCGCACCGGCCAGGTGGTCCAGGCGCAGGTAGGCCAGGCCGCGGTCGCGCAGCGCCTCGCTCTGCTCCGGGGCCAGTTTCAGGATGCGGTCGGCGCTGCGCGCGGCGCGGTCCCACTCTTCGCGTTCGGCATACACGCCATACAGGTTGCGCAGCATGCGCATCAGGATCGCGCGCGCCGGCGCCGGGTCGAGGATCTGCGCCAGCACCTGGTCGTCGGGGGTCTCGCCGCCCAGGTTGTTGCGGGCGCGCTCGCGCAGTTCGTCCACGCCCAGCGGACGGCCGCCGTTGAACGGGTCCATGACCAGCACCCCTTCCTCCACCGGCAGCCGCACCAGGAAATGGCCGGGGAAGGAGATGCCCTCCAGCGGCAGGCCGAGCCGCCGGCAGACATCCATCTGTACCAGCGCCAGCGAGATCGGGTTGCCGAGCCGGCGCGTGACCACCTCGTTGAGATAGCTGTTGCGCGGGTCGTAATAGGCGTCGTGGTTGCCGCTGTAGCCCAGCTCGTTGAACAGGTGGTGGTTGATGGCGGCGACTTTCAGCGGCCATTCGGCAATGGCCTCCACTTCCACCCGCAGGTGGTCGGCATGGGCCTGCAGCAGGCGGTCGTAGCGGCCCGGGTCAAGGTGCGGGTATTCGTCGCGCGCGATCAGCAGCGCGGTCGGCAGCAACGGCAACGCGTCGTCGGCCAGCTCGGCCAGCGCGTCCCACTGCGGCAGGGTAAGGCGTGTGTCGGACATGCCCCAAGACTGGCGGCAAAGCGCGGCCGGTTCAAGGCATGCGGCGGCCCGGCGTGGGCGCGCGGTTACCTGCCCTTGGCAATGCCGGGGCCGAACACCAGCTCGGTGCCGTCCTGCAGTTTCAGCTTCGCCGCCTGGCCGGCGTTGAGTTCCAGCACGTAGCGCGCCGGCTTGAAGCTGGGGTACGGCGGGCAGGCATCGCCGGCCGAGCAGGGCGGTACGTCGCGCTGCTGGCTGACCAGCCGGCGGGCGTCGTCGAAGTAGAGGATGTCCAGCGGGATGCGGGTGTTCTTCATCCAGTACGCCTGCGGTTCCACGCGGTCGTGGATGAACAGCATGCCGCGGTCCGCGTCCATGTGGTCGCGGAACATCAGGCCGCGGGCGCGGCTGGCGTCGTCCTGCGCCAGTTCCACGTGGTAGCGCGCGCCGCCCAGTTCCACCCAGTGTTCGCCGGCGCTGGCGCAGCCGCCCAGCAGCAGCAACACGGACAGGCAGGCGGCAAGGCGTGGCAGGGACATGGCGTGATCCACGAAGCGAAAGGAGGCGCTGCGCACCTTCACGGATGCGCCGCGCGACGTCAAGCATCACCCGCTGCCCAGGCGTGCGTGCGCGGCGTGGTGGCGAATGCGGCGTGCAGCATGCGGAACAGCGCGTGCACCTCGCTGCGCAGCCAGGTGCGGGTGGTGGCGCTGGGCTGCACGAACAGCTGGCACGACAGCGCCAGTGCCGCCGCATCCAGGCCGAGCGGGTCGTCGCGGTTGCGGCCCAGCTGGAAGAAGCGGTCGTACAGGTCGAAGCGGCTGTCCAGCAGATGACCCGGGCAGGCGTCCAGGGCATGGCCGATGTCCACCCCGGCGGCCTGCCGTGGTGGCGTCCAGTGCGGCGGCAGGTACAGCGGCGGTACCGGTGCCGGCGTCGCGCCCGAATGCGCGTAGGCGCGGCAGGCCAGCCAGAAGCGGAACAGGCACAGCTCGGCGATCGCTTCGGATGGTGCCGGGTGCGGCCTGAGCACGGCGGCGTAGTGGAAGCGGTAGTCCACATCCATGTAGCGGCGGAGGAATGGCTGCGATGCCGCAGCGGCGGTGGAGGCGCTTTCCATGGGGCTTCTCCCGGGCTGGGGCGCGGTGCGGATGGGCGCCGCGCGTGGTTCCGGGACCAATGAAAGCAATTAGTTAACTAAAATGAAAGTAACAGGTGATCCCGTCGTGGGCGTGGTCCGTAACGTTTCCGGCCATGAGCGACGAACGCTTCGAATTTTCCCGCCGCTTGGGGCAGGCGATGAGCGCGGCCGGCTACGAGCCGCGGCCGGCGGTCCTCTTCCGCCTGTTCAACGCGCGCTATACGGGGCGTTCGGTGAGCTTCCAGAGTGCGTCGCGCTGGCTGTCCGGCCGCTCCATCCCGGAGCAGGACAAGCTGCAGGTGCTGGCCGAATTGTTCGGGGTGGCGCCGCAGACCCTGCGTTTCGGCGAACCGGCGCGGGTTGCCGAGACCCGGGGCGAATGGAACGCGGTGGGCGCGCGCGAACGCGCGGTGATCGATACCTTCCTGGCCCTGCCGCCGCGCCAGCGCGAACTGGTGGGCGAGCTGGTGAAGGTGCTGGCGCAGAACGGCAAGCGGCCCGCGCGCTGAGGCCGTCGCCGGGCCCGCGCCCGGGTGGACACATTTGCCGCGCGCATGCGTCAGGGAAGCATCCCAACCGGAGATGCGTGCATGGCCCTTTCCCGTTCCCCCGCTCCCGTCCTGTTGCCGGTGCTGCTGCTGTTGGCCGGCGCCGCACGGGCCGATACCGGCTGCCCGCCGCTGCCGGGCCTGGACCACTGCGTCGCCGGCGCGCATGGCTGGGTCTACGGCGCCGACGCCGCGCAGGTGCGCATGCTCGGCGGCGACCTGGCCGCCAGCGCCGAGGCGTTCGAACGCCATTTCGCGCGCGCGCCACTGCGCCTGGCCGTGCTGCTGGATGCGCCGCAGGGCCGCATCGGCGCCGATGCGCGCGGGCGGCTGCTCGCCGCCGGTGCCGCGCAGGTGGTCGACTGGCCCGGCATGCAGGCCTTCCAGGCTGCCCGCGAGTCGACCCAGCCGGCCGACGATCCCGGCCGCCGCCTGCTCGCCGCCAACCCGGCCATCGGCCAGGCGATCTGGCGCAACCTGACCCGCCACGAACTGGGCCACGTGCTGTTCAACCTGGCCTACTGGCCGGACCTGGGCCGGACCTCGGGGCATGGCCATGCGCGCAGCCCGGACTGGCTCAACGAGGCGGCGGCAATGGTGCTGGAGGCCGATGAACTGGTGGCCCAGCGGCGGCGCCTGCTGCGTGGCATGGGCGCCGATCCGGCGCAGCCGCTGCCGGCGCTGGCCGAGTTCCTGGCCATGGCCAATCCGGCGCGCCCGGTGGGACAGGCCGCGCCCGCGGCCCGCGGCGTGAGCCTGGTCTATCGCAGCCCGGCCGAATCCGGCGACGCGGCGGCCGGGGCGCGCTACTACGCGCAGGTCCAGGGCTGGGCCGATTTCCTGGTGCAGGCCACCGCGGCCACCCGCGCCGGCGTGCTCGGCAGCATCAGCGAGCGGATCGCCGCCGGCGGCAGTTTCGAGGACTGGCTGGGCGACACCGGCCCGGCGTTCGGGCTGCCGGGCACGCTGCCCGCGCTCGACCGCCAGTGGCAGGCCTGGCTGCAGGCCGCGGCGCGCTGACGCGCAGCCGCGGCCGTGGTCGCATGCCCGCGCTTACAGCACCTGCGGCGGCTGCCCGCCGACGATGACCACGTCGGCCGGGCGGCGCGCGAACAGGCCCACGGTGACCACGCCCGGGATCTGGTTGAGCTGCTGCTCCAGTTTCACCGGGTCGGTGATGGACAGGTTGTGCACGTCCAGGATCAGGTTGCCGTTGTCGGTGACCACGCCGTCGCGCCACACCGGCTGGCCGCCGGTCAGGGCCACGATCTCGCGCGCCACCAGGCTGCGTGCCATCGGGATCACTTCCACCGGCAGCGGGAACCTGCCCAGCACCTGGACCTGCTTGCTCGGGTCGACGATGCACACGAACTGCCTGCTGGCCTCGGCGATGATCTTCTCGCGGGTCAGCGCGGCGCCGCCGCCCTTGATCAGGTTCTTGTGCGGGTCGCACTCGTCGGCGCCGTCCACGTACAGCGACAGGCCGCCGGTGTGGTTCAGGTCCAGCACCTCGATGCCATGGCTGCGGAGCTGGGCGGTGCTCTGTTCGGAGCTGGAGACGGCGCCTTCGATCTGGTCCTTGATGCGCGCCAGCGCCTCGATGAAATAGGCGACCGTGGAACCGGTGCCGACCCCGACGATCATTCCCTTCTGGACGTACTCGATGGCTTTTTCGGCGGCCAGGCGCTTGGCTTCGGACATGGTGGACTCGATGGCGTTGGAGGAGGGGGAGCAGGCGTGGCGGCAACCGGTCCGGCGCTGCCCGGCAGCGCCCGTCGACGGCGGCAGCGGCCGCGCTGGCGGGATCAGGCCGGCAGTTTCTTTTCCAGCGACAGCAGCAGCTTCCACTGCGCGCCGGTGACCGGGAACACCGACAGGCGGTTGCCCCTGGCGGTCAGCGGGAAGCCCTCGCCCAGTGCATCGGCGTGGCGCTTGATCTCGTCCAGCGCGATCACCTGCGCCAGCTTGCGCTCGAAGGCCACGTCCACCAGGTACCAGCGCGGCTGCTCGCGGCTGGCCTTCGGGTCGTAGTAGTCGGAACCGGGATCGAACTGGGTGTCGTCCGGGTAGGCGTCGCTGGCCACCGTGGCGACGCCGACGATGCCCGGCACCTTGGTATCGGAGTGGTAGAACAGGATGCCGTCGCCGACCTTCATGCCGTCGCGCATGAAATTGCGCGCCTGGTAGTTGCGCACCCCGTTCCACGGTTCGGTACCCACCCGCTGCAGGTCGTCGATGGAAAAGGCGTCCGGTTCGGACTTCATCAGCCAGTAGCGCTTGCGGGCGGTCATGCGTGCGACGGTTCCGGGTAGAGAATGGCTTGCTCGGTGCAGATGGCATCCACCGCCACGTCCCAGTCCTCAACCGGCAGCGCCGGTACCTGCTGGGCGGCGAAGCCGGCGCCGACCAGCCAGGGCGGCGCGCTGCGCCGCTGGCGGAAAGCGAAGCTGCGATCATACCAGCCGCCTCCCATGCCCAGCCGCCGGCCAAGCGGGTCGAAGCCGACCAGCGGCACCACCACCAGCGCCATGTCCTGCGCCGGCAGCGCGTGCGCGGGGTCGATGTCCGGCTCCGGGATGCCATAGCGGTTGGCGCGCAGCGGCTGCCCCGGCCGCCATGGCGCGAAGCGCAGCAGCGTGTCGTGCAGCACCGGCAGGCAGTAGGTCTGGTGGGCGGGCAGCTGCATCTGCCAGCGGTACAGGGCGATCTCGCCATCCATCGCCCAGTAGCCGGCCACCGGGCCGTCGACATCGGCGAAGGGCAGCGCGCGCAGGTGGGCGGCCAGCGCATCGGCGGCCGCGATGTGTTCGGCGGCAGGGATGTCGCGGCGGCGCTGGCGCAGTTGTCGGCGCAGGGCCTTGCGGGCGTCGGCAGTCATCGGCGGCGTTGGTCGGGGCCTGGCGGCATTATCGGCCGATGTGCCGGCCGGTGCATGGACCTGCAAAGAAGAACGGCGCCTTGCGGCGCCGTTCCAGAATAATTGCATTCTCCGCCATGACGATGCGTGCGAAACGACCTTGAACCCGGGGTTCAAGTGGGGACGCTGGGGAACCATCGGGCTTCCCGCTGCAAGGCGGACCTGCACACCCGGTACCGTCGCGCCCCCGTGGTCGTCATTAAGGGACAAGGCGAATGTTTGCACACGCCGTCGTTCACGGCAGAGAACGCGACGCCAGTATAGCCGTGTTGCAGGCATATGGCAGCGGTTGGGCGCGGCAAAAAATGAACCGTCCGTCGGATGAATGCGACGGCTTCAGCGGCCTTCGTCGATCGCGCTGTCCAGGCGCCGGTTGAGATCGTTCATCGCGCTCTGGAAACGCTGCTGCTGCTGCGCCAGTTCATCGCGCATCAGGTGCAGCTCATGGGCCAGGTTGAGCGCGGCCAGTACCGCCACCCGGTCCACCGCGGCCATGCGGTTGTTGCCGCGGATCTCGCGCATGCGCGCATCGAGCATGCGCGCGGCGGCGGTGAGGCTGTCGCGCTCGGCCGGCTCCACGCCGACGGTGTACTCGCGATCGAGGATGCGGACGCTGACCGGCTCGTTCTGGCTCACGTGTGCTGCTCCAGCGACTTGAGGCGGGTGATCATCGCTTCCACCCGCGAGCGCGCCTGCTCGTTCTTGGTCAGCAGTTGCGCGCGTTCGGCCACCAGCTGTTCCTGCTGCTGGCGCAGGCTGCGGTTCTCGTCGGCCAGGCGCTGGTTGCGTTCGAACAGCAGTTCGAGGCGGGCGGCCAGGGCCTGCAGCTGGGTGGCGGGGTCGAAGGAATCCATGCCCGGCACGATAGGCATGCGCGTCGGGGGTGGTCAAGATGGCCGACACCCTGCCGTTGCTACACTGTGCGGCCGTTGCCGCGCGGTGCGCGGCGGCCTTTCCCGCTTTTTGCAGACCCAGGTGACATGACCGATCTTCCCGCCGTCAACGACATCCTCCGGGCCAGCCAGTCGCTGGACCTCGGGGCCACCCCGGCCGAACTCCACGGTGGACTGTGCGGCTGGCTGGCCGCCGGCGGCGCCGACCTGCAGGCCTGGCCGGGCAGGGTGCTGGCCGACGACAACCTGCCCGTGCCGGAACCGGGCAGCGTGCTCGACCGCCTGCGCGAGGCGGTGGTGGCGCAGCTCGAGGACCGCGACTTCGCCTTCGAACTGGTGCTGGCCACACCGGCGGCATCGCTGCAGGAGCGCACCGATGCGCTGTTCGACTGGTGCCGCGCGTTCCTAGGCGGTTTCGGCCTGGCCGCCGGCAAGCGCCCGGTGCTGAGCGAGGAGGGCGAGGAGGCGCTGCAGGACCTGGCGCGGCTGGCGCAGGCCTCCAGCGACGAATTCGACAGCGCCGACGAGGACGAGGACGCGCTGGCCGAGATCGAGGAGTTCGTGCGCGTGGCGGTGCTGCTGCTGCACGGCGACTGCGTGATGGGCGCGCGCCACCGCCAGCGCCTGAACTGAGCCGGCCATGCACACGCTGACCGGCATTGCCGCCGCCGAATACGCCCAGCGCCGCCGCCAGCTGATGGAAGCGACCGGGGATGACGCCATCCTGGTGCTGCCGGCCGCGCCCGAGCGCGTGCGCAGCAACGACACCCATTACCCGTACCGGCAGGATTCGGACTTCTGGTACCTGTGCGGCTTCCCCGAGCCGGAAGCGGTGCTGGTGCTCATCCCCGGGCGCCGCCATGGCGAGACGATCCTGTTCTGCCGCGAGCGCGACCCCGAGCGCGAGGCCTGGGACGGCCCGCGCGAAGGCCAGGAAGGCGCGGTGGCGCGCTACGGCATGGACGACGCCTATCCGATCGAGGACCTGGACGACATCCTGCCGGGCCTGCTGGAAGGGCGTTCGCGGGTCTACTACCACTTCGGCCGCGACGCCGACTTCGACCTCAAGCTGATCGGCTGGGTGAACCGGGTGCGTTCGCAGGTGCGCCACGGCGCGCAGCCGCCGCACGAGTTCCTGGAACTGGGCCACCTGCTGCACGAGCAGCGCCTGTTCAAGTCGCCGGCCGAGATCGCGCTGATGCAGCGCGCCGCCGACATCAGCGTGCAGGCGCACCGCGCGGCGATGCGGCTGGCGCGCGCCGGCATCCACGAGTACGAACTGCAGGCCGAACTGGAACGCGAGTTCCGCCGCCACGCCGCGTGCCCGGCCTACAACAGCATCATCGGTGCCGGCGCCAACGCCTGCGTGCTGCATTACCGCGCCAACAGCGGCGGCAGCGGCGATGGCGACCTGGTGCTGATCGACGCCGGTGCCGAGTACCACGGCTACGCCAGCGACATCACCCGCACCTTCCCGGTCAACGGCCGCTTCAGCGCCGAACAGCGCGCGCTGCACGACCTGGTGCTGGCGGCGCAGGCGGCGGCGCTGGAGCAGGCGCAGCCGGGCATCGCCTACGAGGAAGGCCACCTGGCCGCGGTCGAGGTGCTCACCGAAGGCCTGCTGCGGCTGGGGCTGCTCAGGGGCGACCTGGAGGAGAACCTGATCGAGGGCCATTACAAGCGCTTCTACCGGCACAAGACCGGCCACTGGCTGGGCCTGGACGTGCACGATGTGGGCGACTACAAGCTCGCCGGCGAATCGCGGCTGCTCGAGGCGGGCATGGTGTTCACCATCGAGCCGGGGCTGTACGTATCGCCGGACGACCACAGCGTGGAGCCGCGCTGGCGCGGCATCGGCATCCGCATCGAGGACGATGTGCTGATCACCGCGGACGGACACCGGGTATTGACCGCTGCGCTGGAACGCAGCGCCGACGAGATCGAAGCGTTCATGGCCAGGGGCTGACCCGCCCGGCCGCGCTGCAGCACCTGCCCATGCGTGGCACGGGCAGGGCGGCGCAGCGCGGCCGCAGCGCCTGCCCTCGCGCCGGGTGTTGCCGTGGCTTCTGTTGGTGCGCGTACTTTTGCTGCTGCGCCTGTGCGGTTGGCTTCCCCACCGTGGAACGGGCTGGGCCGTGCAGCGGCGGCGCCCAGGCGCACGTGTCCGCACGGAGCGGGGTGTGCGCCGGCCCCTTGTTCCGCGAGCGCGCAGGCAATCGGCGGGCGCAGCCCGACGGATCGCGTGCGGCCATGCCTGCCGCGCCATCCGGCGGCTGGAAAAGCGCTTCCCCGGGCTGCTTTTCGTTGCACCGCCACACATAAAGCGACGTGCGCCTGCGAAGCAGGCATGCAAGCGGCTGGTTGCATTGCTGCGGAACGGGGGGGCTGCAGGCCAAAGGCCGGCGGTCAGTCGCAGCTTGCAGTCGCAGTGCGACCTTCGGCCTGCGTGCTGGCGCGCATCCGGCCAATGAAAAGCCCGGCCGCATGGCACGGCCGGGCCTGGATCCCGATGAGGGTTGGCGCGAACGCCGTCAGCCCTGCGCCGCAAACACCGGGCGGGTCAGGTTGTCGGCCTCGCCGTCGGTGCACAGCACCTCGTCCTCGATGCGGATGCCGCCATAGCGGCGGAAAAAGTCCACCCGCTCCCAGTTCACGCTGGCGGCGTTGCCGGCCTTCTTCACCTCGTCCAGCAGCATGTCGATGAAGTACACGCCCGGCTCGATGGTCACCACCATGCCGGGTTCGAGCACCCGGGTCATGCGCAGGTAGGGATGGCCGGCCGGGCGCTCGATGCGGCCGCCGTGGTCGCTGGCGGCGAAGCCAGCCACGTCGTGCACCTGCGCGCCGATCAGGTGGCCGATGCCGTGCGGGAAGAACGCCGCGCTGACGCCGCTGGCCAGCGCCGCTTCCGGCGACACGGTGATGACCCCGAACTCGCGCAGGATGCCCATCAGCGCCAGGTGCGCATCGACATGCAGTTGCTTGTAGTCGAAGCCGCTGCGCACCGCCGCGCACATCTGCCGCTGCGCGGCGTCCACCGCGTCGATCATGGCCTGGAACTCGTCGTGGCCGGCGGCGGCGTAGGTGCGGGTGATGTCGCTGGCATAGCCGTGTGCGGAGGCGCCGGCATCGATCAGGAAGCTGCGCGCCGGCGTCGGCGCGGCGTGGCCGAGGTCGGTGTAGTGCAGCACCGCGGCGTGCTCGTTGAGGGCGATGATGTTGCCGTACGGCAGTGCGTTGCTGTCCTGGCCGGCGGCGCTGCAATAGGCCATGTGGATGGCGAATTCGCTGGCGCCGGCGCGGAACGCGGCCTCGGCGGCGCGGTGGCCGCGCACCGCGGGCACCTGGGCATGGCGCATCAGCGCGATCTCGTAGGCCGTCTTGAATGCGCGCCGGTAGTCCAGGTAATCGATCACCGGCTGCGGGTTGTTGGGCACGAAGCCGCCCAGCGCACTGTGCGGTTCGCCGAGGATCGCGCAGCGCGCCGGGTCCTTCGGCAGCAGCGCCAGGGCCTGTTCCGGGGTGCGGATGACGTGGATGTCGAAATGCTCGACCCACCAGCCGTTGGGCGCGGCCGGGACCGCGTGCCAGTAATCGTGCGGCTGGTGGTAGACCAGCTGCGGGCGGCGGCCGGGGGTATGGATCAGCCAGCTGTCGGGCACGCGGGTCAGCGGCAGCCAGGCCTTGAACTGCGGGTTGACCGCGTACGGATAGTCGCGGTCGTCGAACACCTGGTAGTGCAGGCGGCCGCTGGGCACGACCAGGTGGTCGAAACCGCCGCGGGCCAGCGCTTCGTCGGCGCGGCGGACGAGGGCATCCAGGTGGTCGGCGTACAGGGGACCGGGATCGGGCAGGTTCATGCAGGGGCTCGCGGCAGGGCTGGAATCGGGCCACGATTCTGCCGCAATCACCGCCGCGCCGCTGTGCCGTTTTCGTCGCTCAGGATGCCGGAAGGCTGGATTCGATCCACTGCCGCAGGCGTTCGCGATGGCCCTTTTCCAGGGTCAGGAAGCGGAAGCCGGCCCAGAAGTGGCCCGGCGCCTGCGCCGCCTCGCGCCACAGCAGGTGCACGCCGACATCGATCGGCACGTCGCCGCCGCGGCCATCGGGGACCGGGAAGCGCAGCTGGTAGAGCGCGTCCTCGGTGAGCGGTTCGGAGGCGATCAGCAGCATGCCGGTTTCGGACACGTTGCCGAGCCGCCCGATCACGCCGGCGGTCATCGTATCGGTGACCGGCACCAGCGCGGGCACCTGCAGGCGCGGGGCGCGCCGGGTATCGGGGATCATGCGGACTCCGGAGCGGCGCTGCCGCCGGCAAGCGCGCGCAGGGCGCGCAGGGTGGCCTGCCAGGCGCGGTCGATCAGCCGGCCGCGGTCCTCGGTGACCACGCGCAGCTGGTCGCGCGCCATCAGCCGCGCCAGCGCGTCGAGCGAATGCTCGGCCATCTTCTGCCCGCGCTGGTTGACGAACAATGCGTTGTCGGTGACCAGGCTGTACCAGGACAGGCGCAGGCGGCGGGCGTCGCCCTGCTGGTTGATGGTGAACTCGAACCAGGTGCCGAACGGTAGCGTGCGCAACTGCCGGTAAAAGCCTTCCTCGGCCGGCGTGCGCTCGGCCGCGGGCGGCGCCTGCGGATCCGCCCCGTCCCGGCTGTCGCCGCCGAGCCGGGCGCGGGCCTTGAGCCGGGCGGCCAGTTCGGTGCGCGAGGTGATCTCGTCCTCGCCGCCGGGCGTGGACAGGCGGCGGGCGATGGCCCCGGCCTCGTCCTCGTGGTAGCCGACCTGCAGCAGCGCTTCCTCGATCTGGCCGCACAGCGCCGGGTCGGTCGCACCATCGCCACTGGCGGTGATCTCACCGATGCGGCGGGTGGCGTCCTGGCGCTGGCGCCATTCCTCCGAGTCCTCGCCCTGGCGCAGCAGGGTCAGGGTCAGCACGTCGCTCCAGGCCTCGTGCAGCAGGGTCTGCACGAACTTGGGCGGATTCGCCGCGTGGCACAGCTGGCCGATACTGCGCCCGGCCAGCTGCTTGGCCGCCTCCAGCCGTTCCTTGCCGCGCGCGGCTTCGATCTGCCGGCGCTCGGTGACCTCGGCCTTGCGCACCGCCGCCTGCAGGTGCGACTGCACCTGGCGGTTGGCGGCGGCAAACACCGCCTCGTCACCCTGGTACTCGGCGACGACGCGGTCCACCGCTTCGCCGAGCTTCTGCAGCAGCGCCGGGTCGCCGTCGTCGTCGCCCAGCCATACCGCGCCGGATTCGGCCACGGTGTTGAGCAGCTCGCGCGCCGGGTGCTGGTCGCGGATGAAGAACGCCTCGTCGCCGACGGCCGCACGCGCCAGCGGCACCTGCAGGCGGTTGAGCAGGTCGGTGGCCGGGCCATTGCTGCGCACTTCGCGCTGGATCTGCCCGTAGAGCATGCCCAGCAGGTCGAGGGTGTTGCTGTCGCGGGACGACAGCGTGGCGCTTTCGCCATGCTCGGCGCGCACCTGCGACAGCAGCGCCTTCTGGATGTCGCCGAAGCTGCGGCGCGCGCCCGCTGCCGCGGCCTGCGGCTGCAGTCGTGCGAGCACGTCCATCACCGCCTGGCTGGGCACCGCGCGTGGCGCCGGCGCGGCACCGGCCTGCGCCCTCGGTGCCATGCCGGGCGGGTCGGCGGGTGCGGCGCCCGGCGACGTTCCGGCGGGGCGCAGCTGGCCTCCGAGGGCGGCCAGCTGCTGAACGATGTCGGTGGAGCCAGCGATGCCGCCGCTGGTGCCGGCCGCGCCAGCACCGCCGCTGCCGGCCTGCAGTTGCTGTGCCAGCAGCTGGCGCGCGGCATCGAGCAACTCGTGCAGCGAGGCCATGCTGGCCGCTGTCGGGGCGGTGGCTGCGGTCGTGGCGGGGGTCGCGTCCGACCTGGCCGGCTGGGCCGGCCCGGCAGGCGGTGGCGCGGACATGGCGTCCATCGTCGCCTCCGCCCATGACGCCGCCGGCGCCTGTCCCTGCCACTGGGTCAGCGGCCGCGGCGTCGCCGCGGACTGGCCCTCGCGCGCGGCCGTGGTGGGCCCGCCGGTGGTGCGGCGTTGGCCTGCCGGCCGTGGCAGGTAGGGAATGTAGACCAGCCCCGGCAGCACGCCTTCGCGCGCCAGCAGGATGTTCAGGCGGTCCAGCAGCTCGACGTGCCGCTCCATCGCCTGTCGTTCGAACACGTGGTAGAGCTGCTGCTGCGCCTCCAGGTTCAGCCCCAGCCGTTCGCCGCAGGCACGCAGGATCCTGCACAGCGCGTACGGCCCCACCGGCAGGCTCTCGGCGTCGAACGCCGGTTGCGCGGCAAGCACGCCGAAGCGCTGCCCGAGCAGCTGCAGATGCGACTGCGCGCGGTAGCTTTCGCGCCGTGCCATCTCGTGCAGCACGATGTCGCGGTTGATGTCGGTATCGGTGACCAGGGTCATCGCCGGTATCGCCAGCGCCGGCGCGGGTGCGCCAGCGGTCGTGGACGGACTGCGCAGCCGCGCCAGGTCGTCGGCCAGCGCGTCCAGGAACCAGCCCGGGAACTCGGCTGCATGCACGCCCAGCTGGCGGATCTGCGCATAGACATCGGCCTGGGCCTGGCTGCTGCGTGCCTTGTCGGCGAGGCCGAACAGTTCACGTTCCAGCTGCACCATGGTCAGCTGCAGCGGCGACGCCAGTACCTGCGCGGCGATGCCGTGGACGGCCTGGAGCAGGTGGCGGACCCGTTCGGGGACCGGCGCGCCGGCAAGTCGTGCCGACGCCTGGCTGGAAAAGGGTGCTGTGGTGCCTGACATCCGCTGTACGTTCCGCCCCTGGTGGGCGATTTCTATCACTTCGCCGGTGCTGCCGCTACTTGCGCGGCCGAATGCCCTGTTCAGGCCAGGAACAGCTCGACCACGTCGTTGGTGAAGCGCCGCCCCAGTTCGGTGGGAACGACGCGGCCGCCGTCGCGGTGCAGCCAGCCGCGTTCGACCGCGGTGGCCAATGCCGGCTGCAGCACGGCGCGGCCCAGCCCGGTGCGGGCTTCGAAGTCGCGCAGGTCGAAGCCTTCATGCAGGCGCAGCAGGTTGAGCATGTATTCGAACGGCAGCCGCGCGGCGTCGATCACGTCGTCGCCGCCGATCGCTGCGGGCGTACCGGCGGCGTCCATGAACGCCTGCGGGTGCTTGTGCTTCCAGCGGCGCAGCACCTGCTGCTGCGCGCCGGAGCTGATCTTGCCGTGCGCGCCGGCGCCGATGCCCAGGTAGTCGCCGAAGCGCCAGTAGTTGAGGTTGTGCGCGCATTGCCAGCCATCGCGGGCGTAGGCGCTGACCTCGTAGTGGCCGTAGCCGGCCTGCGCCAGCAGCGCCTGGCAATGCTCCTGCATGTCCCAGGCGCCGTCCTCGTCGGGGATGCCGCGCGGCGGCCGCGCGAAGAACACCGTGTTCGGCTCCAGCGTCAGCTGGTAGTGCGAGATGTGCGTGGGCTCCAGCGCGAAGGCGCGCTCCAGGTCGTGTTCGGCCTGGGCCAGGGTCTGTTCCGGCAGCGCGTACATCAGGTCGATGTTGAAGTTGCGGTAGCCGGCGTCCTGCGCCAGTTTCACCGCGCGCTCGGCCTCGCCGCTGTCGTGGATGCGGCCCAGGCGCCTGAGCGCGTCGTCGTTGAAGGTCTGGATGCCGAAGCTGATGCGGTTCACGCCGGCGGCGCGGTAGCGGTCGAAGCGGCCGTGCTCGGCGGTGCCAGGGTTGGTCTCCAGCGTCACCTCCAGGTTCGGCGCGAACCGCAGCCGCGCGCTGGCCTGCTGCAGGAAACGGTCGATCGCCTCGGGCGGGAACAGGCTGGGTGTGCCGCCGCCGAAGAACACGCTGTTGACCACCCGGCCCCAGACCAGCGGCAGGTCCTGGTCCAGATCGCGGACCAGCGCGTCGATGTAGGCGTCGAACGGCAGCGCGCCCTTGCCGGCATGCGAGTTGAAGTCGCAGTACGGGCATTTGCGCACGCACCAGGGCAGGTGCACGTACAGCGACAGTGGCGGCGGCACCAGCTGCACGGCGGCATGCGCGTGATCCCCGGTGCAGGCCTCGCCGGGCCGGTGGTGGCAATGGTCGTGGGAGTGCGGCATGGACGGCTGCAACTTGGCGGTGGAGGTCAGTGCCAGGCGGCGAGCTGCCGCTTGAGCTGCTGCAGGGCGATCGCGCGGTGGCTGATGGCGTTCTTCAGCGCCGGCTCCATTTCCGCGGCGGTCAGGCCATGGCGCTCGTCCAGGAACACCGGGTTGTAGCCGAAGCCATGGTGGCCGCGCGGCGCGTGGGTGATGCGTCCTTCCCAGCGGCCCTCGCAGATCAGCGGCTGCGGATCGGTGGCATGGCGCAGCAGCACGATCACCGCGTAGAAGCGGGCGCCGCGCTCGCCGTCGGGGATGCCGGCCATCGCCTGGAGCAGCTTGGCGTTGTTGGCCGCGGCATTGCCCGGGAGGCCGGCGTAGCGCGCGCTGTACAGGCCGGGCGCGCCGCCCAGGGCGTCCACGATCAGGCCCGAGTCATCGGCCAGCGCCGGCAGGCCGGTGGCCTGGCAGGCCGCACGGGCCTTGAGCAGCGCGTTCTCGACGAAGGTCAGGCCGGTCTCCTCGACGTCGCCCAGGCCCAGCTCGGCGGCCGAGGTGACCTGCAGCGGCAGGTCGGCGAGGATCTCGCGCATCTCCGCCAGCTTGCCGGCATTGTGGCTGGCCAGTACCAGGGTCTTCATCGGCGGGGCTCCAGCAGGTCCCAGGTGTTGCCGTACAGGTCGCGGAACACCGCGACCGTGGCATAGGGTTCTTCGCGCGGCGCTTCCAGGAACTGCACGCCGGCGGTGAGCATGGCCGCGTGGTCACGGTGGAAATCGTCGGTGTGGAGGAAGAAGCCGACCCGGCCGCCGGTCTGGTTGCCGATGCGGCTGCGCTGCGCCTCGTCGCTGGCGCGCGCCAGCAGCAGCGCCGCGCCGCCACCCTCGGCCGGCCCGACCACGACCCAGCGCTTGTGGCCCTGGTCGACATCCTGCAGCAGCTGGAAACCGAGCTTGCCGGTGTACCAGGCGATGGCTTCGTCATAGTCGGCCACCACCACGGTGACCAGGGCGATGCGCCGGTTCATGCCTGCGCCAGCGCGGCCTGCTGTGCGGCGAACAGTTCGCCGATGCCCTTCTCGGCCAGCGCCAGCAGCGCATCCAGCTCGTCACGGCGGAAGGCATGGCCTTCGGCGGTGCCCTGCAGCTCGATGAAACCGCCGCCATCGTTCATGACGACGTTCATGTCGGTGTCGCAGTCGCTGTCCTCGGCGTAGTCCAGGTCCAGTACCGGCACGCCCTTGTAGACCCCGACCGACACCGCGGCGACCGCGCCGAACACCGGGTTGCGCTTGATCTCGCCGCGCTTGAGCAGCGTGTTCACCGCATCCACCAGGGCCACGTAGGCGCCGGTGATGGCGGCGGTGCGGGTGCCGCCATCGGCCTGCAGCACGTCGCAGTCCAGCGTGATGGTGCGTTCGCCCAGCGCGTTGCGGTCGATGCACGCGCGCAGGGTGCGGCCGATCAGGCGCTGGATCTCCAGCGTGCGCCCGCCCTGCTTGCCGCGTGCGGCCTCGCGGTCGGAACGGGTATGGGTGGAGCGCGGCAGCATGCCGTACTCGGCGGTCACCCAGCCTTCGCCCTTGCCGCGCAGGAACGCCGGCACGCGGTTCTCGATGCTGGCGGTGCACAGCACCCGGGTGTGGCCGAAGCTGACCAGCACCGAGCCTTCGGCATGGCGGGTGAAGCCGCGCTCGAGGGTGACGCTGCGCAGCTGGTCGGCCTGGCGGCCGCTGGGACGGGAAAAGGTCATGGAGAATCCGGGAGTCGGTGGAGCGTCGTGGGGGGGGCACCCGGGCGGCCTGCGGGGCCGGCATCCGGGGACGCCTAGGGTACCATTCGCCCTTTGCAACGCACCGGAAATCCACATGATCCGAAGCATGACCGCCTATGCCGGCGGCGAACGCGGCACGCGCTGGGGCACCCTCGGCTGCGAGCTGCGCTCGGTCAACCACCGTTTCCTCGAAGTGGGGGTGCGGTTGCCGGAGGAGCTGCGCGCGCTGGAGCCGCAACTGCGCGAACGCGTGGCCGCGCGCATCAGCCGTGGCAAGCTGGACCTGGTCATGCGCCTGCGCGCCCCGGAAGCGGCGCCCACGCTGGCGGTGGACGAGGCGCTGGTGGAGCAGCTGGGCGACCTGGCGCGGCGCCTGCATTCGCGCTTTCCGGACATGCGCATCGGGTTCACCGAGCTGCTGGCCTATCCGGGCGTGCTGCGTGGCGAAGCGGTCGATGCCGCGGCGCTGCATGCCGAGGCGCTGGCGCTGCTGGACGAGACCCTCGACGGCTTCGTCGCCGCGCGCGAGCGCGAGGGCGCCAAGCTGACCGCGGCGATCAGCGAGCGGGTGGATGCGATCGAACGCATCGCCGGCGAGGTGCGCGAACTGATCCCCGCCATCCGCGAAGGCCAGCGCGCCAAGCTGGCCGCGCGCCTGGCCGACCTGCCGCACCCGGTCGACCCGGGCCGCGCCGAGCAGGAACTGGTGATGTGGCTGCAGAAGCTCGATGTCGACGAGGAACTGGACCGCCTCGGCAGCCACATCGGCGAGATCCGCCGCGTGCTGCGCCAGCGCGAGCCGGTCGGCCGCCGCCTGGACTTCCTGCTGCAGGAGTTCAACCGCGAGGCCAACACCCTGGGCTCCAAATCGGTGGACAGCCGCACCTCCAACGCCGCGGTCGAGCTGAAGGTGCTGATCGACCAGATCCGCGAGCAGGTGCAGAACCTGGAGTAACCCTGCCGGAGCCGCCGCGCTTCGCGTTGCGTTTCCCGCGCAGGTCGCCGCATTCCCGCGGCCGGCAGCGCGTTGCCATGCGCGGGATGGGCCTGGATGTGCCGGCCCGCGCATGGGCCGGGGCGGCCCGTCCGCACGGCCATCACCGCGCCTGCGGCCGCACCCGATGCCGGCAGGCGGCATGCGCAGCGGTCGGCCGCGCTTGCCGCCGGGGGCGGCGACTGCTATGCAGTCCGTTCCTTGGCGCAGAGGTATGGGCATGCACGCAACCGTTGTTGATCCGATCCATCGACGCAGATTCCTGGCAGCCGCCGCGGGCAGTGCGGCGTTGACCCTGTTGCCGGTGGCCGGGCGCGCGGCGGCGCCTGCGCGCGACGACCCGCGCTGGATCCCGTCCGATGCCTTCCTGGCCACGTTGCCGGAATGGATGCGCGCCTTCGGTGTACCGGGTGTCGCCATCGCCGTGGTCGAGCAGGGCGAACTGGCGTGGCACCGCGGATTCGGCGTGGCCGACCTGGAAAGCGGTGCGCCGGTGGATGCGGACAGCGTGTTCGAGTGCGCTTCGTTGAGCAAGCCGGTGTTCGCCTATCTGGTGCTGCAGCTGGTGGATGCCGGCGCGCTGCAGCTCGACCGCCCGCTGGTGGACTACCACCGCCCCGATTTCCTGGCCGATGACGATCCGCAACTGGCGCGGATCACTGTGCGCGACGTCCTGCGCCACAGCAGCGGCCTGCCGGACTGGCGCGCGTACCCGGACAGCGATCCGCTGCGCACGGTGGCGACGCCGGGACAGCGCGTGAACTACTCCGGCGAAGCCTTCTTCTGGTTGCAGCGGGTGGTGGAGACGGTCACCGGCCAGAGCCTGGACCAGCTGGCACGGCAGCGCCTGTTCGTGCCGGCCGGCATGCAGGCCAGCACCTATACCTGGAACGCGCACGCCGCGCGCCATTCGGTAGTCGGCGTGCCGGCGCCCGGGGCCCGGCCGGGGGTGCAGACGTTCGGTGCGCAGTGGCCGCTGCTGCAGCCGCTGGCCGAGGCGCGTGGCAAGCCGCTGTCGGACTGGACCTGGGATGACGCGGTGCAGGCGCTGCCACAGGCGCAGGCCGCCGCGCCCGCGGGCATGTTCGTGTGGCCCGGCGACCTGCTCGCCAATGCCGCCGCCAGTCTGCGTGGCCCGGTGCAGGACTATGCGCGTTTCATCGCCCACGTGATGCGGCGCCCGGCGCGGCAGGACTGGGAGATCGCCGAGGCGACCCGGCAGGCGATGCTGGCGCCGCAGCTGGCGGTGCGGCCGGGCTGGCTGGACAAGGGCCTGGGCTGGAACCTGGAGCGTGTCGATGCCGGCAACCGCTGGTTCTTCCATGGCGGCTCCAACGCCGGCCGCTACAAGACCTTCGCGGTCGGCGACCCGCAGCACGGACGCGGACTGGTGGTGATGACCAACGGCGGGGGCGGTACCGGCGTCTACCAGCGCATCGTGCGCGCGGCGACCGGCCGCGACATGCTCGCCTTCGACCTCTGATCCGGCGTGGCCGGCGGGGCCGGGCGCCGGCGTGGGCGCCAGGCCCCGCCGGCCCCGGCATTTGCAGCCGCGGCCCGGGCTGGTTATCGTGCGCCGCCCGAACCATCGACCCGGAGATCCGCGCGATGCGTGGCACCCTCTACATCGTCGCGGCCCCCTCCGGCGCCGGCAAGAGCAGTCTCGTCAACGCCACCCTGGCGCGCGACGCGCAGATCGCGCTGTCCATTTCCTTCACCTCGCGGGCGATGCGCCCGGGCGAGGTGGACGGCCGGCATTACCACTTTGTCAGCGCCGCCGAGTTCGAGCGCATGATCGCCGCCGGCGATTTCTTCGAGTACGCCCGCGTGCATGGCGACTGGAAGGGCACCGCGCGGCAGTCGGTGGAGCCGCAGCTGGCCGCCGGCAAGGACGTGCTGCTGGAGATCGACTGGCAGGGCGCGCGCCAGGTGCGCGCCAAGGTGCCCGATGCGGTCAGCGTATTCATCCTGCCGCCATCCAAGCAGGCGCTGGATGACCGCATGCGCAAGCGCGGCCAGGACAGCGAGGCGGTGATGGCGCAGCGGCTGGCGGCCGCGCGCGAGGAAATGCTGCATTACGACGAGTTCGACTACGTGATCGTCAACGAGGTGTTCGACACCGCGGTGGACGAGATGTGCGCCATCTTCACCGCCAGCCGCCTGCGCCGGGCCCAGCAGCAGGTCCGCCACGAAGGCCTGATCCGTTCGCTGCTGGACTGAGGCGCGGCCCGGTACAGGCCCTGGCAGCGCCCGATCCCGCCGGGGCGGGCAGGCAACTGATTGATTCCAAAGGACCCGGGGATGCGGTCATTTGTATCCCCCGGCGTCCGCCTGTACAATCCCCGGCCTTTCCCTCATCCGATCGAGCGGCCGCTGCTGGTCGCCGGGAGCTCGCATGGCCCGCATTACCGTAGAAGATTGCCTGGAAGTCGTTAACAACCGTTTCGAGCTGGTCATGATGGCGTCCAAGCGCGCCCGTCAGCTGGCCAACGGCGTGCAGGCCACCCTCGACAACAGCGAGACCGAGGACAAGCCGACCGTGCTGGCGCTGCGCGAGATCGCCGCCCGCAAGATCGACAACGCCCTGATCGAGGAAGTCGAGAAGGCCGAGCGTGAGCGTGCCGAGCGCGAGGCGCTGGAATGGGCCGCCGCCGAAGTCGTCGCCGACGAGGACATGTCCAAGAACGACGACTGATCCACCAGGTCATCGTTGTGCACCGACAGCCCGCCACGTGCGGGCTGTCTGCTTTCCAGGCATCCGCCACCCTGCAGGTCCGCACCCGGTGCGTGTGCAGGAAAGCCCCCGGGTCAGGGGCGCCGCGAAGCGGCGGGGTGCGGATGAGCGAAAGACGGGCCCGGCGGTCTGCAATGCAAACCGTGGGGCGGCAGCGCGAGAGCGATGTCGCGCGTCTCCGGCGTTGCCGTGTTGGTGCTGCTGGCATATCTTCCCAGCCATGAACCCAGGCCCCTCTGCCCAGGTCGCTGCGCCCGCGGGTGGCGCGGTGCCGGACTACGTACTCCAACTCGAACGCGCAGCCAGTTACCTGCCCGCCGAGCAGCTGCCGATGCTGCGCCGTGCGTGGGAAGTGGGTGCGGCCGCGCACGCGGGCCAGACCCGCAAGTCCGGCGAACCCTACATCACCCATCCGGTCGCGGTGGCCGGCATCCTGGCCGAGCTCGGGCTGGACGTGGAGGCGCTGGTCGCAGCGATCCTGCACGACACCATCGAAGACACCCCGCTCACCCATGACGAGCTGGCCGGGCAGTTCGGCCAGACCGTGGCCGAGCTGGTCGAGGGCGTCACCAAGCTGGACAAGCTGCGCTTCCGCGACCGCCAGGAAGCGGCCGCCGAGAGCTTCCGCAAGATGCTGCTGGCCATGTCGCGCGACCTGCGCGTGATCATGATCAAACTGGCCGACCGCCTGCACAACATGCGCACCCTGGGCGCGCAGAGCGCCGAGGCGCGGCGCCGCATCGCGGTGGAGACGCTGGACATCTACGCGCCCATCGCCCAGCGCCTGGGCATGAGCCTGATCAAGTCCGAGCTGCAGAACCTGGGCTTCAAGGCGCTGTACCCGTGGCGCCACGCGATCCTGGAAAAGCACATCCGCAGCCAGCCGGTGGTGCGCCGCGAGGCGATGGCGCAGGTCGAGGTGCAGTTGTCGCAGCGGCTGGCGCGCGAAGGGCTGGAGCACCGCCTGGTCAGCCGCATCAAGACGCCCTGGAGCATCTACACCAAGATGCGCGAGGAGAACAAAACCTTCGACCAGGTGATGGACGTGTTCGGCTTCCGCCTGGTGATGCGCTCGGTGCCCAGTTGCTACCACGCGCTGGGCGCGGTGCACGCGGCGTTCAAGCCGC
Source organism: Stenotrophomonas acidaminiphila (assembly GCF_001431595.1). GTDB lineage: Bacteria > Pseudomonadota > Gammaproteobacteria > Xanthomonadales > Xanthomonadaceae > Stenotrophomonas > Stenotrophomonas acidaminiphila. Next base: position 29,225 of record NZ_LDJO01000014.1, read on the forward strand.
TGGACGGGCGCTTCCGCGATTTCATCGCCATCCCCAAGGCCAACGGCTACCAGTCGCTGCACACCGTGCTGTTCGGGCCCTACGGTTCGCCGATCGAGGTGCAGATCCGCACCGAGGAGATGGACCTGATCGCCGAGCGCGGCGTGGCCGCGCACTGGACCTACAAGTTCGGCGGCGATTCGCCCAACAGCGCACAGAGCCGCGCGCATGCATGGATCGTCGAGCTGATCGATTCGCAGCGCTCGGCCGGCTCGTCGCTGGAGTTCCTGGACAACGTCAAGGTCGACCTGTTCCCGGACGAGGTCTACCTGTTTACGCCCAAGGGCAAGATCCTGGCGTTGCCGCGCAACTCCACCGCGCTCGACTTCGCCTATGCGGTGCATACCGACATCGGCAACCGCGCGGTGGCCTCGCGCGTGGACAAGAAGCTGGTGCCGCTGCGCACCAAGCTGGTCAGCGGGCAGACGGTGGAAGTGATCACCGCGCGCTCGGCCACGCCCAAGCCGCAGTGGCTGGAGTTCGTGGTCAGCTCCAAGGCGCGTACCGCGATCCGTCACCAGCTCAAGCAGCTCGAGCACGAGGATGCCGTGCAGCTGGGCCACCGCATGCTCGACCGCGCGCTGGAGGCGATGGACAGCTCGATCGAGCGCCTGCCCAAGGGCCGGCTGGATGCGTTCCTGGCCGAACACCGCTACCCGCGCCTGGAAGCGTTCCTGGCCGATGTCGCGCTCGGCAACTGGATGCCGACCCAGGCCGCGCAGGCGCTGATGGCGCATGGCGAACCGCGCGCCGGCGGCAGCAGCCAGCGGGTGCAGGAGAAGATCCTGATCAACGGCAGCGAGCGCGGCGTGGTCAGCTTCGCCGGCTGCTGCCAGCCGATCCCGGGCGACGAGATCATGGGTTACCACACCGCCGGCAAGGGCATCGTGGTGCACCGCATGGATTGCCCGAACCTGGCCGAGCTGCGCAAATCGCCCGAGCGCTGGGTGCCGATCGGCTGGGACAGCAGCGTGGTCGGCGACTATGACACCGCGCTGGTGGTGGAAGTGGAGAACGGCACCGGGGTGCTGGCGCAGCTGGCCGCGGCCATCGCCCAGAGCCAGTCCAACATCGAGCGGGTGGACTACCTGGACCGCGACTTCAACGCCGCAGTGCTGTGTTTCAACATCCAGGTGCGCGACCGTACCCACCTGGCCGAGGTGATGCGCCGGCTGCGGCGCCTGAGCGTGGTGCAGTCGGTGCGCCGCCAGTAAGCGCGGTGCGCCGGCGCGGCATGCCCTGCTGCGACCGGGTGCGCCGCGCGGTGCGTGCGCGGTTCTCCACAGCCGGTGTGCAACGGCATGCCGACAACCTGTGGATAAGCCCCCGGGCACCTTGCCGGGCATGCGTTTGCAGCTGCTGGTGAAAAATTGTCCAGCGCCGCGACGCCTGGCATCGCCGGGAAGCCGGTGCGGCGGGGGCGGACGCTACAATGCGGGGCCATTTCCCAACCGGAGTTCCCCCATGTCCCGCCAGATCATCAACACCGCCAACGCGCCGGCCGCCATCGGCCCGTATTCGCAGGCCGTGCGTGCCGGCAACACCGTGTATTTCTCCGGCCAGATCCCGCTGGACCCGGCCACCGGCGAGATCGTCGCCGGCGACGTCGCCGCGCAGGCGCGGCGCGCCTTCGACAACCTCAAGGCGGTGGCCGAGGCGGCCGGCGGTTCGCTCGACAGGATCGTGCGCCTGGGCCTGTACCTGACCGACCTGGGCGAGTTCGCCAAGGTCAACGCGGTCATGCAGGAGTACTTCCAGGCGCCGTTCCCGGCCCGCTCCACCATCGAAGTGTCGGGCCTGCCCAAGGGGGCCGCGTTCGAGGTCGACGCGGTGATGATCCTCGACTGATCCACCGGCATGGCGCGTACCCGTCCGGCCGCCCCGGCGCTGGCGGCCAGTGGCGAAACACCGGTGACGGTGCTGGCGGGCGTGGGCCCGGCGGTGGCCGCCAAGCTGCAGGCGCGCGGCATCGGCAGCCTGCAGGACCTGTGGCTGCACCTGCCGCTGCGCTATGAGGACCGGACCCGGCTCAGCGCCATCGCCACGCTGCAGCCGGGCAGCGCCGCGCAGGTCGAAGGGCGGGTGGTCGCGGTGGAGCGCGGCTTCCGCTACCGGCCGATGCTGCGGGTCGCGGTGGAAGACGACTCGCGCGGCACCCTGGTGCTGCGCTTCTTCCACTTCCGCGCCGCGCAGGTGGCGCAGTTCGCCGTCGGCGCGCGCCTGCGCTGCTATGGCACCCCGCGCCCCGGCCAGCATGGGCTGGAGATCGTGCATCCCAGCTACCGCATGCTCGGCGACGGCGAAGAGGCCGGCCTTGGCGACGCGCTGGATCCGGTCTATCCGGTCGTCGACGGCATCGGCCCGGCGACGCTGCGCCGGTTGATCGGGCAGGCGCTGGAGCGGCTGCCCGGCGAAGCCGCGCTGGAGGTGTTGCCGGCGCACCTGCTGGACGGCCTGGCCCTGCCGTCGCTGCGGCAGGCGCTGCTGACCATGCATCGCCCGCCTGCCGATGCCGATGTCGCCGCGCTCGCTGCCGGCACCCATCCGGCGCAGCGGCGGCTGGCGCTGGAAGAACTGCTCGCCCACCACCTGAGCCTGCGCCGCCAGCGCATCGCCCTGCAGCAGCACCATGCCCCGGCCTTGAGCGGCGGCGACAGGCGCGTGCGGCAGTTGCGCCAGTCCCTGCCGTTCCGTCTCACCGGCGCGCAGCAGCGCGTGTTCGCGCAGATCCGCCAGGACCTGGCGCGGCCGCACCCGATGCTGCGCCTGGTGCAGGGCGACGTCGGTTCCGGCAAGACCGTGGTGGCCGCGCTGGCGGCGATGCTGGCGGTGGAGCAGGGCAAGCAGGTGGCGCTGGCGGCGCCGACCGAACTGCTCGCCGAGCAGCACCTGGCCAATCTGCGCGGCTGGCTCGAGCCGCTGGATGTGCAGGTGGCCTGGCTGGCCGGCAAGGTCACCGGCAAGGCGCGGGCCAGGGTGCTGGAGGACATCGCCTCCGGGCGTGCGCAGGTGGTGGTCGGCACCCATGCGCTGATGCAGGACAGCGTGGTGTTCCATGACCTGGCGCTGGCCATCGTCGACGAGCAGCACCGCTTCGGCGTGCACCAGCGGCTGGCGCTGCGCGACAAGGGCGCCGACGGCCGCAGCGTGCCGCACCAGCTGGTGATGACCGCGACCCCGATCCCGCGCACGCTGGCGATGGCGGCCTATTCCGACCTGGACGTGTCGGCGATCGACGAGCTGCCGCCGGGCCGTACCCCGGTGCAGACCATCGTCATCAGCGCCGAGCGCCGGCCGGAGCTGGTCGAGCGCATCCGCCTGGCCTGCGCGCAGGGGCGCCAGGCCTACTGGGTATGCACGCTGATCGACGAGAGCGAGGACGCCGACGGCAGCCCCGCGGCAAACGCCGGGCGCATGGAGGCGGTCGCCGCACAGGCCACCTTCGAGGCGCTGTCGGCGCAGTTGCCGGGCGTGCGCGTCGGGCTGGTGCACGGGCGCATGAAGGCCGCCGAGAAGCAGGCGGCGATGCGCGCCTTCAAGGCCGGCGAGACCGGCCTGCTGGTCGCCACCACGGTGATCGAAGTGGGCGTGGACGTACCCAATGCCTCGTTGATGATCATCGAGAACGCCGAGCGCCTGGGCCTGGCGCAGCTGCACCAGCTGCGCGGCCGGGTCGGGCGCGGTGCGGCCGCATCCAGCTGCGTGCTGATGTACCAGGCGCCGCTGTCGGCGATGGCGCGGCAGCGGCTGGAGACCATGCGCCAGACCAGCGACGGTTTCGTGATCGCCGAGAAGGACCTGGAACTGCGTGGCCCCGGCGAGCTGCTGGGCACCCGCCAGACCGGCCTGGCCGCCTTCCGGGTCGCCGACCTGGCCCGCGACGCGGCCCTGTTGCCGGGCGTGCATGCCCTGGCCGAGCGGTTGCTGGCCGAAGCGCCGGCCGTCGCCGACCGGATAGTGGCGCGCTGGGTGGGCGGGGCGGCGCGCTACGCCTCGGCCTGAGCGCGTACTTCCCCTGTCATGGTCCAGGTGCCAGACTCCATGGCCGACCAGAAGACAAGCATGAGATGAGCAAGAAGATTCCGTTGCTGATTGATACCGACCCGGGCGTGGACGATGCGCTGGCGCTGCTGATGGCCTTTGCCGACGAACGCCACGAGGTGGTCGGGTTGACGGTGGCGGCGGGCAACGTCGGCCTCGGCCATACCGTGCGCAACGCGCTGAAGCTGTGCGAGGTCGCCGGCCGCGGCGACGTGCCGGTGTTCGCCGGCGCCCCCGATCCGCTGGTGCACCCGGCCGAGGATGCCGCGCACGTGCATGGCCGCGATGGCTTCGGCGACGTCGACCTGCCTGCCGCCGCGCGCGCGGCCGAGAGCGAGCATGCCGCGCTGGCGATCCTGCGCCTGTCGCACCAGTACGCCGGCGAGCTGCTGCTGGTCGCACTGGGCCCGCTGACCAACATCGCGCTGGCGCTCAAGCTCGACCCGACCCTGCCGCAGCGGGTGAAGCGCTTCCTGGTGATGGGCGGGGCGATCACCGGCCACGGCAACATCACCCCGGTGGCGGAGTTCAACATCGCCTTCGACCCGGAAGCGGCGCACATCGTGTTCACCGCGTTCCCGCACGTCGAAGTGGCCGACTGGGAAGCCACCGTCGCCCATGGCCTGCTGCACCGGAACGTGGAGCAGTGGCTGGCCGCCGATACCGACAAGGCGCGCTTCTACGAGCTGATCTCGCGCCAGACCCGGCTGTGGTCCGAGGACAGCCGCGGCGAGCACTGGTACGCCGCCGATGCGCTGGCGATGGCCTGGGCACTGCAGCCCGAGGGCGCGACCCGGCTGGAGCAGCGCCCGCTGGCGATCGAGATGGCCGGCGGGCGTACCCGCGGTGCCACCGTGGTGGACTGGAACCGGCAGACCGGGGCGGCGGACAACACCACCCTGCTGATCGGCTACGACCAGGCGCGCTTCGAAAGCCAGGTGCAGCGGGCGTTGGGACTGGTTTCCTGATTTCCTGCAATCCCGGCTTGCCCCGACGGGCCGGCCGGGACTATAATGCCGCTCTTGACCACCAGCCCACACGGTGTGAGCCCATGAAGGCCGACATTCATCCCGATTACCACAACGTCGTGTTCCACGACGTCACCTCCGATTTCAAGTTCCTGACCCGTTCGACCATGTCCTCCAAGGAGACGGTCAAGTGGGAAGACGGTGAAGAGTACCCGCTGATCAAGGTCGAAATTTCCTCGGCCTCGCACCCGTTCTACACGGGCAAGCACAAGGTCATCGACACCAGCGGCCGCATCGACAAGTTCCAGAAGCGCTACGCGCGCTGATCGCAACTGTCGTTCCGCCCGGACAACGGCCGCGCCCTGCGCGGCCGTTGTTTTGTCATGGTCGGTCCCTGCGGTAAAGCCATGCGTGCCATTCCGGGCGGCTGCCTTGTGCGCCGTTGCCGGCGGGTCGTTCCGGGTCGTGCCGCGGCCATGGGCGTGGTGCGTGGCGCGGCTGAATCCCGGCGCAATGCCGCCCGGCGCGCGCGCGACGCTGTGTCGCGTGCATGCGGAGTCCATAGGACTTTAGTCTGCGCAAACGGCAAATGCTGCTGTGCGATAATGGCCTGAACCGCGGTGCAAAACCGTGGAACTTCCTTCACGTGCCTGCCCGTCATTCCTCGTCGGGGCCGGCGCCATCCACTTGAGGAGCGCACACTGTGTCCGATCTTGATCAGGTCACGCTCAACGCCGGCGACACGTCGGTCGTTCTGCCTGTAGTCAAACCCGTCCTGGGCAACGACTGTGTCGATATCTCGAAGCTGACCAAGGAAACCGGTCTCTTCACCTACGACTCCGGTTACACCGCCACCGCCAGCTGCAAGTCGGCCATCACCTACATCGATGGCGACAAGGGCGTGCTGCTGTACCGCGGTTACCCGATCGAGCAGCTGGCCGAGAAGTCCAGCTTCGTCGAAGTCGCCTACATGCTGGTCAACGGCGAGCGTCCGGATGCCGCGCAGCTTAAGGCCTTCGAGGCCGAGCTGGCCGAGGAAGCCGGTGTCGACGCGTCGATCAACACCCTGATCGGCAGCTTCGCCAGGGACGCGCACCCGATGGCGATCCTGGCCGCCTCGATCGCGCAGCTCTCGGCCAAGTACCACGATTCGCTGGACCTGGCCGATGCCGAGCAGCGCCGCAAGGCCGCCGTGCGCCTGATCGCCAAGGTGCCGACCCTGTCGTCGCTGATCTACCGCCACGGCAAGGGCCTGCCGGCCAATGCCCCGGACACCTCGCTGGATTACGTCAGCCGCTTCCTGAAGCAGACCTTCGAGTCGGCCGACGGCAAGTACGAGCTGAACCCGCACGTGGTGAAGGCGCTGGACCTGCTGTTCATCCTGCACGCCGACCATGAGCAGAACGCCTCGACCTCGACCGTGCGCCTGGTCGGCTCGACCGGTGCCAACCCGTACGCGTCCGTCGCCGCCGGCGTCACCGCGCTGTGGGGCCCGGCGCATGGCGGCGCCAACGAAGCCGTGCTGAAGATGCTGGAAGAGATCGGCAGCGCCGACAACGTCGAGTCCGCCGTGCTCAAGGCCAAGGACAAGACCTCGGGCTTCCGCCTGATGGGCTTCGGCCACCGCGTCTACAAGAACTTCGACCCGCGCGCCAAGGTCATCGGCGAGATGACCCGGCAGGTGCTGGGCCAGCTGGGCGTGACCGACCCGCTGCTCGACGTCGCCATCAAGCTGGAGCAGGCCGCGCTGCAGGACGACTATTTCGTCGCCCGCAAGCTGTACCCGAACGTCGATTTCTACAGCGGCATCATCTACAAGGCGCTGCAGATCCCGACCGAGATGTTCACCGTCATGTTCGCCCTCGGCCGCACCGCCGGCTGGGTGTCGCACTGGCTGGAGCAGCAGGTCGATCCGGAAATGAAGATCGGCCGTCCGCGCCAGGTGTACACCGGCCACGCCGTGCGCGACTACACCTGAGCCTGGGCGCGGCGGCGCAGCGATGCGCCGCCCGCGCGACCGAAAGCCCCGCTCCGGCGGGGCTTTTTCGTATCCGCACGTCACGCGGTACGTGGCCGGCACCGTCGCCGCGTAGCGCACTGCCGGCCCGGCGCGCGTGGTCGCTGGTGGGCCCGGGCAATGCGTGGGGCCATCCGGCCGAGGGTGCCGGTGGGCGGGCTTTCCACTTTTCCACAACGCCTGTGCGGTACCTCCGGCAAAAGCTGTGGACAACGTGGCCGCCGCCGGTAATGGCGGGCCTGGCCGGGACGTGGTGAAAATCTGTCCAGCGCGAAGCGGGCCGGGCCTTGGGGCAGCAGCGCCGTGGCGGAGCGCGGGCGGGCACGCCGCCAGGCGGCTGGATCAGCCGGCGTCGTCGGCCAGGAGCTGGCGCAGCTGGGCCAGCGTCGCCCGTGGCAGCGGCTTGCCGTCGTCGCTGGACACCGGCGGATGGCGCAGGCCGTTCTCCGGAAGCACGACCAGCTCGAAGGCGATGCCGTCGGCCGCGAACTCCCAGGCCGGATAGCGCTGCCGCGATGCATGACCGGCGAGCTGCAGCTGTGCGGTGCGCGCTTCGGCGGGAATGTGCTGGTCGTGCAGGAAGCGCTGCACCGCATCGGTGTCGTCGCAGTGCAGGTGCAGCGTCACCGGGGTGCCGGCGCCGGCGGTGCCGGCCAGCACCGCACCGGCCAGCCGCGGCTGGAACGCGTGCAGGAACTGCATCGCCAGCACCGCCGCCTCGCGGTGCTGGCGCAGCGCCGCCGGCTGTACGCGCGTGTCGAACAGCCGCTGCTGTTCGCGCAGCATCTCCTCCACCTCGGCCTGGCGCGGCCACAGCGCTTCGTCGTGGATGCCCAGGCGGCTGGCGGCCTTGCGCCGTGCCTGCTCCGGATCGTGGATGCCGCCCTCACGGATCAGGCGGGCGGCCTCCTGGGCGATCAGCCGCCGTTCGCGGCTGCCGCGCTGGGCGTTGGGTGCCGGACGTGGCATCGCGGTTCTCCGGTTGTCGGCAGCCCGCCGGATCCGGGCCGATGCGGGAAGGCGACGGCTGCCGCCTTCCCGGGTGGGTCAGAAGATATCGAACGCGGCGTCGTCGGCCTTCGGGTCGTGCTGGTCGAAATCGAATTCCTGCATCCGGTCCAGGTCCTCGACCTTGATCCATTCGGTGGCGCCGTTGAGGGTCGCCTGCACCATGCCCGAGGGCGGGTCGTTGCGCGCGATCGGCGCGTCCTTCAGCGCCACCCGCATGTAGTCGATCCAGATCGGCAGCGCGGCGCGGCCGCCGTACTCGCGGTAGCCCAGCGAACGGAAGTCGTCGCGGCCGACCCACACGGTGGTGGCCAGCGGGCCGCCGAAGCCGGAGAACCAGGCGTCGCGGTGGTCGTTGGTCGAGCCGGTCTTGCCGCCCACGTCCTCGCGACCCAGTACCTTGGCCGCGGTACCGGTGCCACGCTGGACCACGTCGCGCATCATCGACACCAGCTGGTATGCGGTGCGCTCGTCGATCGCGCGCGGGGCGGCATGGGTGTTGGCATCGACCGCTGCCGGCGCGGCTTCGCTCCCGGTCTCGGCGTTGCCGGTAGCGGCTGCGGGCTTGGCCGGCGGGGCTTCGGCGCCGAAGTTGAAACCGTCCACGACCTGGCTGGCCGGCACCATGCCGCCGGCGCCACCGCCGCAGCCGCGGCAGGCCAGCGCCGGATTGGCCTTGAACACCACGTTGCCATCGCGGTCCCTGACCTCGTCGATGGTCCAGGTGTCCACCCGCGAGCCGCCATTGGCGAACACGGCATAGCCGCGCGCGACCGACAGCGGCGTCAGCGAGGCGGTGCCCAGCGACATCGACAGGTTCGGCGGCAGCTCGGCTTCCTGGAAGCCGAACTCGCTGATGTACTTGCGGGCGAAATCCACGCCGATGCTGTCCAGCAGCCGCACCGACACCAGGTTGCGCGACTGCACCAGGGCCTCGCGCAGGCGCATCGGGCCGCGGAACCCGCCGCCGTCGTTCTTCGGCTCCCAGGTCTTGCCGCGGCGGTCGCGGAACACCACCGGCGCGTCGAGCACGATCGAGGCCGGGTTGAAGCCCTTGTCGAACGCGGCCGCGTACAGGAACGGCTTGAAGCTGGAGCCGGGCTGGCGCCGGGCCTGGGTGGCGCGGTTGAACTTGTTGCCGGCAAAGCTGAAACCGCCGACCAGGGCGCGCAGGGCGCCGTTGCCGGCGTCGAGCGAGACCAGTGCGGCCTGGCCGAGCGGCAGCTGTTCGATCAACCACTCGCCTTCCTTCTCGCCGGTACGCACGCGGATGACGTCGCCACGGGCAGCCAGCTTGGCCGGCGCCCGCGTGGTCCAGCGGCTGGCCGCCACCGGCAGGACCAGCTCGGTGCGGTCGGCCAGCACCACGCTGATGCCGCCGTCGGCATGCACCGCCGACACGATCGCCGGCAGCAGCCCGGACTGCGAGGGGATCGCGGCGATGTGGCGGGCAAGCGTGGCCGCATCGGCGTCGGCGGCCACGTCGATATGCTGCTCCGGCCCGCGCCAGCCGTGGCGGTGGTCGTACAGCAGCAGGCCATCGCGCACGGCGATGTTGGCCGCTTCCTGCGCCTGGCTGTCGATGGTGGTGGTGACCCGGTAGCCCTTGTTGAGTACGTCGCCGCCGTGCAGGGCGATCATTTCCTGGCGGACCATCTCCGCCACGTAGGGCGCGTTGACCTCGATCGGCGGCTCGTGCGGGGAGGCGTGCATGGGCACCGCCTTGGCCGCGTCGGCCTCGGCCTGGCTGATGAAGCCCAGGTCGGCCATGCGCTGCAGCACGTAGTTGTCGCGGCGCTGGCGCGCCCGTTCCGGGTTGCTGATCGGGTTGCCGCTGGACGGGAACTTGGGAATGCCGGCCAGCGAGGCCATCTCGTCCAGGTCCAGCTCGCCGAGCTTCTTGCCGTAGTAGTACTCGGCGGCGGCGCCGATGCCATAGGCGCGGTTGCCGAAGAAACTCTTGTTCAGGTACAGCTCGAAGATCTCGTCCTTGCTCAGCTCGCTCTCGATCTTGCGCGCGAGCAGGATCTCGGCCAGCTTGCGGGTGTAGCTGTACTCGGAGCTGAGGAAGAACTGGCGGGCCACCTGCTGGGTGATGGTCGAACCGCCGGGCACGCGCTTGTCGCTGGTGGTGGCCAGCAGCCAGACCGCGCGGGCGATGCCCTTGTAGTCGACGCCGCCATGTTCGTAGAAGCGGGCGTCCTCGGTGGCCAGGAAGGCCTGCTTCAGGCGCTCGGGCACGTCCTTCATCTCGATCGGATAGCGCCGGGTCTCGCCGAACACGGCCATCAGCTTGCCGTCGCTGGCATGGACGTACATCGGCTCCTGCAGCTCCACCTCGCGCAGGGTCTGCACGTCGGGCAGCTTCGAGGAAATCACGTAATAGAGGGCGCCCGCGGCGATGGCACCAACCAGGGCGAGGGCGACGAACAGTGCCAGCAGCCAGCGCAGCCAGCGACGGAAACGGGGCATCAAGCAGGATCCCGATTGCGGATTTCGTGGCCGCAGAGTATAGAGTACGCGGGGGAACGGCTGGGGCCGTCCCTTGGGGAAAGGGGGTCGGGGATGGCTCTGAGGGCGTGACGGATTTCTCGGCCTGCGCGCGGAGCGGTTGCCAACCACCGGAAATTCATTATTAATGCGCGGGCGCAACAAGTGCGTCCAAGTGCCCGTCGGCAGGGGAGAAACCGTGGGGCTTATCCCAAAGAGTCAACCACCGATCATCGGTGTTGACATCAGCTCGACTGCGGTAAAGCTGCTTCAGCTTGCCCGCAGCGGCAATCGTTTTCGCGTGGAACATTACGCCGTGGAACCGCTTCCGCCGAATGCGGTGGTGGAGAAGAACATCGTCGAGGTCGAGGCGGTCGGCGAGGCCATACGCCGGGCCGTGGCGCGCTCGGGAACCCGGGCCAAGGGGGCGGCTGCCGCGGTCGCCGGTTCGGCGGTGATCACCAAGGTGATCCCGATGCCGGCCGACCTGGACGAGGCCGACCTGGAAGCCCAGGTCGAGCTGGAGGCGGTGAACTACATCCCGTATCCGATCGAGGAAGTGAGCCTGGACTTCGAGGTGCTCGGGCCGGTGCCCAACAACCCGGAAATGGTCCAGGTGCTGTTGGCGGCCTCGCGCTCGGAGAACGTCGAACTGCGCCAGTCGGCGCTGGAGCTGGGCGGGCTGGTGGCCAAGGTCATGGACGTGGAAGCGTTCGCGATCGAGAACGCCTTCGCGCTGGTGGCCAGCGAACTGCCGGTGGCCAGTGACGGCGTGGTCGCGCTGGTGGACATCGGCGCCACCATGACCACGCTCAACGTCCTGCGTGGCGGGCGCAGCCTGTACAGCCGCGAACAGGTGTTCGGCGGCAAGCAGCTCACCGACGAGGTGATGCGCCGCTACGGGCTGAGCTACGAGGAAGCCGGGCTGGCCAAGCGCCAGGGCGGGCTGCCGGAGAGCTACGAGGTGGAAGTGCTGGAGCCGTTCAAGGAGGCCACGGTCCAGCAGATCGGCCGCCTGTTGCAGTTCTTCTATGCCGGCAGCGAGTTCAATCGCGTCGATCACATCGTGCTGGCCGGTGGCTGCGCTTCGCTGCCCGGGCTGCCGTTGATGGTCGAGGAACAACTGGGGGTGAGCACGTCGGTGGCCAATCCGCTGGCGCAGATGACGCTGGGACAGAAGGTGCAGGCGCATGCGCTGGCCCAGGATGCCCCGGCGCTGATGATCGCCACCGGCCTGGCCCTGCGGGGGTTCGACTGATGGCACGCATCAATCTATTGCCTTGGCGCGCCGAGCGGCGCAAACAGCGCCAGCGCGAGTTCTACACCATGCTCGGCCTGGCCGCCGCCGTCGGCGTGCTGATGTCGCTGCTGCTGTATTTCTACTACGACGGGCAGGTCAGCGGCCAGAACGAGCGCAATGCCTATCTCGAGGCCGAGATCGCCAAGGTCAAGGAGCAGAACAAGGAGATCGACCGGCTGGACAGCCAGAAGAAGCGTCTGCTCGACCGCAAGCAGGTCATCGAGGAACTGCAGGGCAAGCGCTCGCAGATGGTGCACCTGTTCGACGCGCTGGTGCGCACCATTCCCGATGGCGTGGTGCTGACCGCGCTCAAGCAGGAAGGCGAGACGCTGACGCTGGAAGGCCGCACCCAGTCCAACGCGCGGGTCAGTACCTACATGCGCAACCTGGAAAGCTCGGGCTGGATGTCCAATCCGGAGCTGTCGGTGATCGAGGCCAAGGCGCAGGAAGCTTCGGGCTCGGCGGTGGACATCAAGTCGCTGCCGTACGTGTTCACCCTGAAGGTGAAACTGCCGGCACCGGGTGAGAACGCAGCGCAGACGTCGGAAGCGGATGCCGCGCCTGCTGCCGCGCCGGCGCCTGCTGCGGACACGGCGCAGAAGGAGGCCCGCCCATGAGCCAGAAGAAGAGCGGTTTCAACAATCTGGACCTCAACAACATCGGCAACTGGCCGCAGGGCCCCAAGCTGGTGTTCTGCGCGCTGCTGGCACTGCTGATCCTGGGCTTGTCCTACCTGCTGGTCATCCGCGGCACGGCCGAGGAACTGGAAGGGCTGGAAGCCAGGGAGGTCGAACTGCGGACCAGCTTCGAGAAGGAGCAGCAGCGTGCGGTCAACCTCGAGCCGCTCAAGCAGCAGCTCGCGCAGATGGAGCAGGTGCTGCAGCAGATGCTGCGCCAGCTGCCCAGCAAGACCGAGATGCCCGACCTGATCATCGACGTGTCGCAGACCGCGCTGTCCAGCGGACTGAACAACGAACTGTTCAAGCCCGGCGACGAGCAGATCAAGGAGTTCTACGCCGAGAAGCCGATCGCGCTGCGGCTGGTGGGCAGCTACCACCAGTTCGGTGCCTTCGTCAGCGGCGTGGCCTCGCTGCCGCGCGTGGTGATCCTGACCATGCACGACATCAACCTGAAGCCGAAGGATCCCAAGGCCGGCATCTCCGCGCGCAGCGGCGCGCTGGAACTGTCGGGCACGGTCAAGACCTACCGCTACCTGGATGACAACGAGCTGGCGGACCAGGAAAAGAAGGCCGCCGAGGAAGAAGCGGCGCGCAAGAAGGAGGGCAAGTGATGAAGGGTCCCCTCCGCATCCGGGCGCTCTGCGCGGTGGTTCTGGTGGTGGCCGCGACCGGTTGTTCGCGCGGCATCACCAGCACTCCGGGCGATGCGCCCAATCTTGAGAAGTGGGTGGCTGACGTACGTGCACGCCCGGCCACGCCGCTGGATCCGCTGCCGGTGATGCAGCAGTTCGAGACCTTCGAGTACTCGGCGCAGGGGCTGCGCGATCCGTTCAGCGATGCCTGGGCCAGTGCGGACGGCAACAGCGCCCTGCGCCCGGATCCGAACCGGCGCAAGGAGCCGCTGGAAGCCTTCCCGCTCGACAGCCTGGACATGGTCGGGACGATCGGCAAAGGCGCCGCCATGGTCGCGCTGGTGATGGGGCCGGACAAGGTGACCTACCGTGTCCGTCCGGGGGTGTACCTGGGGCAGAGCGATGGCCGCGTCACCAGTGTGCGCGAGGACGGCATTGAGCTGATTGAACTGGTGCCCGATGGTGCTGGCGGCTGGCTGGAACGCCCGGCCTCGCTGGCGCTTGACGATCGATGAATGATTATTGGGGATAGCACGATGACTTTTTCCAAAGCCCTGAGCCTGCGTCCCGCCCGGCGCCATGCGATGGTCCACGCCCGCGCACTGGGAGTTGCGCTGGCACTGGCCTGCGGCTCTCCGTTGGTGGCCTTCGCCGCCGACCTCGCTCCGCCGGCCGCCGCACAGCCCGCGGCTACCGTCGCGGTCACCAAGGTCGACTTCAAGCGCGGCGATGACGGCGCAGGCCGCCTGATCCTGCAGTTCGACGGCCAGGGCGCCAGCCCGGACCTGAGGACCCAGGGCAACAGCGTCGTGGTCGACATGGGCAATGCGACCCTGCCGGCCGAACTGCAGCGCCCGCTGAACGTGGTGGACTTCGCCACGCCGGTGCAGCGCATCGATGCCAAGCCGTCTGGCCATGGCTCGCAGCTGGTGCTCAGCACCCAGGGTGCGTTCGAGTCGCTGGCCTACCAGTCCGGCAACGAGTACGTGGTGGAGATCTCGCCACGCCAGGAACAGTCTGCGACCGGTGCGGTGACCGCCCAGACCGTGGCCCAGGCCGCGGCCACGGTGGCCGCGCGCGGTTACAGCGGGCGCCCGGTGACGTTCAATTTCCAGGACGTGCCGGTGCGCACCGTGCTGCAGCTGATCGCCGAGGAATCCAACCTCAACGTGGTCGCGTCCGATACGGTGCAGGGCAATGTGACCCTGCGCCTGGTCAATGTGCCGTGGGACCAGGCGCTGGACATCGTCCTGCGCGCCAAGGGCCTGGACAAGCGCCGCGATGGCGGGGTGATCTGGGTTGCACCGCAACCCGAGCTGGCCAAGTTCGAGCAGGACAAGGAAGACGCCCGCATCGCGATCGAAGAGCGCGAGAACCTGGCCACCGATTACATCCAGATCAACTACCACAGCGCCGAGGCGATCTTCAAGGCACTGACCGAAGCCAAGGGCATCGGCAACGCGGGTGCCGGTGGTGGCGGTGGTGCCGGCGGCAGCGCGCAGCGCGAGAACGGCTTCCTGTCCAAGCGCGGCATGATCGTGGCCGACGAGCGCACCAACACGCTGATGATCAGCGACATCCCGAAGAAGATCGCGCAGATGCGCGAACTGATCGCGGTGATCGACCGGCCGGTCGACCAGGTGCTGATCGAAGGGCGCATCGTCATCGCCTCGGACACCTTCGCGCGTGACCTCGGCGCCAAGTTCGGCATCCAGGGTCGTCGCATCGGCGACCGCACCCAGGCCATCAGCGGCTCGCTGGGGGGCAACAGCAGCATCATCAACGACGGCATCGTCACGAACCAGGGTCTGAACGTGAACCTGCCGGCGAAGACCTATACGGAAAGTCCGGCGGGCGCGATCGCCTACACCCTGCTGGGTGCCAACTTCTCCCTGGACGTCGAGCTGTCGGCGATGCAGGAGGAAGGGCGTGGCGAGGTGGTTTCCAATCCGCGCATCGTCACCGCCAACCAGCGCGAAGGCGTGATCAAGCAGGGCAAGGAAATCGGTTACGTCACCATTTCCGGCGGCGGTGGCGCCGGCGGTGCGCCGACGGCCAACGTGCAGTTCAAGGAAGTGCTGCTGGAGCTGAAGGTCACCCCGACCATCACCCAGGACAACCGCGTCTTCCTCAACATGAACGTGAAGAAGGACGAAGTCGATCGCTTCCTCGATGTGACCGATTTCGGCACCGTGCCGATCATCAACCGCCGCGAGATCAACACCGCGGTGCTGGTGGACGATGGTCAGACCGTGGTGATCGGCGGCGTGTACGAGTTCAACGACCGCAGCAGCGTGGCCAAGGTACCGTTCCTGGGCGACGTGCCGTTCCTGGGCAATCTGTTCAAGAAGCGCGGCCGTGCCAAGGACAAGGCCGAACTGCTGGTGTTCGTGACGCCCAAGATCCTGCGCGTGGCCAAGCCGCACTGAGCCGGGTCCATCCGGAAGAGCACGAGGGGCCGCCGCAAGGCGGCCTCTTCGTTTCCGGTCCGTGCAAGCGGCTGCGATGAACCATTTCATCGTGGATCGGTCAAACTGCGCCTATGAACCTGACCCCGAACACGCCCCCGCCGCCGACCGTCGACAACGGCCTGCACGCGGCTTTCATCGCCCTGCGCGATGCCCTGGCTGGCGAGATCGTCGGCCAGTCGGTACTGATCGAGCGCCTGCTGGTCGCGCTGTTGGCCGATGGCCACCTCCTGGTGGAAGGCGCACCCGGACTGGCCAAGACCACGGCGATCCGCGCGCTGGCCTCGCGCATCGACGCCAGCTTCGCGCGCATCCAGTTCACGCCCGACCTGCTGCCGGCCGACCTGACCGGCACCGACATCTGGCGTCCGCAGGAGGGACGCTTCGAGTTCCAGCCGGGTCCGGTGTTCCATCCGATCCTGCTGGCCGACGAGATCAACCGTGCACCGGCCAAGGTGCAATCGGCGCTGCTGGAGGCGATGGGCGAGCGCCAGGTGACGGTGGGCCGCACGACCTACCCGTTGCCGTCGGTGTTCCTGGTCATGGCCACCCAGAACCCGATCGAACAGGAAGGCACGTTCCCGCTGCCCGAGGCGCAGCTGGACCGTTTCCTGATGCACGTGCGCATCGGCTATCCCGATGCCGCCGCCGAGATCGACATCCTGCGACTGGCCCGCGAGCGTGCGCTGCGCGAAATGGACGCGGTGTCCGTGCCGATGCAGAGACTCTCCCTGGAACAGGTCGAGCAGGCACGACGGGCGGTCCTGGAACTGCACATGGCGCCGCAGCTGGAGCGCTATCTGGTCGAGCTGGTGCTGGCCTCGCGCGACGCATCGGCCTACGACGCCTCGCTGGCACGGCGCATCGCATGGGGTGCCAGTCCGCGCGGGTCGATTGCCCTGGAGCGCTGCGCGCGGGCCAGGGCGTGGCTGGCCGGACGCGACTACGTGACCCCGGACGACGTGCGTGCAGTCGCGCCGGACGTGCTGCGGCACCGGGTGCTGCCCAGCTACGAAGCGGCGGCCGAAGGCTGGGACGGCGAACGCCTGGTCGCGGCACTGCTCGACCGCGTGCCGTTGCCGTGATGCGGCCGGGAAGTGGCAACGCGGAGCGGACGACGGCCATGCCCGGCGACGTCTCTTCCCATGGCGTGGCGCCACTTCCCGCTGCCGACGGCATCGTCCCCTCGCTGGCCGAGCTGATCGCGCTGCGGCGTGCGGCGATGTCCACGCGCGGGCCGCGCCGCGGGCGACGCGGCGTATCCGCGCGGGCGACCTCCGCGCAGCGCGGGCGCGGCATGGAGTACGCCGAGTCGCGCGAGTACGTGGCCGGCGACGACGCCCGGCACATCGACTGGAAACTCAGCGCACGCACCGGCTTCACCCACACCAAGACCTTCCAGGCCGAGCGCGAGCGGCTGACCCTGCTGGTGGCCGATACCGCGCCCGCGTTGTATTTCGGTACCCGTGCGCGATTCAAGTCGGTGCAGGCCGCGCGTGCCGGCGCGATCGCGGCCTGGTCGGCATTGCGCGACGGTGACCGCGTGGCGGCGCTGTGCGCTGGCCGGGCAGACGGGCTGGTGCCACCGGCGGGCGGCATGCGCGGCGTGCTGCGCGTGCTCGATGCCCTGGTGCGCTGGTATGGCGCGCCCACGGCCGATGGCACGGGCCTGCAGGCGGCGCTGGAGCGCGCTTCGCGTCTCCTGCATCCGGGCGCACGGGCGCTGGTGCTGGCGGATCCGGGCAGTGCCCTGGCCGTGGCGCCGGCCACCTGGTCGGCGTTGTCGATGCATGTGGACGTGCGCCTGTTGCTGCTGGTCGATCCGCTGGAGATGCAGCCACCCCGATGCCTGTTGCCGGTGGTGGCGCCGGGCGGGCGCATGGAGCTGGACCTGGCTGCCGGTGCGGTGCGCGATGCCTGGCACACGGCCTTCGTCGGCCCGGTGGAGGCGCTGTGCCGGTCGTTGCCCGGTCGCAGGATCCAGGTACAGGTACTGGCATCGGACGACGCCAGCGATGCCTGGCTGGGGGCTGCCACGGTGGCGGCGGGCCGATGATCGGCGCCACGCTGCCGCTGCGCGACGTACACCTGCCGGCCGCTCCGGGCGGGTGGCCGCCGGCGCCAGGCTGGTGGCTGCTGCTGGGCGCGTTGCTGCTCGGGCTCGGCGCGGTCGTGGCACTGCGGCTGCGTCGCCGGCGCCGGCGGCAGCGCTGGCAATCGCTGTTCGATGGATCGCTGGCCGCGGCGCCCGGCGCGGCTGCACGCATCGGCATGGCCGCGGAGCTTTTGCGGCGCGCGGCACGCCGCCGCGACCCGGCCGCGGCACTGCTGCAGGGCGAGGACTGGCTGCGGTTCCTCGATGGCGGTGATGGCCACGAATTCAGTACCGGCGACGGACGCGTGCTGCTCGATGGCGGCTTCCGCCGCGCGGTGGACGAGGCGGAAGCGACACGTGCATGTGCGCTTGCGCGTGGTCGCTTCATCGCGCTGATGGAGCGCGGCCGGTGATCGAGCGCCTGCACGTGCTGCTCGGCGGTCTTCCGGAATTTGCCTGGCCCTGGCTGTGGCTGGCGCTGCCGGTGCCGCTGCTGATGCGGCTGTGGCCACTGCCCGTGGGCAACGGCCCGGCGCTGCGCGTGCCATGGGAGCCGGCGCGGCTGCAGGTGGCGCCGCCAACCCGGCGCATGCCTGCGCCGCGCACGCTGCTGCTGTGGCTGGCGTGGCTGTGCCTGTGTGCCGCGGCCGCGCGGCCACAGCAGCTGGGCGATGCGGTGGAACCGCCGCGCGAGGCGCGGCAGATGATGCTTGCCGTGGACCTGTCCGGCAGCATGGGCGAGGACGACATGCTGCTCGGTGGCCGCGTGGTGGACCGGCTCACCGCTGCCAAGGCGGTGCTGGCCGACTTCCTCGACCGCCGCGAAGGCGACAGCATCGGCCTGCTGGTATTCGGCCAGCGGGCCTACGCGCTCACCCCGTTGACCCGCGACCGTGCCAGCGTGCGCGAACAACTGCGCGACAGCGTGGTCGGGCTGGCCGGGCGCGAGACCGCGCTGGGCGATGCCATCGCGCTGGCGGTCAAGCGCCTGCGTGCGCAGCCCGAAGGCCAGCGCGTGCTGGTCCTGCTCACCGATGGCGTCAACACCGCCGGTGTGCTCGATCCGCTGAAGGCGGCCGAGCTGGCCAAGGCCGAGGGCGTGCGCGTGCATACCATCGCCTTCGGCGGCACCGGCGGTTTCTCGCTGTTCGGCATGCAGCTTCCCGGAGCCGAGGACCCGATCGACGAGGACACGCTGGCGCGCATCGCGCGGGAAACCGGCGGTCGCTTCTTCCGCGCACGCGATACCGGCGAACTGGTCGGCATCTATGCCGAGCTGGATCGCCTGGAGCCGATACACAGTGCCGGGCCGGCGCTGCGCCCGCGCCTGGAGCGGTATGCGTGGCCGCTGGCGGCGGCCCTGCTGCTGGGCGTGCTGGCGCTGGCGTGGCCGCGGGGACGACCATGACCGCGCTCTGGGACACCCTGCATTTCGTCCGTCCCGGCTGGTTGTGGGCGCTGTTGCTGCTGCCGGTCGCGTTGCTCGGTGCAGGTTACCGGCGCCGGCGCGGTGGCGACTGGCGCGACGCGGTGGATCCGCACCTGCTGCCGCACCTGCTGGTGGGTAGGGGCCGGCGCGGCATCGGTGGCAGGCTGGCCCTGCTTGCCGGCCTGCTGCTGGCGGTGTTGGCCCTGGCCGGGCCGAGCTGGCGCCAGGTCCAGCAGCCGTTGTGGGAATCGAAGACTCCGCTGGTCGTGGTGCTGGACCTGTCCAGCCGGACCGGCGCGGCGGACCTGCCGCCCAGCCGGCTGCTGCAGGTGCGCGCCAAGCTGGCGATGCTGCTGCGCGAGCGCCGCGGTGGCGAGGTGGCGCTGGTCGCCTATGCCGACGAACCGTTCACCGTGGCGCCGTTGACCGACGATGCCGCCAATGTCGCGCTGTTCCTGGACGCGCTGGCGCCGGAGGTCATGCCGGTGGACGGGCAGCACGCCGCCCGGGCATTGCAATGGGCCGGCGACCTGCTGCGCCAGGCCGGCGCGCGCGAGGGCGTGATCCTGCTGGTCAGCGACCAGGCCGATGCCCAGGCCGATGCCGAAGCCGTGCGCCTGCGCGCGGCCGGCTACCGGGTCTCGGCGCTGGGGCTGGGAACGCCGCCGGGTGCCGCCTATCGCGACCGCGAAGGCCGCATCGGCCATGCCCGGCTGGACGAACCCTCGCTGCGTGCGCTGGCCGTCGCCGGCGGCGGCCGCTACGCGCGGATGTCGGCGACCGACGCGGACCTGCAGTCGCTTGACCTGTTGCAGCCGTCGGCCACTGCGGACGACCGCCCCGGCCGCACCGATACGAGCTGGCAGGACGAGGGCTACTGGCTGTTGCCGCCGCTGATGCTGGTCGCGCTGCTGGCGTTCCGGCGGCGCCGGCAGGTGCTCGCCGCACTGGTGCTGTGTGCGTGCCTGCCGCTGGCGCAGCCGTCGCATGCATCGGAAAGCGGCGGCTGGTGGCAGCGCGCCGACCAGCGCGAGCACCAGCGCCTGGCCGAGGGCGTGGAGGCTTACCGCAAGGGTGACTTCGCGCAGGCGCAGCGCCACTTCGAAGGCATGGACACCGAACAGGGCTGGTACAACCTGGGCAATGCACTGGCGCGGCAGGGCCGTTACGACCAGGCGATCGAAGCCTACGACCGCGCGTTGCGACGGCGGCCGGACATGGCCGACGCGAAGGCCAACCGTGCCGCGGTCGATGCCGCGCGCAGGCGCAGGCCGCCGCCGGGGCAGCAGGGTGGCGGCCAGGACCGGCCCGATCCACGCCAGGGCAAGGACACGTCCGGCGGGCAATCGCCGGGCCAGGCGCAGGCCGACCCGGCACAGGGCGCGTCATCGCAGGGACAGTCCCGGCCGCAGGACCGGCAGCAGGCGCCCTCCCGACCACAGGACGGGCAGCCCGCCTCGGCGGGGGCGCGGCAGCAGGCGCCCGAAGTGGAAAATGCACGGGACCAGCGCCAGGCCGACCAGGCCCAGCGCGCACGCATGGCCGAGGCGCTGCGGGCGCGCCAGCCTGCCGAACGCGCCGCCGGCGAGCGCGCCGCGCAGGTGTCGATGAGCCCGCAGGAGCGCGAGCGTCGGCAGGCGATCGAAGCGTGGATGCAACGGGTGCCCGACGAACCGGGGGATCTGTTGAAGGCGAAGTTCCAGCTCGAGTACGAGCGGCGCAGGCAGGAAGGTCGATGAAGCGGCGAAGCGTACTGATGGGTGTGTGGCTGCTGGCATGGCTGGCCTGCGTCGCCGGCGTGCAGGCGCAGACGCGGGCGTGGCTGGACCGCGACCGTATCGGCGAGGGCGACGTGGTCACCCTCAACATCGAGACCGACCAGGCCGGTGCGGCGCCGGACTACGCACCGTTGCAGGCCGATTTCAGCCTGGCCGGGCGCACCAGCGGGCGGCAGACGCGCATGGTCAACGGCAGCATCAGCAACACCGCCCTGTTCGGCGTCGTGCTCACGCCGCGCCGCAGCGGGGTGCTGCAGGTGCCGGCATTGCGCGTCGGCACGGTGCAGACCCGGCCGCTGCAACTGGTGGTCGATCCCGCGCCGGTGGCCAGCGGCGGCGATGCACTGGCGTTCGTGGAAACCGAGGTCGACGACCCGCAGCCCTACGTGCAGCAGAGCGTGGGCGTGGTGGTACGGCTCTATTTCGCGACCCAGCTGGCGTCCGGCGAACTCGACCTGGCGACACCGGCATCGGCCTCGCTGCAGCGGGTGGGCCAGGACCGCACGTCCGCGCGCGAGGTCGGCGGCCGCCGCTACAACGTGGTCGAGCGCCGCTTCCTGCTGATCCCCGAGCGCAGCGGTCCGCTGCGGCTGGAGGGGGCGCGTTTCAGCGGCCGCGGGGCCGGTGGCCTGTTCGACGATTTCCTCGGGCGCGGTGGCGGCACGCTCAGTGCCCGCGCGCCGGACCAGACCCTGCAGGTGCGCGCCGTGCCCGATGCCGCACCGCAGCCATGGCTGCCGCTGAAGGACCTGCGCCTGCGCTACACCGCCGCGCCGCAGTCGGCGCGGGTCGGCGAGGCGCTGACACTGGAGGTGGAGGCCACCGCCGTCGGCGCGACGCGCGCGCAGTTCCCCGACCTGCCGCTGCCGGCAGCCGGCGATGCCGCGCAGGTATTCGCCGAGCCCGCACAGTACGACGAGAGCTTCGATGGCGCCGGCCCCCGGCTGAAGCTGACCCGTCGCTATTCCATCGTGCCGCAGCGGCCCGGCACCCTGGTGTTGCCGGGTATCGGCCTGCGCTGGTGGGACGTGGGCGCGGCCGAAGCCAGGACCGCCACGCTGCCCGGGCTGAGCCTGGCGGTGGCGCCGGGGAGCGCGGTGCCGGCGCCCGTGCCGGCCGCATCCGCCGCTTCGGCGGCGGCCCCGGCGACGCAGGTCGATCGTGCGATCGCCCTGCCGGGTGCCGGGCATCTGCCGCAGCGGCTGTGGCCACTGCTGGCAGCGGGATTCGCCCTGCTGTGGCTGGCCACCCTGGTGTGGGCGTTGACCCGGCGGCCATCGGCATCTCCCCGGGCCGCATCGGTGGCGGAGGCCGCACCGGGCATGGCCACGCACTCGCTGGCCGACCTCAGGCGCGCCCTGGACAGCGGCGACCTGGATGATGTCGAGCAGGCGCTGCGTGGCATGGCCCGGCCCCCGGTCGCCGACCTGGATGCGCTGGCCGCACGCCTGGGCAGCGCCGTGCAGCGCGAGGCGCTGGAAGCGTTGCGCCGTGCCCGCTGGGCCGGTGGCAGCGGGCCGGTGGCGCGGGCCGCGCTGCGCGCCGCGTTCGCCAACGGACCCGAATGGCGGGGGCAGGCGCGGGAACCGGCGGCGCCACTGCCGCCGCTCTATCCCGGGCGCGGATCCGGCTGACCGCAGCGGTCGCGCGGGCGCCGGCCGACCACCGCACGGGTCGTCGGCAGCCGCCCGGGCAGCAGCGCGTCGGCGGCCCGGAAGCGACTTTCCGGGCACCGCGAAACCGGGCCAAATGGCAGGGTTGGACGGCGTGCAGCTTTTGTTAAGCTACGCGATCTTTCGCCCGCGAGAACTGCCGCATGCCCCACGCCCAAGCGTCAAGGAAGCCCTCCATGCCGTTGCACATCAAGGTGCTCCTGGGGTTCATGCTGGGCACGATCGTGGGCCTGGTGGCGCACGCCACCTCCGCCGACGCGGCATGGGTGAATACCACCATCGACTATGTCACCCAGCCGTTCGGCCAGATCTTCCTCAACCTGCTGTTCATGCTGGTGGTGCCGCTGATGTTCTCGGCGCTGGTGCTGGGCGTGGCCGAGCTGGGCGACATCGCCTCGCTGGGCCGGCTGGGCTGGAAGACGCTGAACTACACCGCGGTGGTGACCGCGCTGGCGGTCGGCATCGGCCTGCTGTGCGTCAACCTGCTGCAGCCCGGCACGCACATGGAGCCGGCCCTGGTCGAGCAGGCCATGAGCAGCGCCAAGACCGGCGAGATCGTCAGCAAGGGCAACGAACTGCGGCTGATGGACCTGCTGGTCAACATCGTGCCGCACAACATCGTCAACGCGATGGGCGACGACAGCAAGAAGCTGGGCATCGTGTTCTTCGCGCTGATGATCGGCATCGGCCTGGTGATGAAGCCGACCGCGGGCACCACCGCGTTCAAGAACGCGGTACAGGGCCTGTTCGAGGTGTGCATGCACCTGATCGGCATGTTCATCAAGCTGGCGCCGTTCGCGGTGGCGGCCTTCATGTTCAACCTGACCGCACGGCTGGGTTGGGACGTGATCCAGAGCCTGATGTGGTTCGTGGTCACCGTGCTGCTGGCGATCGCCATCCACGGCTTCATCGTGCTGCCGCTGTGGGTGCGGCTGCTGGGCGGCATGTCGGCCCGCACCTTCTTCCGCGGTACCCAGGAGGCCACGTTGACGGCCTTCGCCACCGCTTCCTCTTCGGCCACCCTGCCGGTGACCCTGCGCGTGGCC
Organism: Stenotrophomonas acidaminiphila; assembly: GCF_001431595.1. Lineage (GTDB taxonomy): Bacteria > Pseudomonadota > Gammaproteobacteria > Xanthomonadales > Xanthomonadaceae > Stenotrophomonas > Stenotrophomonas acidaminiphila. Next base: position 52,889 of record NZ_LDJO01000014.1, read on the forward strand.
GAGGAGAACTTGAAGCTGCCGCGCAAGGTCTCGCGCTTCGTGCTGACCGTCGGTGCCTCGGCCAACCACCATGGCACCGCGCTGTTCGAGGGCATCACCGTGCTGTTCCTGGCGCAGGTCTATGGCCTGGACCTGGGCATGCCGCAGCAGTTGATGGTGCTGCTGCTGTGCATCCTGGGCGGCATCGGCACCGCCGGCATCCCGTCCGGTTCGCTGCCGGTGATCGCGATGATCTGCGGCATCATCGGCATCAAGCCCGAGGGCATCGGCATCATCCTGGGCGTCAATACGTTCCTGGACATGTGCCGCACCTCGCTCAATGTGACCGGCGACCTCGCCACCGCGGTGGTGGTCTCGCACCGCAGCGGCGTGACCGACGACGAAGTGCCGGAAGTGGCGGACAACGCCGGCCATCACTGAGCCGCCGGCGAAACGGAGACCACGAGGGCCGCCCATGGGCGGCCTTCGCGTTTTTCCCCGCCGGGCGGAAGCCGGTGCCCACCGCGGGTTCGCGGATGCCGCCCCAGGCCATGCGCAGGCTCCGCGTCGTGCCTCTGCCGGCCTGACCTGTCCGGTGCTCTGTGGGACAATAGGCCGCCCGCAGCTCCGCGGGAGCCTCCCGACCCGACGAACCATGACGCAGCCCACCCGCCGCCAGTTGGCGAACGCCATCCGTTTCCTCGCCGCCGATGCGGTGCAAGCCGCCAACTCCGGCCACCCCGGCATGCCGATGGGCATGGCCGACATCGCCGAAGTGCTCTGGAACGACTACCTCCGGCACAACCCGAACAACCCGAAATGGTTCAACCGCGACCGCTTCGTGCTGTCCAACGGCCACGGCTCGATGCTGCAGTACGCGCTGCTGCACCTGAGCGGCTACGACCTGCCGATCGAGCAGCTCAAGGCCTTCCGCCAGCTGGGCAGCAGGACCGCCGGCCACCCGGAGCGCCATGAAACCCCGGGCGTGGAAACCACCACCGGCCCGCTGGGCCAGGGCTTCGCCAATGCCGTGGGCTTCGCGCTGGCCGAGAAGCTGCTGGCACAGCGCTACAACCGTCCCGAGTTCGAGGTCGTCGACCACCGCACCTGGGTGTTCATGGGCGACGGCTGCCTGATGGAAGGCATCTCGCACGAAGCCGCCTCGCTGGCCGGCACCTGGGGCCTGGGCAAGCTGGTCTGCTTCTGGGACGACAACAACATCTCCATCGACGGTGAAGTGGAGGGCTGGTTCACCGACGACACGCCGGCGCGCTTCGAGTCCTACGGCTGGAACGTGGTGCGTGGCATCGACGGCCACGATCCGGAGAGCATCAAGGCCGGCATCGACGCGGCGCTGTCGCAGTTCGACAGGCCGACCCTGATCTGCTGCAAGACCACCATCGGGTTCGGTTCGCCGAACAAGGCCGGCCAGGAATCCAGCCACGGCGCGCCGCTGGGCAAGGACGAGCTGGAAGCCACGCGCAAGGCGCTGGGCTGGGCGTACGGCCCGTTCGAGATCCCCGAGGAGATCTACGCCGGGTGGCGCGCGGGCGGTACCGGGACCCTGCGCCAGGCCGAGTGGGAGCAGCTGTTCGACAAGTACGCCGCGCAGTTCCCGGCCGAGGCCGAGGAGCTGACCCGCCGTTCGCATGGCGAGCTGCCGGCCGACTTCATCGCCCGCGCCGATGCCTACATCGCCCAGGTCCAGGCCGAAGCGCCGAACATCGCCTCGCGCAAGGCCTCGCAGAACGCGATCCAGGCCTTCGCGCCGCTGCTGCCGGAAATCGTCGGCGGCTCGGCCGACCTGGCCGGCTCCAACCTGACCCTGTGGAAGGGCGCGCAGAGCGTGGTCGGCGACGACCCGCAGGCCAACTACGTGCACTACGGCGTGCGCGAGTTCGGCATGAGCGCGATCGCCAACGGCCTGGCCCTGCACGGTGGCTTCCTGCCGTTCGACGCCACCTTCCTGGTGTTCAGCGACTACGCCCGCAACGCGCTGCGCATGAGCGCGCTGATCCCGGCGCACGTCATCCACGTGTTCACCCACGACTCCATCGGCCTGGGCGAGGATGGCCCGACCCACCAGCCGGTCGAGCACATCGCCTCGCTGCGCTACATCCCCAACAACGACGTGTGGCGCCCGTGCGACGCCACCGAGTCGGCGGTGAGCTGGAAGGCGGCGATCCTGCGCCGGGACAACCCCAGCTGCCTGATCTTCAGCCGCCAGAACCTGGCGCCGCAGGCGCGCAGTGCCGAACAGGTCAAGCTGATCGAGCGCGGCGGCTACGTGCTGGCCGACGCCGCCGGCACCCCGGACGTGATCCTGATCGCTACCGGCTCGGAAGTGGGACTGGCCATGGGCGCCAAGGCCGAGCTGGACGCGGCCGGCATCAAGACCCGCGTGGTGTCGATGCCGTCCACCAACGTGTTCGACCGCCAGGACCCGGGCTACCGCGAATCGGTGCTGCCGCACGCGGTGCGTGCACGCGTGGCGGTGGAAGCCGGCGTCACCGGCTTCTGGCGCCAGTACGTGGGCCTGGACGGCGCCGTGATCGGCCTGGACAGCTTCGGCGCGTCGGCACCGGCCGACAAGCTGTACCAGCACTTCGGCATCACCACCGAGGCAGTGGTCGCCGCGGCCCGGGCGCAGCTGGCGAACTGACGCGCCGCAGCGCTTCGTGATGGGAAAAGGCCGGGATTTCCCGGCCTTTTTTCTGGCGACAGGCAGCGCTTTTGCGGTCCGCACCTGGTCGCCCCTGCTCGCCGCCGCGGCATGCGCGTGCGAGCATCGGGCCATGCGTCCCGCGGGGGGCGATACTTCCGGAGAACCAGCATGAAGCGCGTGACCGGTATTGGCGGCATTTTCTTCAAGGCGAAGGACCCGGCCGCGCTGGCGGCGTGGTACCGCGACCATCTGGGGCTCGACGTCGGCGGCTGGAACGGCGCGGTCTTTCCCTGGGGAGGCGAGGGCAGCGCCCCGGGCGTGACGATCTGGAGTCCGTTCGCGGCCGACACCGCCTACATGGCGCCGGGCACCGCGTCGTTCATGGTCAACTTCCGCGTCGCCGACCTGGATGCGCTTCTCCCCGTGCTCCGTGCCGAAGGCTGCGATGTCGTCGACAGGACCGAGGCTTCGGCGCAGGGAAAGTTCGGCTGGGTCATCGACCCGGAAGGCAACAAGATCGAGCTCTGGGAGCCTGCGCCGGGGCAGTAGCGCGCCGGGGAGAAGCCGAGGAAAGTGAAGCGTATCGTCGCCAACAGCCGCACCGGCGAGCCGGACGCGGCCGACGCGTTCTACCGCGTGGTCCTCGGCCTGGAGGCGGTGATGGACCATGGCTGGATCGCGCACCTGCGCGGCTGCATCGCGCATGACCACGCAGGTGAGCTTCGCCGTTGAAGGCGGATCAGGGACGCCGGTGCCGGACCTGTCGGTGGAGGTCGACGACCTGGACGAAGCGCTGGCCCGTGTCCGTGCCGCCGGCATCGCCATCGAATATGGGCCGGCGCACGAGCCGTGGGGTGTGCGCCGGTTCTTCGTGCGCGATCCGTTCGGCAGGCGGGTGAACCTGCTGCAGCACGACCGGCCCGATTGAATGCGGCGCGTTGAAGTTCAGGTCCGCGCCGTGCGCGCCAGTGCCAGCCGCAGCAGGCGCGCGTCGAGCCATTCGCTGAAGCCGGCAGCCCGCTCCAGCCGCATGCGCTGCAGGTACATTGCATCGTTGTCGCCGGGACCCTGGCGCAGGGCGGCAAGCACGGTACGCAGCTTGCCGCCGGCACTGCCGGTGTTGGTCTTCAACCAGCCCAGGGCCCGCAGCAGGTCCTGCTCGAGCGGGGTGAAGTCGCTGCCCAGCGGGTAGTCGGGCAGGCTGCCGTCGCGACGGAACGGTGCCAGTGCCGCGGACAGGGCCTGCGCGCGATTGCGCTGCCAGTGTGCCGGCGCCACGAAGTCGCCCGCCAGCTTCTTCGCGGCCCTGGCCTGTTGCAGCAGCGGTGCCTGGAAGGCGGCATCGGTAATGCCGGCCATCGCGATCACGCAGTCCTCGTCGGTCATACCGCGCAGGTCGGCGATGCCGTATTCGTTGATGAAGATATCGCGCAGGTGCCGCGGGATCGTGGTGTGCCCATAGTTCCAGCGCACATTGGACTGCGCCTTGCCGGCATCGTCGCGCAGTGCGCGGAACATCAGCACGCCGCGGGCATCGTCCAGCGCGTGCGCCATCGCCACGAAGTTGTACTGGCCGCCGACCCCGGACACCACCCGGCCATCGTCCAGCGCGTCGGATACCGCCGCGCCGAGCGCGGTGGCCATCATGCAGGAGTTGAAGAAGCGCGCCTGCCGGCGCTGCAGCCGCTGCAGGGTTTCGTCGCCGCTGCGGAACTGGTTGATCTCGCTGATGCGGCGCATGCCGATGGCACGGCCCTGGTCGGCGGGCAGCTGCCGCAGCCAGTCGTAGAACTCCGGCGAGCCGAGATAGAACGCGCCATGCAGGTACTCGCCCTCCTCGGCCAGCCGCGCATGGTCGGCGGTGTAGGCGCTGCCGTTGGCCAGGCGTTGCATCAGCGCCAGGTCGTCATGCACCTTGCGACGGATCACGCCGCTCTGCACCAGCTTGCGGAAGCCCTCGTTGAGCATTTCGCTGCAGCCGTACAGGCCGATGTCGAACGGTTCCAGTCCACCGATGGCGTGCACCAGCGGATGCTGCTCCAGCGCCGGGTCCAGTGCGTGCAGTACCCTGCGGTAGCAGGCGTTGTCGGTGTGGCGCAGGACCAGGGCATGGCTGAGCGCGTCGGCCAGCGCACCGATGCCGATCTGCAGGGTGCCGCCGTCGCGCACCAGGGTGCTGGCATACAGGCCGATGGCGTAGTCGGCGTCGCTTACCGGTTGCCGCGGCAGGCCGAACAGTTTCGGATACGGACCGGGCGGGGTCAGTACCAGGTCGAAGAACCCGGCCTCGACCGTGGCGCTGCCGCCCATCCAGGGCAGTTCCGGGTCGACCTCGGCGATCAGCAGCGGGCGCGGCAGCCCGCGTGCGATGACGGCGTCGATCGTGTCCTGGGTGAGATCGTTGTTGCACGACAGCGACAGCCGCGTACTGCCTTCGTGGCGGGCCACTTTCTGCACGATGGCATGCGGCGCGCGCTGCGCCAGCGCATCGGCGACGTGGGTGTAATTGAGACTGGTGTAGGCGCGTTGCGCCTGCGCCGAACCCAGCAGTGCCCCGGACTGCATGTAGAACTCCTCCACCTGCACATGCGCGGGCAGGGCGTCGCGCGCGATCGCCAGGGCATAGGCCAGGCGCGGGAAATCCGTGCCGAAATGGCGCTCGACGAACGGCCGCAGGAAGCGCGCCTGCAATCCGTCGCCGGCGGCATCGGGCGGATCGAGCGAGAGCGCGGTGTAGAGCTGCAGCGGATGCGATGGATCGCTCTCGATGCGGGCGTACAGCGCATTGAGCAGGCGGTGCGGCTTGCCCAGCGCCAGCGGCGCGGCGATGCGCAGGGGGCCGCCGACATGGGCCAGCAGCCACGCCACGGCGGCATCGGGATCGGTCACATGATGGGGCATGGCGGGTGCATCGTTCGTGGGGAGCGGCATTACAGCATCGCTGCGATGAAGCCATGGTCGGTGCGCTTGACAGGCGTTTCGATTACCCGTGTAATCGTTGAAAATCACGGATGTAAACGATGATCCGGATCAGCGAAGCCGAAGCGGTGGTGATGGAGGTCCTGTGGGAGGCGCACCCGCTCGCGGCCGAGGACGTGATCGCGCGCGTCGCCGGGCGCAACGACTGGGCCGAAGCCACCGTCAAGACCTTGCTCAACCGCCTGCTCAACAAGGGCGCGATCAGTGCGGTGAAGGAGCGGCGGCGCTATCTGTATGCGCCGCGGGTGCAACGCGATGCATGGGTGCTGGAAGAAAGCAGCAGCCTGCTGGAGCGCCTGTTCGACGGCCGCGTGGCGCCGCTGGTGGCGCACTTCAGCCAGCACCGGAAGCTGGGTCGTGACGACGTGGCCGAACTGCGCAGGCTGCTGGAGGAGCTCGATGATGACCAGCCTTGAATTGATGCGGGCCTTGCTGGCCACCGCCCTGGCCGGCAGTGCGGCGATGGCGGTGGTGCTGGCGTTGCGCGGCATGGTGCGGCGCCGGCTGGGTGCCAGCGCGGCGTATCTGCTGTGGCTTGCGGTGCCGGTCGCGCTGTTGGCGGTGCTGTTGCCGGCGCCGCACATGGCGGTTCCGCCGATGACGGCCATCGGCACGGCGATGTCGAACGCGGCAACGCGTACCGCGACCGGCATGTCGCCGGTACTGCCGTGGTCGGCACTGCTGGGCGCGGCATGGCTGGTCGGCGCCCTGGCGACGGCCGCATGGCTGCTGCGCCAGCAGCATCGGTTCGCCCGGGGACTTGGGCGGCTGCGGCGGCGCGACGATGGGTTGTGGCAGGCGCAGGCCACCACCGGCCTGCCGGCGATCATCGGCCTGTTGCCGCCGCGCATCGTGCTGCCGGTGGATTTCGAACAGCGCTATACCGCACAGGAGCGACGGCTGGTACTGCTGCACGAACGGGTGCACCTGCGCCGCGGCGACATCGTCGTCAACGCGCTTCTGGCGGCGATGCAGTGCCTGTACTGGTTCAACCCGCTCGTGCCGCTGGCAGTGCGCCGCTGCCGCGAGGACCAGGAATTCTCCTGCGACGAGCGTGTCATCGCCGGCGGCGGCGCGCGCCGCAGTTATGGCAACGCCATGCTCAAGACCGGGCTGGTGTCGTCGTCCCTGCCGGTGGGGTGCCCCTGGCAGGGCGAGCATCCATTGAAGGAGCGGATCGCCATGTTGAAGCATCCCGTGCCCGGCAAGAAACAATGGCTGGCGATGGTGCTGTTGTCGGCGGGCCTGTCGTCGGGGCTGGGCTTGGCGGCCTGGGCGGCGCAGCCGCTGGCGCTGCCACAGGTCGCTGCCGGCGCCGGGGCGGGGTCGACGGCGATGCAGCCCGCCACCGGGGAAACGCCGGACGCGCCGGCGCGCATGCCGGGCTTCGCCGCCATGACGCCGCCGCGCTATCCGCCGAGCATGCACACCGGGCAGGTGCTGCTGAAAGTGGAAGTGGCCGCCGACGGCACGGCCACCCGGGTCACCGTCGACCGCAGCTCCGGGCATGACGACCTGGACGAAGCGGCAATGGCGGCAGCCCGTGGGTGGACGTTCGTCCCGGCCTACAGGAATGGCAGCGCCGTGGCCGGCGAGGTGAGCGTGCCGGTGCGCTTCGAGATGGACGCCCCGTCTCCCGGCACGGGCGATGCCTCGTGATGCGGCGGCCCATGGCTGCAGCGCTGTGGCTGTCGCTGGCCGTGGCCGGCTGCGCGACGCGGCCGCCTGCCAGCGAGGCGGTGGCCGATACCTACAATGTCGGCCAGCGCCTGCTCCTGGCCGAAGCCGGCAGTGGGTCGGCAGGCGGCGTGCAGCCGTATACCCTGTCGGCCAGCGAGGTGTTCCGCATGCCCGTTCCAAGGCATGCGCCGTTGCCGGAACTGCCCGGCCTGCCGGTGCGGAACTCGCTGCCGCCGGTGACGGTCTGCCTGAATGTCGTGGTCGATGCCCAGGGCGGGGTACAGCGCAGCTTCCCGCTGCTGGGCCACAGTCAGTGCGGCGCCGGCAATGACGCGGGCAACGGGTATCTGCTGCAGGCCGCGGACGATGCCGTGCGGCAATGGCGCTTCGCGCCCGCGGCGATCTGCCGCTTTGACGCCGGCACCACGCCGGCGGCGCCTGACGATTGCAGCGGTGCCGCGCAGGTACAGGAGGTGCCGGTGACGCTGCCCTATGCCTTCACTTTCGAGATCGTGCAGGGACAGGCACGGGTACGCATCGAACGGACGCCCCGGTGAGCCCGGCCGGGCCGGGTGACCGTTCGATCAGCGTTGCCCGGGTGCCGTGTCCAGCAATTCGTTGAGCAGCGCCGCCAGCCGTTCGCCGGCCAGGCGCAGCTGCGCTTCGGCCAGCGGGCGCCAGGTGTCGGCATAGGCCTGGCCGATCTTGCGGTTGGCCGGGTAGATGCCCTCGCGGGTGGCGATGCGGCAGCTCTGTTCGGCCCAGCGCGTGGCGTCGCGCTGCAGTTGCGGCGCAACCACGCCCGACGGGGCGGGCAGCGCCTGCAGGCGCTGCAGGTAGTGCTCGTCGTCCAGCTGCAGGGCGTAGAACATGCCGCTGTCCCACAGCGAGTGCAGGTTGGTGCCGCGCTCGTTGAACTGCAACTGGTAGGTGTTGCCGCCCTTGTCGTGGCCGTAGCCGGCATGCATGGGCTGGTGTATGTCGCCGACCAGGTGCACGACGAACTTGAGTGCCTGCAGGCGCTCGCCGTCGGAGAGGCTGCGGTCGGCCAGGCGCGCGCTCTGCGCCTTCAGTGCCTCGATCACGCAGTCGCCGTTGCGGCAGTGCCTGTGCCGGTCATAGGCGCAGCCATCCTCGGCCATGTTGATGTAGTGCCAGCCAGCCGAGCGCCTGCCCAGGCCCGGGTCCTCGGCGCGCAGCTGGTCGGCCCACGGCGCGATGCCACCCAGGGTGGCGCCGTTTTCAGTGGCGAGCAGGCGCTCCACTTCCGCTTTCGCGACAGGGTCCAGGCGGGTTTCGGCAATGCGTGCGACAAGGCGGTGGCCCTGTGCGCCCCACGCGAAGGCCGGTGCGCTGGTCAGGGATGCGGCGGCCAGGATGATGCCGGAGAAGAGCAGGGGGATGCGGACGCGGATTTTCATCGCCGCATTCTAGCGGCGCGGTGGCGGATGCCGTGTGCCGAAAGTGGCGGGCCTGTCCACGAGCCCACCGCGCTTGGCTCGCGGCAGGTCATGAACAGGCCCTGGGAAACGCCCTTCCCCCTCGGTACCGGGGGAGAGGGTGGGATCAGAACGAGCGGACGTAGGCCACGCCGTAGACCAGCGGGTCGATGTTGGCGGTGCCCAGCTTGTTGCCGTTGACCTTGACCTTGGTGTCGATGTCGGCCCAGCGCAGGTCAACGCGCAGCGCGTCCTTCTTGGTCAGCGCGAAGTCCAGGCCGGCATGCGCGGCCAGGCCCCACGAGTCTTCCAGCTTCAGGCGGGTACCGGCCAGCGCGCCCTTGCTGTCGGTGCTGAAGAACTTGGTGTAGTTCACGCCCAGGCCGACGAACGGGGTGACCTTGCTGCTGTTGGCGAAGTGGTACTGCAGCGAGACCACCGGCGGCAGCTGCTTGGTGCGGCCCACGGTGCCGACGCCGTCGATGCTGACGTCGTGCTGGAACGGCAGTGCGGCCAGCACTTCAACGCCCACGTTGTTGGCGACGAAGTACTCGAAGGTCACGGTCGGACGCACGCTGCTGTCCACCTTGGTCGGCAGGGCGCCCAGGCCCAGGGCCGAACCGTTGAGGTCGCCAGCGCTGGACTTCGGATCGACGTTGTGGACGCCGACGCCCAGGGTCCAGTCACCCTTGGACTGCGCCATGGCGGGGGCGGCGGACAGAACCAGGGCGGCGGCGAGGCCGGACAGCAGCAGGGCGGGGGTCTTGCGCATGGTGCGTTTCCATTGCTTGGTGAGGATGGCGCAAGTCTCCGCGTGGCGGCGGGGGCCTGCCTTGATCCGGATCAAACCCGCGTCCGCGCTCATGGCGCGTTCACGATACGGACAGCGGTGGGCGGGCTGTCCGGCGCCGGCCGGGGCCGGGGCCGCCACGGCCAGCGCGCTGGGCCCGGCTGCTACAATGAGCCCCCTTTCCACCCCCGCCGCAGCGGTCTGCGGCCGCAGGAGTTCGTGAACATGGCAATCAAGGTCGGCATCAACGGTTTCGGTCGCATCGGGCGCAACGTGCTGCGCTCGGCAGTGTTGAACTTCGGCAACGACATCGAAGTCGTGGCCATCAACGATCTGCTGGAGCCGGATTACCTGGCCTACATGCTCAAGTACGACTCCGTGCACGGCCGCTTCAAGGCCGATGTCGCCATCGAGGGCGGCCACCTGCTGGTCAACGGCAAGAAGATCCGCCTGACCCAGGAGCGTGACCCGGCCAACCTGAAGTGGGACGAGGCGGGCGTCGACGTGGTGATCGAATCCACCGGCCTGTTCCTGACCAAGGAAGCGGCGCAGAAGCACATCGATGCCGGCGCCAGGAAGGTGATCATGTCGGCACCGTCCAAGGACGACACGCCGATGTTCGTGTTCGGCGTCAACGACAAGACCTATGCCGGCCAGGCGATCATCTCCAACGCCTCGTGCACCACCAACTGCCTGGCGCCGCTGGCCAAGGTCATCAACGACAAGTGGGGCATCAAGCGTGGCCTGATGACCACCGTGCACGCCGCCACCGCCACCCAGAAGACCGTCGACGGCCCGTCCAACAAGGACTGGCGCGGTGGCCGCGGCATCCTCGAGAACATCATCCCCTCGTCCACCGGTGCGGCCAAGGCCGTGGGCGTGGTGATCCCGGAGCTCAACAAGAAGCTCACCGGCATGAGCTTCCGCGTGCCGACCTCGGACGTGTCGGTGGTCGACCTGACCGTCGAGCTGGAGAAGCCGGCCACCTATGCCGAGATCTGCGCCGAAGTGAAGGCCCAGAGCGAGGGCCCGCTGAAGGGCGTGCTGGGCTACACCGAGGACAAGGTCGTGGCCACCGATTTCCGTGGCGAGACCCACACCTCGGTGTTCGACGCCGAAGCCGGCATCGCGCTGGACTCCACCTTCGTCAAGCTGGTCAGCTGGTACGACAACGAGTGGGGCTACTCCAACAAGTGCCTGGAAATGGTGCGCGTGGTCGCGGCCTGATCCGCACCGCAGGGGTATGAAGCAAGGGCGCCGCGGGCGCCCTTCTTTTTGCCCGCGGCGGCGCGGATGCGGCAGGGCGCAGGGCGCCGTCGGAGCGGTTGTGCGGCTTGCGTTTCGACGGGACGTGGATGAAGGTGGCGTGGCACCTTCCGGTGACAGGGACGGCGAATGGACGACGAGATCGTGTTGTTGGGGTTGCTGCTGCTGGCGGTGGTGCTGGCGGTGCCGGTGCTGCTGGTCATGGCGCTGGTATCGGTGGCCTCGCTGAAACGGCGCGTGGCCGCGCTCGAGGACGCGCTGGCGCGCGGGCAGGCCGGCGAAGCGGGCCGCGCCGCCGATCCGGGCAACGCGCGGCATGGCCTGCCGCAGGCACGCGAGCTCCCGCCCGCGCCGGTCGAGCCCGCGCCGGAACCCGCGGTGGATGCGCCGGAGCCATCGCCGCCCACGGTTGCGCCGCCGCTGCCGCCGCTGCGCGAACCCCTCGCGCCGCCGCATGTCCGCAGCGCTCCCGGTCCTGCGCCGGCGCCGGAAACGACGCCAGCGGCCGGGCCGAACCTCGTCGAGCGCGGCATCGCGTACATCAGGCAGTGGTTCACCCGCGGCAACGTGCCGGTCAAGGTCGGCATGCTGGTACTGCTGGCCGGCGTGGCGGCGCTGCTCAAGTACGGCAGCGATGCCGGCTGGTTCAGTTTCCCGCCTGCGTTCCGCCTGGCCGGCATCAGCCTGGCGGCATTGGCCGGGCTGGCGTTCGCCTGGCGCAAGCGCGGGAGCCACCGTGCGTTCGCGCTGGCCCTGCAGGGCGGTGCGATAGGCGTGCTGCTACTGGTGGTGTTCGCCGCGTTCAAGAACCACGGCCTGATCGACGCGCTGCCGGCGTTCGCGATCAGCGTGGTGCTGATCGCCGGGCTGTGCGTGATGGCGGTGCTGCAGGAGTCGCGCACGCTGGCCATCCTCGGCGTGCTGGCCGGGTTCATGGCGCCGGTCTGGCTGTCCGATGGCAGCGGCAACCATGTCGGCCTGTTCTCGTACTACGCGCTGCTCAACGCCGGCATCTTCGCCATCGCCTGGGTACGGCCGTGGCGCATCCTCAACCTGCTTGGTTTCGTCTTCACCTGGGGCATCGGCACGTTCTGGGGCGTGCTCGATTACGCGCCGGCCAAGTTCGCCAGCACCGAGCCGTTCCTGCTGCTGTTCTTCGCGTTCTACCTGTTGTTGCCGCTGCTCCATGCACGCAAGGCGGCGACCCCGGGCGGGGCGCGCATCGATGGCTGCCTGCTGTTCGGCACGCCGCTGGTGGCGTTCTCGCTGCAGGCCGCCCTGCTGGAGGGCGAGCGAATGCCGCTGGCACTGTGCGCGCTCGGCGTGGCGGTGGTCTATGCGGTGCTGGCGCGTGCATTGTGGCGCCGCGAGCGGCTGCATCTGCTGGCGCAGGGGCATGCCATCCTGGCGGTGGGCTTCGCCACGCTGGCGGTGCCGCTGGCGCTGTCGGCGCAGGCCACGGCCTCGGTCTTCGCGCTGGAAGGCGCCGGCCTGGTCTGGCTGGGCCTGATGCAGCAGCGCCGGCTGGCGCGCTGGACCGGCATCGGCCTGCAGCTGGCGGCGGCATTCGCGCTGGCGGTGGGCATCGCGGGCGCCCATGCCATCCCTGGCGGTGCCGGGCACGCCGTCGCCAACGCGACTTTCATGGGCGCGCTGCTGGTCGCGCTGGCCGGTTTCGCCAGCGCGTGGCTGCACCGCGGCGCCGGCAACAGGCTGCTGGCCGTGATCGCCTATGCCTGGGGCCTGGCCTGGTGGATGGGCAATGCCGGTACCGAGATCGCGCGCTTCGTGGAGCCGCGCAGCGTCCTGCACGCGATGCTGCTGCTGCTGGGCGTGAGCGGCTGGCTGGCGGCCGAGGTGCACCGCCGCCGGCCGGCGCTGGCACTGTCGCTGACCACGCTGGGGTGCCTGGTACTGGCGTTCCCGCTGGCGTTCCTGCAGCTCGGCGCATACGGCCAGCCGTTTGCCGGCCATGGTGCCTGGGCCTGGCCGCTGTTCGCCGCGCTGGGCCTGCGCAGCCTGTTGTGCCTGCGCGCGGCGGGCGATGCCATCGCCGGCGCGGCGCAGCTTGCCTGGTGGCTGCTGTGGCCGACGGTGCTGTCGCTGTTGTCCTGGCACCTGGGCACGCGCTTCGAACTGGCCGGGGGCTGGGTCGGGATGCTGCTGGCGCTGCCGTGGCTGCTGCTGGCGGCGATATCGATCCACCGCTGGCGCTGGCTGGCGCAGCCGCTGGGTGCCGCGTTCGACCGCTACCGGCCGGTCCTGCAGGCGGCGATCTTCGCGGTGCTGGGCCTGTGGTGGCTGGTCTCGCTGGCCAGCGCCGGGGCTGCGGCGCCGTTGCCGTGGATCGCGCTGCTCAACCCGCTGGACCTGGCGCAACTGGCGGTGCTGGTGCTGGCGGCGATGGTGCTGTGGTCAGCCGATGCGGGCCCGCGGCTGGCCGGGCTGCGCCGGGGGCTGCTGCCGTTGGCGGCGCTGCTGCTGGTCAGCACCATCACCCTGCGCGCCGTGCATCACTGGGGCGGCATCGACTGGAATGGCCGCCTGATCGACACCAGCCTGGCGCAGACCAGCCTGACCGTGGTGTGGAGCCTGCTGGGCGTGATCGGCTGGGTAAGCGGCTCGCGCCGCGGGCAATGGGCCGTGTGGCTGGCCGGTGCGATCCTGATGGGCGTGGTACTGGCCAAGCTGCTGCTGATCGACCGCGCCAACCTGGGCGACCTGCTGGGCATCGGTGCCTTCATCGCCTACGGACTGCTGTGCACGCTGGTCGGCTGGCTGGCGCCGGCCCCGCCGCGCCACCGTGGCAACGACCCGCAACCGGAGGAGGCATCCGCATGATCAGGCGTTTGTGGTGGATGGCGCTGCTGCCGCTGGCGGCACAGGCAGCCGACGATTTCGCCATGCAGTGGCCGCTGCGGCCGGCGCATCCCGATGCCGGCGCGTATCGCGTGGTGCTGGATGCCGGGGTCTACCGTGCGGCGTACTGGCGCGACCTGCGCGATGTGCAGGTGATCGACGCCGACGGCAAGCCGATGGCCAGCGCGGTACAGGCCGCGGCCACGCCGATCGCCGGGCCGGCACGGCAGGTGGAACTGGACTGGTTCGCCGTGCCCGCCGGTGCCGCCACGACCATGGGCGGAGACCTGAGCGTGGTGGTGCAGCGCGATGCCGGTGGCAACGTGGTGTCGGTGCGCAATGCGCTGGGCACCGCCGCCGCGGGCCAGGGCGACCCGGCATTGCTGGTGGACCTGGGACGGCAGGCCGGGCAGGTGCGTGCATTGCGCGTGGAATGGGAAGGCGAGCCGGCGGCGCTGGACCTGGGCTACCGGCTGGAGGGCAGCGATGACCTGCGCCGCTGGCAGGTGCTGGACCCGGAAGTACGGCTGGTACGGTTGCGCAACCAGGGGCGGCAGCTGAGCAGCGACCGCGTGGCGGTGCCCACGGCGTCGCGTTACCTGCGGCTGGTGCCGCTGCAGCGTGAAGGCGCGCCGCCGCTGCGCGCGTTGCGTGGCGAGCTTGCCGGCGACGCGGTCGCCGACGATTGGCAGTGGGTCGAGCTGACCGCATCGGCCCCCGGCGACGACCCGGCGGCCCGGTTCGGCTACCAGGTCCAGGGCCGTTTCCCGGTGCAGCGGGTGGACGTGGCGATGCCGGCCAACACCGCGGTGGCATGGACCGTGTCCAGCCGCGACGAGGATCGCCGGCAGGCCGGTGCGGAGCCGGCCTGGCAGGTGCATGCCCGCGGCTGGAACACCTGGACGCTGGAGGAAGGCGGGCGCCGGCAGGCCTCGGCACCGCTGCAGCTCGGGCAGGAAACCAGTGACCGCGACTGGCAGCTGCAGGCCGAACCGGCCGTGGCCGGCACGCCCGCGCCGACCCTGAAACTGGGCTACCGGCCGGGCAGCGTGGTGTTCCTGGCCCAGGGCCGCGCACCGTATCGGCTGGTTGCCGGCAACGCGCGGGCGGCCACCCGCGAAAGCAGCCTGGAGCCGATGCTGGCTGCGCTGCGTGCGCGCAACGGCGCGCAGTGGCAGCCGACGGTGGCGCGTCTCGGCGAAGGCGCGGTAAGCGCAGGCGACAAGGCCTATGCGCCGGCGGCACCGGTACGCGACTGGAAGAGCCTGCTGCTGTGGGCGGTGCTGGTGGCCGGCGCGCTGGCGGTGGCCGGCTTTGCGATCAGCCTGCTGCGCGGCGCCCGCCCCGCGAACGGCTGAGGTGGACACCGCGGGCGTTCCGTCTGCCGCGGTGGGCCTCAGCGGGCAGGCACCCCGGCATGCCCCTGCGCGTACGCGGCCTGCGGGTCGATGAAGTCCCGCCGCAGCAGTCCGTACAGCGCGCTGTCGGCGCATTCGCCGTTGACCTGCCAGCGTTCGCGCAGCGTGCCTTCGCGGACGAAGCCCAGCCTTTCGACCAGCCGGCACGAGGCCAGGTTGCGCGGGTCGATGTCGGCTTCGATCCGGCGCAGGCCCATGCCGTCGAACAGATGGCGCAGGATCATGCGCAGCGCCTCGCTGGCCAGCCCGCGCCCCTGCCAGTCGCGATGCAGGCTGTAGCCGATCTCGGCGCGACCCTGCTCCAGGTTCATCGCGAACACCGCGCTGCTGCCGATGAGCAGGTCGCTGCGTGCATCGGCGATGGCCCAGACCAGGATGTCCAGTTCGCGCCTCTGGCGGCGGATCTCGGCCAGCTTCTGCTCGGCCTGGGCCGGCCGGGTCCAGGCCGGACAGCTCCAGTAGCGCATCACCTGCGGATCGCTGTGGATGGCGAACAGGGCCGGCGCATCGTCCTCGCGCGGTTCGCGCAGGCGCAGGCGCAGGCTGGACAGTTCCGGTTGCGGCAGGCGCGTCGGCATCGGGCGTACCTCGGGTTTGCCCCGCCAGCGGGGGCGGGCGAGAATCACGGTTTACCGACAGTCTTCCGGAGCCGACCCGCCCTGTCCATCGTCCGCATGGCCCAGTTCGACCCCGCCGGCAAGCGCCTGCGGGTTGACCGGGGCACGAGGCGGCCAGGGTGGACTGCCGCATCGGCCAGCCGCGCCGCCGGGACCGACGTTCCCAGCCCGGCATGCCGTGCCATGGCCGGCGGCTCCACGACGTCCCCCACTCCTTCCCGAGAAGCCAGAGAATTGCCCATGTCCATCGTTCGCATGACCGACCTTGATCTTTCCGGCAAGCGTGTCCTGATCCGCCAGGATCTCAACGTGCCGATCGACGACAACGGCACGATCACCTCCGAACAGCGCATCACCGCCTCGCTGCCGACCCTGAAGCTGGCGCTGGAGAAGGGCGCCGCCGTGCTGGTGACCTCGCACCTTGGGCGACCGAAGGAAGGCGTGTGGAGCGAGGCCGACTCGCTGGCGCCGGTGGCCGCGCGCCTGTCCCAGCTGCTGGGTGTCGAGGTGCCGCTGGTCAAGGACTGGGTGGACGGCGTGGACGTGGCCCCGGGCAGGATCGTGCTGCTGGAGAACTGCCGCATGAACGTGGGCGAGGGCAAGGATGACGAAGCCCTGTCGAAGAAGTACGCCGCGCTGTGCGACGTGTTCGTGATGGATGCCTTCGGTACCGCGCACCGTGCGCAGGCCTCGACCCATGGCGTGATCCGCTTCGCCCCGGTCGCCGCCGGTGGCCCGCTGCTGATGGCCGAGCTGGATGCGCTGGACAAGGCGCTGGCCAACCCCGCGCGGCCGCTGCTGGCGATCGTCGCCGGCTCCAAGGTCTCGACCAAGCTCGAGCTGCTCTCCAGCCTGGTCGGCAAGGTCGACCAGCTGATCGTCGGCGGCGGCATCGCCAACACCTTCATCGCCGCCGAGGGCCATGGCGTGGGCAAGTCGCTGGTCGAGAACGACCTGCTGGAAACGGCCCGCAGCATCGACGCGGCCGCCCGGGCGCGCGGTGCCGAGATCCCGCTGCCGGTCGACGTGGTCGTGGCCCCGGCCTTTGCCGCCGATGCGCCGGCCACCATCAAGGCGGTCGATGCGGTGGGCGCCGACGACATGATCCTGGACATCGGCCCGCAGACCGCCGCGCAGTACGCCGCGCTGATCGCCAGGGCCGGCACCGTGGTGTGGAACGGCCCGGTCGGTGTGTTCGAGTTCGATGCCTTCGGCAAGGGCACCGAAGCGCTGGCCCGCGCCATCGCCGCGTCCAGCGCATTCTCCATCGCCGGCGGTGGCGACACCCTGGCCGCGGTGGACAAGTACGGCATCGCCGACAAGGTCAGCTACATCTCCACCGGCGGCGGCGCGTTCCTGGAGTTCCTCGAGGGCAAGACCCTGCCGGCGGTAGCGGCGCTGGAGGCCCGCGGGGCGTGAGCCGCGATGTGCTGTTCTTCGATCTCGACGGCACGCTGATCGATTCGGCCGTCGGCATCACCCGCTGCGTGGCCTACGGTTTGGAGCGGATGCAGCAGCCGGTGCCGCCGCCGGCCGAGCTGCGCCGCTGGATCGGACCGGCGCTGCGCACCAGCTTCACCCCGCTGTTCGGCGATGCGCAGCGCGTCGAACAGGCGGTGGCGCTGTATCGCGAACGCTTCGAACTGCACGGCTGGCAGGAACATGACGTCTATGCCGGCATCGGCGAGGTGGTGCAGGGGCTGCATGCCGCCGGCCACCGGCTGGCGGTGGTCACGGCCAAGAACGAGCCGCACGCGCGGCGGATCGTGGAGCACCTGCCGTTCGGCGGCTGTTTCGAGGACGTTATCGGTGCCACCGCCGACGGCGTGCGCAGCCACAAGCCGGAGTTGATCGCCGAAGCGCTGCAGCGGTTGTCGCTGGCGCCCGCGCAGTGCTGGATGATCGGCGACCGGCG
Organism: Stenotrophomonas acidaminiphila; assembly: GCF_001431595.1. GTDB lineage: Bacteria > Pseudomonadota > Gammaproteobacteria > Xanthomonadales > Xanthomonadaceae > Stenotrophomonas > Stenotrophomonas acidaminiphila. Next base: position 70,496 of record NZ_LDJO01000014.1, read on the forward strand.
CATGGACATCGAGGGCGCGCGCCACCATGGCATGCGCAACGTCGGCGTCCTGTGGGGCTTCGGCGGCCGCGAGGAACTGAGCGCTGCCGGGGCCGGTTCGCTGGCCGGCACGCCCGCCGAGCTGGCGCGGCTGCTGTCGCGCTGACGCCACCGCAGCGGCGGGCGGAGCGCTGCGTACGCTGAAGCCGCGCGCGCCGTGCATGCGCGCCGGCGGGCGACAGCCGCAACCGGTCCGTCGCATGTGCCGGTCGTTGCCGTCGCGTTGTCCTGACTGGCCGCCGGGCTGTCCCATGCCGACAAGTCGAGACTCGTGCGTGTCTGGTTGTTGCTTGGTTGGCGACAGCGCGGTGCAGGGTGATGGCGATGTCCGGACATGCTGTCCGCGCTGTCTGCGGGACAGCGTGGAAAGTGTCTTCTGAAATCGTATGCGACATCGTTGTCATGCACTGGATATGCTAATTTCGGCGGCCTTTCAGGGAGTTTTTGCACCATGATCGAACGCCAGCGCCGCACCAAGATCCTCGCCACCCTCGGACCGGCCACCGATGCGCCGGGCGTGCTCGACGATCTGTTCCGCGCCGGTGTCAACGTGGTGCGCCTGAACTTCTCCCATGGTGATCCGTCCGGCCAGGCCAAGCGCGCCGCCGAAGTGCGTGCCGCCGCGAACCGGGTCGGCGTGGAAGTGGGCATCCTGGCCGACCTGCCGGGCCCGAAGATCCGCATCGAGCGCTTCGCCGAAGGCAAGGTGCAGCTCAAGGCCGGTGACCGCTTCGACCTGATCGCCAAGGCCGACGCGGCGCCCGGCGATGCCACCCAGGTGGGCGTGAGCTACCTCGGCCTGCCGCAGGACGTGGGCCCGGGCGACGTGCTGCTGCTGGACGATGGCCTGATGCAGCTGCAGGTGGTGGAGGTGCAGGGCGAGCGCATCATCAACACCGTGCTCAACGACGGCGTGCTGTCCGACCGCAAGGGCCTGAACAAGCAGGGCGGCGGCCTGTCGCTGGGCGCGTTGACCGAACGCGACAAGGAGCTGATCGGCATCGTGGCGAAGATCGGCGTGGACTTCATCGCCGTCTCGTTCTGCCGCAACGCGCAGGACATGAACGACGCCCGCGCCATTGCCCGCCAGCATGGCTGCGATGCGGCGCTGGTCTCCAAGATCGAACGTACCGAGGCGATCGAGAACCTGGAGGAGATCGTCGAGGCCAGCGACGTGGTGATGGTCGCGCGCGGCGACCTGGGCGTGGAAATCGGCGACGCCGAACTGCCGGGCCTGCAGAAGAAGATCATCAAGGCCGCGCTGGCGCAGAACAAGGTGGTGATCACCGCCACGCAGATGCTGCAGTCGATGGTCGAAAGCCCGATCCCGACCCGCGCTGAAGTGCTGGACGTGGCCAATTCGGTCATCGACGGCACCGACGCGGTGATGCTGTCGGCCGAGACCGCCGCCGGCGCCTATCCGGTCAAGGCGGTCGAGGCGATGGCGCGCATCTGCCTCGGTGCCGAACGCCAGTTCCAGATCGACACCGATTTCAACGCCTCGCCGCGCAACCTGGAGCGCGCCGACCAGGCCATCGCCATGGCCACCATGTTCCTGTCCCAGCACGTGGGCGTGCGCGCGATCGTGGCGATGACCGAGTCCGGCGGCACCGCGCGTTACCTGTCGCGGTTCCGCGCCAAGGCGCCGGTGTTCGCGGTGACCCGCCACGATGGCGCACGCCGGCAGATGGCGTTGATGCGCGACGTGTTCCCGATCAACTTCGACAGCCGTGGCTTCACCCCGCGCGAAGCCGCGCGCGGCAGCATCCGCCTGCTGGTCGAGGCCGGCCTGCTGCAGGCCGGTGACCGCGTCGTTTTCACCAGCGGCGAGCACATGGAAACCCACGGTGCCACCAACACCCTGCGCCTGCTCGAAGTCGGCAATGACGGCCGCGCCAGCGGACTGGGCGAACTCTGACCGACATGCCTGCACGGGCCACCACGGTGGCCCGTGCGTGACCGCGGTGGACAGGAATTGTCCTGGCGGGTGGATTGAAACCGGTTCCAGTGCGTCCTCACGGCCGGCCAACGACGGCCGCGGGCTATAATCCGGGTTTTCCCGCACCCCGTCACAGGAACTTCATGAGCATCGAACTGCTGGCTGAAACCGCCCAGGCCATGGTCGCCCCGGGCAAGGGCATCATCGCCATCGACGAATCCACCGGCACGATCGCCAAGCGCTTCGCCAGCGTCGGCATCGAGAACACCGAAGAGAACCGCCGTGCCTACCGCGAGCTGCTGCTGACCACGCCCAAGCTCAACGAGCACATTTCCGGCGCGATCCTGTACGACGAAACCATCCGCCAGAGCACCCGCGACGGCGTGCCGTTCGCCAAGTACATGGCCGACCACGGCATGATCCCGGGCATCAAGGTCGACAAGGGCGCGCACCCGCTGGCCGGCTGCCCGGGCGAACTGGTCACCGAAGGCCTGGACGGCCTGCGCGAGCGCCTGCAGGAGTACTACAAGCTGGGCGCGCGCTTCGCCAAGTGGCGTGCGGTCATCAACATCGGCGAGAGCATCCCGTCGGGCACCTGCATCGAGTCCAACGCCCACGCGCTGGCCCGCTACGCCGCGCTGTGCCAGGAATGCGGCCTGGTGCCGATGGTCGAGCCGGAAGTGATCATGGACGGCGACCACGACATCGAGACCTGCTACGAAGTCACCGAAGCCACCCTGCGCTCGCTGTTCGACGCGCTGTACCAGCAGAACGTGCTGCTGGAAGGCACCATCCTGAAGGCCTCGATGGTCATCTCCGGCAAGGACTGCGACGAGCAGGCCGATGTCGAGGAAGTGGCCGAAGCCACCGTGATGTGCCTGAAGAGCACCGTGCCGGCGATCCTGCCGGGCGTGGTGTTCCTGTCCGGCGGCCAGAGCGACGAGCAGTCCACCGCGCACCTGAACGCCATGAACCAGCTCGACAAGCTGCCGTGGCCGCTGAGCTTCTCCTACGGCCGCGCCATGCAGCAGGCCGCCTTGAAGCTGTGGGCCAAGGACATGAAGGGCAACTACGAGGCCGCGCAGAAGACCGTGTACGAGCGTGCCCGGGAAAACGGCCTGGCGGCGCTGGGCAAGTGGGAAGGCTGACCGGCCGCTGCCCGTGATGGATGTGGAAACGCCGGCCCTGTGCCGGCGTTTCCATGTATGCAGGCCCGCAGCGTGACTGGCGGCCCGCGCGCCGCTAACGCGCGAACGATGGCAGCGGATGATCGTCCATGGCCACCGCCACATGTGCCTGGGCGGCAACGGCCAGTGCCTGCTGGTAGGCCTTGAAGGTGGCGGTGTTGTAGGCCACCAGCACGATGCGCACCGGCCGCGCGTGGCTCTTCTGCCAGGTCACCGTTTCGGTGACGGCGATGGCGGCGGCCTGGTGCATGGGGTAACCGTAGACGCCGCAGCTGATCGCCGGGAAGGCGATCGATTCAAGTCGCATCTGCTCGGCCAGCCGCAGCGATTGCCAGTAGCAGTTGGCGAGCAGGGCGGCTTCGTCGCGCTGGCCGCCGTGCCAGACCGGGCCGACGGCGTGGAACACATGACGCGCCGGCAGCGCATGGCCGGCGGTGGCGCGGACCTCGCCCGGCGGGCAGCGCACGCCCGGGCGCAGTTCCGGCAGGCGCGCGCATTCGGCCAGCAGGCCCGGCCCGGCCGCGCTGTGGATCGCGCCGTCGACACCGCCGCCGCCGAGCAGGCTCTCGTTGGCCGCGTTGACGATGGCGTCCACGTCGAGGGTGGTGATGTCGCCGTGCCAGATGTCGATGTTCATGCCCGTGATCTTCCCTTTCCGTATATGAGCAAAACGTGACGGATGCACGGCTTGCGCCGGCCCGCGGCAAAGTCTGAGGAACACGCGTCTCCGCGGCTGCGACGCGGTGCCCGGCAAGCAGCAAGGCCGCCCGGGGGCGGCCTTGTGCAGAGGAGAGGGCGGCGTGTGGAGCGCGGGGTTACGGCAGGCCGGCCAGCCAGTCGTCGTCGCTGCCTTCGTTGATGTCGGCGAACAGCGGGGTGGAGAAATAGCGTTCGCCGGTATCGGGCAGCATGGCCAGGATCACCGAGCCGGCCGGTGCGGTGGCGGCGACCTCCAGCGCGGTGGCGGCGGTGGCGCCGGAGGAGATGCCGACGAAGATGCCCTCCTCGGCGGCCAGCCGGCGCGAAGTCTCGATCGCGCGTTCGTCCTGCACCGTGTACAGCGCGTCGTAGACGTTGCGGTTGAGCACGTCCGGCAGGAAGTCCGGGGTCCAGCCCTGGATCTTGTGCGGCTTCCACTCGTCGCCCTTGAGCAGCGCCGCGCCGGCCGGCTCGGTGGCGATGATGCGGGTGTCCGGGCGCGCCAGCTTCAGCACCTCGCCCACGCCGGTCAGGGTGCCGCCGGTGCCCCAGCCGCTGACGAAGTAGTCCAGCCGCTTGCCGGCGAAGTCGCGCAGGATCTCGGCGGCGGTGGTGTTGCGGTGGTAGGCCGGATTGGCCGGGTTGGCGAACTGGCTGGCCAGGAACCAGCCGTGCCTGGCGGCCAGTTCCTTCGCCTTTTCCACCATGCCGGTGCCACGTGCCGCGGCCGGGGTCAGGATCACCTTGGCGCCGTATGCGCGCATCGCCTTGCGGCGTTCCACCGAGAAGGTCTCGGTCATCACCGCCACGAACTTGTAGCCGCGCGCGGCCGCGACCATGGCCAGGGCCACGCCGGTGTTGCCCGACGTGGCCTCGACGATGGTGTCGCCGGGCTTGAGCACGCCGCGCTTTTCGGCGTCGAGCACGATCGCCAGCGCCAGTCGGTCCTTGACCGAGCCACCGGGGTTGAACGACTCGACCTTGACGTAGACGTCCACCCCGGCCGGCGCCAGGCGGTTGAGCTTGACCACCGGGGTATTGCCGACGGTGTCGAGGATGTTGCTGTAGATGGCCATGGGGATCTCCTGGAAGGAATCAGGCGGCGTCGGCCAGTGTGGCCGCCGGCGTCTTTGCTGAAAGTGAGGATGTGCGGGGAGCGGCTGGCAGCGGCGCCTGGCCGTACCAGTGCAGTTCGTTCGCCAGCGCGGCCACCTCGCCGACGACCAGCAGCGCCGGCGACTGCACCGCGTGCGTGGTGGCGGCATCTGCCAGTTGCCGCAGGTGTCCGCTGACCACCCGCTGGCCCGGGCGCGAGCCGTTCTCCACCAGCGCGAACGGCGTGGCGGCGGGCAGCCCGGCTTCGAGCAGGCGCGCCTGGATCTGCGCCAGCGCGGCCACGCCCATGTAGAACACCAGGGTCTGCCGCGGCGCGGCCAGCGCGCGCCAGTCGAGCGTGTCCAGTGAATCGCGGCAATGCGCGGTGACCAGGCGCAGCTGCTGGGCGTGGTCGCGGTGGGTGAGCGGGATGCCGGCGTGCGCGGCGCAGGCCAGTGCCGCGGTGATGCCCGGCACCACCTCGTAGGCGATGCCGTGCGCACGCAGGAACTGCAGCTCCTCGCCACCGCGGCCGAACACGAAGGCATCGCCGCCCTTGAGTCGTACCACGCGGCGACCGGCGCGGGCGTGTTCCAGCATCAGTGCGTGGATATGCTCCTGGCGGGTGCTGTGGCCGCGCGCGGACTTGCCGACTTCGATGCGGTCGGCGTCGCGGCGGGCGAGCTGCAGCACCTCGGCGCTGACCAGGCGGTCGTGCAGGATCACGTCGGCCTGGTTGAGCGCGCGCAATGCGGCCAGGGTGAGCAGGCCGGGGTCGCCGGAACCGGCACCGACCAGCACCACCGAGCCGGCCGCTGCCGGCGGTTCGTCGGCCATCGCCTGCCGCAGCGCGGATTCGGCGTCGGCAGGGCGATGGCGGCGCAGCAGCTCCAGCACCGGGCCGTCGAGCAGGCGGTCGAAGAAGCGGCGGCGTGCGGCGGTGTCCGGGAAGCGCGCGCGGATGGCGGGGCGGTGGCGCCCGGCCAGTGCGGTCAGCTGGCCCCAGGCGCCATCGAACAGCTCTTCCAGCCGGCGGCGGACATGCCGCGCCACCATCGGCGCGGCGCCGCCGCTGGAGATGGCGATCTGCAGGGCGCCGCGTTCGACCACGGCCGGCACGTGGAAGCGCGACAGCTGCGCGTCGTCGACCACGTTCACGAACAACCGCTGCGCCTCGGCCGCGCGGGCGACCGCCTGGTTCACCGTGGCCGTATCGGTGGCGGCGACCACCAGCCACACGTCTTCGGCCAGCCAGCGCGTGTCGAACAGGCCGGGCAGCCAGTCGATGCGGCCGGCCTCGGCCAGCTCCCGCAGTGCCGGCGACAGGTGCGGCGCACCGACCCGGGGCCGCGCCCCGGCGTGCAGCAGCGCCTCGACCTTGCGCCCGGCCACCGCGCCACCGCCGACAACCAGCACGGCGCGGCCGTTGAGATCGGCGAACAGCGGGAACAGGGGGGCGTCCAAGGTGGCAGGAGCGGCGGTCGTGGCAGGGATGCTGACCGTAGTCCCGCCCCGCGGACCCCGGAAATGACTTGCCCCGCCTATCAAATTACTTTCGGTTATAAGTGGGTCGTGCGATCTGACCTACAGTGGACCGGTCCCCGCCGAGCCACCGCCCCGACCCTCGATGACCCTTACCCAACTGCGCTACCTGGTGGCAATCGCCGATGCCGAGCTGAACATTACGCTGGCGGCCACGCGCGTGCACGCCACCCAGCCGGGGCTGTCCAAGCAGCTCAAGCAGCTGGAGGACGAGCTGGGCTTCCTGCTGTTCGTGCGCAAGGGGCGCAGCCTGGAGTCGGTGACCCCGGCCGGCGCGGAAGTGATCGCGCGGGCGCGGCTGGTGCTGGCCGAAGCCAACAACATCCGCACCTACGCCGCCAACCAGCGCCGCGAGAGCCACGGCCAGCTGGTACTGACCACCACCCATACCCAGGCGCGCTTCGTGCTGCCGCCGGCGGTGGCGCGGATCAAGCAGGCCTATCCGCAGGTCAGCGTGCACCTGCAGCAGGCAGCCGAGAGCGATGCGCTGGACCTGCTCAGCCAGGGCGACGCCGACATCGCCATCGTCAGCACCGCCGGCGGCGAACCCAGTACCGGCATCGCGGTGCCGCTGTACCGCTGGCGGCGGCTGGTACTGGTGCCCAAGGGCCATGCGCTCGACCGTGCCGGCAAGCTGCCGGACATGGCCGCGCTGGCCGCCCATCCGCTGATCAGTTACGAATCCTCGACCCGGCCCAGTTCCTCGCTGCGCCGCGCCTTCGCCACCCATGGCCTGGAGCCGGACCTGGCCCTGACCGCGCTCGACGCCGACCTGATCAAGACCTATGTGCGCGCCGGCCTGGGCGTGGGGCTGCTGGCGGAGATGGCGGTCAGCGCCGGCGACGGCGACCTGCGCGCCTGGCCGGCGCCATCGGCGATTCCCGAGTGCACCGCGTGGGCAGTGCTGCCGCGCGACCGCGTGCTGCGCGACTACGCACTGGAGCTGGTGCACGTGCTGGCCCCGCAGATCGACAAGCGCGACCTGCGGCGCGTGCTGGACGGCAACCAGGCGGCCGACTGGCCGGTACCGCCGAGCTGGGAAGAACTGACCCAGACCATCACCAATTGAGGCCGGCGACCGGCCGCGGATGCCGGGCGCGCCAGCTGCGTCGATGCGCACCAGGATCGTGCGGCCTGGCGGGGCGTGGCGCCCGGCGGCCCGCACCGGCGATGCCACCGGGCCGGGCGTTGCCCGCTAGCCCTGCGGCGATGTGTCGCACATGGACGGCCGCGGCGGGGTCTTAAAATCGGAGTGTGATCCGATCCCCGCACATGCACCGCTGGATGTTGCTGCTCGCGCTGGCAGCCGCGCTGCTGATGGCGCTGGCGCCGGTGGTGAGCCGCGGGATGCAGGCCGTGCGGGGTGCGCATGCGTCCATGGCGCATGCGATGCCGGCCATGGCCATGCCCGGCGGGACGCAGGACATGCCGCCTGCGAGGGACGCGCATGCCGGCCATGCCGGTGCCGCCGCCGGCACCACGGGCAAGGCCCCTGCGCCTGATCCGCACGCCGCCCATGGCGAGGCATGCGACTACTGCACCATGGCGTCGCGGCTGCTGCCGTGGCTGGCGGTGCTGCTCCTGCTGGCACCGCTGCTGTACCACATCGCGCCGCAGCCGCTGCGCGCCTCGCTGTTCAATGCCGGCCTGCGCTGGCCGGCGCATCCGGCGCGCGGGCCGCCGTTGTTCTCCTGACGACAGATCCCCTTTTTCCCGCTGCCTGTCGCTTCATGCGGCACGTGGCATGTCGTACCGGAGAATTCCATGTATCCCGTTTCCCGTACGCCGGGCGCCCCGGCGTGCCTGGCCGCCTGCGTCTGCCTGGCGCTGTTTCCCCTGCTCGCGCACGCCGACGAGCCCGATTCGATCAAGACCCTGGACACCCTGGTCGTGACCAACGCCGCGCCGTCCTCGCCGCTGAACTGGGTTACCGACCCGCGCCTGCCGCGGCAGCCGGTGCCCGCCAGCGATGGCGCCGACTACCTCAAGACCGTTCCCGGTTTCTCCGCTATCCGCAACGGTGGCACCAATGGCGACCCGGTGCTGCGCGGCATGTCCGGCTCGCGGCTGAACATCCTCACCAACGACGGCAATCTGCTCGGCGCCTGTCCCTCGCGCATGGACAATCCGCTGTCCTACATCGCGCCGGAAACCTATGACCGGCTGACCGTCATCAAGGGGCCGCAGAGCGTGCGCTGGGGGGCCGGCGCTTCGGCCGGCACGGTGCGCTTCGAGCGCGACATGCCACGCTTCGACGCACCGGGCATGGAGCTGCAGGCCAGTGCGCTGGGCGGCTCCAACAGCCGCAACGACCAGATGCTCGACGCCAGCTTCGGCAGCCGCCCGGGCTACGTGCGGGTCAACGGCAACCGCTCCGAGTCTGGCGACTACCGCGACGGCAATGGCGAGGTGGTGCCGTCGCGCTGGCGCAAGTGGAACGCCGATGTCGCCGTCGGCTGGACGCCGGATGCCGACACGGTGGTCGAACTCAATGCCGGTACCGGCGATGCCCTGGCCCGCTACGCCGGCCGTGGCATGGACGGGGCGGCGTTCAAGCGCAGCAGCTACGGCCTGCGTTTCGAGCGCGGCAACCTGCCGGGGGCATGGGACAAGCTGCAGGCCAGCCTGTATTACAACGAGGCCGACCACCTGATGGACAACTACACGCTGCGCACGCCCAACCCGAACGGCAGCATGCCGATGCCGATGGCGTCCAACGTGGCACGGCGCACCAGCGGCGGCCGCATCGCCTCGGAGTGGCGCTGGCAGGACGTGGCCATCGTCGCCGGCATCGACGCCCAGGACAGCCGCCACCGCAAGCGCAAGGGCATGGGCCGCGACACCTGGAGGCAGATGCCGTGGACCCGCGATGCCGAACTCAGCAACACCGGCGCATTCGCCGAGCTGACCTTCGGCGAGGACACGCCGCGGCGCTGGGTGAGTGGGTTGCGGGTGGACAAGGCGCAGGCCAAGGACCTGCGCCTGACCAGCGGGATGATGTCCATGCCCAACCCCACCGCCGGGCAGACGCGCGAGCAGACGCTGGGCAGCGGCTTCCTGCGCTACGAGCGCGATCACGGCCAGGCCTGGACCTGGTATGCCGGGCTCGGCCACAGCGAGCGCATGCCCGACTACTGGGAGTTGTTCTCGGCCGACGCCGGCCCGGCCGGCAGCGTCAACGCTTTCGCCGGGGTGAAGCCGGAGAAGACCACCCAGCTCGACCTCGGCCTGCAGTTCCGCGGGCGCACGCTCGATGCCTGGGTGTCGGCGTACGCGGGGCGCCTGCAGGACTACATCCTGTTCACCTACCGCAGCGGCGGCATGATGGGCAGCAGCACGCGTGCGGGCAATGTCGATGCGCGCATCGCCGGCGCCGAGGCCGGGCTGGAATGGCGGCCGGCACAGGGCCTGAAGCTGGGCAGCACGCTGGCCTATGCCTGGGGCGAGAACCGCGACGAGCAGCGGCCGCTACCGCAGATCCCGCCGCTGGAAGGCCGTTTCAGCGCGTCCTGGGAACACGCGCGCTGGTCGACCGGGGCGTTGCTGCGGGTGGTCGCCGGGCAGGACCGGGTGGCGCAGGACGAAGGCAACGTGGTCGCGCGTGATCTCGGCCCGAGCGCCGGTTTCGCCACGCTGTCGCTCAATGCCGCCTACCGCATCAGCGACGGCCTGCGGGCCAGTGCCGGCGTGGACAACCTGTTCGACCGCGCCTATGCCGAGCACCTGAACCTGGCCGGCAGCGCCGACTTCGGCTTCCCCGCCGACCCGGTGCGGATCAACGAGCCCGGCCGCACGCTCTGGTTGAAGCTGGATTATCGCTACTGACGCCACGGTTCCCGCTGCCGGGCCACCGGCGGCGGGAGACCTGTGTCATGCTTGCGCGACCAGGGACGGAGCAGGGAACCGCAGATGACGCACCGGGCCGTGGCCTACACCAGTACCGCCGTGGCCGGGTTGACCCCGGCCGACCTCGACCACCTGCTGGTCGACGCGCGCGCACACAACAGCATGGAAGGCGTCACCGGCGTGCTGCTCTACGACGGCCAGCGCTTCTTCCAGTATTTCGAAGGGCCGGACGCCGGCGTGGAACGGATCTACGCACGCATCCGCGAGTCGCGCATGCATGTCGAACTGGACGTGCTGCAGGACGGGCCGGTGCAGCAGTTGCATTTCATGCAGTGGCATATGGGCTGTGCGCGTACCGACGGCAGCGTGCTGCTGCAGTTGAGCAGCCGCCAGTGGCAACAGGAAGCGCGTTATCTGGAAGAGGACCTGGCACACGCCGGCGATACGCCGGGGCTGCGCGGGTTGCTGGCGTTCTGGGAGCAGCAGGAAGCCGCGCTCTGCTGAGCCCGCTCCAGGTGGGCAACGCCCACACGGCGGCTGCCCCCAGCGTCCCTTGCGGGCACCATTGCCCGCCTGTAGTGCTCACATCTCGTGCAGCCCGCACTCGCGCTTGAGGCCGAAGAAGCGGGTGTCTTCCTCGCGCATGCCCGGCTCCCAGCGGCGGGTGGTGTGGTAGTCGCCGATGGAGACATAGCCCTGTTCCCACAGCGGGTGGTAGGGCAGGTCATGCTGCTTGAGGTACTGCCACACGTCGCGGTCGCTCCAGTCGGCGATCGGGTTGACCTTCCAGCGCGAATCGCGACGCTGCAGCACCGGCGTGGCGGCACGGCCGGCCGACTGGCTGCGGCGCAGGCCGGTGAACCAGGTGGCGGCCTGCAGTTCGTCCAGGGCGCGTTTCATCGGCTCGACCTTGCGCAGGTTGTTGTACTGCTCGATGCCGACCAGGCCCTGCTCCCACAGGCGGCCGTGGCGGGCCTCCATCCACGCGCGGCTGACCAGCGGACGGTACACCTTCAGGTTCAGGCCCAGGCGCTCGGTGAGCGTGTCGGCGAAGCGGTAGGTTTCCGGGAACAGGTAGCCGGTGTCGATCAGGATCACCGGGATGTCCGGCTGCTGGCGGCTGAGCAGGTGCAGGGTCACCGCCGACTGTGCGCCGAAACTCGAGGACAGCACGTGTGTGCCCGGCAGGTGCTGCAATGCCCAGCGCACGCGCGCGGTTGCGTCCATCGCCTCGAGCCGCGCGTCGAGCGTGGCGACGTCCTCGGTGGCGGCAGTGCTTGCGGGGTCGCGGGAAGACAGGGGCAGGGCGCTCATGCGTGCAGTTCCACGGCAATCTGGCGGTGGGTGGGGTAGGGCGGCAGTTCGACCAGCCCGCTGCGGTGCAGGAAGTCGCCGAAGCGCTCGCCGGCCTCGCGGTCGCTGGCATAACGCGCCAGCAGAGGTTCCAGTGCCTGCAGGATCTGCGCCTCGGTGACGTTGTCGCGGTACAGCGTGTTCAGGCGCTGGCCGCGGTGGTCGCCGCCGAGGAACAGGTTGTAGCGGCCCGGTGCGCGGCCGACCAGGGCGATCTCGGCCAGGTACGGACGCGAGCAGCCGTTGGGGCAGCCGGACACGCGCAGCAGGATCGGCGCCTCGCGCAGCCCATGCCGGGCCAGCAGCGGTTCCAGCGCGGCGAGGAAGCCGGGCAGGTAGCGCTCGGCCTCGGCCATGGCCAGCGCGCAGGTCGGCAGCGCCACGCATGCCACCGCAGTGCGCGCGGTGGCGGTGGGCGCGTTGTTTTCCAGGTCCAGCGCATGCTCCACGACCAGCGCGTCGATGAGCGCGCGCTGCGCCGCCGGCACGCCGGCGATGACCACGTTCTGGTTGGCGGTCAGGCGGAACTCGCCCTGGTGGACGCGGGCGATCTCGCGCATGCCGGTCAGCAGCGGCCGGCCCGGGGTGTCGGCGATGCGCCCGCTGGGCAGGGACAGGGTGAGGTGCCACAGCCCGTTGCCGCCCTCGACCCAGCCGAAACGGTCGCCGTTGTGCTCGAAGCGGAACGGCCGCGCCGGCTGCAGGACGACGCCGGCCCGTTCCTGCATCAGCGCCACGATCGCATCGGTGCCATGGTCGTCGATGGTGTACTTGAAACGCGCATGCTTGCGTTCCTCGCGGTCGCCCAGGTCGCGCTGCACGGAGATGGCGGCCTCGGCGATGGCGAACACCTGTTCCGGCGTCACGAAGCCGATCACGTTGCCCACCCGCGGGTAGTGCGCGGCGATGCCGTGGCTGGCGCCCATGCCGCCGCCGATGGCGACGTTGAAGCCGGAAAGGTTGCCGGCGCCGTCGACGATGGCGACCAGGCCGAGGTCGTTGGCGAATACGTCGACGTCGTTGTGCGGCGGCACCGCCACGGCGATCTTGAACTTGCGCGGCAGGTAGGTCTCGCCGTACAGCGGTTCGTGCTCGACCCCGCTTTCGGCCACCTTCTCCTCGTCCAGCCAGATCTCGTAATAGGCGCGGGTGGCCGGGCGGAAGCGCAGCGACAGCTGCTGCGCCCATTCGTGTACCTGCGCATGCAGGTCCGACTGCAGCGGGTTGCTGGCGCCGAGCACGTTGCGGTTGACGTCGCCGCAGGCCGAGACCGTATCCAGCGCCGCGGCGTTGATCGCCTGCATCGTCGCCTTCAGCTCGCGCTTGATCACGCCGTGGAACTGGAAGGTCTGGCGCGTGGTCACCCGCAGCGAGTGGTTGCCCCAGGTGGTGGCGATGCGGTCGAGCGCGAGCCACTGCTGCGGGGTGAACACGCCGCCCGGCGCGCGGATGCGGATCATGAACTGGTGCGCGGGCTCGAGCTTCTGCCGGCGGCGCTCGTCGCGCAGGTCGCGGTCGTCCTGCTGGTAGCTGCCGTGGAACTTGATGGTGCGCTGGTCCTCGAAGCCCAGCGAGCCGGTGCTGGCATCCAGCAGGCCTTCGCTGATGGTGCCGCGCAGGCGCCGGCTTTCGCGTTTGATCTTTTCGACGGAAGGGTGGCTCATGGTCTGTCCAATGGCTGTGTGGGCCGCGGCGGCGGCTTCAGTACACGTCGCGGGCGTAACGGCCTTCGCGCTGCAGCGCGGACAGGTAGTCGGCCGCGGCGTCGGCATCGCCGCCGTTGTGCGCGGCGATCACCTCCAGCAGGGCGGCGTGCACGTCCCTGCCCATGGCGATGGCGCCGCATACGTACAGGTGCGCGCCACCCTGCAGCCAGTCGTACAGGTCGCGGCCGCGCTCGCGCAGGCGGTGCTGCACGTAGATTCGTTGGTGCGGGTCCCCCGCAGCAGCCCGCACATCCATGTGCGGGGATTTCAGATGGTCGCGGGAGAAGGCCAGGTCGAGGCGATGCAGCTGCCGGCTCTGCAGTGCCTCCTGCCACTCGACCTGGTAGAGGAAGTCGCTGTTGAAGTGGCGCGCGCCGAAGAACAGCCAGTTGCGGCCGCTGGCGCCGGTCTCGGCGCGCTCCTGCACGAAGCCACGGAATGGCGCCACGCCGGTACCCGGGCCGATCATGATGATGTCGCGGCTGGCGTCGGCGGGGAGGCGGAAGCGCTCGTTCGGCTCGACGAACACCGGCACCTGCGCGCCTTCCTCCAGCGCGGCGAGGAACGCGCTGGCGGCGCCAACATGGCCGCGGCCATGCGCGTCGTAGGCCAGTTCGTCGACGGTCAGGTGCACTTCCTCGCCCACCCGCTTGCGGCTGGAGGCGATCGAATACAGGCGATGCGCGGCCGGGCGCAGCGCGGCGACCAGGGCGGCGGCATCCCAGTCGGCCGGCCAGCGCTGCAGCACGTCGACCAGCTGGTGGTCGGCGAACACCGCGGCCAGTTCGTCGCCGCGGGCCGGCTGCAGCAGGCCGGCCAGGTCGGCGTTGCCGCTGCGTTCGGCCACGCTGGCCAGCAGCGGGCGCGAGATGCGGGTCAGTTCGCGGTGCCCGCCCAGCCACTGCGCCAGTGGGCGCTCGTGGCCGTCGTGGCTGACGCCGGTGTCGCCATCCAGCCCGGTGGCGGCGAGGATGGCATCGACCAGTTGCGGCGGATTGCGGTGGACGATGCCCAGCGCGTCGCCCGGCTCGTAGTGCAGGCCACTGCCTTCCAGCGACAGTTCGAGGTGATGCACGCGCTTGTCGATGCGGCCGTACTGGCCATAGCCCGGGCCCTTGAAGTCGCGGCCGCTGATCAGTTGCCGCGCCAGCAGTTCGGCGGGGAACGGATGCGCGGCGCCATGTGCGCTGCCCTGGGCATGACGCAGCGGGGTGACGTTGCTGGTGGCCGCCGCGACGCCTTCGCCCAGCACCTGGCGCGCATCGGCCAGGGCCCGGGTCCGCCAGGGCACGGCCACGCTGTCGATGTCCAGGTCGGCCTCGCCCAGCGGCTGCAGGCGCTGCGCGCCCAGTTCGGCCAGGCGCGCATCCAGCCTGCGGCCGATGCCGCAGAAATCGACGTAGCTGGAATCGCCCAGGCCGAGCACGGCATACCTGAGTCCGGGCAGCTTCGGTGCGCGCCTGCCGGCGATGAATTCGACCAGGCCGATGGCGTCGTCCGGCGGATCGCCCTCGCCCTGGGTGCTGATGACGATGTACAGCAGGCGCTCGCCGGCCAGCTCGCGGGTGGGGTAGGCATCGGCGCGCAGCAGCCGTACCGCCAGTCCCGCGGCCTCGGCATCGCCGGCCAGCTGCTCGGCGGCACGGCGTGCGTTGCCGGTCTGGCTGCCGTAGACGATGGTCAGGCGTCCCGCGGCCTGCGCGGCGGGCGGGCCGCCGGGAATCACCGCCAGCGACGGTGGCGGATGGCCCTGGGCCATCCCGGCGGCGAAGCCGGACAGCCACCACAGGCTGTTGCCGTCCAGGCCCTCGACCAGGCGCGCCAGCAGCACCCTGCGGTCCTCGGGCAGGGGGCTGGGGGGCACGGCGGTGGCGACGGCGGTCATGTGCTGTCCGGTCTGGGATGGGATGACCGATGCTAGGGAGTGGCGTGATGCACGTGAAAGGATGCGCGGTTATCGGTTCATGCCCTGCGTTTATTTCTGCGCGGGGTGGGTGGGGCGCACACTCGCCGTCCCGTCGGGGGACTAGCGCCTGCCTGCGCTGTTACCCTTCCACCGTTCTTACACGTGCAGCCGCTGACACTTCCGCAATGACCGTTACCGCCCCTTTGTCGCACCTCGACCGGCTGGAAGCCGAGAGCATCCACATCCTGCGCGAGGTCGCGGCCGGCTTTGCCAACCCGGTGCTGCTGTATTCGGTCGGCAAGGACAGCTCGGTGCTGCTGCACCTGCTGCTCAAGGCATTCGCGCCCGGGGTGCCGCCGATTCCGCTGCTGCACGTGGATACGCGCTGGAAGTTCCGCGAGATGATCGCCTTCCGCGACCGCCGTGTCGCCGAGACCGGCGTGGACCTGCGCGTGCACATCAATCCCGATGGCATCGCCCGCGACATCGGCCCGGTGAGCCATGGCGCGTCCGTGCATACCGACGTGATGAAGACCCAGGGCCTGAAGCAGGCGCTGGACAAGTGGAAGTTCGATGCGGCCATCGGCGGCGCGCGGCGCGACGAGGAGAAGTCGCGGGCCAAGGAGCGCGTGTTCTCGTTCCGCAACGACCGCCACCGCTGGGACCCCAAGAACCAGCGCCCGGAGCTTTGGAACCTGTACAACGCGCGCATCCACCCCGGCGAGAGCGTGCGCGTGTTCCCGCTGTCCAACTGGACCGAGCTGGACATCTGGCTCTACATCTACCGCGAGAAGATCCCGGTGGTGCCGCTGTACTTCGCCGCCGAGCGCCCGGTCGTCGAGCGTGACGGCAGCCTGATCATGGTCGACGACGAGCGCCTGCCGCTGCTTCCGGGCGAGGTGCCGCAGCAGCGCAGGGTGCGCTTCCGCACGCTGGGCTGCTACCCGCTGACCGGCGCCATCGAATCGCAGGCCGACACGCTGGAGAAGATCATCGCCGAAATGCTGGTGTCCACCAGTTCCGAGCGGCAGGGCCGGGTGATCGACCACGATCCGTCCGCGTCGATGGAGAAGAAGAAGCTGGAGGGCTATTTCTGATGAACGCACCGGCAACGTCTTCCGATATCGCCACGTACCTGCAGCAGCACGAATCCAAGCCCCTGCTGCGTTTCATCACCTGCGGCAGCGTCGATGACGGCAAGAGCACGCTGATCGGGCGGCTGCTGTACGAGAGCAAGCGCCTGTTCGACGACCAGCTGGTGGCGCTGGAGGCCGACAGTCGCCGCCATGGCACCCAGGGCGAGAGCATCGACTATGCGCTGCTGCTGGACGGGCTGGCCGCCGAGCGCGAGCAGGGCATCACCATCGACGTGGCCTACCGCTATTTCGATACCGACCGGCGCAAGTACATCGTCGCCGACTGCCCGGGCCACGAGCAGTACACCCGCAACATGGCCACCGGCGCCTCCACCGCCGACCTGGCGGTGGTGCTGGTGGACGCGCGCAAGGGGTTGCTGCAGCAGACCCGCCGCCACAGCTACATCATCTCGCTGCTGGGCATCGGCCAGGTGGTGCTGGCGGTCAACAAGATGGACCTGGTCGATTACGACGCGGCGGTGTTCGAACGTATCGCCGGCGAGTACGCGGCATTGGCCGCGCAGATGGGCATCGCCCACGTGCAGGCCATCCCGCTGTCGGCGCTGGAAGGGCAGAACCTGTCCGCGCGCTCGGCGTTGATGCCGTGGTATGCCGGCCCGACCCTGCTCGAACACCTGGACACGGTGGCCATCGCCGGCCATGACGCCGGTGGCGGCCTGCGCCTGCCGGTGCAGTGGGTGAACCGTCCGCACCAGGATTTCCGTGGCTTCGCCGGCACCCTGGCCGCCGGCCAGGTGCGTGGCGGCGACCCGGTGGTGGTGCTGCCGTCGGCGCGGCGTTCGACGGTGCGCGAGGTGCTGGGCCCGGATGGGCGGCTGGACGTCGCCCGTGCCGGCCAGGCGGTGACCCTGGTCCTGGCCGACGAGATCGACGTCAGCCGTGGCGATGTCATCGCCGCCGCCGGCGACCCGCCCGAGGTGGCCGACCAGTTCGCCGCGCACGTGCTGTGGATGGACGATGCCGCGCTGCTGCCCGGGCGGCCGTACTGGCTGCAGATCGGCAGCCGCACCGTGGCTGCCAGCATCAGCGAGATCAAGCACCGCATCGACGTGAACACGCAGGACAAGCTGGCGGCCAAGCGGCTGGAGCTGAACGAGGTCGGCTACTGCAACCTGTCGCTGGACGAGCCGATCGCCTTCGAACCCTACGCGCGCAACCGCGCGCTGGGCGGCTTCATCCTGATCGACCGCCAGAGCAACGCCACCGTCGCCGCCGGCACCCTGGACTTCGCCCTGCGCCGTGCCGGCAACGTGCACTGGCAGCACCTGGACGTGGACCGGGCCGCGCGTGCGCGGATCAAGGGGCAGGCCCCGCGGGTGCTTTGGTTCACCGGCCTGTCCGGCGCCGGCAAGTCCACCATCGCCAACCAGGTCGAGAAGCGCCTGCATGCGCGCGGTTGCCACACCTTCCTGCTCGATGGCGACAACGTCCGCCATGGCCTGAACCGCGACCTGGGCTTCACCGACGAGGACCGGGTGGAGAACATCCGCCGCGTGGCCGAGGTGGCCCGGCTGATGGTCGACGCCGGGCTGATCGTGCTGGTCAGCTTCATCTCGCCGTTCCGTGCGGAGCGGCAGATGGCACGCGAGCTTTTCGCCGAGGGCGAGTTCATCGAGGTGTTCGTCGACGTGCCGCTGGAGGTCGCCGAATCGCGCGACGTGAAGGGCCTGTACCGCAAGGCGCGGGCCGGGCAGATTCCCAACTTCACCGGCATCGATTCGCCCTACGAGCCGCCGGAAGCACCGGAGCTGCACCTGTATGCCGACGGCGAGGCGCTGGACGCGATGGCCGACCAGGTGGTGCGGCTGGCGCTGCGCTAAGACGCCGGCCCGGGTTGGTCCGCCCCTGGGGGGGGCTGGGCCGGGTTGCACATGCGCCGTCGATGCTGCCCGCGCCATCGGCCTGGCCATGGCCTGCGGCGCCCGCCCGCCTCCCGACGGATGCAGGCCCCCGGTCAGGGGGGAATGGGCGCTGGCCCGGCGCGCACCGGGCGTCCCTCCAGCGGCGCCTGCATCCGTCACGCCCCGCGCGGGCCCCGCGCTGCCCGTCGCGGCGGCCCGGCTTCCCGGCCACGCGTCGCGGGGCCGTCCCCGGCCATAACGCCAGGCAATGGATGCCCAGCCCCGGGTTGTGCCATGGCCCCACCCAATGGCACATCCGGCCCTTCACCGGTGCCGGCTAGACTGCCCGATCGTGTATTGGACGGAACTGCGTATGTTGGGGCGTTTTGCGGCCACCCTGGCCGGTGGCACTGTCGTGGTGCTGATGTTGGCAGGTTGCGGTCGGGGTGCCGGCGATGCGCCGCGCGCACAGGGCGGCACCGTGCCGGTGACCACCCAGGTGGTCACGCACTCGGCCTGGAACGACACCCTGCAGGCGATCGGCACCACCAAGGCGCGGGAGTCGGTGGCGGTCACCGCCAAGGTCAGCGAGATCATCGACGCGGTGCATTTCGACAGTGGCCAGGAAGTCGGTGCCGGCGCGCCGCTGGTGACCCTGCGCATCGAAGCGCAGCAGGCCGCGCTGGCCCAGGCCCAGGCCACCTTCGATGAAGCCGACCGCCTGTACCGGCGCCAGAGCGAGCTGGCCACCCAGCAACTGGTCGCCAGTTCCACCCTGGACACCCAGAAGTCGATCCGTGACGCCGCCGAGGCGCGGGTGCGGCAGATGCGCGCGGACGTGGCCGATCGCCAGGTGCGGGCGCCGTTCGCCGGCGTGCTGGGCATCCGCCAGGTCAGCCCCGGCTCGCTGGTCACCCCGGCCACGGTCATCGCCACGCTCGACGACATCTCGCGCATGCATGTCGATTTCCAGGTGCCGGAAGCCGAACTGGCCTCGCTCAAGCCCGGCGACAAGGTCAGCGGCAGCAGCATCGCCTACCCGGGGCGCAGCTTCGAAGGCGTGGTCAGCACCATCGATGCGCGCGTCGACCCGGGCAGCCGCGCGGTCACCGTGCGCGCCGATTTCTCCAACCCCGACCATGCGCTGCGCCCGGGCATGCTGCTGGATGTGCGCGTGTTCCGCCCCGAGCGCAAGGCGCTGGTGATCCCCGAGATCGCGGTGGTCCAGGTCGGCCGTGATTCCTACGTGTTCCGGGTCAAGGGCGACGCCACCGTCGAGCGCGTCGACGTGAAGACCGGCATCCGCCGTTCCGGCGTGGTCGAGATCATGCAGGGCCTGGAAGCCGGGCAGCGCATCGTGGTCGACGGTACCGGCAAGCTGCGCCCGGGCCTGCGCATCGCCGATGCCAGGGCCGAACCGGCCGCCGCCGGGGCCCGCACCGAATGAAGCTGTCGGACCTGTCGATCAAGCGGCCGGTACTGGCCGTGGTGATGAGCCTGCTGCTGGTGGTGCTGGGGCTGATGTCCTTCAACCGCCTGACCCTGCGCGAGCTGCCGGCGATCGACCCGCCCATCGTCTCGGTGTCGGTCGACTACACCGGCGCCTCGGCCGCGGTGATCGAGAGCCGCATCACCCAGGTGCTGGAAGACGCCCTGGCCGGCATCGAGGGCATCGACACCATCAACGCGCGCAGTACCAACGGCCGCGCGTCGGTGAGCATCGAATTCACCGCCAACCGCGACATCGAGGCTGCCGCCAATGACGTGCGCGATGCGGTCAGCCGCGTCGCCGACCGCATGCCCGAAGAGGCGCGCCCGCCGGAGATCGCCAAGGTCGAGAGCGACGCCGACCCGATCATCTGGTTCAACATGAGCTCCTCGACGATGGACACGCTGGAGCTCAGCGACTACGCCGAGCGCTACGTGGTCGACCGTTTCACCAGCATCGACGGCGTGGCCCAGGTGCGCATCGGCGGGCGCCAGCGCTATGCCATGCGCATCTGGCTGGACCGCGACCAGCTGGCCGCGCGCGGCCTGACCGTGGGCGAGGTGGAAGCGGCGCTGCGCAGCGAGAACGTGGAACTGCCGGCCGGCCGCATCGAATCGACCGACCGCGACTTCACCCTGCGCGTGGAACGCAGCTACGTGGCCCCGGCCGATTTCGCCAGCATCCCGCTGGGCAAGGGCAGCGACGGCTACGTGGTGCGGCTGGGCGACGTGGCCAAGGTGGAACTGGCCTCGGCCGAGCGCCGCGCCTACTACCGCAGCAACGGCGAGCCCGGCATCGGCATGGGCATCGTCAAGACCTCCACCGCCAACGCGCTGGACGTGGCCCGCGCGACCCGCGCCGAGGCCGAACGCATCGCCAGGACACTGCCGGCCGGCACCCGGATCTTCGTCGCCTTCGACAACACCACGTTCATCGAGGCGGCGGTCGAGCGCGTCTACGCCACCCTGGTGGAGGCGATGCTCCTGGTGCTGGTGGTGATCTGGCTGTTCCTGGGCAGCCTGCGCGCGGCGCTGATCCCGGCGGTGACGGTGCCGGTGTGCCTGGTGGCGGCGTTCATCGCGCTGTTCGCCTTCGGCTTCTCGATCAACCTGTTCACCCTGCTGGCGCTGGTGCTGTGCATCGGCCTGGTGGTGGACGACGCCATCGTGGTGGTGGAGAACGTGCAGCGGCGCATCGACCTGGGCGAACCGCCGCTGGTCGCCGCGCGGCGCGGCACCACCCAGGTGGCGTTCGCGGTGATCGCCACCACCGCGGTACTGGTGGCGGTGTTCCTGCCGGTGGGGTTCCTCGAGGGCAACACCGGGCGCCTGTTCCGCGAGCTGGCGGTGGCGCTGGCCGCGGCGGTGGCGCTGTCGGCCTTCGTCGCGCTGACCCTGACCCCGATGATGGCCTCCAAGCTGCTCAGGCCGCACAGCGAGCGCCGGCCCAGCCGCATCAACCGCTTCGTCGACCGCCAGCTGGCGCGCGTGGCGGCGGCCTACGGCCGCGTGCTGGACCGCCACGTGCAGCGCAGCTGGGTGTTCGGGCTGGTGATGCTGGCCGCGCTGGGTGCCAGCTGGGGCCTGTTCCGGCTGCTGCCCTCGGAGCTGGCGCCGGCCGAGGACCGTGGTTCGTTCCAGATCATCATCGACGGCCCGGAAGGCGCCGGTTTCGACTACACCGTCGGCCAGGTGCAGCAGGTCGAGCGCATCGTCGACCGCTTCGTCGGCCCCGAGGAGCCCATCGTGCGCGCCAACCCGCGCGTGCCGGGCGGCTGGGGCAACAGCGAGGAAATGCACACCGGCCGCATCAGCGTGTTCCTGCAGCCGTGGCGGCAGCGCGAGGAGGCCACCGCCGACGTCGCCGGCGCACTGCAGAAGGAACTGGATGGACTGAGCGGGGTGCGCGTGCGTACCCAGGTCGGCGGCGGCCTGGTGCGCAGCTTCGGGCAGCCATTCCAGGTGGTGCTGGGCGGACCGGAGTACGCGGAGATCGCGCAGTGGCGCGACCGCCTGCTGGCACGCATGGCCGACTACCCGGGCCTGGTCGGCGCCGATTCGGACTACAAGGAAACCCGGCCGCAGATGCGGGTCAACATCGACCGCCAGCGTGCCGCCGACCTGGGCGTGAGCGTGACCGACATCGGCCGCGCGCTGGAAACCATGATGGGCTCGCGCCGCGTCACCACCTTCGTCGACAACGGCGAGGAATACGACGTACTGGTGCAGGCCGGCCGCGAGGGCCGCGCGTCGCCGGCCGACCTGGCCGCGATCCAGGTGCGCGCGCGTTCGGGCGAACTGGTGCCGCTGTCCAACCTGGTCAGCCTCAGCGAGGTGGCCGAGGCCGGCACCCTGAACCGCTTCAACCGGCTGCGCTCGATCACCATCAGCGCCAGCGTCGCCCCCGGCCACACGCTGGGCGAGACCATCGCCTGGGTGCAGCAGGTGGCGCGCGAGGAACTGCCCGAGTACGCGCAGATCGACTGGAAGGGCGAGTCGCGCGAGTACCAGAGCGCCGGTGGCGCGGTGCTGCTGACCTTCGCCATGGCGCTGCTGGTGGTCTACCTGGTGCTGGCCGCGCAGTTCGAGAGCTTCATCCACCCGCTGGTGATCATGCTCACCGTGCCGCTGGGCGTGCTTGGCGCCTTCATCGGCCTGTACGTCAGCGGCGGCACGCTCAACCTGTTCAGCCAGATCGGCATCGTCATGCTGGTCGGCCTGGCGGCGAAGAACGGCATCCTGATCGTGGAGTTCGCCAACCAGCTGCGCGACGAGGGCCGCAACGTGCACCAGGCCATCGTCGAGGCATCGACGGTGCGCCTGCGCCCGATCCTGATGACCTCCATCGCCACCGTGGTCGGCGCGGTGCCGCTGGTGCTGGCCGGCGGCCCGGGTTCGGCCAGCCGCGGCACCATCGGCATCGTGGTGATCTTCGGCGTCGCCGTCTCCACCTTCCTGTCGCTGTTCGTGGTGCCGGCGTTCTACGCGCTGCTGGCACCCTACACCCAGTCGCCGGAAACGGTGGCCAACGAGCTGGCCAGGCAGGAACGCGACACGCCATCGGTGGGCGGGCATGCGTGAGCCGCCCGCCATCGGCGCGGTACGGCTGCGCCACTGGCGGGCGGACGACCTGGAGTCGCTGCTGCGGCATGCCGATGATGCGGCGGTGTCGCGCGGGCTGGGCACGCGCTTCCCCTATCCCTACACCCGTGCCGACGGCGAAGCGTTCCTGTCCGGGCAGGTGCTGGACCTGTCCGGGCCGGTGTTCGCGCTGGAGATCGACGGTGAGGCCTGCGGCGGCATCGGCGTGCAGCAGGGCAGCGGCGAGCGCCGGCATGGCGCGACCTTGGGCTACTGGCTGGGGCGGCGCCACTGGGGGCAGGGCATCATGACCACGGTCGTGGACGGTTTCGCGCCGTGGGTGATGGACGAACTGGGCCTGTACCGGCTGGCGGCACAGGTCATGGCCGGCAATCCCGCCTCGGCGCGGGTGCTGCTCAAGACCGGTTTCATCGAGGAAGGCCTGGAGCGCCAGGCCGTGTTCAAGGATGGCGTACTGCACGACATGCACTGCTTCGCCCGCTTGCGGGCGTGGCCGCCGGGGTCGTGACCGCCCTGCAC
Organism: Stenotrophomonas acidaminiphila; assembly: GCF_001431595.1. Lineage (GTDB taxonomy): Bacteria > Pseudomonadota > Gammaproteobacteria > Xanthomonadales > Xanthomonadaceae > Stenotrophomonas > Stenotrophomonas acidaminiphila. The sequence continues at coordinate 93,915 of NZ_LDJO01000014.1, forward strand.
AGGGCCCTGCAATCGTGGAAGAATCGCCGGTTCCTGAAGCCGGCACCCGCCTACCTTCAGCCATCCGGGGAGATCGTGTGGAATCCATCGTCGAATATGTAAATGGCATCATCTGGAGCAATGCGCTGATCTTCATGTGCCTGGGCGCAGGGCTGTGGTTCACCCTGCGCACCCGCTTCATGCAGATCCGCGGCTTTGCGGAGATGTGCCGGCTCACCGTGCGCGGGCAGAAGTCCGATGCCGGTGTCTCCTCGTTCCAGGCGCTGGCCATGTCGATGGCCGGGCGCATGGGCATCGGCAACATCGCCGGCGTGGCCACCGCCATCGCCTACGGCGGCCCGGGCGCGATCTTCTGGATGTGGGTGATGGGCTTCCTCGGCGCCTCCACCTCCTACGTCGAGTCGACCCTGGCGCAGATCTACAAGACCAAGGATGCGGAAGGCCGCTACCGCGGCGGCCCGGCGTACTACATCGAGAAGGCGATGGGCCTGAAGTGGTACGCGGCGGCCTTCGCCGTGGCCACGGTGATCGCCGCCGGCTTCCTGCTGCCGGGCGTGCAGGCCAATGCCATCGCCGACAGCGCGGTCAACGTGCTGTGCACCGGCGCCGATGCCTGCGCTTCGCTGGGCGGCGCCGCCAGCATGAAGCTGTGGATCGGCATCGCGGTCGCGGCGCTGCTGGGCGTGATCATCTTCGGCGGGGTCAAGCGCATCGCCAGCTTCGCCGAAGTGATCGTGCCGTTCATGGCGCTGGGCTTCATCCTGATGGCCGTCGTGGTGATGATGCTCAACGCCGGCAAGGTGCCGGCGATGTTCGCCGACATCTTCTCCAGCGCCTTCGGCGCGCATGCGGCCTTTGGCGGCATCATCGGCCAGGCCATCGCCTGGGGCGTGAAGCGCGGCATCTATGCCAACGAGGCCGGCCAGGGTACCGGCCCGCACGCGGCCGCCGCGGCCGAGGTTTCGCACCCGGCCAAGCAGGGCTACGTGCAGGCGTTCGCCATCTACTTCGACACCATGCTGGTGTGCACCTCCACCGCCTTCCTGCTGCTGTCCACCGGCATGTACAACGTGTTCCGCGAGGTCACCGAAGGCGGCGTGCAGAAGCTGGAGGCGATCGTGAGCGGCGTGCCCGGCGTGGCGCCCTCTGAGGGCGCGCTGTTCACCCAGGCCGCGGTCGAGTCGGTGCTGCCGGGCTGGGGCGCGGGCTTCGTGGCGCTGGCGCTGTTCTTCTTCGCCTTCACCACCATCATGGCCTACTACTACATGGCCGAGACCAACCTGACCTACCTGGCCGGCAGCAACCGCACGCATCCTGCGGCGACGCTGTTGCTGCGACTGGGCATCATGGGCATGGTGGTGTTCGGCGCCTTCCACAACGCCAAGATGGCGTGGGCGCTGGGCGACATCGGCGTCGGCCTGATGGCCTGGCTCAACGTGATCGCCATCCTGATCCTGCAGAAGCCGGCGATGCTGGCGCTGTCCGACTACGAGCGGCAGAAGAAGCTGGGCCTGGACCCGACGTTCGACCCGGATGCGCTGGGCATCCGCAACGCCGATTTCTGGCGCGGCAACAAGTAAGCGAGTGCAACGGCAGTGAACAGCCCCTGGAACAACCGTCGTCCCTCCGCGCGCCCGCCGCGCGCCACGCCGCTGCCGCCTTCGGGCGCGCGCGGCGATGGCTCCGGTCCGGTGCGTGGCAACGACGAACTGCGCCTGTATGGCGTCAACGCGGTGCTGGCGATGCATGCGCGCCGCCCTCAGGCATTGCGCAAGCTGTACCTGGCCGAGGCGCTGATCCCGCGCCTGCAGCCGTTGCTCAAGTGGTGCGTGGGCAACCGCGTCGGCTACCGCGTGGTGGGCGAGGGCGACCTCAACAAGCTCGCCGCCACCACCCACCACGAAGGCGTGGTGGCCGACGTGCTGCGTGCCGAGCCGCAGCCGCTGGCCGCCTGGCTGGCGGCGCTGGATGACGGCCCGGTGCTGGCGCTGTGGCTGGACGGCGTGGGCAACCCGCACAACTTCGGCGCGATCCTGCGCTCGGCCGCGCATTTCGGTGCGGCCGGCATCCTGTTGCCGGCCGAATCGACGCTGAGCCTGTCCGGGGCTGCCGCCCGTGTCGCCGAGGGCGGTGCCGAAGCGGTGCCGCTGGTGCGTCTGCCGGCACTGCCGCAGGCGCTGTCGCAGCTGCGCGATGCCGGCTTCGCGCTGGCCGCGACGCTGGTGGAGGGCGGGCAGGACCTGTTCGCCACGCCGTTGCCGCCGCGCATGGTCTACGTGATGGGCGCCGAGGGCGAGGGCATGGACCGCGGCTTCGCGCAGAGCTGCGACCTGCGCCTGTCCATTCCCGGCACCGGCGCGGTGGAAAGCCTCAACGTCGCCGCGGCCACCGCGGTGTTCCTGGCCGGCTGGCGCAGCCGCCAGGCGAGGGGCTGAGGCGCGCGGCCACGCCGCCGCTGCATCCCCCGGCCTGCCGCAGCGGGGCGCCGCGGCGCTGGACGAACCCGGTGACTAGCCGCGGTAGCCGTTGCTGATCGGATAGCGCCGCTCGCGGCCGAATGCGCGGCGCGAGATCTTCGGGCCGGGCGCGGCCTGGTGCCGCTTCCATTCGCTGGTGCGTACCAGCCGCAGTACCCGGTCCACCACCTCCGGCGCATAGCCGGCGCCGACGATGTCCTCGCGCGACTGCTCCTGGTCGATGTACCGGTACAGGATGCCGTCGAGCACGTCGTAGGCCGGCAGCGAATCCTGGTCGGTCTGGTTCTCGCGCAGTTCGGCCGAGGGTGCGCGGGCGATCACCGCCGGCGGGATCACCGGTGCGCCGCCGACGGTGTTGCGCCACTTCGACAGGCCGTAGACCTCGGTCTTGTACAGGTCCTTCAGCGGCGCATAGCCACCGCACATGTCGCCGTAGATGGTGGCGTAGCCGACCGCGTACTCGCTCTTGTTGCCGGTGGTCAGCAGCAGCCCGCCGAACTTGTTGGACAGCGCCATCATGATCACGCCCCGGCTGCGCGACTGCAGGTTCTCCTCGGTCACGTCGGCGGCCTGGCCCTGGAACAGGGTCGACAGCGACTGCATCAGGCCCTGGAAGGCGGGCTCGATCGGCACCGACTCCAGCTTCACCCCGAGCGCGCGGCACTGCTCGGCGGCCAGCTCGTTGGACAGGTCGGCCGTATAGCGCGACGGCAGTGCCACCGCGGTGACGTTGTCCGCGCCCAGCGCATCGACCGCCAGCGCCAGCACCAGCGCCGAATCGATGCCGCCGGACAGGCCCAGCCAGACCTTGCCGAAGCCGTTCTTGCGGCAGTAGTCCTGGATCCCGCGGGTAATGGCGCGCCAGGCCAGCGCGTCCATGCTCTCGTCGCCGTCGTCGATCCAGCGCATCGGCACGAACGAGCGCGTATCGGCGTCGTAGTCGACCACCAGCATTTCCTCGGCGAAGGCCAGCGCCGCCGGGTGTACCGTACCGCTGCCGTCGGCCACGACCGAGGCGCCGTCGAACACCAGTGCGTCCTGGCCGCCGACGAGGTTGACGTAGGCGATGGCGGCGCCGCTGTCGCGGCTGCGTTCGGCCAGCAGCGCGTCGCGCTGGGCATGCTTGCCGCGCTCGTAGGGCGAGGCATTGGCCACCAGCACCAGTTCGGCGCCTTCGGCCACGGTGGCGGCCAGCGGCTCGGCGAACCACAGGTCCTCGCAGACCAGCAGTCCCAGCTTGATTCCGCCGACCTCGAACACGCAGTTGCCGCCATCCGGGTCGACGTCGAAGTAGCGGCGCTCGTCGAACACCGCGTAGTTGGGCAGTTCGCGCTTGCGGTAGGTGGCGGCAACGGCGCCGTCGCGCAATACGCTGGCGGCGTTGTACACCACCGCGCCGGCACTCTGCGGCCAGCCCAGCACCGCGACGATGCCCTGGACCTGCGACGCGATGCGGGCGACCGCCTGCTCGCACTCGCGCAGGAACGCGGGGCGCAGCAGCAGGTCTTCCGGCGGGTAGCCGCTGACCGCCAGTTCGGGGAACAGCACCACGTCGGCGCCGTACTCGTCGCGGGCGATCTGCGCCAGTTCGATGATGCGCGCGCTGTTGCCGGCCACGTCGCCGACCGGGAAGTCGTACTGCGCCAGGGCGATGCGGAGGGATCGGGACATGATGTCGGCTGCCTTGTCGTTGCAGGCGTCCACGACGGACGCGGGGGTGGGACGATGCCGGCATTATCCCAGATGTGCCGTTGACGCCAGCTGATGCCGGCGATGCCCGTATGCGACAACGCCCCCGGCGACGGGGGCGCTGCTGCGTTGCCACGCCCGCGCCCGCTGCCGGGCGCGTGTCGCGGCTCATTCCTTGGGCGGCACCACGTCCCTGGCTTCGCTGCCGAAGCTGCCCTCGGACTCGGCGGCCAGGTAGGCGAACACGGTATAGGCGGCCACGTTCTGCGCCAGCGCCTTCGGGTCGATCTTGTCCAGGGTGTCGTCGGCGGTGTGGTGCAGGTCGAAGTAGTCGGTTCCATCCTGGGCCAGCCACGCCCACGCACCGCCCTTGGCCGCCAGCGGGCCCACGTCCGGGCCGGGGCCGCCCTGGTCCGGGCGGTACTCGATGCCCAGTGGCGCCAATACCCGGGCGATCTGCGCGGTGGCCTCGCGCGATCCGGCGGGGTTGCCCGAGCCGGTGTTGAAGGCGTAGATGCGGCCGGCACCGAAGTCGCTCTCGGCGGCGATGTGCTGCAGCGGGATTTCCTTGGCCTTCACGCGTGCGGCGGCATAGGCGAATCCGCCATGCAGGCCCTGTTCCTCGTTGGCGAAGGCAATCACCCGGATGCTGCGCCTGGGCGCCTGCCTGAGCTGGCCGATCAGGTGGCCGGCGGCCATGCCGATGCCGATGCCGGCGCCGTCGTCGACCGCACCGGTGCCCAGGTCCCAGGAGTCGAGGTGGCCGCCGATCACCACCACTTCCTTCGGCAGCTCGCGGCCGGTGATTTCGCCGATCACGTTCTGCGAGGTGTAGCTGCCGTCCCAGCCGCAGTCCAGGGTCATGCGGATCCGGGTCGGGCCGCGCGCGACCAGCCGCGCCAGCTGCTCCGCGTCGGGCACCGACAGCGCTGCCGACGGCACCGGGGTCAGGCCCTCGTCGAACCGGGTGATGCCGGTATGCGGCACACGGTGCGAATCGGTGCCGGCCGAGCGCATGATGTAGCCCAGCGCGCCCTTGCGGATCGCCTCGGAGGGGCCGCGGCTGCGCACCGTGCCGCCGATGCCGTAGTCCTCGCCGCTGCGGCTGCGGGTCATCTGGTAGTCGATGAAGGCGATCTTGCCGGCCAGCGACCCTGCCGGTGCCGCCTTCAGCGCATCCAGGCTTTCGAAGCGCACCACCTCGCCCTCGGCGGTACCGGCCGGGCTGCCGCCCAGGGCGGTGATCGCCAGCGGCTGCGCATGCGCGCCCAGCACCTGCGCCTGCTCGCTGCGGCGCTCCCACTTGGGGAAGGTGACCGGTTCGGTCCATACCCTGTCGAAGCCCAGCGCCCTGAACTTCGCCTTGGCCCATTCCACCGCGCGTGCATCGGCTTCGCTGCCGGCCAGGCGCGGGCCGACTTCGGTGGTCAGCGATTCGACCACCTTCCAGCCGGTATCGTCGGCCAGCGCCTGCTCGCGCAGTTCCGCGGCCCTGGCTAGGGCCTGCTCGGGAATGCGGGTGGGGGCGGCCTGTACGCTGGCACAGGCGAGCACGGCGGCGATGGCGAAGGTGAGGCGGCGCATGGCGGGCTCCAGGTCGGGGGCGCACCGGTGCGTGCGCGGCGGCTGCGAGGGGTTCGCAGACAAAGAAGCCGCGAGCATACGCCCGCGGCTTCCGGTGCAACCGTGCTGGAGGTCATCGCCCCGGCAGGCGCATCACTTCCTGAGGGTGTCGCGGATCTCGCGCAGCAGCAGCACTTCCTCGCTCGGCGCGGCCGGTGCGGCGGGCGCCTCTTGCTTCTTGCGCGACAGCCGGTTGACCACCTTGACCACCATGAAGATGGCGAAGGCGACGATGACGAACTGCACCACGGTGTTGATGAAGTCGCCATAGCCGACCACCACCGCCGGGATCTCGGTGCCGTCGGCGGCTACCCGCGCCGGCGCCAGCGTCCAGGCCAGCTTGGAGAAATCGACATTGCCGATCATCCAGCCGATCGGCGGCATGATCACCTTGTCCACCAGCGAGGTGACGATCTTGCCGAATGCGCCGCCGATCACGACACCGACCGCCAGGTCGATGACGTTGCCGCGCATCGCGAACTCCTTGAACTCACTGATCATTCCCACGGGTTTCTCCTGTAAAGCGTGAAGGGGGGGCAGGCACAGACTACCCCGACACCGGTCATCCGGCGATCATGCCGTCGCGGCGCGCGATGTTGCCCAGCCGCGCGCTGAAGCGGTCGCCGGGTCGCAGCGCGGCCACGCCCGCCGGAGTGCCCATGAACACCAGGTCGCCGGCGCGCAACGCATAGAGCCTGGACAGTTCGTGCAGGATTTCCGGCACGCTCCAGATCATGTTGTCCAGCGTGGAGTGCTGCCGGGTCTGGCCATTGACCTCCAGCGACAGTTCCAGTGGCGCCAGCTCGCCCACCTGCGTGGCGGGTACCAGCATGCTGACCGGTGCCGAATAATCGAAACCCTTGGCGATGTCCCACGGCCCGCCCTTGGCCTTGGCCGCGGCCTGCAGGTCGCGGCGGGTCAGGTCCAGGCCGACGCCGTAGGCCAGCACCAGCGACATGGCCTGGTCGACCGGCAGCACGCCGTCCGGCGCATCCTGGCCCAGTGCGACCACCAGCTCGACTTCATGGTGCAGGTCGGAGGTGGCCGGCGGGTAGGGAACCGGCGCATCGCCGGTGACGATGGCGTCGGCCGGCTTCATGAAGAACATCGGCTGCCCACGCTCGGCAGCCGATGCAGGTGCATTGGCGCCCATCTCGCGTGCATGGTCGGCGAAGTTGCGGCCCACGCAGTAGATGCGGCGCACGGGGAAGGTGCCGCCACCGGCCACCGGGATGCGGGGAACGGGCGGAGCGGGAATCAGGTCGGTCATGGTCGGTCCGGAAACGGGGCTGGCCGCATGATGCCGGACGTCGCCGTCGCGTTGGTAGTACCGGAGGCGATGCGGGCGGTGCAGCTGGAATGCCTGCACCTCGTGCGCGGGCGGTGGTCGCGGCCGGGCCGGATGCAACACGCCCGGCAGGAGCCGGGCGCGGGTGTCCAAGCCTGGCGGGGACGCCCGGCGTCAGTGGGCGTGCGGCAGCGCCGGCTTGCGTACCACGCGGTACTCGCCATCCATCACGTTGCCGGCGGCCTTGCCCACGGCACGCGCCTTGCGCGCGGCCAGCAGCTTCCAGGTCAGGCCGACCAGGATCATCGCCGCGCCGACGAACAGCCCGGCCACGACCAGTACCGCGAGGATCGCCAGGCCCAGCAGGCCCAGCGCGATCCGCAGCAACGGGTTGCGCGGCTTGCGCGGCGCGAACAGGTTGCGGAGGGTGGCGAACTGGAAATAACGGATCTGCATGTCGGTGGTATGACGATTTGACTGGCCGAAGTATCGGTGGGGATGCGGGCCGATGAGTGAATTTGTCGTTAAATTAAGGCGCGCATTCATGCTGTCCCCTGGCCGGGCGGGCCTGGTCGGCGTGCGACAATCGACGCAATTCCCTGCTGTCATGCGGTCCCGCGATGTCCATGTCCGTACCTTCCGCCGTCGAGCTGGCCCGGCTCGACGCCCTGTCCGATCCGGGGTTCCTCCTGGTGGAGGCGATGGTCGAGGGCGATGCAGAGCCGGTGATCCTGTACCGCGAAGGCGCCCAGGTACGGGCGTGGCTCAATGTCTGCCCGCATGCCGGCCGTCCCCTCGACTGGGCGCCGGGGCAGTTCCTGAAGAGCCGCGATGGCCACCTGGTCTGCGCGGCGCACGGCGCCGCGTTCGAGCTGCAGGGAGGCAACTGCGTGTCCGGGCCGTGCAAGGGCGACGCGCTGCGCGCGGTGCCGGTGCGGGTGGAGGACGGCAGGGTGCTGCTGGGCTGATCCCGCTGCCGCGCCACGCGTGCGGCGCGGCGCTCAGAACATCAGGTTGACCATCACCACCACCACCAGCGTGTAGATCAGCGACAGCGGGCCGCCGACGCGCCACATCTCGCGCGGGGTGTACTTGGCCGGGCCCATCACCATCGAGATCACCGGGTTGGAGGCGGTCATCAGGTTGTTGGAGGCCGACAGCGCCACGATCAGCGCGAACGCGGTGGGGTTGCCGCCGGCGGCCAGCGCCAGGTTGACCGCGATCGGCACGGTGACGATGGTGGCGCCGACATGGCTGATCACCAGCGAGAACGCGGTGGTCAGCACCGCCAGCGCCAGTTCCAGCACCCAGATCGGGATGCCGGCCGGCAGCTTGTCGATGGTGTGGCCGGCGACCCAGGCCGCCGCGCCGCTGGAATCCATGGCCCAGCCCAGCGGGATCAGCCCGGCCATCATGAAGATGGTCTTCCAGTTGATCGAGGCATAGGCCTCGTCCATGCGCAGCACGCCGGTGAGCAGCATGCCGGCCACCCCGGTGAGCAGGGTCAGCGCCACCGGCAGGTGCGAGGTCAGCGCGATGATGATGGTGATGGCGAAGATCGCCATGGCGATCTTGAACTTGTGCGGGCGCTGCTCGCCCTTGGGGTAGTCGGTGACCACCACGAAGTCGCGGCTCTCGGCGGCGGCGGCCAGGTCCTGCCATATGCTGTGGAACACCAGCATGTCGCCGGCGCGCAGCGCCACGTTGCGCACGTCCTCGCGGATCACCTGCTTGTCGCGGTTGATCGCCAGCAGGCTGATGCCGCGCTCCTTGCGCAGCCGCAGCTGGCCGGCGGTCTTGCCGATCAGCTTCGAGGTCGGCGGGACCACCGCCTCGGAGATGCCGGCGCGGCTGGGATTGAACAGGTCGCCGAGGTTGCGCAGGCGCGAGGACATGCGCAGGAACTGGTTCTGGGCGAAGTCTGACACCAGCCGGCGCGGGCCCATCGCACCGATCACGCTGCCGACCCAGATGCGCATGTCCGCCGGCGGCGCCAGGCGGGTGTCGTTGCCGGTCTTCAGCGCCAGCAGCAGCGGCGCCTCGAACAGGCTCTCGACCTCGCTCACGGTCATCCCGACCAGCGGGCTCTCGGCGGTCACCGCCAGCTCGAACACCTCGCCCTCGATGCCGTAGGCCTTGGCGAAGTAGCTTTCGGTGCGCGCCGGGGTCTGGCCATCGCCCTCCTCGGCGCCTTCGCGGGACAGCTTGCGGTCGCCGAAGAAGCGGAAATACAGCAGCGAGGCGACCAGCAGCGCGATGCCGATCGGCAACGGCGCGAACATCCGCAGCGGCTCGATGGTGGCGGTGCCGGAGGGCAGGTTGTTGTTGGCCGAGATCAGCAGGTCGTTGAGCAGGATCAGCGGCGAGTTGCCGACCATGGTCAGGCCGCCGCCCATCACGATGGCGGCTGTGATCGGCAGCAGCAGCCGCTTGAGGGTGAGCCCGGTATGCGAGGCCAGCCGCGAGGCCACCGGCAGGTACAGCGCCATCACCGACGGGTTCTGCATGAACGACGAATTGAGCCCGGCGGTGGCGCTGGTCAACAGCAGCAGGCGCTGCTCCAGCCCGTGCGAGCGGCGCAGCAGCCAGCCCGCCAGCCGGTTCAGCGCGCCGGTGCGGTCCAGCCCGGCGCCGAGGATGGTGGTGGCGATGATGCTCATCACCGCGTTGCCGGAGAAGCCGCCGAAGATCTCCTCCGGCGCGATCAGGCCGGTGACGCCCAGCACCACCATCACCACCAGCGCCACCACGTCGGCGCGGATGCGCTCGAACAGGAACATCGCCATCGTGAAGCCGACCAGCCCGAGCACGAGCTTCATGTCGGTCGTCAGCGTGAGGGCGGTATCCATGCGTGGGCGGTTCCTTCAGTCCCGGTCAGGTGCGGTCGTAGAGCAGGTCCCAGACGCCATGGCCGAGTTTCTGGCCGCGGGTCTCGAAATGGGTCTGTGGGCGCCAGTCCGGGCGCGCCACGCTGCCGCGCGGGCCGGCGCGGTTGGTCAGGCCTGCGGTGGCGTCGAGCACGTCCCACATCTGTTCGGCGTAGTCGGCCCAGTCGGTGGCGCAGTGCAGCAGCCCCCCGGGGCGCAGCTTGCGCACCAGCAGCGCGGCGAACGCCGGCTGCACCAGGCGCCGCTTGTTGTGGCGCTTCTTGTGCCACGGGTCGGGGAAATAGATGCGTACCTCGTCCAGCGCGCCGTCTGCGATCTCCTTCTCCAGCACTTCCACCGCGTCGTGGTGGTAGAGCTTGACGTTGCCGGCATCGTCGTCGGCCAGCGCGTTGAGCAGCCGGCCCACGCCCGGGGCGTGCACTTCGATGCCGATGTAATCCTTGGAGGGGTCGAAGCGCGCGGCATGGCGCAGCGCGGCGCCGTTGCCGAAGCCGATCTCCAGCACCTTGGGCGCGGGGCGGCCGAAGGTGGCATCGAGATCGCGCGGCTCGCCGTTGAAATCGATGCCGAAACGCGGCCAGCGCTCGTCGAACGCGCGCTGCTGGGCCGGGGTGAAGCGGCCCTGGCGCAGCACGAAGCTGCGGATCTCGCGGCGGCCTTCGGTGACGGTGAAGGGCTTGGGCGGCGCCTTGGCGCCGGCGCTGTCGAAGGGGTTGGTCATCAGCCGATCAACCCGTCCACCGGCGAGGATGCGCTGGCGTAGCGCTTGCGCGGGATGCGCCCGGCCAGGAAGGCCTCGCGGCCGGCCTCGACCGCCTTGCGCATGGCGCTGGCCATCAGCACCGGGTTGCGCGCGCCGGCGATGGCGGTGTTCATCAGCACGCCGTCGCAGCCCAGCTCCATGGCGATGGCGGCGTCCGAGGCGGTGCCGACGCCGGCGTCGACGATGATCGGCACCCTGGCGTTCTCGATGATCTCGATCAGGTTGTAGCGGTTCTGGATGCCCAGGCCCGAACCGATCGGCGCGGCCAGCGGCATCACCGCGACGCAGCCGATTTCCTCCAGGCGCTTGCACAGGATCGGGTCGTCGGAGGTGTAGACCATCACCTCGAAACCGTCCTTGACCAGCTGTTCGGCGGCCTTGAGGGTCTGCACCACGTCCGGGTACAGGGTCTTCTGGTCGCCCAGCACTTCGAGCTTGGTCAGATTGTGGCCATCAAGCAGTTCGCGTGCCAGGCGGCAGGTGCGCACCGCGTCCTCGGCGGTATAGCAGCCGGCGGTGTTGGGCAGGATGGCGTAGCGGTCCGGCGGCAGCACGTCGAGCAGGTTCGGCTCGCCGGGGTTCTGGCCGATGTTGGTGCGGCGGATGGCGACGGTGACGATCTGGGCGCCGGCGGCCTCGGTGGCCAGGCGGGTTTCTTCCAGATCCTTGAACTTGCCGGTCCCGGTCAGGAGCCGGGATGCATAACTCTTGCCGGCGATGACCAGCGGATCGGTGGGGACGTGTGCGTTCATGGGGCGATTATCGCGCATCGCGCCAGGCGCCGCCCCGTTTTCCGCTGGCACCATCCCGCGCGGCGGTGGCATCGGTGCTTTCCGGGCGGTGTCGGCACAGGCCTCGCCGGCATCGTCGCGCCGCTGTCCATGCCCGTTGCCGGTCAGCCGCCACCCAGTGCGTGCACGATCTCGACCACGTCGCCCGGGTGCAGTTGCCACTGCTCGTGCCGGCTCCGGGAAACGATTTCGCCGTTGACCTCCACCGCGACGCGGCGTTCGGCCAGGCCTTCTGCGGCCAGCAGGGCGGCCAGGGTCAGCGGTGACGGGAGCTGGCGGGTTTCGCCATTGAGCTGGATATCCATGCCGTCATTCTCGCCAGCACGGCCGTAAAAGCCCAGCCCATGCGGCAGTGCAGCGTGAGCCAGCCGTGGGGCGGTGAAAAACTAGTTCCATGCGGCAGCGTACGCTGTCGTCTTCCTCGTCCGTGCAGGAGTCTCCCCATGCGTGTCACTTCCCGTCCACTGCGCACCGCGCTCACCCTGGCGCTGGCCGCCGCCGCCGTTCCGGCAATGGCGCAGTCCCCGTTCTCGAGGACCGTTTTCTTCGGCGACAGCCTGACCGATACCGGCTACTTCCGTCCCATCCTGGTGCAGGTCAATCCCGGCGCCTCGGCCGCCGGCCGCTTCACCACCAACCCCGGCTGGGTCTGGTCCGACTACCTGGCCAACTACTACGGCACCAATGCCCAGCCCAACGGCAACGGCCAGGTGGGCGACAACTACGCTGCCGGCGGCGCGCGCGTGGACGTGGATGTCGGCAATCCGCTGAGCCCGCTGCTGCCGCCGATTCCGTCGCTCAAGAGCCAGCTCAACAGCTACCTGGCGGCCAATGGCGGTCGCGCCGATGCCAATGCGCTCTACACCGTGTGGGGCGGCGCCAACGACGTGTTCGCGGTGGCCGGCGGCGCACCGGCGCAGGCCACCATCGGCGCGGCGGTCGCCAGCCAGGTGGGCATGGTCGCCACGCTCAAGGCGGCCGGCGCCCAGTACGTGATGGTGCCCAGCCTGCCCGACATCGGCCTGACCCCGGCCTCGCGCGCCGGTGGCCCGGTGGCGATGGCGCAGGGCACCGCGCTGGCCAAGGCCTACAACGACGCGCTGTTCGGCGGCTTGAAGCAGGCCGGCCTGCAGGTCATCCCGATCGACACCTTCGGCATCCTGCAGGAAATCGTCGCCAACCCGGGGGCATACGGCTTCAGCAACGTCTCCGGTACCGCGTGCCAGCCGCAGGTCACCGCCCAGTCGCTGACCTGCACCCCGCTGAACTACGTCACCCCCAACGCCGCCGATACCTATGTATTCGCCGATGGCGTGCACCCGACCACCGCTGCCCACCAGATCCTCGGGCAGTATTCGATCTCGGTGCTCGAGGGCCCGCGCCTGCAGCAGGTGCTGACCCATTCGGCGCAGACCACCGGCCGTGCGCGTGCCGCCCAGGTGGGCGGCCATCTCGCGGGCCGTCCGGCCGACGGCATGAGCTGGTGGGGCAACGTGCGCGGCGACATGCAGCGCTACGACCATGCCAACCTCTACGACGGCATGGCGCCGGCCGGCCTGTTCGGCATCGACTGGGCGCGCGACGGCATGGTGGTCGGCGGCTTCGCCGGCTACGGCCGGATGGACGCGGACTTCGGCAACAGCATGGGCGATTTCACCCAGTCCGATACCACCCTGGGCGTGTTTGCCGGCTGGTATGGCGACCGTGCCTGGGTCAACGGGCAGGCCAGCTACAGCTGGCTGGGCTATGACGTGACCCGCAAGGTGCAGCTGGGCCCGGCTACCCGCGAGCACAAGGGGTCGCCCGACGGCAGCAACCTGGCCGTCGCGCTCGATGCCGGCTATGAATTCGGGCAGCAGGGCGGCTTCCGCCACGGCCCGGTGGCCGGAGTGGTGTGGCAGAAGGTCAAGCTGGACGGCTACCTGGAGAGCAACCCCAGCGCCACCGCACTGGGCTATGGCAGTCAGAACGTGGATTCCACCGTCGGCCGCATCGGCTGGCAGGCACGTTTCGACGGCGGCAGCGTCCACCCCTACGTGCAGGTCACCTACGACCATGAGTTCGAGGATGGCGGCAAGCAGACCAGCGCCTGGCTGCAGACCATGGCCGACGTAGGTGCCTACAAGGTTCCGGGGCTGCAGTTCGACCGCAACTACGCCACCGCGGTGCTGGGTGCGCGGATGGACCTGTGGGGGCTGCAGAGCAATATCGGCGTGAGCACCACCGCGGGCCAGAAGTCGGCACGCGACGCCACGCTGTTCGCCACGTTCAGCGGCGGATTCTGAGCCGGCCGCGGCGGGTTGCAGGGCGGTGCCGCATCCCGGCGCCGTCCCTGTCCCGGACGGGCATCGGGCCTGCGCGCTGCAGATTGGCATTGCGCGGCAGGCCCCGGTCCACATAGACTGCGCATCGCCGCGCGGGTGTAGCTCAATGGTAGAGCAGAAGCTTCCCAAGCTTACGACGAGGGTTCGATTCCCTTCACCCGCTCCATCTTCCACGTGCCGCACAGGCACCGAGGCGGCAGCCCAGGGCAGGGCGTGATGTCCCGGCCTGTCTTCCAGGCCCCGCGATGAAGCTCGCCATCCTCTCCCGCAACAGCAAGCTGTACTCGACCCGCCGTCTGGTCGAGGCGGCACGCGCGCGCGGCCACACCGTGCGCATCCTCGACCCGCTGCGCTGCTACATGCGCATCAACGCGGGCGATTTCAGCATGCACTACAAGGGCCGGCCGCTGTCCGGCTTCGATGCGGTGATCCCGCGCATCGGCGCCTCCATCACCCGCTATGGCACCGCGGTGCTGCGCCAGTTCGAAATGATGGGCACGCGCACGCCCAATCCGTCCGACGCGATCCTGCGCGCACGCGACAAGCTGCGCGCGCACCAGGTGCTGGCTGCCAAAGGCATCGACATGCCGGTGACGGTGTTCGGCGACAACCCGGACGATACCCATGACCTGCTGTCCATGCTGGGGCCGCCGCCGCACGTGGTGAAGCTCAGCGAGGGCACCCAGGGCCGCGGGGTGATCCTCACCGAAAAGCTCAGTGCGTCCAAGGGCACGGTGGAGGCGCTGCGCGGGCTGTATGCCAACTTCCTGGTACAGGAGTTCATCGCCGAGGCCCAGGGCGCGGACCTGCGCTGCCTGGTCGTGGGCGACCAGGTGGTCGCGACCATGCGCCGCCAGGCCCAGGATGGCGATTTCCGCTCGAACCTGCATGCCGGCGGCAGTGCCGGCCCGGTGGTCTGCAGCCGGGCCGAGCAGCAGGTCGCGGTGCGTTCGGCCAAGGCCCTGGGGCTGGGCATCGCCGGGGTGGACATGATCCGCTCCCGGCGCGGGCCGCTGGTGCTCGAGGTGAACTCCACCCCCGGCCTGGAGGGCATCGAGAGCGTCTCCGGTGGCGACGTCGCCGGGCGGATGATCGACTACGTGGTCAACCTCAGGCGCTGAGCCCGGATTCCGAATTGCTTGCACGGATTTAACGGGTCTTTAATTCCCCGGGTCCTACGCTTGCCCCACTGCGACCAGCCCTCCTCAGCGGGTCCGGTGATCGGGAATCTTCAGGCCCTGGCGGTGTTTGCCGGGGCCTTGTTTTTATTTGCTACAGTGGGCCGAATCAGGGAGAGATTTTCCATGTTGCCAAGACTGCTGTTGTCGCTCGTTTTCATGGCGCCCATCGTTGCGGCCGCCGGGCAGCCGGAACTGCCGTTGCAGACCACGTCTGATTTCCAGGTCCAGCAGGCCAAGGTCCGTTCGGACCTGCTCGCCGGAGAGATCTACAGCGAGATAACGGCTTCGGACCGCGAGCGCGTGATCGCGGCACTTGACCGCATGTCGGGAGTGATCGGCGATGGCAGTATCGACCGCCTGTCGCCCGAGAGGAAAGTGCAGGTGTTCAACGACCAGGAGCTGGTCAACGGCGTTCTGGCCAAGGCGCGTGCCGATAGCCGCCTGATCTGCAAGCGGGAAAAGCCCGTGGGCTCGCAGATGGCCACCAGGCAGTGCTTCACCGTGGCGCAACGCGAGCGCATGAAGAACGATTCTGACCGTTTCATGAGGTCCGTGCAGGGTGGCAAGGATGCGAAGGTCGGTAACTGAGCTGCCGGTAGTCGGTGGCGCTGGCATTCCGTTATGCCGATTGTGAGAATTTAATGATTGCTGTGCTGTAATCCTTAGCGTGATGGTGTTGCGCCATCTTGCACTTCCAAGACAAAGGTACCTGCACACGTGCGCATTCTCGTAATCGAAGACAACAGCGACATCGCGGCCAACCTGGGGGACTACCTTGAAGACCGCGGGCATACCGTGGATTTCGCGGCCGACGGTGTGACCGGCCTGCACCTGGCGGTCGTGCACGATTTCGATGCGATCGTGCTCGACCTGAACCTGCCGGGCATGGATGGCATCGAGGTCTGCCGCAAGCTGCGCAACGACGCGCGCAAGCAGACCCCGGTGCTGATGCTCACCGCGCGCGACTCGCTGGACAACAAGCTGGCCGGGTTCGACTCCGGTGCCGATGACTACCTGATCAAGCCGTTCGCGCTGCAGGAAGTCGAGGTGCGGCTCAACGCGCTGTCGCGCCGCGGCAAGGGCGGGCATACCCGCGTGTTGGAGACAGGCGACCTGGAGTACAACCTTGACACGCTCGAGGTGCGCCGCCAGGGCAAGCTGCTGCAGCTCAATCCGACCGCGCTGAAGATCCTGCAGGCATTGATGGAAGCCTCGCCGGCGGTGGTCACCCGGCAGGAGCTGGAAACCCGGGTGTGGGGCGAGGAACTGCCCGATTCGGACTCCCTGCGCGTGCATATCCACGGCCTGCGCGCGGTGGTGGACAAGCCGTTCAACGCGCCGATGATCCAGACCCGCCATGGCATTGGATACCGGATCGCCGCACCCGATGTCTGAAAACGCCGCGCCGGCGGTCGTCCGCAAGCAGGGGCGGTATCGGCGGCGCCTGCGCAGCCGCATCATCGTCTCGTTCGTGCTGTTGGGCTTCTGCCTGACGGCATTGTTCGCGTTCGCCACCACCTGGGCACGGACCCGGGTGGAGAACCAGCTTGTCGAAGACGTGATGAACCGCAATCTGGATGCCTCCTGGCAGAGTTACATCCAGAGTGGTGGGCGCGAAGTGGTGGCGCCGGTGCAGCAGATGCGTGCATTCCTGTATCGCCCGGACAAACTGGAAGGGTTGCGCCGCGATTACCCCGAATGGGAACACCTGCAGGACGGGATCCATAATTTCAGCGGCCAGGATGCGGACGGCAAGGCGTTCTCCTACAAGGTCGGGGTACGCAAGACGGACGATGCCTGGTTTTTCGTCGCCTACGACATGAGCCAGTCGGTGCGCGGCGAGCAGCAGCTGAAGCGTGCGCTCTTCCTGTCCGTGTTGGTGTTCAGCCTGTTGTCGTGGGTGCTGGGGTGGTGGTCCGCCTCGCGGGTGATGCGACCGGTTTCGGATCTCGCCGCGCGCCTGCAGGCCTATCGTGGAGGCAACAGCCATCCAGAACCCCTTGCGCCGCGCTTCCCCGACGATGAGGTGGGGCAGTTGGCCGTGGCGCTGGACGACTATTCCGCGCGCCTGACCGAAGTGGTGCAGCGCGACCGCGAGTTCAATGCGGACGTGAGCCATGAACTGCGCACGCCGTTGGCGGTGATCCGTGGTGCGACCGAACTGCTGCTCGCGCGCCCGGGCCTGGACGAGAAGATGCTGCAGCGCCTGCAGCGCATCCAGCGTGCCGAGCAGCAGTGCAGCGACCTGATCGGCTCGCTGCTGCTGCTCTCGCGCAACGAACGCGGGCAGGGCAGCAGCAACGTTGCCAAGGTCGCCGAGCAGCTGCTCGAGGCGCACCGGGCACAGCTCGGCGGCAAGCCGCTGGAACTGGCGCTGGAGGGCGGCCGGGACCTGGTGATCGACGCGCCGGAAGCGGCGCTGTCGGTGGCGCTGGGCAACCTGATCGGCAATGCCGTGAAGTACACCCAGGAGGGCCAGGTCCGGGTGCGGGTGCTGGACGACGCGGTCGAAGTGATCGACACCGGCCCCGGGTTGAGCGAGAAGGATGCGGCGAGCCTGTTCCAGCGCGGTTACCGGGGTACCCACGCCGGCCATTCGCAGGGCGGTGGCATCGGCCTGTCCATCGTCAGCCGGCTGTGCGCGCTCTATGGCTGGCAGGTCAGCATCCGGCCCGGGGCCGAACGTGGCGTGGTCGGCCGGCTGACGTTCGCGCCCGCGGACTGAGCGCGCGGGCAACCATCGCGCCGTGCCGCGTCACGGTGGCGGGTTTCCGGCAGCCAGGCGCCGGTACAGGCGATCCAGTGCTTCCACCTGCGGCTGCAGGTGTTCCGGGTGCCCGTCGTTGACGATCACGTCGTCGGCCAGTTCCAGCCGCTGCGCGCGGCTGGCCTGGGCCTGGATCATGCGTGTCGCCAGGGCGGTGTCGATGCTGTCGCGCTGGAGCAGGCGGGCGTGGCGCACCGTTTCGGCGGCGTCGACCACCACGATCCGGTCCAGCCAGGGATAGGTGGCCCGGCCACCGGCTTCGGCCAGCAACGGGACCGCGGCGATGGCATAGGGGCTTTCCGCGGCCTGGCAGGCCTCCCGCACGCGGGTGCGGATGGCCGGGTGGGTGATGGCTTCCAGTGCCCGGCGTTCCTCGTCGTTGCCGAACACGTGCTCGCGCAGTCGTGCCCGGTCGAGCGTGCCGTCGGCCAGCAGCATCGCGCTGCCGAAGCGGCGGCTGATCTGTTCCAGTGCGGGGCTGCCCGGGGCCACGACCTCGCGCGCGGCGACGTCCGCGTCGGCCACCACGATGCCCAGCGCCTCGAAGCGCCGCGTGACCTCGCTCTTGCCCGAGGCGATGCCGCCGGTAAGCCCGACGATGAACCTGCTCATGCGCAGCGGCCCGCCGCCGTGGGGTGGCCGCGGTCGCCGGGCGTGTTCACGCCAGGCCGGCCCACTGCCGGTAAGCGGCGATCATCGGGTCACCCCACATGAAGACCAGCCAGCCGGCGATGGCCAGGTAGGGGCCGAACGGGATGGGCGTGGCGCGGTCGCGTCCGCGCGCGTACAGCCAGACCGAGCCGACGATGGCGCCCACCAGCGAGGACAGCAGGATGATCGGCAGGATGCCCTTCAGTCCGCACCAGGCACCCAGCGCCGCCAGCAGCTTGAAATCGCCGTGGCCCATGCCTTCCTTGCCTGTGATCTGCTTGAACAGCCACCACACGGTCCATAGCGACAGGTAGCCCACCGCGGCACCGATCAGTGCAGGTTTGGTGGGCATGTACAGGTTGTCCATGCTGCCGATCAGTCCCAGCCACATCAGCGGCAGGGTCAGCTGGTCGGGCAGCAGCTGGGTGCGCAGGTCGATGCCGGACAGCGCGATCAGGAAGCAGGTCAGGACGATCGCACCGAAGCCCTGCCAGCCGAAACCGAACTGCCACACGCTGGCCAGCACCAGTACGGCGGTCACCAGTTCAACCAGCGGGTACTGGATGGAGATCGGCGCCTGGCAATGGCGGCAGCGTCCCCGCTGCAGCAGCCAGCTGAACAGCGGGATGTTCTCGTACCAGCTCAGCTTGTGCTTGCAGTGCGGGCAATGCGACGGCTCCACCACCACGCCCGGCGGGGGTGGCTCGTAGATGTCCGGCTCACCGAGGATCTCGCGCGCATCGCGCTTCCATTGCCACTCCATGCGCCGGGGCAGGCGCAGGATCACAACGTTGAGGAAGCTGCCGATCAGCAACCCCAGTCCGGCGGCGGCGGGGTAGCCGATGCCGGGATGCTGGTCGAGAAATGCCATGGGTCAATTATCCAACTACAGAGGCGAGCTTGAAGATGGGCAGATACATGCCGACGACCATGCTGCCGACGACCACACCGATGAACACCATGATCATCGGTTCGATCAGGCTGCTCAAGGCATCGACGGCATTGTTCACTTCCTGCTCGAAGTACTCGGCCACCTTGAACAGCATGGTGTCCAGGGCACCGGCTTCTTCGCCGATGGCGGTCATCTGCACCACCATGTGCGGGAACAGGTTCACCTGCTTCATGGCCATGTTCACCGGGTAGCCCACCGCCACGTCGTCGCGCATGCGGAAGACGGCGTCCTCGTAGGTCTTGTTGCCGGTGGCGCCGGCGACGATGCCCAGCGCTTCGACCAGCGGGACGCCGGCCTTGAACGTCACCGCCGTGGTCCGGGCGAAACGGGCGATGGAGCTGTTGTGCATGATCTGGCCGATCACCGGTACCTTCAGGATCAGCCGGTCCATTGCGTACTGCATCTTAGGAGTGCGCTTGTAGGCGAAGATGGAGCCGCCGACGCCCACGATCACCACCAGCAGGATGAGCCACCACCAGCTGACCATGAAGCGCGATGCCGCCACGATCATCTGGGTGAACACGGGCAGATCGGTACCGAAGCTCTTGAAGATGTCCTCGAACTGAGGGACGACCCACATCAGCAGGACCGCACTGACCAGGATCGCTACCACGATGACCATCGCCGGGTAGAACAATGCCTTCTTGATCTTGCCTTTCAGCGTTTCCAGGTTTTCCTGGTAGTTGGCGATGGTTTCGAGCACGGTTTCCAGCACGCCGGCACCTTCGCCGGCCCGTACCAGGTTGCGGTACAACTCGTCGAATTGCACCGGGTGCTTGCTGATGGCTTCGTACAGCGAGGAGCCGCCTTCCAGGTCGGCGCGGACCTGCCCGACCAGCTTGGCCATGCGTGGGTTCTTATGGCCGCTGCCGATGATCTCCAGCGCGCTCACGATGGGCACGCCGGACTTCATCATCGTCGCCATCTGACGGCTGAAGAAGGCGATGTCCCGGGGTTTGATGGCTTTACCGGCGGCCCCGAACAACGGCTTGGGCTTGGGTTTGACCACCGTGGGGGTGATGCCCTGCTTGCGCAGTTCCGCGCGCAGCAGGTTGGCGTTGCGGGCGTCCTGTTCGCCCTTCATCTTCACGCCCCGCTTGTCGGTCCCCTCCCAGACAAATGGTTGCATCAGGCTGGTGCCGCGTGCGACTGGCTCTTTGTTGTTCACTGCGCTTCGGGTAACAGACATCGCTCTTCTCCCCATCCGGCCGCTCCCCGGGCCGGATAACCACCGCATGGTAACTGGTCCATGGAGGAGCGACATCCTAGTCTTCGGCAAGCGTGTCGATCATCACGCTCCATGTCTGAGGCTGGGCCACCTGGATTCCAGGGAGACGAGCTTGGCGGCCCCTAGGCAACCGGTCGCGACAATTGCAGCACCATGGAGGCTGAGGCAAGGGCGCAATGTGACGCGGTGCGTCACCTTGCCGGGTTTGTCGCAGAATCATCAACGTGGGCTTTTCTTCCCAGTGAATGCTGCCATCATGGCGACCGGGGGACATGGCGGCTGCGGGCATCTTGGCACGTATCCTGCTGTGCAACTCCATACCGGGCGGGCGACGGCCCACCGCGTTTTACCACCAACCTCTAGGGGATGTACCAATGAAGAAGCTGCAGAAGGGCTTTACCCTGATCGAACTGATGATCGTGGTTGCGATCATCGCCATCTTGGCTGCCATCGCGCTGCCTGCCTACAACAACTATCGCGTGCGCGCTGCGGAAGGCGCATGTGCTGCCGAGGCCAAGGCATACATGAACTCGGCCGTGGCAGCCATTCAGGGCGAAATGGGTTCGGTCCCGTCGTTCCCGGCCAAGGCTTGCTCCAGCATAGGCACGGCGTTGACCAGCACCACGATCAGCGGTACCTCGACGTTTACGCCGAAGGACCCGGGCACCAAGACCACCGTTTGCGACAACGCCAGCGCAAGCTGCAACAAGCCGTCCTGATGCTTCTCGTGAGCTAATGTTTCAGGGAAGCCCCTCCAACAATCGAGGGGCTTTCTTTTTGTCCGGGTTTGGATCCGGATGGCCTGATTTTTGCTGGTGCTCCAGTCGACTTTATTCATCCAATCAAGCAGGGGGAAGGTGTCATGTCCAACGGTGAGCGGGGCTTCACTTTGATCGAACTGATGATTGTGGTCGCGATCATCGCCATTCTGGCCGCCATTGCTTTGCCGGCATACAACAGTTATCGCATCAAGGCCGCCGAAGGTGCATGTCAGGCAGAAATGAAAAATTACGCGAATTTCTCCCTTGCCACCATTCAGAACGGAGAGAGTCCGAACTCTGCCCCCAAGAGGGCGTGCAGTCTGGCGGATGATGCGAGCTCCATTGGTGTGAACATCACCGGCACGCCGAAAGCTCCAGGCGTCAAGCTCACCACTTGCGACATGAACACTGGTAACTGCACCGTAGGTTCCTGAGTTTCCGATTGGATTTCGGGAAGAGGCCTTGTCCCGAATGAAATGAATATCCAGAAAGATGGGCGGTATATGTCAGAACCGTCGGCTGGCGTGCTCCCTGCTTCAGGAGGGCGTGTGCTGAAGATGGCCAGAGCGCGGCTCGTGGAGCTTGCAGTAGCGGGATTGTTGGCGGTGTGTCTGGCTCTGCTGAAGGGGCGATATCTTGGTATCGGGCATGACAGCCTCCTGTACCTGGGGCAGGTGCTGGAGTATCTGTACCCAGAGTCCCTCCAGCACGACTTGTTTTTCATCTATGGCAGCCAGGCGTCCTTCACGGTTTTTCCTTGGCTGGTTGCCCGGCTGGCTGAATATGTTGGATATGGAGCCGTCTTTATCTGGCTTTCTGCCATCGGCCTCGGTGCCTTCTGGTTTGCAAGCTGGGGTCTGGTGGTCAGGCTCTTGCCAGGAGAGTCTGGCTTTTACGGTTTGCTGGCTTTGCTCCTGCTTCCTTCCAGCTATGGCGCCTGGGAAATATTCCACTACGCCGAGCCGTTCCTGACTGGCAGAACATTTGCCGAGCCGCTTTCGCTGTTTGCGTTGATGCTGCTGGTTTCGGGGCGTTGCTGGGTGGCAGCCATCGTTGGGCTTGTCGCGGTGGCCATGCACCCATTGCAGGCGTTGCCGGCAGGCGTTGTCGCATGGTTATGGCTGGCAGCAGGAGACCGGCGTTGGTTGCATGCGCTGTGGGCGTTGGCGGG
Source organism: Stenotrophomonas acidaminiphila (assembly GCF_001431595.1). Lineage (GTDB taxonomy): Bacteria > Pseudomonadota > Gammaproteobacteria > Xanthomonadales > Xanthomonadaceae > Stenotrophomonas > Stenotrophomonas acidaminiphila. The sequence continues at coordinate 116,469 of NZ_LDJO01000014.1, forward strand.
GACGGTCGCATTGGGAGCGCTGGCGCCGCAATGGCATTTCCTGTTCGACGTCATGGATGCCCAGTGGCGCGCGCAGGTGATGCTGCGTAGCGCGCATGTGTTCCTGGGGAACGCCAGTGTCGGCGACTGGTATTACCTGCTGACGGATATGTTCGTCGTAGCGGTGGCCTTCGGGTACGCGCAGGGAGTTCTCCGGCGTTATCTGGGGTCAGTGCTGGTCGCGAGCATAGCCCTGGTTTTGCTCAGCCTTCTGCTGGTCGATGCCCTGCACCTGGCATGGCCGGCGCGCCTGCAGCTTTGGCGGGTGCATTGGCTGTTGCATTGGTCTGCGATGATGGTGCTGCCGTGGTTGGGGTTGGTTATATGGAGTACCTTCAGCTGGCGGCGTATCGGGTTGTTTGCCTGCGTCGTAGCGCTAGGTTTCCTGCCGGGAGCGGCTCATCCACTCACGCCTGGGATCGCGCTGTTGTACCTGGCCTGGCCACGCCTGGAACACCATCTCGGCCCAGGCATTCAAAACATGCTGGTCTTGTCGGTGATGGGAGCGGCGTTCGCCCACGTACTTGGTCAGGCGATTTCGCTGCTGCCTCCATGGCAAGGGGCGATGAGCGGATTCTGGCTTGGCCGCTTGGCTGAGAACCTGATGCCGATATGGCTGGTTCCTGCGGTTGTTGTCGGTATCTGGCTATGGAGAAAGGGCCGGGGCAAAGGGCTGTTGGGGGGAGTGTTGATCATTGGCGGGGGATGCGCGTTCCTGCAATGGGATGGACGGCCGCCGATCCAGCGCGATTTCACCGACATGCAGCCGCAAGAGCCTCCTCCGTTTGGTGTCGAGGTTGCTCCCGATGCCCAGTTGCTTTGGCTGGGGGAGGTGCTGCCAGTGTGGAGCGTGATGAAGCGACCGAGCTATATCAGTTCGCCACAGATGGCGGGAATCGTGTTCAGCCGGCGAACATCAATGGAGGCATTCAGGCGCAAGGAGCAGATGCATGTGCGTGATGGCGGTGGACGGGATTGTCGCTTGGTAGTTCTGCCGGATGAGCCTTACACCCGCTGCAAGCCCGATGAAGCAGCCATCCGCAATGCCTGCGGGCAGGCGGGCGGGGCCTTGGCGTTCGTCGTACTGCCGTACCGCCTGCGTAGTGCTCCAGTTGGGACGTGGGTGCCATCGCGGAGGAACGCTGGGGCGTATCATCTCTACGCCTGCAAAAACCTGCTTGTGCAGGGTACGGGGAGTGGGGAGTGAAGAAGTTCTGGGGACGTATCGCGGACCATGACTTGGTCCGTTATCTGATCGCATCGTTGGTGGCGTTGGCGATGGACATGGCCGTGCTGTCATGTGGCCTCAGGCTGTTCCATCTGGCGCTGGGATGGGCTGCCACGTCAGGTTTCGTTGCCGGTGCTATTACCGCATACCTGCTGAGCATCAGGTGGGTGTTCCGGCAACGCGTGCTGGAGCGCGCGCCGATGGTTGAATTCCTCAGTTTCGTGGGCATCGGTGTGGCGGGACTGGGTGTCACCCAGATGGTCCTATGGCTGGGAGCCACGAAGCTGGGATTGCTGCCGGAGATGGTGAAGCTGGCTGCTGCAGGCGCGACCTTTGCCTTCAATTATCTGGCCCGCAGATCGCTGCTGTTCATGGCCCGCTCGCGTATCATCGCCGGCGGGGAGAATCTGGTGTAAGCATGCATTCAATCATCATTGTAGGCGGTGGTCCCGCTGGTCTTACCGCTGCGCTCGAACTGCAGGACGCGGGCATTGAGGACATCACCATCATCGAAGCCGATGCGCAGGTAGGTGGCATCTCGCGTACCGTAGCGCACCATGGCAACCGCATCGACATCGGCGGCCATCGCTTTTTTTCCAAATCCGACTGGGTGATGGGCTGGTGGAGGAGCCTGATGCCGGTTGCTTCGCCTGCCGAGCTTGGGGGCGCGCGAGAACTGCGCTACCAAGGAAGCAGCGCCACGATCCCCGTGGCTACCGCTAGCGAAGCGGATGACGAAGTGCTGCTGCTTCGTACCCGGCTGTCACGGATCTATTTCAACAAGCAGTTTTTCGATTATCCGCTCAAACTCAATCTCGAGACATTGCTCAAGCTCGGGCCGTGGAAGACTTTCACTTTCGGCATGAGCTATGTATGGGCTCGTGTCAATCCGCGTCGCCCCGAGGCGTCACTTGAGGACTTCCTGGTCAACCGTTTCGGCCGCATGCTGTATCGCCAGTTCTTCAAGGAGTACACGGAAAAGGTCTGGGGAGTCCCATGCGGCGAGATCAGTGCGGCCTGGGGTGCACAGCGCATCAAGAGCCTTTCCATACTCAAGGCCGTACTTCACGCGCTGCGTCGGATGGTGGGAGCTGGTGGGGATGCTGAGCAGACCTCCCTGATCGAGAGCTTCTTGTATCCCAAGTATGGTCCAGGACAGATGTGGGAGACGGCGGCGCAACGCTTCATGGCGCGAGGCGGCAAGTTGTTGATGCAAAGTCGCGTAGACCAGGTTGATATCGTGGATGGGCAAGTACGTGGCGTGGCGTATCGCGATGTGAACGATGTCAGTCATGTGCTGCCCTGTAGCCATCTGCTTTCTACGATGCCCATCAAGGAGTTGGTGCAAGCTTCAGTCGGAGCATGGACGCAGGAGGTGCGCGATATCGCCTGCAATCTTTCCTATCGCGATTTCATCACTGTGGGGCTTCTGTATCCCCGTGATGCCATGCCGCGCCGACTGGATGACAACTGGATATACATCCAGGAGCCGGGAGTGAATGTCGGTCGGGTACAGATATTCAACAACTGGAGTCCATACATGGTGGCTGACGAATCCACCCTGTGGCTGGGACTTGAGTTTTTCTGCAGAGAGAGCGATGCGCTGTGGAGCATGGATGATGACGCACTGAAGGCGATGGCCCAGCAGGAGATGGTAAAGATCGGTCTGGTGAATGCAGATGTGGCCATGGATGCCGTGGTGCTGCGTGTTCCCAAGGCATATCCCGGCTATTTCGGTGAGGCCTACAGGCATTTCGATCGGTTGCAAGCTGCGCTTGATGCGGTGCCGAACCTGTACCTGATGGGGCGCAACGGCATGCATCGCTACAACAACCAGGATCATTCGATGCTGACCGCGCGCGAGGCTGCCAGGCAGATCGCGTGCGGTGAAATCGACAAGGCGAAGATATGGGCCATCAACGTGGATGACGAGTACCACGAAGAAAAGTAAGTGCTGCCTTTCCTCATGTGGCGAAAATAAAGAAGAGGAGCTTGGGCTCGTCTTTTTGCAGTATTAGCGTGGAATATTCCATTCCCGACTCCAGCAGGGTCGGGGTTCTTCGTTGAGGATGGCTGCAGACTTCGCCGCTTGTATCCAGACAGGCAGTGCGTCCACTTGAGCGAAATAGCCGTATTTCCCCGACTCTGAGAATGCTGTCTGGTTCCAGGTTGCCAGCAGGTTGCATTGTGACAGGGGTGGCGGAAGAAACCGGATGGAGCGGTAAATTTCATGAAGTGGGGTGATGCTGCCGATTCCTGCCAGGAGGATTATCGCCCACTTGGTCTTCGTCGGAGGACCTAGACTCTCATCGCCGAATGCCGATCGGGCCAGGGCCTGTGCAGTGGCATAGGTGAGGATTGCGAGGCTGGGAATGGATGCCCGCATCATGAAGTCGGAATGTATGCCGATCCTTATCAGTGGAGACAGCAGCAGCATGCCCGCAACGGTTGTTGTCAGTATTCTTCCGTTCGGTTCAGATTTATGGGTTAGCCATAGCAGTGCAACGAATGGCAGGACCTCCAGTGATTGGAAAAGCATATAGAGTGCGAAGGGGGGCATGGATATCGATATGCCCACGCTTTCCGGCGCAGTAAGCAGGTAGGCAAGAGCAACTGCCGATATGGATGAGCCGATGAGGCCGGCAATGACGTCCCGGCAGAGGGCATGTCTAGAAAAGGCGTGTCTGTAAAGGACGAGGCCGGCAAACGGGAGTAGCCCGAGCAGGGTGAGCGGTGACCAGAGGGCGGTCAGCGGTACAAACAGAATGAAGGCCTGTGACGATGCCTTGTCCTTGTGCCAGAGAAGGAAAAGCACGGCTCCAAGCCAGCCCGGTAGAGCATGATTCGGAACCCAGAATGCCAAGGTGATGTTGGACGAATACTGCAGCGGTGCGGCCCACCATTCCAGATGGGAGTAGGGAGTCTTCAACATCTCCGGGGAAGTGATGAGGGTTCCAAGCGCATCGAGACCACTGAACGCCACAAAGATCACGGCAGCAATAATGCGTTCGCGTGGCCGGAAGATTGTGGATGCAAGTGCGAGCGTGATGGAGAGGATCGACGTGTTCTGAATGAGAAGAGCTGCTTCCACCCAATTGAAGGGAAGGATATTCCCCATGGCGGCAGGGATCAGATACATCCCAATGGGGGCGCGAAGAATCCAGTTGATGCCGTGTTCCTGGTAGTGGAACGGCCACGGCATGGCGGCCAGATCCTTTAGCAGCGTTGCCCGAACCTGCCAGTCGATGTTCCTGTAGAAAAGTCCATCGCTGCCCTGTCCTCCGAGCAGCATGATCAGTAGGCTGATGACCACGCATCCAGCCAGAGTCGTTGCTGGAATGGTCTGGGTTTGTGGCGTGGTTGGCGCCTTACGGAAGATGAGGAGAGCGATCAGGGCTGTTGCCGCAAGGAGCGACAAAAGGGTGGCTGTTCCCGAAGGACTCAGGAAATGGAGCAACAGGAGATTTGATGCAGCGAAGATCGATACCGCCGTGTTCGTGAGTGCTGTGACGCTTATCTGCTTTTCGAGCATCGGCTTGGGCATGTGAGGGCAGGAGTGTCGGCGTGTAGTATGGCTGAAAGCATTTTCGTGGGGTGGGTCGTGGCAGGTGCGGGGGCGCAAGAGATGCGGTCGGGGGACTTTCAGGTGGGGAAGGTGGTTGCTGGCATGCAGGCAGTCGTGATCCTGCTCCTGCTTCATCGCTATCCGGGCATCGTCCATGACTCGATCCTCTACATGGGGCAGGCGATGGCGCACCGCTGGCCGGACCTTCTAGGCAATGACCTGTTCTTCATGTACGGCGGGCAAAGTCGTTATTCCGCGTTCCCCTGGTTGTTGGGAGTGCTGCTGCAATACATCGGCCTGCCGGCATTGTTCATGTGGGGGAGCCTGGTTGGCGTCCTGTTGTTCGCTGCAACCAGTTGGTACTGCCTGTCCAGGTTGCTTCCATCATCACAGCGCTATTGGGCATGGTTGGGTGTCCTGTGCCTTCCCGCAATGTATGGCGTGGTCAGCATCTTCAGCTACGGCGAGGCCTTCCTGACCTCGCGTCCGTTCGCGGAAGGATTGTGCCTTCTTGCCGTTGGTTGCCTGATGGCGAAGAGGTGGGTTCTTGCCGGCGTATGCATCGCTCTGGCCGGTGCCATGCATCCATTGCAGGCCATGGCGGCGATGCTTGTCATCTGGGTGTGGGCGATAGGCAGGGATCGGCGTTGGCTGCATGCGCTTTGGCTGGCGATTCCGATCGTGGCTCTGGCGGTGGCAGGAGTGCGCCCGTTCAATGGCCTTGTCCAGCAGGCAGACCCCCTGTGGCTGGACAGCATGCGGACGAGCCGACAGCTCTTCGTTACGTCATGGGGAATCAACGACATCAAATTCCTCGTGTTCGATGCCTTCATCTTGTTGCTTGCTTGGCATCGAGTGAAGGGCGATTTCGGGAGATGGTGCATTGCAAGCTTGATCGCACTGGTACTGGGCGTCGGCTCAAGCATGCTTCTGGTGGATGTCATGCATCTGGTTTTGCCCGCAGGGATGCAGCTATGGCGGGTGCATTGGCTGGCACACTGGTTCGGAGTCGCGGCTATTGCGGTCTTGCTGTGCCAGCATCTGCAGAGTGGCGAAAGATCACGTGCCGCACTGCTCTTTCTGGTGGCGCAACTGGCCTGGGGCGAAACGGACTGGGGATGGGCGGCGATGGCTGCGATCTATCTCGCGTGGCCTCAGGTGGTCATGGGGTCGCGAAAGCGGATTGAGCCCCTGCTCGGAGGACTGTTCGCGCTGGCGATAGTGCTGTTGTTCGTGAACCACGCCGCCAATGAATGGAAATGGTTCAGGCTTGCGGGGTTCCGACTGGACTATTACGCCATTGATCGTCGCCTGCTCGCGTTTCCCGCACTGGCCTTTGGCTTGCCATTGTTGGGCACGTATCTATGGCATCGCGCAGCAGCAGCTGGCCGCACCTTCCTTCTGGTGGGCATCCTGCTGCCGCTTTTGGTGCTTGGAGTAACGGTTTGGGATGCGCGCCCATCCTTGCTGCGTACCTTCGAGGATGCTGCAGGGCGTGAGGAAATTTTCGGCGTTGCTCTGCCCGAAAACGCGCAGATATATTGGGGGGGGGACTCGCCGGTAGGCAGCTGGCTGGTGCTCCATAGGCTCAGCTACTTCAGTACCAGCCAACTCGCCGGACAGGTGTTCAGTCGCGAAACCGCCGTCGATGGGCGACAGCGGGCTGAGCGGATGATGGCATTAGACCAGGCGGTGTCGCATTGCCTGGATCGCCGGACTCCTGAAAAGGAACGCAATTCATGCCATGCCAGCGACGACGTGCTGAGACAGGCCTGTGCGGTGAAACCGGTGCCCGGACCGGATTATCTCGTGCTTCCAATTCGACAACCACAGCAGGCGGCTGGCAGTTGGGCGATAACGAATCCCCGCACAGGTCAGCCTGCCCTTGTCTATTGGATCTATAGCTGTGCCGCCCTGATGGAAGAGTTGAAAAATCCATGATTATGAAGACGATGGATACAGAGAGGCCTGGCCGGTTCACCGTGATTGCAGGAGCATTGCTTGGATTGCTCGTGATGCTGCATCTGCGGCGTTATGCGGGAATCAATCACGATGCAGTGCTGTATCTGGGGCAGGGACTGCTGCAGCGCTGGCCTGAAATATTCATGCACGATCCTTTTTTTTCGCATGGAAGCCAGGAGAAATACAGCCTGTTTCCCAGGTTGGTCGGTTTCCTGTTTGGTTTTACAGATCCTCCTGTCGTGTTCCTCTGGGGTGTTCTTCTTTTCCTGCTTCTTTTTGCGGCTGCCTGCTGGTATTGCTTGAGCGCCGTTTTGCCCAGGGGGCAGCGTTATTGGGCATGGCTCGGAATCTTGTGCTTGCCCTCTTTGTATGGCGGCATGTCCGGCATGTTCGGATATAGCGAGCAGTTCTTCACGCCACGCTTGGTGGCGGAAGCGTTGTCATTGGCCGGCGTAGGGCTTCTTGCCCGCGATAGATGGCCGCTGGCCATTGGTTGCATGGCGCTGGCGGTATTGTTTCATCCCTTGCAGGGCATCGCAGCGGGAATCATCGTCTGGTCCTGGATGGTTATGCGTGACCGACGCTGGCTGCATGTGCTTTGGCTTGTGGTTCCCTTGCTAGTGTTGGCATGGGGAAAGGTGCAGCCATTTGATGGCTTGTTCCGAAAGATCGATGCGGAATGGTTGGGGAGCTTGCAGGCGTATACGCGACAGCTGTTCGTCTCCCTCTGGAGGCCTGTGGACTTCAACTTGCTTGGGTTCGATGTGCTGCTGCTGATCTACGCATGGCGGACGTTGCATGACAGCTTTGCAAGATGGTGCGCCGCTAGCCTGCTAGGTCTTGTGTTGGGGCTTGTGGCAAGCGTGTTGTTGGTGGATGTGATTCACCTGGTGCTGCCCGCAGGTCTGCAACTGTGGCGCGTCCATTGGTTGGCGCATTGGTTCGCCATGGCTTCCATAGGAGCGTTGGTATACCGAGACGCCATGGCACGCGAATGGTCGCGGATGGCACTGCTTGCCTTGATCATCTTGGCGGCGTGGAGCGGCATGTGGTGGGTATGGCTGCCGGGTATGGGTGTGTATATGGCCTGGCAATGGGCGATACGGCCAAGGAACACGAAGTTCGTGATGTTGCTGGGTGTTTTGTCCGCACTGGGGTGTTTTTTCTTTTTTTCCAATTTCTTCGCGATGGAATGGCTTCGCTTCCGTATGGCCCACTATCGTTTCGATCTGTACGCAATTGATCGACGATTATTGGCGTTCCCGATTGCAGGGTTGGTCCTGCTGCTTCCCTGGGCCTATGCGTGGGGACGGTTCTCGCGCGTCGTGCGGCTTGGTCTCCTGATCCTGCTCCTATGCCCTTTGCTGATCATCGGCGGCATTCGTTGGGATTCGCGATCGGTGATCAACCTGGCCTACGAGAATGCTGCTTTCACTAGCGGCGTGTTTGGCGTTGATCTTGCGCCTGACGCCCAGGTCTATTGGGATGCCGATTCACTGACGGGGCCGTGGTTGGTGCTGCAACGGGCAAGTTACTTCAGTCCAGGTCAGCTGGCTGGCGGTGTTTTTCACCGGGATACCATCGTTGAGGGAAACGAACGGGTAAACCGCATGCGCCCACTGATCCAGGAAAGCATGTGGTGCAGTGACCGTTCATTGCCGTTGGAGGAGCGCGAGAGCTGCCATATCAGCGACGACACAATGAATACGGCATGTGCGTTTGGGCCGGGTAGACGGCCTGATTACCTCGTACTCCAGTACAAGCAACCCCAGCCTGAAGCGGGCCGATGGGAGATCATTGACCCTGTGACTGGCGAATCAGCGGTTACTTTCCGTCTCTACCGTTGTGCCGATATCGTGAAGGAATGACGGAATGAAGTGTGGAATGAATCCATGTTGAGGGTGATGGTCTGCGGCGGCGCCGGCTACATCGGCAGCCACATGGCGCGCCTGCTGGCCGGGCAGGGCCATGAGGTGGTGGTGCTGGACGATCTGTCCACCGGGCATGCGCAGGCGGTGCAGTGGGGGCGGCTGGTGGAGGCGGACGTGCTGCACCCGCCGTCGCTGGAAGCGGCGTTCGCGGGGCAGGGCTTCGATGCCGTGTTCCATTTCTGCGCGCGTTCGCTGGTCGCCGAGTCGGTGGCCCGGCCGTACGACTACTACGCGAGCAATGTCGTGGGCACGCTCAACCTGCTCGAGGCGATGCGCCGGCACGAGGTGCGGCGGCTGGTGTTTTCCTCGAGCGCGTCGGTGTTCGGGCAGCCGGCCACCGGCATGGTCGACGAGGACCATCCCACCCAGCCGATCAATCCGTACGGCGCCAGCAAGCTGATGGTCGAGCGCATCCTGTCCGATGCGGCGGCGGCCTACGGGCTGGATTCGGTGGCGCTGCGCTATTTCAACGCGGCCGGCGCGACGGCCGATGCGCGCATCGGCGAGTCGCACGCCTGCGAGACCCACCTGATTCCCAACGTGCTGCGTTCGGTGCTGGGCGACGGGCCCGCGCTGAAGGTCTTCGGCGGCGACTATCCCACGCCCGACGGCACCTGCATCCGCGACTATGTGCACGTCGAGGATCTGGCGCAGGCGCACCTGCTGGCGCTGGATTACCTGGGCGCTCATCCCGGCGCCCATGCGTTCAATCTCGGCAACGGGCGCGGTTTTTCCGTGTGCGAGGTCATCGCCGCCGCGTCTGCCGTCACCGGTCGCGCCGTGCCCTGGGAGATGGCGCCGCGCCGTGCCGGCGATCCGGCGGTGCTGGTCGCGTCAAGCCGGCGGGCCAGGGCGGAACTGGGCTGGTCGCCGGCCTGGACCTCTCTGGAGGCCATCATCGAGAGCGCCTGGCGCTGGCATCGCGCGCAGCCCTGGTGAGCCGGCGTTCGCAGGCGTCCGTCAGTAGGTGACGACCCGCAGCGGTTGCAGGCTGCCGGCGTCGAGCACCATGCGTCCGGCGCCGTGCCGGGCCACGATCGGCAAGCTGCGGAACGGCGTGCCCGCCGGGGTGGCGGCAGGCTGGCCGTCGGCGGTGCTGGGCGCAGCGTTGAAGGCCAGCCGCGGCACGACCTGGGCATAGGGCACGTACCACGCCGGGTTCCGCTCCTGGTCCATGCCGGTATCGAGGAAGGCGGCAAGCGCGGAGGCATAGTCGGTGCGCGCGGTTCCCGGCCGCAGGCCGACCAGCAGCGGTGCGCCGTGTGGCAGCCGCGACCACGCCGGGGCGCTGGCCCGCGCCAGGTCGGACGGCTCCACTTCGTTGGCCAGGACCACGGCCAGGCGCATTTCGCTGGCGACCACGAACACCGGCCGGGTCTGCCACAACAGGTGCAGGCCGAAGCCGAGGAAGACCAGCTGCAGCACGCAGACGACGGCCAGGTCCAGGCGCAGGCTCTTCTTGCCGGGCCTGAAGACCACCAGGGTCAGCAGCGGCCCGGCGATCAGCTGCGCACCCAGCAGCCCGCCCAGCAACGGCAGCACGCCGGTGATGCGGTACAGGCCCCACGGGTGCCATAGCGGCAGGACGATGGCGGCGATCGCGGCGACCAGCACCAGGCTGGCCAGGGCATGCAGGGCGGCGGCTTTCCGGCAGGTCATGGAGAGTGGGGGCAGAGGAGGAGAAGGCGCCATGTTCAATGGCGTGGTTCTGGACGGGCGTGCTGGCTGGCATCCGCTGCTGCGGCATCCGGCCCTATGCCTGGGAGATCAGCATATCGATCGCGTCGATCAGCGTGTTGGCGTGCGCCGACAACGAGTGCACGGGTCTGCCCAGTTTGCTGACCGGCACCGACACCATCTCAAGTGGGTGCAATACGCATGGTTTGTGCTCGATCACGAAGATCGGGTTCAGGGTGGGGTGGTGGATGTCCGGGAGCGTCGTGCGCAGTACAAGCGGAACCACCATTCTTCGGTGATATCCACCCAACGAGGGTGATTGCACATCCACCACGTAGGGAATCGCCGGGTTCCTGCCGGGATTCCTGAAGACGTCGTACTGGGCCATCAGAGCGTGGAGAACTCGTCGGCGATGGAGCCGTGGCGGCTGTTGAAGTCGTTCCAGACATCCGTCGATTTCTTCAGGCGCTCACGGTCGTTGCGCAGTTCAAGCGTCTTCTGTTCGACAAAACTTGCCAGCATGGCTTCAACCTCGGCAGACAGGTTCGTGGTCAGGTTGCGGGCCTGGGCGACCAGATCCTGATTCAGGGACAGATTGACCGGGCGCTTGGGCGCGGTGGTGTCGTAGAACGTAAGCATGGAATGTCCTCTGGCTGCATGCGCATTATATGCGCATGACGGTGGCGCACAACGCACTGCGCCATTTCCTGGGGCGTTCGCCATCCCGCTTACGCCCGTACAATCGCCGGATGTCGTCCATGCCGGGGAACACCATGAATACAGCCGTCACCGCCAACCTCGTAGGCATCACCGGGATCGCACGCCGCCTGGTGCAGGACGGGGCAATGGACGAGGCGGCGGCGCGCAACGCGATGGCGCAGGCGGGAACGGCCAAGGTGCCGCTGGCGCAGTGGCTGGCCTATAAGAAGCTGGTCAACGCCGCGCAGCTGGCGGCGGCCAACGCCGTCGAGTTCGGCATGCCGCTGCTGGATACCTCGGTGTTCGATGCCGGCCAGAACGCGATGAAGCTGGTCAGCGAGGAACTGCTGCGCAAGCACAACGTGCTGCCGCTGTTCAAACGTGGCGGCAAGCTGTTCATCGGCACCAGCAATCCGACCCAGTCGCTGGACGAGATCAAGTTCCACACCAACCTGGTGGTCGAGCCGATCCTGGTGGACGAGGACCAGATCCGGCGCACGCTGGACCAGTGGGTGGCGAGCAACGAGAGCCTGGCCGGCGGCCTGGGCGACGACGAAGAGGGCATGGGCGACCTGGAGGTCGCCGCCGGCGACGAGGACATGAGCGGCGGCGGCGATGCCGGTATCGACGCCAAGGGCGACGACACGCCGGTGGTGAAGTTCGTCAACAAGGTGCTGGTGGACGCCATCCGCCGCGGCGCCTCGGACATCCACTTCGAGCCCTACGAGGACGACTATCGGGTGCGCTTCCGCATCGACGGCCTGCTCAAGACCGTGGCCAGGGCGCCGGTGAAGCTGCGCGAGCGCATCGCCGCGCGCCTGAAGGTGATGTCGCAGCTGGATATCGCCGAGAAGCGGGTGCCGCAGGACGGCCGCATCAAGCTCAACCTGTCCAAGACCAAGCAGATCGACTTCCGCGTGAGCACGCTGCCCACGCTGTTCGGCGAGAAGATCGTGCTGCGCATCCTCGACGGCAGCGCGGCCAAGCTCGGCATCGACAAGCTCGGCTACGAGCCCGAGCAGCAGCGGCTGTTCCTGGAAGCCATCCACAAGCCCTACGGCATGGTGCTGGTGACCGGCCCCACCGGCTCGGGCAAGACGGTGTCGCTGTATACCGCGCTGGGCATCCTCAACGACGAGACCCGCAACATCTCCACTGCCGAGGACCCGGTGGAAATCCGCCTGCCCGGCGTGAACCAGGTGCAGCAGAACAACAAGCGCGGCATGACCTTCGCCGCGGCGCTGCGCTCGTTCCTGCGCCAGGACCCGGACGTGATCATGGTCGGCGAAATCCGCGACCTGGAGACGGCCGAGATCGCCATCAAGGCGGCGCAGACCGGCCACATGGTGCTGTCCACGCTGCATACCAACGACGCACCGCAGACCATCGCGCGCCTGATGAACATGGGCATCGCCCCGTACAACATCACCTCCTCGGTCACCCTGGTCATCGCCCAGCGCCTGGCGCGGCGGTTGTGCGGCCAGTGCAAGCGCCGCGCCGAGCTGCCGGCCAACGCGCTGCTGGCCGAAGGCTTCACCCAGGCGCAGATCGACAAGGGCATCCAGCTCTACGAACCGGTCGGCTGCGAGGAGTGCACCGAAGGCTACAAGGGGCGTACCGGCATCTACCAGGTGATGCCCATGACCGACGAGATCGCCACGATCGTGCTGCAGGGCGGCAACGCGCTGGACATCGCCGAGGCCGCGCAGAAGATCGGCGTCAACGACCTGCGCCAGTCGGCCCTGCTCAAGGCCGCGCAGGGCATCACCAGCCTGACCGAGATCAACCGCGTCACCAAGGACTGAGTCGCCGCCGCACCGTACGCCTGTTGCGGCAGGCGTACTGATAGTGCGTGTAAGCGCCGGCGCGGCGCGCTTGCCCATCTTCCGGCACGCCGGCGGGCGACGGCTGCGTCGCGGAACGCCGCCGGTGCCTCGCTCAAGCGCGGCCTGCGAAGGCCGATACACCACCAGAGGGGCAGGCAGAGGCAGTTCGACCGCCAGGCATGATTGCGCTAGGCTGGCGTGGCACGTGTCGGTCCAGTACAGCCGGGTCTGGGGGAAAGGGGCATGAGCGGTAGCGCATGGTCGGGCGACGACAGGATGTTCGAGTTCCGCCAGGAACTGGCCGACGGCGGCCAGCCGCCGGACAGCACGCCTTTCACCGTGTTGAGCGTCGATGACGATCCGGGTTTCCAGCAGTCGCTGCGCATGGCGCTGTCCGATTTCCGCTTCAACGAAAGCCCGCTGCGGCTGCTGACCGCATCCTCGTCCGGCGAAGCCCGCCAGGTGCTGGAGGACAACCCCGGCATTTCCGCGATCCTGCTGGACGTGGTGATGGAAACCGACGACGCCGGCCTGCAGCTGGTGCGCGCGGTGCGCGAGCAACTGGGCAATACCGAAGTACGCATCGTGCTGATCACCGGGCAACCCGGCATGGCGCCGCTGCGCAAGACGCTGCAGCAGCTGGACATCAGCGAATACTGGCTCAAGACCGATCTCTACCGCGAGCGGCTGCAGGGCATCGTCACCGGTTCGCTGCGCACCTGGAGCGAGATCCATGCGCTGGCGCGGGCCAAGCGCGGGCTGCAGCACATCGTGCAGGCCGGCAGCCGCCTGGCCGGGCTGCGCGACCCGGACGGTTTCTCGCGGCAGCTGCTGCGCGAGCTGGCCGCGCTGCTGGAAGTCCCGCTCGACGGCATGGTGTGCGTGCACGACGGCTCGGCCGACACGCCCGCCGAGGACGCCGTGGTGACCGCGGCCGATGGCTGCTTCGAGGCGCAGGAAGGCCGCACCGTGCAGGACATCGCCGACCCGATGGTCCGCGACCTGCTGGTGGACGCGTTCTCCCGCCGTTCCAGCATCGGCATGCCGTCCAGCCAGGTGCTGTACCTCGACGGCGACGGCACGGTACCGCCGATGGCGGTCTACCTGGCGACCGAGCGTTCGCTCGATGCCGAGGAACACGAGCTGCTGCAGGTGTTCGTCACCCATGCCAACGCCGGCCTGGTCAACGTCGACCTGGCGGCGCGGCTGGACCGGGTCGCCTACCGCGACAGCCTGCTGGACATCCCCAACGGCAATGCACTGCGCCGCGACCTGCGGCAGGTGCTGGAGCAGCCGCGGCCCTGCGGGCAGAGCCTGCTGGTGGTCGACCTGGGGCAGTACACCGACGGCAGCCTCGCCCTGGGCCCGGAGCAGGGCGACCTGCTGCTGCAGCGCATGGCCGAACGGCTGGCGCAGATGTACCCGCCGCCGTGCCGCATCGCGCGCCTGCACGAGGGCACGTTCGCCGTGCTCGGGCCGTCGCGGTGGCTGGCCGCCGATCCGGTCGACGCGCTGGAGCAGAGCGAGGATGCCGGCGAACTGCCCTTCCTGCGCGTCGACGCGGCCCGCGTGGACCTGGACGAATACCGCGGCGGCGCCGGCGGCGCGCTGGCGGCCGGCCTGCTGCTGGTGAACCGGATACGCGCCAGCGGCGGCCATGGCGTGGCCGAGTACCAGATCGAGAGCGAGCAGGAGAACCTGCGCCGTTTCCTGGAATCGCGCGCGCTGTACCGCGCGCTGCGCGAGGACCGCATCGGCATCGTGCTGCAGGCGCAGGTCGACCTGGAAAGCGGCGCCATCGTCGGTGCCGAGGCGCTGGCGCGCTGGAGCGAGGATGGGCGGCCGATGTCGCCGGCCAGCTTCATCCCGGTCGCCGAGGCCAGCGGCCTGATCGTGCCGCTGGGCGGACGCGTGATCGAACTGGTCTGCGACGCGTTGCGTGCGATGGAACGGGCCGGCTTCCCGGACGTCCCGGTCTCGGTCAACGTATCGCCGCTGCAGCTGCGCCGCCGCGAGTTCATCGAGGAACTGGCCGCGACGGTGGCGCGGCATGGCATCGAGCCGCGGCGGATGGAGATCGAGATCACCGAAGGCGCGGTGATGAGCGACTACCAGGACGGCCGCGAACTGCTGGCGCGCCTGCGGCGGCTGGGGTTCGGCATCGCCGTGGACGACTTCGGGACCGGCTATTCGTCGCTGCGCTATGTGCATTCGCTGCCGGTGACCCGGCTGAAGCTGGACCGCCAGTTCACCGCCGGCGTCGGCATCGGCGACGAGGTGGGCGGGGCGAACGTGGCGGACATGATCATCGCGCTGGGCCGCCGGCTCGGCCTGGACATCGTGGCCGAGGGCGTGGAAACCGCGGCCCAGGTCGAATGGCTGCGGCGCCACGAATGCCCCTGCGCGCAGGGTTACCTGTTCGCGCGCCCCGAGCCCGTGGAGGACTTCATCGCGCGTCTGCGCGGGCAGGGCTGAGCGCATTCGCCGCCTGTGGCAGGCCCCGCGGCTGCGCTGGCAGGAGGCCTGGGCGGCGCTGCGCGCGCATCCGTGGCGGGTGACGCTGATCGCCGCGCCCTGGCTGCTGGGCCTGCTGACCGCGCTGCCGGTGCTCTGGTACGAAATGGACCGCGCCGTGCGCCTGCCCGAACGCCAGGCCGCGCACGACGTGGTGGACAACGCGGCGCAGTCGATGCTGCGCCGGCTGGGGCGGTTGCGCGACGACACCCGGTTCCTCGCCTTCCTGACCCCGCGCCTGCTGGAGACCGGTTCGCAGGCGCAGCTGCTGGAGACCTACACCAGCTTCCTGATGGCCGGGCGCGACTACCACAAGGTGCGCTGGATGGATGCCGCCGGGCAGGAGCGCCTGCGCGTGGACCAGGATGCGGGCAGCATCCACCGCGTGCCCGGCCGCGCGCTGCAGGACAAGCGCGGCCGGCCGTTCTTCGAGAATGCGCTGCACCTGCAGCCGGGCCAGATCCATCTCTCGCCGCTGGACCTCAACGTCGAGAACGGGCGCATCGAACAGCCGCTGCGGCCGACCCTGCGCGCCTCCTCGCCGTTCATGCTGGCCGACGGCAGTACCGGTGTGGCCGTGGTCAACCTGCACGGCAATGTGCTGCTGGAGCGCCTGCGCGAACGCGCGGCGCAGTCGGGTTTCAGCCTGTACCTGGTCCATCCGCAGGGCTACTGGCTGCTGGGGCCTACGCCCGGCGATGCCTGGGGATGGCAGCTGGACCGCACAGACCACACCGTGGCCAATTTCGATCCGCCGCTGTGGGCGGCGATGCAGCGCCGGCCCTCGGGCGATTGGCACGACTGGAGTTTCTCCACCCTGCAGGCGGCATGGCGCGGCACCGAAGGCGATCTGCTGGCCCACGCCGATCCGACGCTGGGACAACTGCGGCTGCTGGTGCACCGTTCGCGGCCGCCGGCTGCGCGCTGGAAGGCCGTGCTCGGCGGCCTGGCGCTGCTGGGCGGCGTGCTGGTGCTGTGGGTGGTGCTGGGGCAGGCGCGCGGCTTGGCACGCGAACTGGCCTACATGCAGCGCCTGCGCGACAGCAACGAGGCACTGGCGCTGGCCAACGAACACCTGCAGGCGGCGCAGCAGGAACTGGCCCGGGCCGAGCGCCTGTCCTCCCTGGGGCTGATGGTGGCCGGCGTCGCGCACGAGATGAACACGCCGCTGGCCAGCGCGCAGCTGGCGCTGGGCACGCTGCGCGACGGCATCGCGCGGTTGCAGGTACAGGTGCAGGCGGGGCTGCGCCGCTCCGAGCTGGATGGCTTCCTGGCCGAGGCGGGCGGGGCCTGCACGCTGGCCGACGGCGAACTGCGGCGTACCGCGGCGCTGGTGCAGCGCTTCAAGCAGGTGGCGGTGGACCGGGCTTCGCTGGAACGCCGCCGTTTCGAACTGGCCGAGGTGCTGCTCGACGCCGATCCGCGCCTGCGCCGCGGCGGACCGGTGGACGGCATCGCGCTCGAACTGGACCTGGAACCGGGCATCGCCATGGAGACCTACCCGGGGCCGCTGGAGCAGGTGGTGGCCAACCTGCTCAACAACGCCCTGCTGCACGCGTTTCCCGGCGGCGGCGAGGGGCGGATCCGCCTGTCGGCGCGCCGCGACGGCGATGCGGGCGTGCGCATCGAGGTGGCCGACGATGGCGGCGGCATCGCGCCGGAGCACCTGCCGCGCATCTTCGAGCCGTTCTACACGACGGCGCGCAACCGCGGCGGCACCGGTCTGGGCCTGCACATCGTCCACCAGATCGTGACCGAGGTGCTGGGCGGAAGGATCGAGGTGCGCAGCCGCCGCGTGGGCGATCCGGGCAACGGCCCGGTGGGTACTTGTTTCACGTTGCACATTCCGCGCCAGGCTCCCGAGCGGCCCGAGACCCAGCCGCCGGAGGTGTCGTAGGGGTATTTCCTTCTCCCTGCGGGAGAAGGTACCCGAAGGGCGGATGAGGGCCGGGCGACGCCTTGCGTTGCCCGGCTGCATGAGGCTTCGCCTTACCCTCGCCCCAACCCCTCTCCCGAAGGGAGAGGGGCTCGTTGGGCTCCGCGCTTCCCTTCTCCCTGTGGGAGAAGGTGCCTGAAGGGCGGATGAGGGTCGGGCGAAGCCTTGCGATGCCCGGACGCATGAGGCTTCGCTCCTGCCCTCACCCCAACAGGGGGAGGGGCTTCTGATTCGTCGTATCCCCTCGGTCCGGGGGATCGGCGCGTCAGTCCATCCCCAGCTTCTTGAGCTTGTAGCGCAGCGCGCGGAAGGTGATGCCGAGCTGCGCCGCGGTGCGGGTCCGGTTCCAGCGGTTCTCTTCCAGCGCCTTCTGGATGGCCGCGCGCTCCATCTGCTCGATGTAGGAGGGCAGGGCGGCGTTGCCCGGTTCGATGTCCACCACCGCTTCCTCGCTGGCCGCGGAGGCATCGGTGCGCGGCGTCGGCAGCCGCAGGTCGCTGGCGCCGATGCTGTCGCCGTCGGCCAGGGCGAGCGCGCGTTCCAGTACGTTCTCCAGCTCGCGCACGTTGCCGGGGAAGGCGTAGCCGGCCAGGGCGTCCAGCGCCGAGGGCGACAGCAGCGGCGGCACGCGCAGTTCGATCACGTTGATGCGGTAGTACAGGTCGTGGCGGAAGCGGCCGTCCTGCACCAGCGTCGACAGGTCCTTGTGGGTAGCCGACAGGATGCGCACGTCCACCGGCACCTCGGTGGCGGCGCCGACCGGGCGCACCGATTTTTCCTGGATGGCGCGCAGCAGCTTGACCTGCATCTGCAGCGGCAGCTCGGCGACCTCGTCCAGGAACAGCGTGCCGCCGTGCGCGGCCTGGAACAGGCCCGGCTTGTCGGCGTGGGCGCCGGTGAAGCTGCCCTTCTTGTGGCCGAAGAACTCGCTTTCCATCAGCTCGCCGGGAATGGCGCCGCAGTTGACCGGGATGAACGGCCCGGCCGCGCGCGCGCCCTGGTCGTGGATGGTGCGCGCGACCAGTTCCTTGCCCACGCCCGATTCGCCGACGATGTAGACCGGCGCCTGGCTGCGCGCGACCTTGGCGATGGTGGCGCGCAGGTCGGCCATCGCCTGCGAGTCGCCGAGCAGGCGCGAGGCGCTTTCCGGCGGCGCGGGCGGCGCGGCGCGTTCGCTGTTGTTGAGTTCCAGCGCGTGCTTGACCATGCCGCGCAGCACGGCGATGTCCACCGGCTTGCTGACGAAATCGAAGGCGCCGGCCTTCAGCGCTTCCACCGCCAGGTCCATGCTGCCGAACGCGGTGATCATCGCCACCGGCGTGCGCGGGTGGTCGCGCGCGATCTCGGTGACCAGCTCGATGCCGTTGCCGTCGGGCAGGCGCATGTCGGTCAGGCACAGGTCGAAGCTGTTGCTGGCCAGCAGTTCGCGGGCCTCGGCCAGGTTGGCGGCGGTGCTGATGCGCAGCCCCATCCGGCCCAGGGTGAGCACCAGAAGCTCGCGGATGTCCCGTTCGTCGTCGACGACCAGTGCGCTATGCGTCACGTTCATGCCGAAAACGATAGCCGAGTACGCCGCCGGACGTCACCTTCCGCCCTTCGCGCACGGCGGATCAGGCGGCGAAGGCGCCGTGCGGCGCCGCCATGACGATGCGGAAGCAGGCCCCGCGCGTGGGCACGGCGATGTAGTCCAGCTGCGCCTGGTTGGCCCGGCACAGCTCGCGGGCGATGTACAGGCCCAGGCCGGTGCCGTGTTCGGACGTGGTGTAGAACGGCCGGAACAGCTGCGCGGCGACGGCTTCGGGGATGCCGGGGCCACGGTCGATCACGTCGATCACCGCATGGCGCCCGGCCGGCGCGACGCGGATGCGCACCCGCGCCGGCTCCTCGCCCATGCGCCCGTACTTGAGCGCGTTGTGCACCAGCGCGGTCAATACCTGGTGCAGGTGGCGCGGGTCCATCAGCGCCGGCACCGAGGATTCGCGGATGATGGATTCCACGTCGTCGGTTTCGGTGGACAGGGTCTGCCGGTACTCCAGCACGAAGCGGCGCACGAAGCTGGCCAGGTCCAGGTTTTCCGGGCTGGCGCGTTCGCGGCGGGCCAGCGCCAGCACGCTCTCGACGATGCCGTTGGTGCGCTGGCATTGCTGGTGGATGATCTGCAGAAGGCGGCGGTCGGCATCGCCCAGGTCGCTGGATTCCTCCAGCAGCTGCGTGGCGTAGTTGATCGCGGCCAGCGGGTTGCGGATCTCGTGGGCCAGGCTGGCCGAGAACCGGCCCAGGGTGGACAGGGTCAGCGATTCGGCGCGGCGCGAGACCACGCTGGTGTCGTCCAGGAACACCAGGGTCTGGTCGCTGCCGGCAAGCATGCGCACGAAGCGCGGCAGTACCTCGGGCAGGTCGCCGGCCAGGCGCAGCGGCAGCTCTTCCTCGTTCATGCCGTTGCGCCAGCGCTGCAGGCGCCGCGCCAGTTCGGGCGCGATCTGCGCCAGCCGCGCCTCGCCGCCGGCCAGTCCGTCGCCGGCTTCGCCCAGCAGCGCGGCCGCGGCCTCGTTGGCCAGCGCGATCCGGCCGCCGCCGTCGACCGCCAGCACGCCGGTGCGCATGCGGCGGATGATCAGTTCGTTGATCTCGAACAGGTTGGCGACCTCGGCGCCGCGCCGTTCGGCCAGTTGCTGGTTGCGGCGGGCGCGGTTGCCGATCTGGTAGCTGATCCAGGCCAGGGCGAGGTAGCTGGTGATGAACATCGCCAGCTCTGCGAGGGTGCGCGTGCTGTCCCCGCCCTCGAGCTCGCGCCAGGCGAACTCGGCCACGGTGGCCAGGCTGGCCACCACCGCCACCAGCATGCCGCGCGAGAGCGGCAGCAGCATGGCCGCGGCGGAAATGTTGAACAGCAGCGTCATCGAGATGCCGGCGCTGGCGCCGGGCAGCGCGTGGGTGAGCAGGGTGGCGGCGAGGATGTCGGCCACCGCGCCCCAGAACACCAGCGGCTGCAGCCAGCGCTCGTTGCGGCCCCACACCAGCAGGCCCAGCGCGATCGGCAGGTAGCCGACGGACACGGCGCGCGCCAGTAGCGGATGGTGGGCTTCGCTCATCAGCCCGCTCAACGGACTGAACACCAGCGCCGCGATCAGGCTGGCGATCAGCACCCGGTACAGCGCGAAGAAGTACAGCTCGCGCCGCGGTATCGATTCGATGCGGTCGATCAGCGAGGAACGGGGAGGCAAGCGCGGGCTCCGGCGGCGGGCGGCAGGAGGGAGTATAGGTGCCGGCGGGAGCCGCCGCGGGTTGCCGGCGGTCCCTGCGCTGCGGCCGGCAAGTGGCTGAAATGGCGCGCGATTCCGTCCTTCCCGTGGTTCCGGGCAGGCCTTCGCTGTGTTCCCGGCATCCGGGGTGGAAACCCTGCGGGCCATCGGCAAGCGATGCCAAAGACCGCCGCTGGCGGTTTTTTTGCGCCGCAGGCCGCGGTCGGCGACAATGGTGGGCCCGCCCGCCCTGCAGGAAAGCCATCCGATGGCCCTGTGGACTCGTGGCGGTTGTTCCCATTCCCACGGTGACACATGAATTTCCACGAGTACCAGTCAAAACAGTTGCTTGCCGAGTACGGCATTCCCGTTCCGGCCGGCAAGGTCGCGGCTACCCCGGACGAGGCGGTTGCCGTCGCCCAGTCCCTGGGCCAGGGCCCCTGGATGGTCAAGGCGCAGATCCACGCAGGCGGCCGCGGCAAGGCTGGCGGCGTCAAGTTCTGCAAGACCGTCGAAGACGTGAAGGCCGCTGCCGCCAAGATGCTTGGCACCAAGATGGCCACCTACCAGACTGCCGGCGTCGAACTGCCGATCAACCTGGTGCTGGTGACCACCGCCGGTGAGATCGTCAAGGAACTGTACCTGTCGGTCCTGGTGGATCGTGGCACCCGCACCATCAGCTTCATCGCCTCCTCCGAAGGCGGCATGGAGATCGAACAGGTCGCCGCCGAGACCCTGGACAAGATCCACACCCTCAACGTGGACTTCGTCGAGGGCGTGCAGGGTTACCACGGCCGCGACATCGGCTTCAAGATGGGCCTGACCGCCAAGCAGGCCGGCCAGTTCGCCAACATCATGGTGAACCTGTACCGCATCTTCAACGAGAAGGATCTGGCGCTGGTCGAGATCAACCCGCTGGCGATCCTGGACGACGGCAACCTGTACGCGCTGGACGGCAAGTTCAACAGCGACGACAACGCCAGCTTCCGCCACAAGGACCTGGTTGCCATGCGCGACAAGTCCCAGGAAGACGAGACCGAAGTCACCGCTTCGGAGCTGGACATCAACTACGTCACCATGGACGGCAACATCGGCTGCATGGTCAACGGCGCCGGCCTGGCGATGGCCACCATGGACGTCATCAAGCTCAACGGCGGCGAGCCGGCGAACTTCCTGGACGTGGGCGGCGGCGCCAACAAGCAGCGCGTGATCGAGGCGTTCAAGCTGATCCTGTCCTCGGACAAGGTCGAAGGCATCTTCGTCAACATCTTCGGCGGCATCGTCCGCTGCGACATGATCGCCGAGGGCATCATCGCCGCGGTCAAGGAAGTGGGCGTCAAGGTCCCGGTCGTGGTGCGCCTGGAAGGCACCAACGTGGAAGAAGGCAAGCAGCTGCTGCGCGACAGCGGCATGGCCATCATCCCGGCCGACAACATCAACGACGGCGCCAAGAAGGTCGTTGAAGCGGTCAAGAACGCCGCCGCCTGATCATTCCCTGTTTCGGGGCACCGGGCTGCGCTTCTCCAGCCCCCTTGAGTCAAGGGGGCGACATCGCCGCGAAGCGGCGATGTGGGGGATATGGAGGCATGCCTGAGTGATGTTTCGCATGGCGGAGCATCACGTGGTTCCGAAGCCGATAAACAGCAAGAGATTCAGAGGACTCAAACGAATGTCCGTTTTGATCAACAAGAACACCAAGGTGATCGTGCAGGGCTTCACCGGCCAGCAGGGCACCTTCCACGCCACCCAGATGATCGAGTACGGCACCCAGGTCGTCGGCGGCGTCACCCCGGGCAAGGGCGGCACCACCCACATCGACCTGCCGGTGTTCAACACCGTGGCCGATGCCGTGGCCAGCACCGGCGCCGACGCGTCGGTGATCTACGTGCCGCCGCCGTTCGCGGCCGACGCGATCCTGGAAGCGGCCGCTGCCGGCATCAAGGTCATCGTCTGCATCACCGAGGGCATCCCGGTGCTGGACATGCTGCGCGTGGACAACGTGCTGAAGAGCTCGCATCCGGATACCGTGCTGATCGGGCCGAACTGCCCCGGCGTGATCACCCCGGGCGAGTGCAAGATCGGCATCATGCCGGGCCACATCCACAAGCCGGGCAAGATCGGCATCGTGTCGCGTTCGGGCACGCTGACCTATGAAGCCGTGAAGCAGACCACCGAAGTCGGCCTGGGCCAGTCCACCTGCATCGGCATCGGCGGCGACCCGATCAACGGCCTGAACTTCGTCGACTGCCTGAAGCTGTTCAACGAAGACCCGCAGACCGAAGGCATCATCATGGTCGGCGAGATCGGCGGCGACGCCGAGGAAGCCGGTGCGGAGTACATCAAGGCCCACGTGAAGAAGCCGGTCGTCGGCTTCATCGCCGGTGCTTCGGCTCCGGCCGGCAAGCGCATGGGCCACGCCGGTGCGATCGCCTCGGGCGGCAAGGGCACCGCCGAAGGCAAGTTCGCCGCGATGGAAGCCGCTGGCGTCGTCACCGTGCGTTCGCCGGGCGACCTGGGCGCGGCCATCGCCAAGCTGGTCAAGTAAGACCTGCCGCGACGCGCAACGAAAAGGCCGCCTCCGGGCGGCCTTTTCGTTTGTGCGCTACCGCTGCTCCTGTTTTTGTAGGAGCGACTTCAGTCGCGATGAAGCTTTCCCGGTGAAGCCCCTCGCGACTGAAGTCGCTCCTACGGGGGGGCCGCGGCTCAGCGCAGCGACTTGATCGTCAGGTCCAGCGCATCCTTGCCGCCTTCGCGCTGCAGCAGGCGCACCGGCACCGGCAGGCCCGGCGCGATCCAGGCGATCTGCTCCTTGTCGCCATCCACGCGCGAGACCTTGGTCGCTTCCACGGCCTTGCCGTCGATGGTCATGTTTTCCTTGCCGACGACGCGGTAGGACAGCGTCTTGACCCGGCCGCCATCCACCATGCGGTAGTTGAGCGGCTTGCCGGCGGCGACGTCGCGGGCGATGGCCAGGTTGATCAGCAGGCCATCCATGTCGCCGTTCTGCAGCTGCACGGGTCCGCGACGGTCGGGCTTCACATCGCCGCTCCAGGTGGCCTGGTTGCTGCCCCAGTCGTAGCGCGCCTCGACCGTGCGGCGCTTGAACGGGATCACCGAGGCATCGTGGCTGCTCAGCGGGCGCAGGCGGCCGTTCTGCTCGTCGAACAGGGTGCTCTGGCTGAGTTCGGCCAGCTGGTTCTTCACCTGCAGCGTATAGCGCCACTTGCCGCCGCTGTCCGCGGCCAGGGTCATCATGCCGTTGGCCTGCAGGCCCATGTAGCTGGCCTGGTAGTTGGCGGTGAAGGGCTGCACCGCGAACGCGGGCACGCTGGCCAGGGCGGCCAGGGCGGCGACAGCCAGCGGAAGGGGACGCAGGAAGGGTTTCATGCTCAGGCTCCTTGGTACTCGGTCAGGCGCAGGTCGATGGCATCCTCGCCGTCTTCCCGTTGCAGGATGCGCACCGGGGTCGGCACGCCGTTGGCGATCCACAGGATGGTTTCGTCGTTGCCGCCATTGGTGCGGTAGACGCGCAGCGCGTCGTAGCTGAGGTCGCCGACCTGCACGGTCTCGGTGCCGGCGGCGGCCTGGTATTCGTACTGGCGCACCCGGCCCACGTCCACGTAGCGGTAGCGCAGCGGCTGGCCGGGGCGGGCGTCGCGCATCAGCGACAGGTTGAGCAGCAGCGCGCTCTGGTCGCCATGCTGCAACGGGATCGGGTGCTGGCGCTCCTTCTTCAGGTCGCCCTGCCACTGCGCGGTGCCGTCCTGCCAGTTGTAGGTGCCGGTGACCTTCTTGCCGAGGAACAGCGCCTTCTTCACCGTGCTCTGGCTCAGCGGCACGTACACCGCGCCCTCGTTGTCGAAGACCGTGCTCTGCTCCAGGTTCAGACCGAGCACGCCGGCGAACCCGCGGCGGCCGCGCACGGCCAAGTCCACGCGCCAGCGGCTGCCTTCGTTGTGGACCACGCGCATGGTCGCATCGCCCGCCTCCTTGCCCTTGTAGAAGGCCTGGTAGGTGGCGACGAACGGCTCCAGCGCCGGCGGATCCCATTCGGCCTGTGGCAGCGCCATGGCGCCGGCCTGCGGGGCGTCCTGGGCCACGACCGGCAGCGCGGTCAGCAGGCCCGCCAGCAGCAGCGGTTTGAGGAAAGCGGTCGTCATGCTCGGATCGGGGCGGGTGGGATGTGGATCATGCCAGCCTGCGCATCAGCGGCATGTGCGGATCAGGACGTCAGCGTTCCGGCGGAATCTAGGCGCAGCGGACTAAACAGGGACTGACCATCGAGCAGGACCCTGCCATCCTGTTCAGTTATGCGTCCTTCGACCAGCAGGCGCACGGCCGCCAGCAGCAGCGGGTGTTCGACCGCCAACACCCGCGCGGCCAGCGCCTCGGCGTCGTCGCCGGGCAGCACCGGGACCCGCGCCTGGGCGATCACCGCGCCGGCGTCCAGTTCCGGCACGACGAAATGCACGCTTGCCCCGTGCTCGGCGTCGCCGGCCTCGAGGGCGCGGGCATGGGTGTGCAGGCCCTTGTGCAGCGGCAGCAGCGACGGGTGGATGTTGACCAGGCGGCCGGCGAAGCGCTGCACGAAGCCGGCGCCGAGGATGCGCATGTAGCCGGCGCAGACGATCCAGTCCGGCGCGCAGGCGGCCACCGCATCGCCGAGTGCGGCGTCGAAGGCCTCGCGGTTGTCGAAGTCCCTGGGTGGCCGCGCCCAGCGCTGCGCCGGGGCGACCTTGTCCAGCGCCGCGGCGCCGGGTTTGTCGGAGAACACCCTGGCGATGCGCGCGTGCAGCTGCCCGGCGGCGATGCCGTCCAGCAGGCATTGCAGGTTGCTGCCGCGCCCGGAGGCGAGCACGGCGATGCGCGCCGGCGCGTTCATCGCGGCGCCCGCCTGGCCAGCGGCCATGCCAGCAGGCTGCCGACGGTGGCCAGCAGCATGTCGGCGTGCGCGTCCCAGACATCGCCCTGCTGGCCGTTGTAGGCCTCGGCCGCTTCCGGCGACAGGGCCAGGGCGATGCCCCATTCCAGCCATTCGTAGACCAGGCTGGAACACATGACCGCCATCGCCGCCAGCACGAACGCCTGCCCGCCGCGCAGCGCCGGCCAGGCATGGCGCGCCAGCTGCGCCAGCGCGGGCGTGAAGCAGAGGCCATAGAGGAGATGGATCAACCGGTCGAAATGGTTGCGCTGCCAGCCGAAGGCCGCGCCCGGCGACCAGCCGGTCAGGGCCTGCAGCCATGCGTCGTACGGCACGTTGGAATACAGCCAGCGCGCGCCGACGCAGTGCAGGGCGATGAAGCCGCAGACCGCGGTGAAGGCGCCGCTGCCCAGCGGCCAGCGCCGGTCCACCCACCACAGCGCCGCCAGCCCGACCACGGTCAGCGAACTGTGCAGCGCCTGTTCCAGCGGCCACAGCGGTTTGATCCAGGTGAGCAGGAACAGGGCCAGCACGCCGGCGAACGCGGCCTTCTTGGCGGGGCTCATGCGGCGTGGTCCGAACATGGGGTGAAGGCCGGTGGCGTGCCGTTCAAGCGAAGGCCGCCTTGACCGAAGGCCGCACCAGTACGATCAGGGTGAATACGCCGAGCACCGTGCCGATGGGCATCATCATGCAGGAGATGGCGGCCACCACCAGGCACAGCAGATGGCGCCGGCGCTGCGCCAGGCAGCGGCCGGCATAGGCCATGAAGCCGGCCAGGATCAGGCCGCAGGCGATGAAGACCCCGGCGAAGGCGACGAAGAACCAGCCGAACAGCTGCGGACCGAAGGTTTCCATCCCCGAGGCGCCCGGATCCATCGGCAGCTTGCCGCTGACCATGGCCAGCCCCATCACCAGGTGCAGCACGGGGAACAACGAGAACAGCCCGGTGATCGCCGCCACCACGTAGTGGAAAATCGACAGGAGACGCAGCTGGCTGGCGTCGTCCTCGCCCAGCGCGGGTGGCGGAACGGGGGCGTTCAGCGCATCCATGAGTGGCACCTTGCGGCCGGAAGGGGTCAGCCGATGCGCACGCGCTCGGCGCCGCTGGCGGCGACCACTTCGCCGATACGCCAGTGCGCCAGCTGCAGCGCGTCCAGCGAGGCGCCGATGGCGGCGGCCTGGTCGGCCGGCACCAGCAGCACGAAGCCGATGCCGCAGTTGAAGGTGCGCCACATCTCGCTGTCGGCGACGTTGCCCTCGCGCTGCAGCCACTGGAACACCGGCGGCAGCGTCCAGCTGCCGGCGTCGATGTCCAGGCCCAGGCCGTCGGGCACGACGCGGATGATGTTCTCGGTCAGGCCGCCGCCGGTGACGTGGGCCATGCCGTGGATGGCGGCGCCGTGCTGCTTGAGCAGCGACAGGATCGGCTTGACGTACAGGCGGGTCGGCGCCATCAGCGCGTCCACCAGCTTCACGCCGTCTTCCAGCACCAGCTCGCCCGGCTGGCCGGCGCGGTCGTAGATGCGGCGCACCAGCGAGTAGCCGTTGGAATGCGGGCCGGAGGAGGCGATGCCGATCAGCACGTCGCCCTGCCGCACGGCCGCGCCGTCCTTCAGTTCGCTCTTCTCCACCGCCGCCACGGTGAAGCCGGCCAGGTCGTACTCGCCGGGCGCGTACATGTCGGGCATCTCGGCGGTCTCGCCGCCGATCAGCGCGCAGCCGGCCTCGGTGCAGCCGTTGGCGATGCCGCCGACCACCGCCGCGGCGGTGTTGATGTCCAGCTTGCCGGTGGCGAAGTAATCCAGGAAGAACAGCGGCTCGGCGCCCTGCACCAGCACGTCGTTCACGCACATGGCGACCAGGTCGATGCCGATAGTGTCGTGGCGGCCGAGCTGCTGGGCCAGCTTGAGCTTGGTGCCGACACCGTCGGTGCCCGACACCAGCACCGGCTCGCGGTACTTGCCCGACAGGTCGAACAGCGCGCCGAAGCCGCCCAGCCCGCCCATCACCTCGGGGCGGAAGCTGCGCTTGACCAGCGGCTTGATGCGTTCGACCAGTTCGTTGCCCGCGTCGATGTCCACGCCGGCGTCACGGTAGGTCAGGGGAGAGTTGGCGGAAGTCGGGGAACTGGTCACGGGCGGCTGCGCTGGCGGGGTGAACGGGCGATTTTAACAGGCCACGTTGGCGCCAAGGCCGCATTCGGGCAACAATTCCCACCGGAACCGTCGAGCAATGGAACCCTCAATGCGTCGCAGCCTGGCCTTTTTCCTGTTTCTGGCGTTCTGCCTGTCCGTCCCGGCGGCGCATGCGCAGTCCGGCATGCGTACCGAGGGCGACGTGGCCAGCGCGCAGAACCCCTACGAGGCCGAGGTCCCGGTCAACAGCCAGGGCGACGCCGACCGCAACGGCGCCCTGGCGCGCGCGCTGGGCGCGGTGCTGGGCAAGCTGTCCGGCGACCGCAGCGCCATGACCCGCCCGGGCGTGGCGCAGGCGCTGCGCAGCGCCAGGGACATGGTCGAGAGCTACGACTACCGCCAGGACCAGAGTGTTTCGGCGTCCGGGGCGCCGAGCTTCCGCACCATGCTGGTGGCGCGCTTCCGCCAGGACGACGTGGATGGGCTGGTGGCGGCGCTGGGGCTGCCGATATGGCCGCAGCCGCGGCCCAAGCCGGTGGTCTGGATGGCGATCGACGACGGCAGCGGCCCGCGCCTGGTGGGCGTGCAGCAGGCCAACGCCGCGCGCCCGCTGCTGGATCGCGCCATCGAACGCGGTTTCCGCCTGGGCCTGCCCGGCGGCGGCGCGGCCGAGCAGGCGCTGGTCGGCGCGATCTGGCGCCAGGACACCGCCGCGATCGCCCGCGCCTCGGCGCGCTATGCGCCGCCCATGCAACTGGTCGGCAAGCTGTACCGCGCCAGCGGCGGCGGCTGGATGGCCGACTGGGTGTTCGTCGACGACGGCCGCGAACTGGCCAAGTGGACCACCCGCGACGGCGATGCCCGCCGCGCGATGGCCGGCGGCGCCGACGGCGCGGCCGACGCGCTGGTCAAGCGTTATGCCAAGGCGCCGGTGGCCGGCGCGGCCGGTACCTACCGCATCCGCGTCAGTGGCCTGCGGACCGCCGCCGACTACCTGCGTGTGGCCGCGACCCTGCAGTCGGTGGCGGTGGTGCGTTCGATGGTGCCGGTGCAGGCCTCCGGCGACCGCCTGGAGCTGGACCTGGAGCTGATGAGCGGCCTGCAGGGGCTGAACCGCATGCTCGGCGCGGACGCGGCGCTGCAGCCGGTGGCGCCGCCCGCCGAGGGCGCGCCGGTCTCCGGTCCGGCCGAGTACCGCGTCCGATGAACGGCGCTGCTGCGGATACGGAAGTCGCGCTGTTCCTGCGCCGCCTGCAGCGTGGTGTGCTGGCCGCGTTCGGCCTGTGGGTGATGTGGCTGCTGGCGCCGATCCTGACCCCGTTCGTGGTCGCGCTGATGCTGGCCTGGCTGGGCGATCCGCTGGTGGACCGGCTGGAGGCGCGCGGGCGTTCGCGCAACACCGCGGTGATCCTGGTGTTCGCGATGATGATCCTGCTGCTGGCGCTGGCGCTGCTGATCCTGGTGCCGCTGATCCAGCGCCAGATCGTCACCCTTGCCGCCTCGCTGCCGCAGGCGCAGGAATGGCTGATGGGCACGGCGCTGCCGTGGATCGAGCAGCGCACCGGCGTGGAGATCCTCGGCTGGCTGGCGCCCGAGCGCCTGTTCGAGTGGGTGCGCACGCACTGGCAGCAGGCCGGCGGCGCGGCGACCACGCTGTTCGGCTACGTGTCGCGCTCGGGCTTCGCGATGGTGACCTGGGTGGTGAACCTGGCGCTGCTGCCGATCCTGGCCTATTACTTCCTGCGCGACTGGGACCGGCTGGTCGAGCGCGTGGCGGCGATGATCCCGCGCAACCACATCGAGACCGTATCGCGGCTGGCGCGCGAATCCGACGAGGTGCTGGGCGCGTTCATCCGCGGCCAGATCGTGGTGATGCTGGCGCTGGGCGTGGTCTATGCGGTCGGCCTGTCGCTGGTCGGGCTCAACCTCGGCCTGCTGATCGGCCTGATCGCCGGGCTGATCAGCTTCATTCCCTACCTGGGCGCCACCACCGGCGTGGTGCTGGCGGTGCTGGCGGCGCTGGTGCAGGCGCAGGGCGTGGACCTGAAGCTGCTGGCGCTGGTCGGCGTGGTGTTCACCGTCGGCCAGCTGCTGGAGAGCTACGTGCTCACCCCGCGCATCGTCGGCGACAAGATCGGCCTGCATCCGGTGGCGGTGATCTTCGCGGTGATGGCCGGCGGCCAGCTGTTCGGCTTCCTCGGCATGCTGCTGGCGCTGCCGGCGGCGGCGGTGATCAACGTGCTGCTGCGCTACGCGCACGAGCGCTACCGGCAGAGCGAACTGTATGCCGGCCATGGCCCGACCATCGTGCTGCACGCCAGCGGCGAGCCCGCGCCGGGCCTGGGCATCGTGCCGAAGGACGTCGAACCGAAGTGAGCGTGCCGCAGTTGCCGCTGGCCCTGCGCTATCCGCCGGACCAGCGATTGGAGAGCTTCATCGGCGCCCCGGACGGGGCGCTGGCGCAGCTGCGCGCCGCCGCCACCGGCGGCAGCCGCGACTGGATCTACCTGGTCGGTCCGGCCGGCAGCGGCAAGACGCACCTGGCGCTGGCCGTGTGCGCTGCTGCCGAGCAGGCCGGGCGTGGTTCGGCCTACCTGCCGCTGCAGGCCGCGGCCGGGCGCCTGCACGATGCGCTGGAGGCGCTGGAAGGGCGCGACGTGGTCGCGCTGGACGGCCTGGACGCCATCGCCGGCCGGCGCGAGGACGAAGTGGCGCTGTTCGACTTCCACAACCGCGCTCGCGCGGCGGGCGTGACCCTGCTCTATACCGCCACGGCCGCGCCCGACGCGCTCGGGCTGGTGCTGCCCGACCTGCGTTCGCGCCTGTCGCAGTGCGGGCGCATCGTGCTGGACGCGCTGGACGACGACGGACGCGGCGCCGTGCTGCGCGAGCGCGCGATCCGGCGCGGGCTGGCGCTGGACGAGGCGGCCATCGACTGGCTGCTCACCCGCACCGGCCGCGACCTGGGCGGACTGGTGGTGCTGCTGGACCGGCTCGACCGCGAGTCGCTCGCGGCCAAGCGGCGCATCACCGTGCCGTTCCTGCGCAAGGTGCTGGACGTGTCCTGAGCGGTGCGGCTACCGCCTTGCCGGGTTTCACCGGGAACGTTCCATGCGAGGCAAGCGGCTGGCGCAGGTGCGGGGCTTGTGCTTGCATTCCGTGTTCGGGACAGCACGAGGCCTCGCCGGGAAAGCGGCTTACGGGGCAAGCTCCGTACCTGCGACGAATCCGTTCCCTCGCCGGTGGAGCCTGCTCCTGGAAACGGGTTAGGCCTGGGTTATCCCCGATGCGCTGAATGCCGGCACCGGGAGCGTAGCCCCGGCCCGTGGTTGAACGGAGCGTTGGCGCAGTGGTTTCCCGTAGGTGCGGGGCTTGCCCCGCACGAGGCTTCACCGGGGAAGCCCCCATCGCGCACCAAGGTGCGCTCCTACGGGAGGGATTCTTCCAGCGCCTGCAGCCGCTGCGGCGTGCCGACGTCGGTCCACCGGCCGCGGTGGTGCTGGCCGCTGATGCGGCCCTGCGCCATGAAGTGTTTCTGCAGCGGCACCACGCTGAAACGCGGCGGCGTGCGCTCGCTGCCCGGCGCATCGCCGATCACCGCGCGCCAGCCGTCGAGGATCGACGGGCGGTACATGCCGATGCCGGCATAGGTCAGGCAGGGCGCGTCGCGGTCGTTGTGCAGCACGCCCTGGGCGTCGAGGCGGTAATCGCCCTGCGGGTGCTGCGGCGGGTTGTCCACCAGCACCAGGTGGGCCTCGCCGGTCGGTTCGCGCGGCAGCAGCGAGAAATCGAAGTCGGTCCAGATGTCGCCGTTGACCACCAGGAACGGCGCCTCGCCGAGCAGCGGCAGCGCGTTGAGCATGCCGCCACCGGTCTCCAGCGGGGTCGGCCCTTCGCAGGCGTAGTGCAGGCGCAGGTTCCAGCGGCTGCCGTCGCCCAGTACTTCGGGAAACTGTTCGGCCAGCCAGGAGGTATTGACCACCACCTCGCGCACGCCGAGCGCGGCCAGCTTTTCCAGGTGCCAGGCGATCAGCGGGCGGCCGCCGGCATGCAGCAGCGGCTTGGGCGTGCGCTCGGTGAGCGGGCGCATGCGCTCGCCCAGCCCCGCGGCGAAAACCAGCGCCTTCATCGCGTGGCCCGTTCGGCCAGCGCCGGCTTGATGCGGTCTTCCAGCAGCGCCAGCAGGGCGGACAGCTGCGGATGGCGCGGCAGCACCTCGTCCAGATAGGCGACGAAGCGCGGCACGTCTTCCAGGTAGTGGCTCTTGCCGTCGCGGTAGTGCAGGCGGGAGAAGATGCCCAGGATCTTCAGGTGCCGCTGCACGCCCATCCAGTCGGCATCGCGCAGGAAGGTGGCGCGGTCGGGCACCGGCAGGCCGGCGGCGAGGGCGCGCGCGTGGTAGCGCGCCAGCCAGCCGTCCACGCGTTCCAGCGGCCAGCTCAGGAAGGCGTCCTTGAACAGGCTCACCGGGTCGTAGGCGATGGGGCCGCGCACCAGGTCCTGGAAGTCCAGCACCGCCGGGCCATCTTCCACCGGCATCAGGTTGCGCGGCATGAAGTCGCGGTGGGTCATCAGCTGCGCCTGGCCCAGCGCGTTGTCCATCAACCGCCGCTGCGCCAGCTGCAGGCCTTCGATCTCGCCGCAGTCCAGCGCCAGGCCGAGATGGCGCTGCAGGAACCATTCGTCGAACAGGCCCGCATCGCGCTGCAGCAGCGCTTCGCCGAAATGGCCGAAGCCCTCCGGCACCGGGATCGACTGCAGCCGGACCAACTGCTCCATGGCGCGGTCGAACCACGCGTCGGCATTGCCGTCGTCCAGCAGCCGCGCCAGGGTCGGCGCACCCAGGTCTTCCAGCATCAGGAAGCCGGCGTCCAGGTCCTGCGCGAGCAGGGCCGGCACCCGCAGCCCGTGCGCCAGCAGCAGTTCGCGCATGCGCAGCCACGGCCGCGGATCTTCCAGGCCGGGCGGGGCGTCCATGACGATGTGGCTGCCGGCATCACCGGTGACGCGCCAGTAGCTGCGGAAACCGGCGTCCACCGAGGCGCGCTCGATGTCGGCCGCGCCGTCGCCCAACTGGTGGCGGGCCCAATCCAGGCGCTGCCGCGCGCGCTGCGGTTCCAGGGAGGTGTCCGGGGTCATCGGTGAAGCGTGCTCGCAGGTGCCATGGAGCGCGCGCAGGGCGGCAGGGCCCTGCGGCGTTCCCGTGTTCGAAGGGGAAGGGGTGGAACGTTCAGCGCTTGCCGCTGACCAGCCGCAGCAGTGCCAGCAGGGCGACCGCGCCGACGATGGCGCCGACGAAACCGGCCGGCTGCCCGGCGGCGTACCAGCCCATGTAGCGGCCGAACCAGCCGGCGAACACCGCGCCGGCGATGCCCAGCACGATGGTCAGCAGGCAGCCCATGCGGTTGTTGCCGGGCATGAAGAAGCGCCCCAGCAGGCCGACCACGAAGCCGACCAGGATGATGTACAGCCAGCTGTCGCTGCCAAACAGTCCGCTCATGGATCCACCCGCCTCAAGGAAAAACGCAGCCTAGCAAGGCCGGGCTGCGTCGTCATCGCGCCGCTCAGCAGCAGCCGTGGCCGCCGTGGCGGGTGCCGCTGTCGGCATGCACCTTGGAGCCGCTGGTCTCGCCGCGCAGGCTGGCCGCGTGGTGGTCGAACAGCACCTTGGATACGCAGGCGGTGACCCGCTTGCCCATCGGGATGTGCAGGAACTCGTTCGGGCCATGCGCGTTGGAGTGCGGGCCGAGCACGCCGGTGATCATGAACTGCGCACCGGGGAACTTCTCGCCCAGCATGCCCATGAACGGGATCGAGCCGCCTTCGCCCATGTACATGGCCGGCTTGCCGAAGAAGGCCTGGCTGGCCGCGTCGATCGACTGTTCCAGCCACGGCGCCATGGCCGGCGCGTTCCAGCCGGTGGAGGCCTTTTCCAGCTCCAGGGTGACGTGCGCGCCGTTCGGCGGGTCGCGCAGCAGCGCTTCCTTCAGCAGCTCGCCGCAGGCCTTGCCGTTGGCGGTCGGCGGCAGGCGCAGCGACAGCTTCACCGAGGTCTCCGGGCGCAGCACGTTGCCGGCCGATTCCAGCGGCGGCATGCCGCCGATGCCGGTGACCGACAGCGCCGGGCGCCAGGTGCGGTTGAGCACCAGCTCGGCCAGGTCCTCGTTCATCGGCTTGAGCCCGTCGACCAGCGGGAACTTGTCGAAGATGGCGGTATCGACCACCTCGGCGGCGCGTTTGGCCTGCTCCAGGCGCTCGGCCGGGATCTCGGTGTGCAGGCCGTCGAGCAGGATGCGGCCGGTGTTCTCGTCCTCGATCCGCGAGAGCAGCTGGCGCAGCAGGCGGAAGCTGGACGGCACCACGCCGGAGGCGTCGCCGGAGTGCACGCCCTCGTTGAGTACTTTGACGGTGAAGTTGCCGCCGGTCAGGCCGCGCAGCGAAGTGGTGCACCACAGCTGGTCGTAGTTGGCGCAGCCCGAGTCCAGACACACCACCAGCGACGGCTGGCCGATGCGCCCGGCCAGGTGGTCGACGTAGGCCGGCAGGTCGTAGGAGCCGGATTCCTCGCAGGCCTCGATCAGGATCACGCAGCGCGCGTGCGGCAGGCCCTGCTCCTGCAGGGCGAGCACGGCGGCCAGCGAACCGAACAGGGCATAGCCGTCGTCGGCACCACCGCGGCCGTACAGCTTGTCGCCGCGCAGCACCGGCTTCCACGGGCCCAGGTCGGCATCCCAGCCGGTCATCTCCGGCTGCTTGTCCAGGTGGCCGTAGAGCAGCACGGTGTCGTCGCCCGTTTCCGGGCCGGAGGCCGGGATTTCCAGGAAGATCAGCGGGGTACGGCCTTCCAGGCGGACCACCTCGACCTGCAGGCCCGGGATCTTCTGCGCCTTGGCCCAGTCCTCCATCAGCGCCACGGCCTGGTCCATGTAGCCATTGGCAACCCAGTTCGCGTCGAACATCGGCGACTTGTTGGGGATGCGGATGTAGTCGACCAGCTGCGGGACGATGTCGTTGTCCCACTTGTCACTCAGAAATTGGCCGAGCTTGGCGCTGTCCATTCAGGAACT
Organism: Stenotrophomonas acidaminiphila; assembly: GCF_001431595.1. GTDB lineage: Bacteria > Pseudomonadota > Gammaproteobacteria > Xanthomonadales > Xanthomonadaceae > Stenotrophomonas > Stenotrophomonas acidaminiphila. The sequence continues at coordinate 151,214 of NZ_LDJO01000014.1, forward strand.
CCGGTTGCGAAGGTTTCAGATGCGCCCATTCTACGCCGTCCGTCTTGTAGGGATTTTCCTACAAGGAATCGGGAGGTTTGCCGGCTGCGGCGTGAAGGCGCGCCGGATAGGCTGTATTCATGTGGCGCGGAACACTGGTCTGGCCGGCGGGGATGCCGGCATTCCAGTCCAAGCCACAAGGAGTAGCAGCGATGAAGCTTTTCACCATGATGCTGAAGTCACTGGTTCTGGCGTTGTTGTTGACCGCATCGGCACATGCCACGGACAAGGTCGACATCAACACCGCCACCGCGGCGGAGCTGGACCGGGTACTGGTGAATGTCGGCGCCGCCAAGGCGCAGGCGATCATCGAGTACCGACAGGCGAACGGTCCTTTCAAGAGTGTCGAGGAACTGGCACTGGTGAAAGGCATCGGATTGAAGACGGTCGAACGGAATCGTGACCTGATCGGCGTGGGCGCAGGAACCGCCTCCGCCGCCAGGAGTGCCAAGGCGGCAACGGCCAAGCCGGTCGAAAGGCGTTGAGCTTGAAGGAGTTGCACTATGTGAGTCGTCTGGACGACGGCCACACGGAGAACCCCGCATAGCCAGGAGGCAGGGGAGAGGCAGGAAGCCTACAAGGACGTGAATATCGCCCGGTGTTGCACAGTGACGTGCAGCTGGGCGATTTTTTTTGGGCCGTGGTGGACACCCGATGCCAGGCATCGAGTGCCGCATTCCCGATCAATGCCAGCCGCCAGCCGCCAGCCGCCAGCCGCCAGGCCGGGCTGCGCCTCCTGCCGGCCATGCAGACAACGCGGGCGCCTCTCGTCCTGCGCAGCGGAGCGGGCGGGGTTCGGCGCCCGTGCAGTGGCCCGGGCGTGCACGCAGTGGCTGGCGATGCTTGCCCGACCCGACCCGACCATTGCCCAGCCATCGGTCACCCTGTCCCGTCGCGCCCGGCAAGGGTCGGCGGCACGCACTGCGACCGGTACCGGTGACGCTGCCCCGCGGTGGCAGGGGCAGGGGCAAGGGCTGAGCGGTTGACTGTGGAAAGTCGCCGGTCCGCGCCCGCGTGATGCGGGTGCCCGGGCCTCAGACCACGCCGGTGGCGTAGTACACGCCGATGATCGCGAACACCGCCAGAGTCTTGATCACGGTGATGGCGAAGATGTCCTTGTAGGACTGGCGATGGGTCAGGCCGGTGACGGCGAGCACGGTGATGACCGCGCCGTTGTGCGGCAGCGTATCCATGCCGCCGGAGGCCATCGCCGCCACCCGGTGCAGTACTTCCATCGGGATGCCGGCGGCCTGCGCGTTGGCGATGAAGCTGTCGGCCATCGCCGCCAGGGCAATGCTCATGCCGCCCGAGGCCGAGCCGGTGATGCCGGCCATGGCGGTGACCGAAATGGCCTCGTTGACCAGCGGGTTGGGAATGGAACCCAGGGCGTTGGCAACGACCAGGAAGCCGGGCAGGGCGGCGATGACCGCGCCGAAGCCGTACTCGGAGGCGGTGTTCATCGACGCCAGCATGGCACCGCCGATCGCCGATTTCGTGCCTTCGGCGAAGGCGGCCACCACCGGCTTCCAGGCGAGGACGACGACGCTGAGGATGCCCATCAGCAGCGCACCCTGCACCGCCCAGATGGCGGCGACCTTGGACACTTCCTGCACCACCGGCGCGGGGTTGCCGATCACCGCCGGCAGGAACGACTGGCTTTCGCCGTAGAAGCCGGGGATCCAGCGGGTGAACAGGAAATTGGCCACGCCCACCAGCAGCAGCGGCAGCACCGCCAGCAGCGGGTGCGCGAGGCGGTCGCCCTGGAACGGTTCGGGCTCGTTGCGCAGCGCCTCGTCGGCACCGGCGTATCCCTCGCCGCGGGCGATGGCGACCCGGCGCCGCCATTCCAGGTAGCTCATGCCCAGCACCAGGATCACCACCGTGCCGATCACCCCCAGCCACGGCGCGGCCCAACTGGTGGTGCCGAAGAACGAGGCCGGGATGATGTTCTGGATCTGCGGCGTGCCCGGCAGCGCGTCCATGGTGAAGGTGAAGGCACCCAGGGCGATGGTGCCCGGGATCAACCGCTTGGGAATGTTGCTCTGGCGGAACAGCTCGGCGGCGAACGGGTAGACCGCGAACACCACCACGAACAGCGACACGCCGCCGTAGGTCAGCAGGGCGCAGACCAGCACGATGGACAGCATCGCGCGCTGTGCGCCGACCAGGCGGATGGTGGCGGTGACGATCGATTTGGAGAAGCCGGAGATTTCGATCAGCTTGCCGAACACCGCGCCGAGCAGGAATACCGGGAAGTACAGCTTCAGGAAGCCGACCATCTTGTCCATGAACAGGCCGGTGAACATCGGCTGCACCAGCGTCGGGTCGGTCAGCAGCACCGCGCCCAGCGCCGCCACCGGCGCGAACAGGATCACGCTGTAGCCGCGGTAGGCCACGAACATCAGGAAGCACAGCGCCGCCAGTACGATCAGAAACGACATCCCACGGCTCCCCGGCCAGACACGATGCCGGCGAGTATCGGGAGCCCGGCCGGACCGGCCCACTGTACGAACGGACGATACGCCTGGTCCTAACGCCCCGTTAACGTGCGCAGCGTGGGCGGCATCCGTGTGCCGCCGTGTCATACCCGGGAGGAGGGAGACCAATGAAGCGCAAGTATCTGAGCATGGCCGTGGGCTGTGCACTGCTGGCCCCGGCCGCGTTCGTGCAGGCCCAGGAACAGCAGCCGCCGGCCGGCCCGCAGGCCACCCAGCTGGATGAAGTCACCGTGACCGCGCGCCGTCGCACCGAGTCCATCCAGGACGTGCCGGTGGCGGTGTCGGCCTTCGGCGAGGAGCAGATCAAGGACCTGCAGGCCTCGACCGTGGAGGGCCTGCAGGGGGCGGTGCCGAACATGAACATCGCCCAGGGCCGCGGCTCGGCCAACAGCGTCAACGTGTTCATCCGTGGCATCGGCCAGCCGGATGCGCTGCAGACGTTCGATCCGGGCGTGGGCATGTACGTGGACGACGTCTACTACTCGCGCATCAACGGCGCGCTGTTCTCGCTGTTCGACATCCAGCAGCTGGAAGTACTGCGTGGTCCGCAGGGTACCCTGTACGGCAAGAACTCCACCGGCGGCGCGATCAAGCTGACCACCAAGAATCCGTTCGACAACGAGGGCGGCGCGGTGGAAGTCACCGCCGGCGACTATGGTCGCCTGGAAGGCCGCTTCTACGTCTCGGGCAAGCTCAGCGACACCGTCGCCGCCAGCGTTGCCGGCGCCAAGATCACCAACGACGGTTACGTCAGGGATGCGGCCACCGGCAAGCGCTACAACGACGACGACACCGAGGCGCTGCGGGTCAAGCTGGCGTTCAATCCGACCGACAGCTTCAGCGCCACGCTGTCGCTGGACACCACCAAGCAGGACGCGGCGCTGACCCTGGGCCGGCCGATGGCGGACCTGCGCCAGACCAGCCTTGCACCGGCCGGCGTGATCGTGCTCAAGCCGGGCGAGACCGGCGAATGGGACCGCCGCGCCCTGACCTCGTTCAAGAATGGCGAAGGCCAGTACCTGAAGCACTCCGGTGCGTCGCTGGCGATGGACTGGGACATCAACGCGCAGTGGACGCTGAAGAGCATCAGCTCCTACCGCAAGCTCAAGACCAAGTCGTACATCGACATCGATGCCTCCGAATACGAGCTGGGCGACGTGCTGGTCGCGCTGGACCAGAACCAGAAGAGCCAGGAATTCCAGCTGCATTACGACAACGGCTCCAACCTGCACGCCACCTTCGGCGCGTACTACATGAAGGAGAACGTGCCGTCCTACCAGGAGGCCTACGCCGACGACCTGTTCTCGTTCCTGGGGGCGAAGGTGCCGTTCCTGCGCACCATCAACGATGACCTGACCACCACCTCCACCGCTGCCTTCGCCCACCTCAACTGGGAGTTCGTGCCGAGCTGGACCGTGGCCGCGGGCGTGCGCTGGACCAAGGACAAGAAGGACTACGCGCGTTCCACCAGCACCTTCTGGGGTGCACCGTTCACCGCCCTGAATGAAACCGTGGCCTTTGCCGCCAATGCCTCGTGGACCGCGGTCACGCCGTCGATCAGCCTGCAGAAGGCCTTCAGTGACAACCTGATGGGCTACGTGTCGGCCAACCGCGGCTTCAAGTCCGGCGGCTTCAACGGCCGCGCCAACACCAGGTACGACACCCAGCACGCCAAGTTCGATCCGGAATACGTGTGGACCTACGAGCTCGGCCTGAAGGGCAGTTCGGCCGACCACCGCTTCCGCGGCAGCGCGGCGGCGTTCTACAGCAACTACAGCGACTTCCAGGCGCGCGTCTCGCAGGACGTGGGCACTTTCCCGGTGCTCAATGCGGCCAAGCTCAACATCAAGGGCATCGAGCTCGAGGGTAGTGCGCTGCTGGGCGAGGCCACCACGCTGAGCGCGCAGATCGGCTGGATGGACGCCAAGTACGACAAGTTCGAGGACTTCCGCCTGGATCCGTCGTACCCGGGCTTCGATCCGAACGTGAACCATGACAACGTGCCGTTCTCGCCGGACTGGACCGCGCGCGTGGCCCTGCAGCACGTGTTCCCGCTGGGCGACAACGGCAACCTGACCTTCGGTGGCGATGTCTCCTACCGCGGCAAGACCTGGCTGAGCGTGGACAACCGTGCCGTGCTGAGCCAGGACGCCTACACCCTGCTGGGCGTCTACGGCGTGTGGGATTCGCCGCAGATGGCCTGGCAGGTGCGTGCCGGCGTGCGCAACCTGACCGACAGGGAATACAAGACCGAAGGCCAGGAGTTCGCCAGCGTGGGCAACATCCAGACCGCCTACTACGGCCTGCCGCGCAACTGGTACATGTCGCTGCGCTACAACTTCTGAGGCGCGTGCCGCAGTTCTGCAACCCGGCCCTCCCTGCGCCTGCAGGGAGGGCTTTTTCGTGTGCGGGCCCGTACCCGCGGCGCGGCTGTGGCGGGGCGCGGCCGCATGCCGCGCACGGGAGCGGCGCACGCCGCGAGGGGGCGCCGGCCACCGTGCCGCCGCCGGGTCGGTGGCCGTGCGGTTCCGCCTCGCGGGGCGTGCGCCGTATCCTGCCCGCCATGCATACGGGGAATGCTTGCGCATGTTGAGCCTGGTGACGGTGGCATTGGCCGGAGTGGCCTGGCTGGTGCTGATGTTCGGCGTCGCGCTGTACGGCGAACGCCGGCCGACCGTGTTCGCGCGCCACTGGCGCCATGTCTACGCGCTGTCGCTGGCGGTGCACTGCACCTCGTGGACGTTCTACGGCACGGTGACCCAGGCCGCGCGCTACGGCTGGCCACTGCCGCCGACCTTCGTCGGTGCGATCCTGTTCTACGCACTGGGCATCGGCATGATGGTGCGGCTGGTGCGGCTGGCCCGCGAGACCAATGCGACCTCGCTGGCCGACCTGATCGCCGCGCGGCTGGGGCGCGATGCGTGGCTGGCGGCCACGGTGACGCTGATCGCCGCGCTCGGGCTGATCCCGTACATCGCGCTGCAGCTCAAGGCGGTGGCGATGAGTTTCGCCATGCTCACCCAGCGCTCGGCCGATGCGGTGGACGCCGCGCCATGGCGCGACAGCGCGCTGTACGTGGCGCTGGCGATGGCGCTGTTCGCGATGCTGTTCGGCGCGCGCCGCGCCGACGTGTCCGAGCACAACCGCGGGCTGGTGCTGGCGATGGCCGCCGAGTCGCTGTTCAAGCTGGGCGCGATGCTGGCGCTGGGCGCCTTCGTCTGGTTCGGGCTGGATGCGGTGGCGGTGCCGCCGCCCGCACCCGTGGCGGATGCACCGGCCGGCGGCTTCATGCCGCTGGTGCTGCTCGGCGCGCTGGCGATGTTCCTGCTGCCGCACCAGTTCCACGTCGGCGTGGTGGAGTGCCGCGATCCGGCCGACATCCGCACCTCGCGCTGGCTGTTCCCGCTGTACCTGCTGCTGATCGCACTGCCGATCCTGCCCCTGGCGCGCGCCGGCAGCGCGCTGCTCGGCGACAGCGTGCCCAGCGACATGTACACCCTGGCCCTGCCGTTCTCGGCCGGGCATACCGGGGTGGCGCTGTTCGCCTTCCTCGGCGGGCTGAGCGCGGCCACCGGCATGGTGGTGGTCAGCACGTTGACCCTGAGCCTGATGATCGGCAACCACTGGTTCGCGCCGGGCCTGCTGCGCAGCACCTGGGCCCGCGCCGGCGGCGACCACCGCCGCGAGCTGGTGTGGCTGCGGCGCGCCGGCATCTGCGTGATCATGCTGCTGGCCTGGGCATACAGCCGCCTGATCGGGGGCGGCAACGTGCTCGCCGACATCGGCGCGATCTCGTTCTCGGCGATGGCCACGCTGGTGCCGGTGCTGGGGTTCGCCATCTGGCGGCCGCAGACGCCACCGCGCGCGGCCATCGCCGGGGTGCTGGCCGGCTTCGCCACCTGGGCCTGGGTACTGCTGCTGCCGACCCTGCTGGAGAGCAGCGGCAGGGTGCCGGCCTGGCTTGCCGACGGGCCGCTGGGCTGGCGCTGGCTGGCGCCGGAGGCATTGTTCGGCCTGACCGGCTGGAGCCCGCTGGGGCGCGCGGTCGGCGCCAGCCTGTTCGTCGGCACCGGTATGACGCTGCTTGCGATGGCCTGGCGCCGCGACACGCCCGACCGCGCCCGGCGCAACCTGGATGCCGACGCGCTGCGCGACGCCGGCCGCCGCTTCCTGCCGTGGGAGAAGGTGCAGCGGCTGCTGGCCGATGCGCCGCGGCAGGGGCCGGTGCCGGCGGCGACCGAGGCCAGCATCGAGCGCGAGTTGTCCTCGGTGCTTGGCGCGGCGTCGGCGCGGTTGCTGCTCGATGCCGCGCGCCGCGAGAGCGGCGAACTGGCCACGGTCGCGGCCATCGTCAGCGAGGCCTCGCTGGACCTGCGCTTCAACCAGCAGGTATTGCAGGCGGCATTGCAGAACATGAGCCAAGGCATCAGCGTGATCGACCGCGAGCAGCGGCTGGTGGCCTGGAACCGCCCGTATGCGCAGTTGTTCGGTTTTCCCGATGAACTGCTGCAGGTCGGCCGGCCGATCATCGACCTGACCCGTTGGGCGCTGCAGGCGATGCCGCAGCGTGGCAGCGACGAGCGTGCGGTCGACCGGCGCCTGGCGTTCATGCGTGCCGGCACCGCGCACCTCACCGAGCGGGTGTTCCCGGACGGCCGCATCGTCGAGATCCGCGGCAACCCCATGCCCGGCGGTGGTTTCGTGGCCACCTTCACCGACGTCACCGAGTTCCGCCGCACCGAACAGGAACTGATGCGCAGCAACGAGACGCTGGAGCAGCGCGTGGGCGAGCGCACCGCGCTGCTGGAGTCGGCCAAGCGCGAGGCCGAGCGCGCCAACGACGCCAAGAGCCGGTTCCTGGCCGCCATCGGCCATGATCTGCTGCAGCCGCTGCATGCCGCGCACCTGTTCACCGATACCCTGGCGCAGCAGGTGGAGGCGCCGTCGCAGCGGCAGGCGGTGGTGCAGATCCGCGGGGCGCTGGATTCGACCACGCAGTTGCTCACCGGCCTGTTCGACATGTCGCGGCTGGAGGCCGGCGGACTGGTGCCGCAGCCGCGCGAGATGCCGCTGGCCGAGGTGCTCGACCCGCTGGCCTCCGAGTTCCGTGCCCTGGCGGCGGCGCGTGGGCTGGCCTTCCGCTACGTGCCGACCCGGGCCTGGGTGAACAGCGACCCGCAGCTGCTGCGGCGGGTGCTGCAGAACTTCCTGGCCAATGCGGTGCGCTATACCGCGCGCGGTGGCGTGCTGCTGGGCGTGCGCCGCGATGGCGGGCGCCTGCGCATCGAGGTGCACGACACCGGGCCGGGCATCGCCGTGGCCGAGCAGCGGCGCATTTTCGAAGAGTTCCGGCGCGGCGAGGACAGCGGCGGGCAGGGGCTGGGCCTGGGCCTGGCGATCGCCGATCGCATCGCCGGCCTGCTGGATGCGCCATTGCGGCTGCGCAGCGAACTGGGGCGCGGCACGGCGTTCTCGGTGGCGGTGTGTGGGGTGCGGATGCCGGCGCCAGCGGCTACCCCGGCCGCGCCATCGCAGGCGCCGGGCACGGCCGCGCGCGGGGCGATCCGGGTGCTGGTCGTGGACAACGACCCGGCGGCACTGGCCGCGCTGGCGGCGCTGCTGCGCGGGTGGGGCTATGAAGTGGCCGAGGCCTCGGCCGAGGCCGGTGCGGTCGCGGCGATGCAGGCCGCGCCGGCGGCACTGTGGCTGTTCGACTACAACCTGGACGACGGCGACACCGGCACCGCGCTGCAGGCGCGGCTGGGGGCGCGCTTCGGCACCCGGCCGACCCTGATCCTCAGTGCCGACGACAGCCTGGCCACCCGCCGCGATGTGCTGGAGCAGGGCCTGACCCTGCTGCACAAACCGGTGCGGCCGCTCGCGCTGAAGTCGATCATGGACCGGCTGCTGGCCGCGCGCGCGGTGGCCAGGCCATAGCGCGCGCGGTGGGGTGTGCTCAGCCCTGCGCGGTGCTGAACTCCTCGAACGCCGCCAGCGCGTTGGCCGCGTACATCAGCGACGGGCCGCCGCCCATATAGACCGCCACGCCGAGCATCTCGCGGAACTCCTCCGGGGTGGCGCCCAGCCGGACCAGCGCCTTGGCATGGAAGCCGAGGCAGCCGTCGCAGCGGTTGGCCACGCCGATCGCCATGGCGATCAGTTCCTTGGTCTTCTCATCCAGCGCGCCGGCCGCCATCGCCGCCTTGCTGAGCGCGCCGAAGCCCTGCATCACATCGGCGTTGTGGGTGCGCAGCGGGGTGAGGTTGCGCGAGATGTCGCGGGTCAGGTCGGTGTAGGACGGAATGGCGCTCATCGGTGTTCTCCTTGGGGATCGGGGGCGCACGGTAGCTTGTGCGCAGGGAATAAACGGTACGTTCAACCGCGCGGCGTGGTCATCGGCAGGCCCGCGTCGACCCAGGCCTGCATGCCGCCGGCGACGTTGACGCAGCGCACGCGCCGGTGCCCGGCCAGCGCCGCCTGGGCGATGCGCGAGCGCATGCCGCTGTGGCAGATCAGCAGCAGCTCGTCGGTGGTATCGGGCAGGTCCAGGGTCGCCAGCGCGCCGGCCGCATCCGCGCGGATGCGCGACAGCGGCAGCAGGCGTGCGCCGGGTGCGTGGCCGCGGGCGAACTCGGCCGCTTCGCGCACGTCCACCAGCACCGCACCAGCGCGCAGCCGCGCGGCCGCCTCATGTGGCGCGAGCTGTCCGCCGCGGCCGCCGAACAGGGCCCGGAGCAGCGCGATCATGGCTTGCCCGCCTTGCCGCGGGCCGCGGGGCGGCCGCAGTAGATGCCGTGCAGGGTATGCATCACCGCCGCTGCCGGGCCGTCGGCCAGGGCGTAGACGATGGTCTGCGCTTCGCGCCGGGTCAGCACCAGGCCTTCCTCGCGCAGCACGGCCAGGTGCTGGGACAGGGCCGACTGGCTCAGGTCCAGCAGGGCGTTGATCTCGCCGACCGAACGCTCGCCTTCGGCCAGCAGGCACAGCACCTGCAGCCGGTTCTCGTTGGCCAGCGCCTTGAGCAGCTGCACGGCGTCGCCGGCATGCGCGCGCATCGCGGTCACGTCGAACGGCGGGCGGGAAGCGGTGTCGGCCATCATCATTCCAGTTCCAGGGGAAGCGCATCATTGCGCCATGCGTTGACGCCGCCGGCAAGCGAACGCACGTCGCTGAAGCCAAGCTGGCGCAGGCTGTCGGCGGCCAGCGCCGAGCGGCCGCCGGTCAGGCAGTACAGCAGCAGCGGACGGTCGGGGCGGGTCAGTTCCTGGCTGGTGGAACACGCCAGCGCCGGGTGGGCGTGGATGCGGAACTCCAGCACCCCGCGCGGGATGTTGACCGCGCCGGGCAGGTGGCCGGCGGCATATTCGTCCGGCTCGCGCACGTCGATGATCGCGACGCTGCCGGCCGGCCAGGCGGCGACTTCCTGCGGGGATGCCTCGCGGATGCGGGCGCGGGCGGCGGCGACCAGGTCGTTGATGGAGGCAGGCATGGCGGTTCCTTATATCAGTTGACGCTAATATTAGTAGATGCTAATGTTCATCGCAACCCGGCATCCATGCCGTCCCGTGCAGCCCAGGAGAATCCGTATGAACCTCGATCGTGCCGTCCTTGCCTTCGCCGGCGTGATGGTCCTCGCCAGCGTCGCCCTCGCGCATTTCGTATCGCCGCTGTGGCTGTGGCTCACCGTGTTCGTCGGTGCCAACCTGCTGCAGGCCAGTGTCACCGGCTTCTGCCCGGCCGCCATCGTGTTCCGCAAGCTGGGCGTGCCCGGCGGCTGCGCGTTCAAGTAAGGCGGCGCCGTGGAACAGAACACCATGCGCGTGCGCCATGCCCTGGCATTGCTGCTGGCCGCCTCCTTGGCGGCCTGCGGCGGGGGTCAGCCGCAGCCCGCCCCGATCAAGGTCGAGGGCCTGTCCAGCATCGAAGTGCGGTCCGCCGACGCCGGCGAAGGGCGCGGCTGGGATGGCGTGGTGGAGGCCGTGCGCCAGGCCACGCTGTCGGCGCAGACCAGCGGGCGGGTGGCGCAGGTGGAGGCCGATGTCGATGACCGGGTGGCTGCCGGGCAGGTGCTGTTGCGGCTGACCGCGGTCGAACAGCAGGCGGGGGTCGATGCGGCGCGTGCGCAGGTGCGTGCCGCCGAGGCCGCCGCGCGCGAGGCCGAGCTCGACTATCGCCGCCATGCCGACCTGGCGCAGGGACAGTACGTGTCGCGGGCGCAGCTGGACCGCGCACGCGCCGCGCGCGACACCGCCGTGGCCGCACGCGATGCGGCCCGGGCGCAACTGGCCAGCGCCGGCCAGCAGGGCAGCTACACCCTGGTGCGCGCGCCCTATGCCGGCATCGTCAGCAGTCGCGACGTCGAGCCGGGCGAGAGCGTGAACCCGGGCCAGCCGCTGATGACGGTGTTCGCACCCGACGCGCTGCGGGTGGAAGTCAGCGTGCCGCAGTCCGAGGCCGATGCGATCCGTGCCGATGCCGTGGCACAACTGCGCCTGGACGACGGGCGCCAGGTCAACGCGGCGCAGGTGACGGTATTCCCGGCCGCCGATGCCGCGACCCATGCGGTGAAGGTGCGGGTGCTGCTGCCGGTGCTGGACGCGGCGCCCGTGCCCGGCAATACGGTGCGGGTGGTGTTCCCCGCGGTGAAGGGGGGCGCGTATCCGCAGATACCGGTCTCGGCGCTGCTGCAGCGGGGCGAGGTCGATGCCGTCTACGTGCTGGCCGATGGGCGGCCGTCGCTGCGGCAGCTGCGCCTGGGCGAACGGCGCGGCGACTGGGTGGAAGTGATCGCCGGAATCAAGGCGGGCGAGCGCGTCGCCGCCGATCCACTGGCCGCAATGCAGGCGCTGGCCGCCGCCCGCGGGGAGCGTTGACATGGCACCGCACGATACGCCGCGGCTGGGTGTTTCCGGTCGCCTTGCCCGCATTTTCCAGGACAACCCGCTGACCCCGATCCTGGCGTTGCTGGGGTTGCTGCTGGGCCTGGTCGCGGTGGCGATCACCCCGCGCGAGGAAGAGCCGCAGATCGACGTGACCATGGCCAACGTCATCGTGCCGTTCCCCGGCGCCGACGCGCGCCAGGTGGAGCAGCTGGTGGCGTATCCGCTGGAGCGCAAGCTGGCCGGGATCGAGCAGGTCAAGCACACCTATTCGGTCAGCCGCCCGGGGCTGGCGGTGCTGACCGTGGAATTCGAAGTCGGCGTGCAGCGGCAGCCGGCGCTGGTGCGCCTGTACGACAAGGTGTTTTCGAACATGGACTGGATGCCGCCGGACGTGGGCGTCGGCCAGCCGATCATCAAGCCCCGCGGCATCGACGACGTGCCGGTGATGGCGCTGACGCTGTGGGCCGACACGGCCGCGTCACCGGCGGCGGACCGTGGCGCCGGCTGGCGTGGCGCGCTGGAACTGTCCGAAGTCGCGCATACGCTGGAAACCGAGCTCAAGCACATCCCCGGCACCCGTGACGTCTACACCATCGGCGCGCCCGAGCGGGCGATGATGGTGACGCTGGACCCGGCGCGCCTGGCCGCGCATGGCCTGGCGGTGAACGACCTGGCCGCGGCGCTGCAGGCGGCGAACCGGGCGCGCCAGGCCGGCGAACGCATCGGTGGCGACGGCGTGGTGCAGGTCAGCGCGGGGCGCTTCCTTGCCGACCGCGCCGACGTGGCCGGGCTGGTGCTGGGCGTGGCCGGCGGGCAGCCGGTGCGGCTGGCCGACGTGGCCACGGTCAGCGATGCCACCGACCTGCCGTCGAGCTACGTCTGGCACGGCGCGCCGGCCGGGCGCGACGGCCCGCGCACCGGCGTGGCGCCGGCGGTGACCCTGGCCATCACCAAGCAACCGGGCAGCAATGCGGCCGACATCACCCGCGCGGTGCTGGACCGGGTCGAGGCGCTGCGCGGGCAGGCCATTCCCGAAGGCGTGGAGGTGGCCGTCACCCGCGACTACGGCGCGACCGCCAGCGACAAGGCGCAGACCCTGATCAAGAAGCTGGTGTTCGCGACCGGTTCGGTGGTGCTGCTGGTGCTGTTCGCGCTGGGCCGCCGCGAGGCGCTGGTGATCGGTTCGGCGGTGGTGCTGACCCTGGCGGTGACGCTGTTCGCGTCCTGGGCCATGGGCTTCACCCTCAACCGCGTTTCGCTGTTCGCGCTGATCTTCTCGATCGGCATCCTCGTCGACGATGCCATCGTGGTGGTGGAGAACATCCACCGGCACATGGCGCAGGGCGGAAAGACCCTGCGCGAGGCGATCCCGCCGGCGGTCGACGAAGTGGGCGGGCCGACCATCCTGGCGACCTTCACCGTGATCGCCGCGCTGATGCCGATGGCCTTCGTCAGCGGGTTGATGGGGCCGTACATGCGGCCGATCCCGATCAATGCCTCGGTCGGCATGGTGCTGTCGCTGCTGATCGCGCTGGTGGTCACGCCGTGGCTGTCGCTGAAGCTGCTGCGCCGCCATGCCGGCGAAGCGGTGGCCGGCGCCCACGGCCATGTCGAAGGCGGCATGGCCGCGCGCCTGCACCACGTGTTCGAGCGGGTGATGACGCCGTTCCTGGCCGGTGACGGCGCCGCGCGCCGGCGGCGCCTGCTGTTCCTCGCCATGGCCGTGCTGGTGGCGCTGGCCGCGAGCCTTGCGGTGTTCCGCCTGGTGGTGCTGAAGATGCTGCCGTTCGACAACAAGTCCGAACTGCAGCTGGTGGTGGACATGCCCGAAGGTAGCACCCTGGAGGCCACCAACGCGGTGCTCGCCGAGCTGGCCGGCGTGCTCGACCGCACCCCGGAGGTGCTGCACTACCAGGGCTACGCCGGCACCGCCGCACCGATCAATTTCAATGGGCTGGTACGCCAGTACTACCTGCGCGAGGGCGCCAACGCCGGCGACCTGCAGGTCAACCTGGTCGACCGCCACGCGCGCAGCCGCAAGAGCCACGACATCGCCGTGGCGCTGCGCCCGGAAGTGGCGCGGATCGGGCGCAGCCATGGCGCCTCGGTGAAGGTGGTGGAAGTGCCGCCGGGACCGCCCGTGCTGTCGCCGATCGTGGCCGAGCTGTACGGCCCGGACTATGCGCGCCTGCGCCAGATCGGGCGCGCGCTGACCCAGCGCTTTCTCGACACCGACGGCATCGTCGACGTCGACAGCAGTGTCGAGGCCGATGCCGCGCGCGAGGTGCTGGTGGTGGACCGCGAGCGCGCGGCGCGGCTGGGCGTGTCGCAGTCGGACATCGTGCAGACGATCGCCGCAGGGCTGTCGGGCAGCGACGCCAGCCACGTCATCGACAGCGGCTCGCTGTACCCGCGCCCGATCCGCCTGCGGCTGCCGGCCACCGGCCAGGCCACGCTCGACGGCGTGCTGGCGCTGCGGGTACGCGGCGGCAACGGCCAGCTGGTGCCGTTGTCGGAGCTGGTGACGGTGCGGCGCGCGCAGTGGGATGGCGCGATCCAGCACAAGGACCTGCTGCCGGTGGTGTACGTGATGGGCGACGAGAGCGGCAGCATCGACAGCCCGCTGTACGGCATGTTCGACCTGGTCGGCCAGGTCGGCGACAACGCCATCGACGGCCAGCGCCTGTCGCAGTTCTTCGTGCGCCAGCCGACCGACGGCGCCGGCTTCGGCATCAAGTGGGACGGCGAATGGCAGATCACCTACGAGACCTTCCGCGACATGGGCATCGCCTATGCCGCCGGCATGGTGCTGATCTACCTGCTGGTGGTGGCGTACTTCCGCAACTACGCGGTGCCGCTGGTGATCATGGCGCCGATCCCGCTGACCGTGATCGGGGTGATGCCGGGCCATGCCCTGCTCGGGGCGCAGTTCACCGCGACCAGCATGATCGGCATGATCGCGCTGGCCGGCATCATCGTGCGCAACTCGATCTTGCTGGTGGATTTCATCAACCACCTGGTCGAGCGCGGACAGACCCTGGAGCAGGCAGTTGTCGATGCCTGCGCGGTGCGCGCCCAGCCGATCGCGCTCACCGCGCTCGCGGCGATGGCCGGTGCGTTCTTCATCCTCGACGACCCGATCTTCAACGGCCTGGCGATCGCGTTGATCTTCGGCATCCTGGTGTCGACCGTGCTTACGCTGGTGGTGATCCCGCTGCTGTACTACGCCCTGCTGTCGCACCGTCGCCGGCGCCAGGCGCAGGCATGACCCGCGGCGCGGCGCGTACCGGCGCGCCGCGCGTTACAGGTCGCTTTGCCGGCTGGGGTCGCTCAGTTCCAGTTCGCGCAGCACCACGCTGGCCTGGGTGCGGTTGCGCACGCCCAGGCGTTCGAAGATCGCCGACAGGTGCGCCTTGACCGTGCGCTCCTGCACGTCCAGGCGGTCGGCGATCTGCTTGTTGAGCAGGCCCTCGGCGACCAGCGCCAGTACCCGGAACTGCTGCGGCGACAGGCTGGCCAGGCGTGCGGCCAGTTCACTGTCGTGGCTGGAGGACTGCGCCCGCGCCACCGCCGCGCGCAGCGACGCCGGCAGCCATTGCTCGCAGGCCATGACGCTGCGGATCGCCTCGCGCAGCTCGTTCAGTCCCGAGCTCTTGGGCAGGTAGCCGGCGGCGCCGTGGTCGAGCGCGCGCCGCACCACGCGCGGGTCGTCATTGGCCGACACCACGATCACCGCCACGCCCGGGTGCTGGGCGCGGATCGCCGCCAGCCCGGCCAGCCCGTGGTTGCCGGGCATGTGCAGGTCGAGCAGGATCAGGTCGGTGTCGGGCGCGGCGTCCAGCGCGGCCAGCACGCCCTCGAGCGACTCGGCCTCACGTACCTGCAGGTCGGCCACCGCCTCGCCCGCGGCCTGGCGCAGCGCGGCGCGGAACAGCGGGTGGTCGTCGGCGATCAGCAGGCTGGGCATGGGGCAGGAAGGGGCGGGTGATGCCTGCATTGTCGGCCAATGTGTGGCGGCGGCGCATCCCGGCCGGCGGCGGCGCCGCCGGCGTGGTCGCGGTGCCCGGCAGGCTGCGCTGCCATGTGCTTACTGCGCGGTCCAGGCGCCATCCATCGGCAGCGCCGCGCCGGTGAGGTTGTGCGCTTCGCGGCGGCACAGCCACACCACCATCGCGGCGATGTCCTCGGGCAGCGACATGCGCAGGCTTGGCTGCTTCTCCTCGAGCAGGGCGCGCACGCCGTCGTCGCGGCTGCCGCCGTTGCGGTGTGCCTGGATCTGCGGCTCGATCAGGGGGGTCTCCACCCAGCCCGGGCATACGCAGTTGACCGTGACCCCGCCGCTGTCGCGGCTGCCGGCCGCGGCGTACTCCAGCGCGGCCACCTTGCTCAGGCCGACGATGCCGAACTTGCTGGCCACGTAGGGCGCCTTGTTCTTCGACGCCACCAGCCCGTGCACCGAGGCGATGTTGACCACCCGGCCATAGCCGCGCGCGGCCATGCCCGGCAGCGCCTGCTGCATGGTGTGGAAGGCGGCGCTGAGGTTGATGGCGATGATGTCGTCCCACTTGCCCGCCGGCTGCTCGGCCAGCGGCGCGGCATGCTGGATGCCGGCGCAGTTGACCAGCACGTCGAGCGCGCCCCAGTCCTGCACCGCGGCCATCATCGCCTCGATCTCGGCCGGGTTGCGCAGGTCCGCGCCGAAGTGGCGCGACTGCCCGCCGGCCGCGGAGACGCTGGCCAGCGCGGCATCGATCTGCCCGGCCGTGCCCAGGCCGTTGATCGCCACGCGCGCGCCGGCGGCGGACAGGGCCTGGGCGATGGCCAGGCCGATGCCCGACGTGCTGCCGGTGACCAGCGCGGTGCGGCCCTGCAGGAAGCGGTCCATGGGAACTCCGTGAAACAGTGGGGAAGGCTGCAGAACGTAGCAGCCGGAACGTAAGCGCCGCGTGGTACGAAAGTACGATGGGCCGGGCGGAGCGCTCTGCTAGTGTGGGGACATGACTACTTCCCTCCTGCGCGCCGCCTGCGGCCTCATCGTCGGATTCGGCCTGGCGTCGTGCGCCAGCGGCCCTGCGTCCAAGTCCGTGGAGTCTTCCATGTTCAGCAACGAACTGCGCAGCGAGCATCGCGGCAACGACGACCTGTTGACCGCCGGACTGGGCCTGGCCGGGCTGCGCAGCCTGGCGCCGCCGGCGTTCGCCGATGCCAGCGCGCCCACCGTGGAGGAACTGCGCCGGCGCGCGCTGTGGGGCAGTTGGCGCGGCATCGCCGATCTAGCCCCGGGCGGTGGCTATGGCGACCTGTTCGGTGACCTGGCCCCGGTGCCGGGGCGCGAGTATTCGGCCTATGCGCGCCTGCCCGGCGCCCACCAGCCGCACCGGGTGCTGGCGCAGGTGCCCGATGGTTTCGACACCAGCCGGCGCTGCGTGCTGGTGGCACCGGCGTCCGGTTCGCGCGGCATCTACGGCGCGGTGTCGGTGGCGGCGGCCTGGGGCCTGCCGCGCGGCTGCGCGGTGGTCTACACCGACAAGGGCGCCGGCAGCGACTATTTCGACCTGGATGCGCAGATGGGCGTGCGTGCCAACGGCATGGTCGGCGCGCTCGGCGAGGCCGCCGACCTGGCCTTCGTTCCGGATGCGCCGGTCAATGCGTCCGGCGTGGCGTTCAAGCACGCCCATTCGCGGGACAACCCGGAAGCGGACTGGGGCCGCCACGTGAAGCAGGCCGCCGAGTTCGCGCTGTTGGCGCTGGACCAGGCGCTCCCGCAGGCAGCGCCCTTCACTTTCGCCAATACCCGCGTGATCGCGGTGGGCATCTCCAACGGCGGCGGCGCGGTGCTGCGCGCGGCGGAGATGGAGGGCGACTGGCTGGACGCGGTGGTAGCCGGCGAACCGAGCGTGCTGTCCAGTGGTGCCGGTTCGCGCGCGCTGTACGACTACGCCACCGAGGCGGCACTGCTGATGCCGTGCGCGCAGCTGCACATGGCCGACCTGCCGCAACCGCCGCTGACCGCCGCGCTGCAGGCCGGTGCGGCCGTGCGCTGCGCCACGCTGGCGGCCGAAGGCGTCATCGCCGGTGCCACCCCGGCGGCGCAGGCGCGGTCGGCCTACGAACTGATGCTGGACAAAGGCTGGACCGACGCCGCGCTGCGTGCCGGCGCGTTGTCCACCGGCTTCGACCTGTGGCGCGCGGTCGCCGCCGGTTATGCCTCGGCCTATGGCCGCTATGGCGTGGGCCAGCATCCGTGCGGCTTCAGCTTCGCCGCGCAGAACCCGGATTTCTCGCCGCGTGCGGCCACCGCCGCCGAACGCGCGGCGTGGATCGCCGATGGCAGCGGCATCCCGCCGGGGGCCGGGGTCGGCCTGCTCGACAGCAAGATGCAGCTGCCGGACCTGACCTACCCTGGACTGAAGTGCCTGCGTGGCCTGTGGGACGGGCAGGGCGAGGATGCCCGCCGCGTGCAGGCCGGCATCGAGGCCACCCGTGCCGGGCTGCCGCGCAGCGGCCTGCCGGTGATGGTGGTGCACGGCACCGACGACGGCCTGATCCCGCCGGCGTTCAGCAGTGCCCCCTACGTGGCCGCGGCCAAGGCCGCCGGGCGCGAGGTGAACTACTGGCAAGTGCGCCATGTGCAGCACTTCGACGGCTTCCTCGGGTTGCCCGACTACGGCGCGCGCTACCTGCCGCTGCTGCCCTACGTTCATGCCGCGCTGGACCGCGTGCAGGCGCGCCTGGACAAGGGCACGCCGTTGCCGGCCGACGCGGTGATCCAGACCACGCCGCGCATGGGCAAGCCGCTGTCCGCGGAGAACCTGGCATTGCCGAAGTAAGCGGCGCGCACACAATCCGGGCCGTGGCCGCGCCGCGGCCATGGCGGGCGGCGTGGCATCATGCGCTGATGGATATCCTGACGACACCTTCCCGGGTGATCCCGGCCGCCGACTACCACCGCGAACGGTGGCGCAACGGCCTGGGCTGGACCCGCGAAATCCTGCGTCTGCCGGAACAGGGGCAGTGGCAGCTGCGCCTGTCCATCGCCGAGATCGAGCGCGACGCGGCGTTCTCGGCGTTCGCCGGCATCGAACGCGAACTGGTGCTGCTGGAGGGCGAGGGCCTGCGCCTGCGCTTCGCCGATGGCCGCTGCGAAACCCTGTTGCCGCCCTACCAGCGGCTGCGCTTTGCCGGCGAGGATGAACTGACCGGCGAACTGGTCGATGGCCCGAGCCGCGATTTCAACCTGATGTGGCGCCGTGACGACCTGCACGCCGAACTGCTGCACCGGCCGCTGGTCGGCAGCATGCTGTTCTTCTGCGAACCGCAGGCGGCGTGGGCGATCCACCTGCTGGCCGGGCAGGCGGCATTCGAGGACCCGATGCTGCCGCCGCTGGAGGCCGGCGATACCGCCTGGCTGGGTGCGGGCGAGCGCCGGCGCCACGCGCTGCACGGCGGTGGCGAGCTGCTGGCGATACGGGTGACGCCGGCCGCGGACGTCGCCTGAGGCGCTGGCGGCGCGACCGGGAGCGATGATGGGCGGAACCACGCGCAAGGACGTCGATGCCTTCATCGATGCGCTCGATCACCCGCTGCTGCCGCTGATACGCGCGCTGCGCACGCTGCTGCTGGCGCTGGACCCGGCGATCAGCGACGAGATCAAGTGGAACGCGCCGAGCTTCCGCACCACCGGGCACTTCGCCACGATGCAGCTGCGCAGGCCCGACGCGGTGCGCCTGGTCCTGCACCTTGGGGCCAGGCCACGCAGCCTGCCGGCGGCGGCCATCGCCGATCCCGACGGCCTGCTCACCTGGCTCGGTCCGGACCGTGCGTTGCTTGAATTCCGCACCGTCGCCGAACTGGACAGCCGCCGCGCCGCGGTGACGGCGCTGCTCCGGCAATGGATGGCGCAGCTGGCGTGAAGCAGGGTGCGCGCCTGCCGCCGCCAGCCCGGTGCCGTCAGTACACGTCGCGGCGGTAGCGCCGCTGCATCACCAGTTGTTCCTTGCACTGGCTTCCCAGCGCCTGCGCGATAACCGCGTCCACCGCCGGTGCCATGCCCTGCAGGCTGCCGCAGACCAGCACGGTGGCGCCATCGTCGACCCAGCGCCGCAACCGCGCCGCCTGCGCGGCCAGTGCGTCCTGCACGTAGCGGTAGGGGCCGCCATCACGGCTGAACACGGCATCCAGGTGTTCGATCCAGCCATCGCGGTGCCACTGTTCCAGCTCTTCGCCGAAGTGGAAATCGTGCGCGTGGTTGCGTTCTCCGAACAGCAGCCAGTTGCGCCGCGCGCCGGCGTCGATGCGTGCGCGCAGGTGCGCGCGCAGGCCGGCGATGCCGGTGCCGTTGCCGATCAGCACCAGCGGCGCGTCGCCGGCCGGCGGGTGGAAGTTGGGGTTGGAGCGCAGGCGCAGGTCGATGCGCGCGCCGATGGCGGCGTGGTCGCACAGCCAGCCACTGGCCAGGCCCGGGGTGCCGTCCGGATGCGACTGCCGTCGCAGCAGCAGCCGCAGGTGGTTTTCCGATGGCAGCGAGGCGATGGAGTATTCCCGGTGCGGCAATGGCTGCAGCGCCGCCGCGATCGCCTCGGGTGCGTTGCCGTCGAGCGTGTCGGGCAGCCGGGCGGTGGCCAGCCGTTCGCGCAGCAGGCGGCCATCGGCCAGCGTCGCCTGCGTGTCCAGTGCATGCGCGCGCATCCATTGTTCGACCGTGGCCGGCGCATGCCGCGGACCGATCTCGGCGATATCGCCGGCCTGCCAGGCGGGCAGCTCGCCGTCGGCCAGTTGCAGGCACAGCTGGAACACCGGGCCGCCGACGCTGCCGGGATTGGAGCGGGTGCGCGCCTGCAGCACCCAGGGCTGGTAGTCGGGCGTGCTCCAGTCGGCCTGGACGCTGCCGTCGCCGAACTGGGCGAGCAACTGCTGCCAGTGGCGCAGCGCGGCCGGATCGGCGTTGTCCACTTCCACCGTATCGAACAACGGCTGCGCGCCCTGCCGGCGCAGCCAGTCGTCGAGGCGGTGGCCGAACGCGCAGTAGTCCGCGTAGCTGCGGTCGCCCAGGGCCAGCACCGCGTATTGCAGCTCCGGCAGTGCCGGTGCCTGCCGCATCACCTGGCCGAGGAAGGCCAGGGCGTGGTCGGGCGGGTCGCCTTCGCCGGTGGTACTGGCGATGAACAGCGCCTTGCGGGTGCCGGCCAGCAGCGCCGCATCGACCTGATCGAGCGCCCGCAGGTGCACCCGGCAACCGCCATCGCGCAGGCTCTGCGCGGTATGCCCGGCCAATTGCCGGGCGAAGCCGGTCTGGCTGGCCCAGACCACCAGCAGCGGGGGGGGGCCGGCCTCGCCGGTATCGTCCTGGCGCGGGCGTGCCCGCCACCACAGCGCCGCGCACCACGCCGCATAGCCGAGCACCGCGGCCAGCGCGATCCAGCGCCGCGCCGGCAGCGGCGTGGGCTGCCAGCCGTCTTCACCCAGGTGCAGGCGCAGCAGCAGCCAGGCGATGGCCAGCAGCGCGGCGATGACCGCGGCATTGCCGGCGATGACGCGCATGGAGCCCGTGCGGTTCATGCGTTGCCCGCATCCAGCTGTTGCCGGAAGCCGCGCGACAGCGTTTCCACGTGGCCTTCGGTACCGCGCTGGAGGAAGCGCGCAGCCAGGCCATGGGCATCGGCGAAAGCGCATCCCTGGTCGGCGCCCATCACCGTCAATGCGGTGGCCCAGGCGTCGGCCAGCATCGCCTCGCGGTGCAGCACGGTGACCGCGGCGGCGGCGCGCGCCACCGGCGCATGCCGGCGCGGGTCGAGGGTGTGGCTGTAGCTCACCCCGTCGTGTTCATAGCGGTGCCAGCGGTCGCCGGAGGTGGCCACGGCCAGGTCGTCGAGTGCCAGCACGCGCGGCGGCTGCCCGCTGCCGGCATCCTCGTCCGGTGCCGATTCGACCAGTACCCGCCACGGCTGGCCGTCCGGCTTGCGGCCACGGCCATGCAGTTCGCCGCCGACCTCGACCAGCGCCGCTTCGATGCCCTGGCTGTGCAGCCAGCGGCTGACCGCGTCCACGCCGTAGCCCTTGGCGATCGCCGACAGGTCCAGTTGCAGGCCGCCGGGCTGCAGCAGCGCCTGCGCCTGCGCGTCCAGCTGCAGCCGCTGCCAGCCGCAATGCGCGGCGACGCGGGCGACCTGCGCGGCATCGGGCGGGTCGCGGTGCCGCGCGTCGGCACCGAAACCCCACAGTGCCACCAGGGGGCCGACGGTAGGGTCGAAGGCACCGCCGCTGCGCTCGGCCACGGCATGCGCGGCCAGCAGTACGCGCCAGAAGTCGTCCGGCAGCGCCTGCCAGTGGCCACTGGCCGCACGGTTGTAGCGGCTGATGTCCGAGCCGGGCTCCCAGGTGCTCATCTGCGCGACCACGCGGTCGAGCTGCGCCTGGATGCCGGCATGCAGCGGATGCAGGTCGCGGTCGCGCGGCACCACCAGCTTGACGCTCCAGGTGGTGCCCATGGTGTGGCCGCCGAGTGCGGCGATGTCCGATGACATGGCGTCGGGGAGGGATGCGGGGGAGCAGGGCAGGTCGGAGGCGGCCGCCGTTGTCGCGGCGGCCGGCGGGAACGGGAGGAGCGGCGCGGGCGGCTCCTCCCGGCGTGCCAGCGCCTTACTGCGGCAGCACTTCCAGCGTGGCGACGTAGCTCAGCCGGCGCTGCCTGGCCTGCGGCGTGCTGGTCTTGCCGTCGCTGGTCGAGGTCTCCAGCCAGTACATGCCCGGCTCCGGCCAGGTCACCTTGAAGCTGCCGTCGGCGCCGGTGGTCACCTTGATCTCGTCCTGCGCGTTGCGGTAGCGGGTGGCGCCACGCACGATTTCCACTTCCAGCCCACTGGCGGGCTGGCCGTCGACCATCAGCTTGAACGTGGCTTCCTCGCCGGCGAACAGGTCGTTGGGATGGGTGACCGGCACCAGTTCCAGGCCCTTGCCGGTGGCCGCGACGGTGCTCGGCTTGCCCTTGGTGACGAAGGTCTCCACCCGGCCGATGCCTTCGGTGACCTGCAGGTTCTGCGCGTTCTTCGGGATCTTGGTGGCCAGGTCCTCGGCCGTGGCGTTGCGCAGGAAGCTGCCACGGGCGCCGCCCATGCCGCCGGCCGCCGGCTTGTCCCTGGCCGCGGCCAGGCTCTCCGGGGTGTCCCAGCGTGCGGACAGGCCACGGTTGAGGTTGGCGATGCGGTAGGTGCCTTCCTGCGCCAGCGGCACGTCGAACACGCTGCGGTACTTGCCGGTGGCCGGATTCTGCGGCGGCAGCGTGCTGCCGTCGGGCGCGGCGATGCTGACGTTGTCCAGGCGCATCGCCACGTGGTCGGGGTAATAGAGCTGGTTGGACACCGCGGCGTCGACCGTCACCCAGGCATCGTTGCCGGCGACGACGGTGGCCGAGGGCAGCAGCCACTGCTTGTGGGCCAGGGCGGAGAACGGGAGCGAGGCGGCGATCAGCGCGGCGAGCAGGGTGGTGCGTTTCATGCGGGTTTCTCCTTGTCCGGAACGTCAGGGCTTGGTGGCGAGGGTGACCAGGCCGAGCTCGCTCTGGCCCCGGGCGCTGCCGTTGCCGGCCTTGCCCTTCCACTCGAATGGAATCTTCAGCAGCTCGCGGCCACCGACTTCGCGCACGGCTTCCACCACCAGGGTGTACTGGCCGGCAGGCAGGGCGCGCAGCTGCGGCTGGCTGTCACTGAAGCCCAGCGCGTGCTTGCCGGCCGGCCGGGTCGGGCCGGTCACGCCGTCCACCGGCACCTGCAGGGTGCGGCCGCTCTTGCGCCACCACTGGCGCAGGTCGGGCAGCCACTTGGTGCCATGGCCTTCGGCGTTGGACGTCTGCTGGTACCACACCGACAGGTTGGCCACGGACTTCTGCCCGCCATCCTCGATCCACACCGCCACGTAGGGACGGTGGTACTCGGCCACGTTGAGCCTGGGGATCTCGACGTTGATGTCCAGGCTTGCAGCGTAGGCCGCCGGGGTGGCGGCGAGCAGCCCGCTCAGGGCGATGGTGAGGGTGACGCGCATGGTGCGACTCCGTAGGGGAAGCGTGTGTCAGTGGATGAGGAGCAGGGCGATCAGCAGCGGGACCAGCAGGCCCAGCCCGACCAGCGGCCAGGTCATGCGCCGTTGCCGCGCATGCAGGTGCAGCAGGAACAGGCCGGTGATGCAAAACACCAGGCAGGCCACCGCGAACAGGTCGATGAACCAGCCCCAGCCGGCACCGGCGTTGCGGCCCTTGTGCAGGTCGTTGAAGTACGACACCCAGCCGCGGCGGGTCCGTTCGAACTCCACCGCGCCGGTCTCGCGGTCGATGCTCAGCCAGGCGTCGCTGCCGGGGCCGGGCAGCGACAGGTAGACCTCCTGCGGCGACCATTCGGCCGTGCGCCCGCCGATGGCCAGGTCCAGTTCGCGCGCCAGCCAGTCGGCGACCCGCGCCGGCAGCGGCGCATTGCCGTCTTCCTGCGTGGCCAACACCTGCAGCAGCGGCGGCGGCAGTTCCAGCTGGCGGTTGCTGACCTGGGGCGTGCCCTCGATCTTCGCGGCATGGTTGAGGGTGATGCCGGTGGCCGCGAACAGCAGCATGCCGATCAGGCAGACCGCCGAGCTGATCCAGTGCCACTGGTGCAGCGTGCGCAGCCAGAAGCCGCGGCTGGCCTGGTGCTGGACGAGATCGGCGGGGGAGCGTTCGGTGGACACGTGTGTGGTGCGGTGCAAAGAGATGGAATTAGAACATTGATGAGAATGATTCGCAATTTGTATCACTCTGTGTCCCGGCCCGGCGGGTGGAGCAGGCGCCACCCGCCAGGGCGGATCAGAAGCGCACGTTCAGGCTCATCCAGATGCTGCGCGCCTTGTCCTTGTTGTTGTAGTCGTCCTCGAACAGCACCTCGTTGGTCACGTCGCCGTAGATGCCGTTGCCGTTGAGGTCGTTGAACGAGGTCTGGTACGTGGTGAAGTCGCGGTCGAGCAGGTTGTTGATGCGCGCGTTGATGGTCAGCCAGCCGGTGGCCTCGTACGACGCCCCCAGGTGCAGCACCGTGTAGTCCTTGTAGTACAGCTCCTTGCCGGTGACGGCGCTGACGCCGCGGTAGCGCCTGGAGCGTGCCTCGGCTGTCAGGAACAGGCTCAGGCGGTCGCTGGCCTGCCAGTCGAACGTGGCATTGGCCATGTGCCGGGCGCTGTTGCCCAGCGGCAGCCCCTTCTCCGCGCCGCTCTTCTGCTCGCTGTCGGTGAAGGTGTAGTTGGCGCGCAGGCCGAAGGCGTCGCTGATCGCCCAGCGCCCGGCCAGCTCGGCCCCCTGGATCACGACTTCGTCGATGTTGACCGTGCGGCTGCTGCTCGAATAGCCCAGCTCGGCGTACTCGCCGCTGCTGCTGCAGCTTAGGGCCAGGCCGGCGCCGCACGGCTGGCTGTCGATCTTGTCGTCGAAGCGGTTGTGGAACAGCGTGGCGTTGAAGTTGTGGCCCTGCGGGTGCTGCCAGTACACCGCCAGCTCGGTGCTGGTGCTGGTTTCCGGCTTCAGGTCCGGGTTGCCGAAGAACGGCAGCGTGCCCTGGCCGCCGAAGCCGATGACGCCGTCATACAGGTCGGTGGTCCTGGGCGTCTTGAAGCCGGTGCTGACGCCGCCCTTGATCGTCCACTGCTCGTTCAGGGCATAGACGCCGTACAGGCGCGGGCTCAGGTGGTCGCCGAACACCTTGTGGTCGTCGTAGCGCAGGCCCGCGGTGAGGGTCAGCGGCGCGCTCACCTTCCAGTTGTCCTCGACGAACAGCGAGTACATGTCGTGTTCCTGCTTCAGCCCGGGCGTGCCCTTCTCGGTGCCGAACACGCCGTCGGTCAGTTCGCCGCGGATGACCTGCGTGCCGGCCACCAGGGTGTGCTCGCCGGCGGCCTGGAACGGAATGTCGAGCTTGGCGTCCAGGGTGTACTGCGCGCTCTCCAGGGTGCGCTTGGGGCGCGGCAGGAAGGTGGACTCGGCCAGGGCGCGGCGCTCGGCCAGGCCCATGCCGGCGTAAGCGCCGGTACCGTCGATCATCGCCAGCAGGCGTTCGCGCTCGGCCACGGTGAACGGCAGGGTGCGGCCATCGTTGTTGGTGGCCACCCGCGCCAGCGAGACGAAACTGTTGCCGATATCCCACTGGCCTTCGTGGGTCAGCGCCCAGGCATCGCGGGTGAATGCCTGCGACGCGCTGTAGCCGACCCGCGGGTCGGCGCGGCGCGCCCAGGTGCCGCCGTTGGCGCGGCAGGCGGCGGCGTTGGCGCCGGTCGCGCCGCTGCAGTAGTTGGATGCGCGCCAGATACTGTTGATGTTGTCGACGGTACCGACGGGATACTCCTCCACGCCGCTGTCGTTGATCTTGATCTTGTTGTCGTAGGTTTGCCGCGAGGTGTCGTAGTCCAGCGACAGGGTCTGGTTGTCGGACGGCATCCAGGCCAGGGTGATGCCACCGGCCTTGTTGGTGTTGTCCACGGTCTTGCCGCCGCTGCCGAAGCCCAGCGGGCGGGTGTGCAGGCCGCCGGCCGGATCGGTGGCCGGCGCGTAGGTCGGGTTGGAGGCCTTGCGCTCGTACCAGCTGCCGCGTGCGCTCAGGTTGAGCACCCCGGGCAGCAGCGGCCCGGTGACGAAGAAGTCCACGGTGCTGTCGTCGCCGAACTCGTCGTCGGTCTCGACGGTGCGGGCGATGCTGGCCGAGCCGTGCCAGCTGTCGAGGGTGCGCCGGGTGATGATGTTGATCACCCCGCCCATGGCGTCGGCGCCATACAGCGTGGACATCGGCCCGCGGATCACTTCGATGCGCTCGATCGCGTCCAGCGGCGGGATGTGGTTGAACTGGTTGCCGCCGAAGTTGTTCGGGTAGATGTCGCCGTGGTTGTTCTGGCGGCGGCCGTTGACCAGGATCAGCGTGTAGTCCGCGCCCATGCCGCGCATGGAGATGGTGCCCTGGCCGGTCTTGTCGCGGGTTTCGCCCACATCCACGCCTTCCAGGTCACGCACCGCGTCCAGCAGGGTCATGTACGGACGCCTGGACAGCTCCTCGTGGGTGATCACCGAGATGCTGGCCGGTGCGGCGGTGATCTTCTGCTCGAAGCCGGACGCGGTGACCACCACGGTGTCCAGCGTGGACGGCTGCGGGGCGGGGGCGCCGGAGGCATGGGCCAGCGCCGGCAGTGCGGCGAGCAGGGCGAGGGCGAGGGAAGTGCGCGCGGCGGGCGCGCGGAAGCGATGGCGCAGAGCCATGGGAAGACCTCGGGAACGGAACGGGAAAAGGGGCACGGCGGGCCGCTGGCGCGCGGGCGCGCGGGCGCCACGGCAGCAATGGATGGGGCGGCGGAACAGGCGCGGCGTGGCCGCGCGGCGACGGCTCAGCGCGGAGGGGGCGCCTGGCTGCGCTGCGACCGCCAGTGGGTGGGCAGGGCGGTCGGCGGTACGGGCAAGGCGCCCGGCCGGAGAGGCTGGAGGTACGCGGCCATGTCCACGGTACGGGCCACCGGGCGCGGGGGCGCAGCGCGCAGGCAGGCCGCGCGCGGCACCTGCAGCGTGGTCACGCGGCGCAGTTTGGCGGGTGTTTCCTGCTCCGCCGATCCGCCCGCGGGCGCTTCTTCGCCCGCGCCTGCCGCCGCTGCCACCGCCAGGCGCGCGGCCGCTGCCGGCTGGGTGCCGGCAGGCCCCAGCAGCAGGCACAGTGCCATCAGCACCCACAGCGGTGCACGCAGGCCGTTGCGCAGGTGCGCAAGGGCGGGCAGGCAGCGGTGTTGGAGCAGGTGGTGCATCGAATCCCCGGTTGGCGCGCGTGCCGCCGGGTCAACCGGGCGGCGTCGTCATGCAATTGTAGTTGGGATTTGTTATCTGATGCAAATAAGAACTTCTTTCATTTGAAGCCGGGTTGACGCGGATCAACCCGGCCACCGCGCCGTCGTGTCAGACCTCGGCCCATTGCCGCAGCAGGTTGTGGTACACGCCGGTCAGCTGCAGTACCGCGCCGGCATCGGCGTTGCCCTGGCGCAGGGTTTCGATGGACGTATCCATCTCGAACAGCAGCCGTCGCCGCGCATCGTCGCGGACCATGCTCTGCACCCAGAAGAACGACGCCAGCCGCGCACCACGGGTGACCGGCGTCACCTGGTGCAGGCTGCTGGAGGGATACAGCACCAGGTCGCCCGCCGGCAGCTTCACCGCGTGCTCGCCATAGGTGTCGCTGATGACCAGTTCGCCGCCTTCGTACTCGTCCGGCGGGTTGAGGAACAGGGTGCACGACACGTCCGAGCGCAGCTGTTCGCCGTGGGACAGGTTCATCACCGCGCCGTCGACGTGGAAGCCGTAGGTGCCGCCGCCGGTGTAGCGGTTGAAACGGGGCGGCAGGTACTTCAGCGGCAGGGCGGCGCTGAAGAACAGCGGGTGCCTGGCCAGTGCCAGCAGGATGGTTTCGCCCAGTTCGCGCCGCAGCGGCGAATCCTCCGGCAACTGCTCGTTGCGCTTGGCCTGCGCACCGAGGTGGCCCACCGTCTGGCGGCCATCGGTCCATTGCGCGGCGTCGAGACTGGCGCGGAATCCGGCGACCTGCGCCGGTGTCAACACGTTGGGGATATGCAGCAGCATGGGGGTTCCTCAGTCTGCGGGGTGTTCGACCAGCGCGCGTACCCGCGGGTGCGGCGATGCGGCCAGTTGCGGGACGATGTGCGCCATGAACGCGGGGCTGCCGTGCGCGAGCGCGAGCCGCAGCCAGTGCAGGGCTTCGTCGATGCGGCCCTGCTGCAGCACGATGGAGGCGTAGTTGGCCTGTCCGCGGAAGTCGCCGGCTTCGGCCGCGCGCCGGTACCACGCCAGCGCCGCCTGCGGGTCGCGCGCGGTCTCCAGCCCGTCTTCCAGGTGGCGCGCCAGCAGGTTCATCGATTTGGCGTGGCCCAGGTGGGCGGCACGGGTGTAGAGCGCGAGCGCCTGGCGCCGATCCTGGGCCACGCCGCGGCCGGTGGCGAGCAGGTTGGCGTGGTTGTACATGCCCCAGTCCAGCCCGGCGTCGGCCGCGCGGCGGTACCACACGGCGGCCAGCGCCAGGTCGATGGCGGTGCCCTGGCCCAGCTCGTGGCAGCGCCCCAGCATGTTCATCGCCACCGCGTCGCCGTTGTTGGCCGCGGTGGCGTACCACAGCAGCGCGGCCTCGGCGTCGCGCGCGGTCCCCTTGCCGTCCATGTACATCTGCGCCAGCAGCAGCTGCGCGCCGACCTGTCCGTGCAGGGCGGCATCGCGGACT
The DNA here is from genome assembly GCF_001431595.1 of Stenotrophomonas acidaminiphila. Classification (GTDB taxonomy): domain Bacteria; phylum Pseudomonadota; class Gammaproteobacteria; order Xanthomonadales; family Xanthomonadaceae; genus Stenotrophomonas; species Stenotrophomonas acidaminiphila. The sequence continues at coordinate 179,894 of NZ_LDJO01000014.1, forward strand.
TCGGCGAAGGCCGCCTGTGGATCGGAACGCAGGCGCGCGGCCAGCACGTCGGCATCGAGCGGGGGGCGGGAGGGCGTGGACATCGCGGGCCTGGGTCGAGCCTGGCAGTGGCGTGGGGAACGATGCGCCGGAGACGGCGGCGGGAAACCGGCCACCGTCCCGGCGCGCGGGCATCAGAACCTGACGTTGAGCGCCAGCGTGGCCGAACGCCCCGGCGCGATGCTCGCGTAATGCGAGGCATAGGCCTTGGTGAAGTAGATCTTGTCGGTCAGGTTCTGCAGGTTGAGCTGCAGGCTGATGTTGTCCTGGATCGCGTAGCTGGCCATCGCGTCCCAGCGCGTATAGGCCGGGATCCACTTGCTGTTGGCCGCATCGCCGTACTGCTTGTCGACATAGCTGGCGCCGCCGCCGATGGTCAGGCCGAACGGGAACGCATAGGTGGTCCACAGCGTGGCGGCATGCCTGGGCGTGTTCGGGAAGACGTTGCCGTTGTTCGGCGAGACGATCCACACGCCCGGGGCCGGGCAGCCGGTGCGGCTGGGGACCGAGCAGACGTAGCCGTTGTCCTTCAGTTCCGAATCCATCCAGGTGTAGCCGCCGGCGACGCTCCAGCGGTCGCTGATCTGGCCGTTGACGCCGATCTCCACGCCGTTGATCGCCTTGCTGCCGGCGTTCTGGGTGCTGCCGTTGTCGAGCACGACGCGGGCATTGTTCATCTCGGTATGGAACAGCGCTGCCGTCAGGTTCAGGCGGTTGCCGAACAGGTCCCACTTGGTGCCCAGTTCGTAGTTCTTCGTCTCCTGCGGCTTCAGGTTCTGGATCGCGGCACTGATCGAATCGTTGCCCTCACCGCTGTCCATGCCCGGCGGGGTGGACGAGGTGCCATAGGAGAGATAGATGCTGCCGTTGGCCGTCGGCTTGAACACCACGCCGGCCTGGTAGTTGAGGAAGGCCTCGCTGTTGCCCAGCACGGTCGGCGCCTTGCCGGCGACCGGGGTGACCTGCTCGGTGTCGTAGTCGTCCCAGCGCAGGCCGAGGTTGAGCAGCCAGCGCGGGCTCAGTTCGATGGTGTCGAACGCGTACACCGAGGTGGTGCGGGTGGTCTGGCGGATGTCCAGCGCCTTGTCGCTGCGGGTGACCGGGTGGCTGGCGGCCCACGGGTCGTTCGGGTCGGGGGCGTAGAAATCGGTGCAGTTCCAGCCGGTCGCCGCGCCGGTGGTCGGGCAGGACTGGGTGCCGTCGATGGCGTTGTTGGTGCCGCCGCCGCCGATCAGGTAGCGGCCCTTGCTGCTCTTCTCCTCGCTGTACTCGACCCCGGCGCTGTAGCTGTGCGCCAGCGCGCCGGTGCGGAACGCGCCGGTCAGGCTCAGCTGGTCGGCGAAGGTGCGGGTGTCGATGGCGCGGTCGTTGGTGCGGCGCCACAGGGTGCCGTACTTGTTGGGGTTGTTCTTGCTGTCGTCCGGCTGGGTCCACAGGTAGTCGTTGCTGGTGTTGCCCAGGCGCGCGATGTTGCGCAGCTTGTGGCCGCCCAGGTCGTAGCTGGCATCGATGGTGCTGATGTCGGCGCGGGTACGCTGGAAGTCGCGGTCCTTCAGCCCGTAGTAGTTGTTGCGGTCGGGCACCAGCGGCCGGCCGGTGGTGGTGCCGGTGGCCGGGTCGGCATACGGGAAGCCGCCGGCGTCGGGCAGGTCGTCGGTTTCCAGGTGGTAATGGCTGGCGATCACCTGCAGCGGACCGTTCAGGCCGAACGCGACCGACGGGGCGATGCCCCAGCGGCTGACATTGGCGGCGTCGCGGCCGGGGATGTCGGCGGCGTGCCTGAGCAGGTTCAGGCGCGCGGCAATGCCATCGCCCAGCACGTAGTTGGCGTCCACGGTACCGCGGGCGTAGCGGTCGCTGCCCACGCCCATGCTGACGCTGGTCTCGTTCTTCAGCTTCGGGGTCTTGCTGACCAGGTTGATGCTGCCGCCGCCGGAGTCGCGGCCGCCATAGGCCGAGCTTGGCCCCTTGACCACTTCCAGCTGCTCCAGGTCGAACACCTCGCGGGTCTGCGTGCCGACATCGCGCAGGCCGTCCACGAACATGTTGCTCTGGCCGTCGAAGCCGCGCAGGAACGGGCGGTCGCCGGTGGAGTTGCCGCCCTCGCCGGCGCCGAAGGTGATGCCGGGAACCATGCGCAGTGCGTCCACCAGGTTGGTGGCGCCGATTTCCTGGAGGGTCTTCTCGGTGACGACCGCCACCGACTTGGGGGTGTCCAGCAGCTCGGCGGTGAACTTGGGCGAGGACGGTGCGAACCAGCTGCCGCGGACCTGGACCTTGTCCAGGTCGGTGGCCTGTACGGCGCCGGCATCCGCGTCCGCGGCCTGGGCGGTCAGCGGGGAAAAGCCGGCGGCCAGGGTGGCCGTGGCCAGCACGGTGGCGCGCGGCGCGTACTTGCGGGTCTTGATGTGGTTCATGGATGACGATGTCCGGGGAAAAGTGAAGACGAAAGCGGCAGCGCAGGCGCCGGCAGTGCGGACGCCCGGGAAGCGGATCAGCGAAGCGGGGGTTGGCCGGCGGGCGCCCATGGCCCGTGGCCGGCGTCCGCGCGGGACTCAGCCGTGGCGGCTGGCAGGTGGCGCATGCGCCGGTGGCGACCGGTACGTCCGTGCGCCGGGCGTCGCGGGAACGCTGGCCGGCAGCCGCGGCGAGGCCAGCCGGGGGCATGCCGGGCTGGCCAGTGCGCACCCCATGCCTGCGCCGGGCGTGCGGTGCCGGGCGCTTCGGCGTCGGCCTCGGCCATCGCAGGCACGTGCATCGCCTGCCCTCCCGGGGCCATCGGCTGGCCGGCGGACGTGGCAACGGGGACATCAGCGATGGGGCGTGCGCTGGCGTGGGTCGCGGGAGCCAGTGCCGCCACCAGCAAGGTGGCGAGGAAAAAACCGGCAAGCAGCCACAGGCGCCAGTACCGCCGGACCGGGACGGTCGGCAGGCAGGGCGGGGCTCCGTTGCAGGAGCTCCGCGGGTAGGCGCGGGCGGCATGCATAACGGTAAATTAAACGATAATGATTCGCATGTCCACAATCATGCGAGGCGCCCCCGGCCCAGGGCGCCATTGCCCGGCTCAGTCGCGGTCGTCGCGGGCCCAGATGCCGCCGTTTTCGCGCTTGACCGGGAACTTGGGCACCGCGGTGTAGGCCGGGGCGCACAGCGCACGGCCGTCGCGGACGTCGAAACGGGCGCCGTGCAGAACGCACTCGATGCTGCCCTCGACCGGATCGATGCTGCCGGAGGACAGTTCGAACTCCTCGTGGGTGCACTGGTCTTCCAGCGCGTACAGCTCGCCGTCCAGGTTGAACACGACGATCGGGGCGCCGGTGACGTCGTCGAACGCGGTCTTCATCTCGCCCGGCAGCAGTTCCCCGCTGGCGCAGACGTAGGTCCAGGCCGCGCTCATGCCGCGCCCTCCAGCGGCTTCTCCAGTACCTCGAAGCGCAGGTCGTCGCGCTTGGGCAGGCCGAAGCGCGCGTCGCCGTAGGGGAACGGCTTCTTGATCCCGGTGCGGGCATAGCCGCGGCGCTCGTAGAAGGCGATCAGCTCCTCGCGGCAGTCGATCACCGTCATCTGCATGCTCGGCAGCCGCCAGTGCCCGGCCACGTGGCGCTCGGCCTGCAGCATGACCTGCTTGCCGACCCCGCCGCCCTGCGCGGTGGGGCTGACCGCGAACATGCCGAAGTAGCCATGGCCGTCCTCGTCGGCGACGTGGCAGCAGGCCAGCAGCCGGCCGCCCTGCTCGGCCAGCAGGATCGCGCTCCGCGGCCGCTGGATGTCGGCGAGGATGCCTTCGGCATCCACCCGCTGGCCGTCCAGGAGGTCGGCTTCGGTGGTCCAGCCCACGCGCGAGGCGTCGCCACGGTAGGCGGAGGTGACCAGTTCGATCAGGGCCGGAACGTCGTCCGGGGTGGCGGTGCGGAAGGTGAGGGCGTCCATGCCCGCATTGTAGGACGCGGCCACGCCCCGCTCCATGCAATGCTCAGCCCAGCAGGGCGCGTACCTTCTTCAGCGCGGCCATGAACGCCTCGATCTCCGCATGCGTGTTGTAGAACGCCAGCGAGGCGCGGCAGGTCGCGGCCACCCCGTAGTACTGCAGCAGCGGGTGCGCGCAGTGCTGGCCCGAGCGCACCGCCACGCCCTGCAGGTCGAGCAGGGTGGCCAGGTCGTGCGCATGCGCGCCTTCGACCAGGAAGGAGACCACGGCCGCCTTGTGCGGGGCGGTGCCGAAGATGCGCACGCCTTCCACGCGCTGCAGCTCCTCGGTGAAGTGCGCCAGCAGTTCCTGCTCGCGGGCGGCGATATGGCCGCGGCCGAGGCCGTCCAGGTAGTCGACCGCCACGCCGAGGCCGACGAAGCCGGCGATGTTGGGCGTGCCGGCCTCGAACTTCTGCGGGGCGTCGTTGAACACCGTGCCCTCGAAGCTGACTTCCTTGATCATCTCGCCACCGCCCAGGAACGGCGGCATGTCCTGCAGCAGTTCGCGGCGCGCCCACAGTGCGCCGGTGCCGGTGGGCCCGCACATCTTGTGGCCGGTGACGGCGTAGAAGTCGCAGCCGATGGCGGCCACGTCCAGCTCCAGGTGCGGCGCGGCCTGGGAACCGTCGATGACGGTGACGATGCCGCGCCGGCGCGCTTCGCGGCAGATCTCGCGGACCGGGTTGACCGTGCCCAGCACGTTGGAGACGTGGGTCAGCGCCAGCAGCTTCACGTCCGGCGTCATCGCCGCGTGCAGCGCATCCATGTCCAGGCTGCCGTCCGCGGTGATCTCGGCCACGCGGATGCGGGCGCCGGTGCGCTCGGCGACCAGCTGCCAGGGCACGATGTTGGCGTGGTGCTCCATGCGCGAGACCAGGATCACGTCGCCGGCCTTCAGCCGCGGCAGCGCCCACGAGTAGGCCACCAGGTTGATGGCGAAGGTGGTGCCGCTGCACAGCACCAGTTCGTTGGCGCGCACGTTGAGGAAGCGCGCCAGCTTGGTGCGCGCGCCTTCGTAGGCATCGGTGGCCTCGGTCCCCAGCGCGTGCACCGCGCGGCTGACGTTGGCGTTGTAGCGGCGATAGAACTCGTCCACCGCGCCGATCACCGGCACCGGCTTCTGCGCGGTGTTGGCGTTGTCGAAATACACCAGCGGCTTGCCGTTGACCTCGCGCATCAGCAGCGGGAAATCGGCGCGCACGCGCTCCCAGTCGGGGGCGCTGCCGGTGGCGGGAATCGGGCGCGGGGAGGAAAGGTTCATGCCATGCCTGCCTGTTGCAGCGCCTGGCCCAGGTGGTGGACCAGCTTCTCGGTGAGGATGTCGTCCACGGCCGCCAGCGGCTCGTGGCAGAACGCGGTGCTGAGCATGGCGCGCGCCTGTTCGGCCGGCACCCCGCGCGAGCGCAGGTAGAACAGCGCGTTGGCATCGAGCTGGCCGACGGTGGCGCCGTGCGCGGCCTTGACCTCGTCGGCGTCGATCACCAGCGTCGGCTGGGTGTCGATCTCGGCGTCGGCGGACAGCAGCAGGTTCTTGTTGGACAGGTTGGCGTCGGTGCCGTCGGCGCCTTCGCGGATGTGGATGCCACCGTGGAACACGACCCGGCTGCGGTTGGCGGCCACGCCCCGCCACAGCAGTTCGGCGCGGGTGTCGCGGGCGATGTGCTCGATGCCCAGGCGGGTGTCGATGTGGCGGCGGCCGGTGCCCAGCAGCACGCCGTTGGCGACCAGCCGGGCGTTGTCGCCTTCCAGGCGCACGTTGAGTTCGTGGCGGCTCAGCGCGGCGCCCAGTTCCAGGTCGATGCGGCGGTACTCCGCATCGCGCGCCAGCACCGCGTCGGTGCGCAGCAGCGAGGTGGCGCGCGCGCTGTCGGCCTGCGCGCGGGCGTGCGCGAGCCGGGCGTCCTGCGCCAGGTGGACGTGCACCAGGGTGTTGTCCAGGTGCGCGCTGTCGCCGGCCTGCAGGTGGTGCTCGACCAGGTTCAGCGAAGCGCCGCGGCGCAGCTCGAACAGGTGACGGTGGTGCCAGGCGATGTCGTTCGCGTCCCTGGCCCCGGCGGTGGCATCGGCGTGCGTGGGGCCCAGCGGCGCGCTGATGAAGACCAGGTGCAACGGCGTCGCCGCGGCGATGCCTTCGGCCACCTGCACCAGCACGCCCTCGTCGGCAAGCGCGGCGTTGAGCTGGGCGAAGACCTCCTCGGCGCGGTCGAAGCGGCGGCCGAGGAAACCGGCGGCCAGCGGCTCGTCGCGGCGCACGGACGACAGCGTGCGAACCTGCACGCCGGCGTCCAGCCCGGACAGGTCGCTGTGGGCGTCGCTCGGGCGGCCGTTGACGAAGACCAGCCGCGGCGCCGGGATGGCGGCCAGCAACGCGTCATCGACGCTCGGCGCCTGCAGCGGCGCGGCACCGAAGCTGCGGCGTTCGAGCTGGCGCAGCGAGGTGTACTTCCAGGCTTCGCTGCGCGCGGCGGGCAACCCGCTGCGCAGCGCGGCATCGAGCGTGGCGCGACGCTCGTCGTTGCCGCAGAACGCGGCGGCCAGCGATTGCAGGAGCGGGCTCATTACTTGGCCGCCTCGCGCACCACGCGGTCCTTGAGGAAGTCGTAGCCGTGCGCTTCCAGCTCCAGCGCCAGCTCCGGGCCGCCGCTCTTGACGATGCGACCGTCGGCCAGCACGTGCACCACGTCCGGCTTGATGTAGTCGAGCAGGCGCTGGTAGTGGGTGATGACCAGGAACGAGCGTTCCGGCGAGCGCAGCGCGTTGACGCCGTCGGCCACGCTCTTGAGCGCGTCGATGTCCAGCCCCGAGTCGGTCTCGTCGAGGATCGCCAGCTTCGGTTCGAGCACCGCCAGCTGGAAGATCTCGTTGCGCTTCTTCTCGCCGCCGGAGAAGCCCTCGTTGACGCCGCGGTGCAGCAGCTCGTCCTTCAGGTGCAGCACGGCCAGCTTCTGCCGCACCAGCTTGAGGAACTGCATGGAGTCCAGTTCCGGCTCGCCGCGGGTCTTGCGCTGGGCGTTGAGCGCGGCGCGCAGGAAATAGGTGTTGTTCACGCCCGGGATCTCCACCGGGTACTGGAACGCCAGGAACAGGCCGGCGGCGGCGCGCGCTTCCGGCTCCAGCTCCAGCAGATCGTTGCCTTCGAAGCGCACGCTGCCGTCGGTCACCTCGTAGCCGTCGCGGCCGGACAGCACATTGCCCAGGGTCGACTTGCCGGCGCCGTTGGGGCCCATGATGGCGTGGACTTCACCGGGCTTCACGTCCAGCGACAGGCCCTTGAGGATTTCCTTGTCGCCGATGCTTGCGTGGAGGTTTTCGATCTTCAGCATGAGGGTGCGGTCTTCAAATTTGAATGTGGGGCGGGGCGATCAGAGCTCGCCTTCGGCGCGATCAAGGAAGGTGGCGCGCAGCCAGTGGGTGCGCTGCCGGGTGAGCTCGGCCTTGTTGGCCGAATACAGCATCGGGTACATCGAGCCGTACAGGACACGTGGGTTCTCGTCCTTGCCCACCGGGTAGCGTGCCTGGATGTCGGCGTCGCGCAGCTGGATCCACAGGCGCTGGGCGTTGCGCAGCTTGTCGATGGCCACCGGCTGGCCCTGCAGCTTCTGCATCACCTGCCGGTACACGGCGTTGAGCTCGGCATCGCTGGCGTCGGCTTCAAGCGCGGCGCATTCGTTGATGTCCAGCTGGGTGCGGGCATCGTCGCAGGCCTTGCCCGGCGAGGTGGCCGAGGCAGCCACCGGCAGCAATGCCAGCAGGAGCAAGGGCAGGAGCAGGGGCAGGCGGATCATCCGACCGAGCCTTCCAGCGACACTTCCAGCAGCTTCTTGGCTTCCACCGCGAACTCCATCGGCAGCTCCTTGAACACCTGCTTGCAGAAGCCGTCGACGATCATCGACACCGCGTTCTCCTGGTCGATGCCGCGCGCGCGGCAGTAGAACAGCTGGTCGTCGGAGATCTTGGAGGTGGTGGCCTCGTGCTCGACGGTCGCGGCGGGGTTCTTCACCTCGATGTAGGGGAAGGTGTGGGCGCCGCACTTCTTGCCGATCAGCAGCGAATCGCACTGGGTGTAGTTGCGCGCGCCCTCGGCCCCGGCGGCGACCTTGACCAGGCCGCGGTAGGTGTTCTGGCCGTGGCCGGCGCTGATGCCCTTGGAGACGATCTTGCTCTTGGTGCGCTTGCCGACGTGGATCATCTTGGTGCCGGTGTCGGCCTGCTGGCGGTGGTGGGTCAGCGCCACCGAGTGGAACTCGCCCACCGAGTCGTCGCCCAGCAGCACGCACGACGGGTACTTCCAGGTGATCGCCGAGCCGGTCTCCACCTGGGTCCAGGTGACCTTGGAGCGGGCGCCGCGGCATTCGGCGCGCTTGGTGACGAAGTTGTAGATGCCGCCCACGCCGTTCTCGTCGCCCGGGTACCAGTTCTGCACGGTGGAGTACTTGATCTCGGCGTCTTCCAGCGCCACCAGCTCCACCACCGCGGCGTGCAGCTGGTTCTCGTCGCGCATCGGCGCGGTGCAGCCTTCCAGGTAGGAGACGTGGCCCTTGTCCTCGCAGATGATCAGCGTGCGCTCGAACTGGCCGGTGTTGTTGGCATTGATGCGGAAGTAGGTGCTCAGCTCCATCGGGCAGCGCACGCCCTTGGGCACGAACACGAAGCTGCCGTCTGAGAACACCGCCGAGTTGAGCGCGGCGAAATAGTTGTCGCCCACCGGCACCACCGAGCCCAGGTACTGGCGGACCAGCCCGGGATACTCGCGGATGGCCTCGGAGATCGAGCAGAAGATCACGCCCTTGTCGGCCAGTTCCTTGCGGAACGTGGTGCCGACCGAGACCGAGTCGAACACCGCGTCGACCGCCACGCCGGCCAGCTTGGCGCGCTCGTGCAGCGGCACGCCGAGCTTGTCGTAGGTGTCCAGCAGCTCCTTGGGCACTTCGTCCAGCGACTTGTACTTGGGCCCCTTGGGCGCGGAGTAATAGCTCAGCGCCTGCAGGTCGATCGGGCCGATCTGCAGCTTGGCCCAGTCCGGCTGGCGCATGGTCAGGAAGTGGCGGTAGGCGTCCAGGCGCCACTGCGTCATCCACTCCGGCTCGTCCTTCTTGGCCGACAGGGCGCGGATGATGTCCTCGTCCAGGCCCGGCGGGAACGACTCGGATTCGATCTCGGTGACGAAGCCGGCCTCGTACTTGCGGCCCAGCTGTTCGTGGATCTCGCGGTTTGGGGTGTCGGCGCTGCCGACGCTTTCGGTGGTCTCGGTGGCCATGAGGCTGCCTACGGAATTCAGGAAACGATGCTGACGTCGATGCGCCGACGGTCAGCAAGTGGGAGGGGGTGCAGCATCTGCGCCAGCGTCACCCCGCGCAGGGCGTCGGCGACCACGTCGTTGATCAGCCGCCAGTTCGAGCGCACGCCGCACTGGCCGGCGATGCCGCACTGGCTCTCGCCCTGGCTGCACTCGGTGATCGCCAGCGGGCCTTCCATCGCCTCGACGATCTCGATCAGGCTGATCTCGGTGGCCGGACGGGTCAGGCGGTAGCCGCCGCGCACGCCGCGCAGGCCCTCGACCAGCCCGGCCTGCGCCAGTGGCTTGAGCAGCTTGCTGACCGTGGGCGGCTCGAGCCCGGCGGCCTCGGCCAGCTCGGTCGCGCTGAGCACCTCGTCCGGCCGCGTGGCGAGCACGGTCATGACGACGCTGGCGTAGTCGGTGAGCTTGGTGACGCGGAGCATGGGAAGGCGGGGGGAATCAATGTGGACCGAAATTGTACGCTTTTGTGGGCGGAGCCTCAAATCCGCTTCCCGGCGATGCGTTGATGCAGGTCAAGCCGGTGGCATCCGGCGCCCGGGCTTGGGAAGCCTGCGCGACTGCGCGAGAATCCCCCTTCCCATCGTTTCCCGGCCATGTACATGCCCAAGAAGATCCAGGCGCGCAAATCCACCATCCACGGCAATGGCGTGTTCGCGCTGGCGGCCATCGCCAAGGGCGAGCGCATCATCGAGTACAAGGGGCTGCGCCGGACCCACGCCGAGGTGGACGCCGACGATGCGGGCGATGTGGAAAGCGGCCATACCTTCCTGTTCACGCTCAACGACGATTACGTCATCGATGCCAGCTACAAGGGCAATGACGCGCGCTGGATCAACCACAGCTGCGACCCCAACTGCGAGGCGCTGATCGAAGAGGCCGAGGGCGACGACCGTACCGCGGACAAGGTGTTCATCGAGGCGATCCGCGCGATCCGCCCGGGCGAGGAGCTGACCTACAACTACGGCATCACCCTGGCCGAGCGCCACACCCCGCGCCTGAAGAAAATCTGGGAGTGCCGCTGCGGTTCGCCCAAGTGCACCGGCACCATGCTGCAGCCCAAGCGCTGAGGCTGGCGCGCGGGTCGTTCCCGGACCGGGCCGCAGGCGCGGCCCGGGTCCACGCCCGGCAGGACAGGCGTCAGTTGCCGGGCATTCCCTGTGGCAGCAGCGCGCCCAGGTTCTGGTTGAAGTCCACCGCGATGCGGCCGTTCTCGATGCCCACCGACTTCACCTGCAGCGCGCCCATCACGTTGGCGATGGCCGGTTCGATGCGGTAGATCGGCTCGCGGCGTGCATAGTCGGCCAGCCAGGTGTTGAGCAGGCTGCGCGTGCCGGCATCGAGTTCGGCGCCGGCCATGGCCGGGCGGAACGCGTCGACGGTCGGCTGTTCCAGGTGGAAGCCACGGCTCTGCGCGTCGTAGCGCAGGCCGCTGCTGAGCTGCACGTTGCCCACCGGCATCGGTGCACCGCCGGCGGCTGCCATGGCCAGGTCGAACTGCAGGTTCAGGCGGCTGCCCGCCGGCAGCGTGAGCCGCGGCTGGCTGACGGTCATCGCGAGCAGCCCACCCAGCGCCTTCTGCGAGCGCGGGAAGCTGCCATCCAGGTAGTGCTGCACGTCGGCTGCATCGACCAGCAGCTTGCGGCCGCTGACCTGCGGCGAGGCGTGGGCGCTGGTGGCCATGACCACGCAGGCGACGGCGGGCAGCAACAGGGAGCGGAGGTTCATCGTATCGGCCTGCGAAGAGTGTGGCGGGGGAAGCGACGCACGATACCCGGAAACGGTGAATGGCCGGTTAGCGCGACGGCGTCGCCTCCGCGCTCAGCGTGCCTGGCGCAGTGCCTGCAGCTTCGCGATCAGCCCGTCGAGTTCCGGCTGCAGTGCCGCCAGCGGGTGGGCGTCGTCGCGCGCGGCCACGGCCAGTGCTTCCAGCAGGCCGGTGGCGACCACCGCGCCTGCAGCCTCGTTGCACGACAGGCGCCGCTGCCGCTGCGCGTCCTCCAGTTCGTGCATCCAGTTGCGCGGGCTGCGTTGTTCGAACTCGATGGTGCAACGGCCGCTGCACTGCAGGCCATCGGCTTCGATCGGCGTGACGGTGATGCGGTAGCGGTGCTTGCTGCTGGACATGGTGTGGCGTGTGACCGTGGGGCTTGGCGACCACCATAGGCCCGCCGGGCGGCCGGGGCGAGGCGCCGGCCCATGACGCTGTGTTCCAGTCGATACCGCATCGCACCCGCCATCGCTGGCGCGCACCCCGCGGCCAGGGCCTGGCAATGCCGGGCGTCGCCCCGGCGATGGCCGCCACGCCGGGGCCGCCGGGCATGCGGCGCACGCCATGGACCCGATTCCGGGGAGATGCATGGCCCACGCTCCAGGCAGGCCACGTCACCCGGGCGCGCACCTGAAGATGCCTCCCGGCGTGGGGATTGCGCTTGTTCCGGCAGCGGATTGGCGTGGCTGGCGGACGAGCCGCCTCCGTAGGCATGCCGCTTGCCGCGCAATCGGCGCGCAATGCCGCAGGGTGCGGCCTTGGCAGTGCGCGGCGACGATCCGTGCGCGCACCGGTGGCGCCGCAAAAAAAAACGGGACGGCATGGCCGTCCCGTTCTCTCGCCCAGGGCGCGCGGATCAGATCGCGGCGTCCTTGAGCTTCTTGAGCGGACGCACCTTGATCTTGGTGGAGGCCGGCTTGGCGGCGAACCACTGCTCTTCCTTGGTGAACGGGTTGATGCCCTTGCGCTTCGGCTTGGCCGGCACGTTCACGGTGGAGATCTTCAGCAGGCCCGGCAGGGTGAAGCTGCCAGCGCCCTTCTTGTTGACCGATGCGGCAACGGCGCCTTCCAGCGCGGCCAGGACGGAGCGGACATCCTTGGCAGCGACGCTGGTCGCCTCGGCCAGGTGTGCAACCAGACCCGACTTGGTCAGGGCTTCCTTGATCGGCTTGGGAGCGGCCGGCTTGGCGGCGGCCTTCGTAGCGACTTTCTTCGCTGCCTTCTTCGGGGCAGCCTTCTTAGCGGTCTTTGCCATGGTTTCCTGTTCCGTGAGCGGGTGGTTGTGGTCATGCCGACCCCGTCGGCAAGCGAAATGTAGGGCATGCGCGGTGCATCGCCAATAGGTCGGGGCACAAAAACCCCATAAAAATTGCTTCCAACCGCCCTTCCGGCGTGCCGTCGGGCCACGATCGCGGGAAAACCGGCTGCAAAGCCCGGGGCCGCGCACCGGTCGCGGCCCCGGCCATGCGCGGCGGCGGCAGGGGGCGGCCGCGATGCGCGCTGCCGCCGCGGCGCACAGGGCGCTAACGAACGCTCGCCTAGGCTGGGTCTCCCTTCAACGCACGTACAGGAGACTTGCCATGGGTATTTCGCGCCACGCCACCGCGCACTGGGAGGGGGATCTCAAGAGCGGGCAGGGGCGGCTGAGCACGCCGCAGAGCGGGTTGATGGAGAACACGCGCTACGCGTTTTCCAGCCGTTTCGGCGACGAGAAGGGCACCAATCCCGAAGAACTGATCGCCGCCGCGCACGCGGGCTGCTTCACCATGGCGCTGTCGGCAAAGCTGGCGGAAGCCGGCTTCCCGCCGCGCTCGCTCGACACCCGCGCCGATGTCGATCTGTCGATGGACGGCGGTCCGCAGCTGTCGCGCATCCGGCTGAAGGTGAAGGCGGTGGTGCCCGGCATGGACGAGGTGAAGTTCCGCGCGGTGGCCGACGATGCCAAGCAGAACTGCCCGGTGTCCAAGGCGCTCAGCGCGGTGCCGATCAGCCTGGAGACCGAGTTCGCCGGCTGATCCGGCGGCCGGGGCGGCGCCGTTGCCGCCCCGGCGTTCCGGTTCAGGGGCGTTTCACGCGCCGCGCCGGAGCATCCGCCCATCCTCCATCCCATACGCCGGTGCGGCCGCCATGTCCCGATCATTGCCTCTTGCAGGTGTCCTGGTCTTCGGTTGCCTGCTGGCGTTCACCGCCTCCGCGCAGCGCTACGACGACGGCGGCTATCGCCCCTACCCGGGCAGCGGCCAGTGGCGCGACGATGATGGCCGTTACGGCCGCGACGACAACGGCCCGGTCTACGACTATGCGCGCGTGGTGCGGGTGGACCCGATCATCGTCGACGGCGGCGGCCGCCGGGGAGACTGCTACGCGCGCAGCGAGGGCGACTACGTGTACGGCGCGGACGGCTACCGCCAGGAGCGCGACGACGTCCGCGATTATGGCGACGGGCGTTACGTCGACGGCTACCGCCAGGGCAATGATGGCGGGCGCCAGGTGGCCACGGTGATCGGCGGCCTGGCCGGCGCGATCATCGGCAGCCGCATCGGTGGCGGCGATGGCCGCTACCTGGGCACCGCGATCGGCACCGTGGCCGGCGGCGCCGCCGGGCGCGCGATCTACGATGCCAACAACCGCCCGGTCTACCGCCGCTCGGACGTGCGCGTATGCGAGCCGCAGCGCGAGGGCTACGGCTACGAGAGCGAGCGCGTGGCCGGTTACGACGTCACCTACGAATACGCCGGCCGCGAGTACCACACCCGCCGCGATTACCACCCGGGCGAGCGCATCCGGGTGCGGGTGGACGTCAGCGCCGACTGACCTGCGCGGCGCGGGCCGCGCGTCTGGCCGCGGCCCTGCGGCAGCGTGCCCTGGCGTTCGTTGTCAGCCCTGGCCGATGGCGGCATAGTCGCCGTTTCCGTTGGCTAGGAGTGTCCCCGCATGCGCCGTACCGCCGCCTGTCTCGCCGTCCTGCTTCCCTGTCTGCATGTGGCGCCGGCCGCGGCCGGAGTGCGGGTGCTGCTCGCCGACACCATCCATACCGGCGATCCGCAGCAGCCCACGGCCAATGCGCTGGCGTGGGACACCGACGACGGCCGCCTGCTCGCGGTGGGCGAGCGCCAGGCCGTGCTGCAACGCTATCCGCAGGCCCCGCGCGTCGATGCCGGCAAGGCCACCGTGGTACCGGGCCTGATCGACGCGCACGCGCACCTGGTCGGCCTCGGCAACACCCTGGCGCAGGCCGACCTTAGTGGCGCGCGCAGCCGTGCCGAAGTGGTGGAACGGCTGCAGGCCTTCGAGAAGACGCTGGCGCCGGGCGAGTGGCTGCTGGGCGCCGGCTGGGACCAGAACCGCTGGGACGACACCGCGTTCCCGACCGCGGCCGACCTGGACGCGGCGTTCCCCGAACGGCCGGTGTACCTGGAGCGCATCGACGGCCATGCCGGCTGGGCCAACGGCGCCGCGTTGCGGATCGCGGAAAAGAAGGCGGGCAGGTCGTTGTCCGGCGACTGGCAGCCCGAAGGCGGGCGCATCCTGCGCGACGCCGCCGGCAAGCCGGCCGGCGTGCTGGTGGATGCCGCATCCGCGCTGGTCAGCGCGCACATCCCTGCACCTGACGCGGCGGTGCGCGAGAAGCGCCTGCAGGCGGCGCTGCAACTGGCGGTCAGCAACGGGCTGACCGGCGTGCACGACATGGGCGTGTCGCGCGGGGACCTGGCGGTGATGAAACGGCTGGCCGACCAGGGCAGATTGCCGCTGCGCATCGACGCCTACGCCGACGGCAACAACGCGGCGCTGGACGACCTGTGCGCCAACGGGCTTTACACCCACCCGGGCGGACGCCTGCAGATGCACGGGGTGAAGCTGTTCATGGACGGCGCGCTGGGCAGCCGCGGCGCGGCCCTGCTGGCCGACTACAGCGACGACCCGCACAACCGCGGGCTGCTGATGACCTCGCCGGAGGAATTCGAGGTGGCCGTGCGCAGGGCCGATGGCTGCAAGGTGCAGGTGGCCACGCATGCGATCGGCGACCGCGGCAACCGCATCGTGCTCGACACCTACGAAAAGGTGCTGGGCGCGCACAAGGACAACGACCACCGCTGGCGCGTGGAGCACGCCCAGGTGGTGGCGCTGGAGGACATCCCGCGCTTCGCCCGGCTCGGCGTGATCGCCTCGATGCAGCCCACCCATGCCACTTCGGACATGGGGTGGGCCGAGCAGCGCGTGGGGCCGGAGCGGATCAAGGGTGCCTATGCCTGGCAGCGCTATCTGCACAGCGGTGCGCGGCTGGCGCTGGGGTCGGATTTCCCGGTCGAGCAGGTCGATCCGCGGCTGGGCCTGTACGCGGCGGTGACCCGCCAGGACCGCGATGGCCGGCCGCCGGGCGGGTGGCAGCCGGAGCAGCGCCTGAGCCCGGCCGAAGCGCTGCGTGGCTTCACCAGCGACGCGGCGTATGCCGGGCATGACGAAGCCCGGGTCGGGCGCCTGCGCGCGGGCCTGCACGCGGACTTCGTCGTACTCGGCCGCGATCCGCTCGATGCGGCCGCCGGCCGCCTGGACGGGTTGCAGGTGCTGTCCACCTGGGTCGATGGCGAAGCGGTCTACACCGCGGCACCGCCGGCCAGCGAGGGCTGACGCCGCCGCGGTGCCGCGGCGATGACGGTTCGGCAGCGCCGCGCGGTGGTTGCCAGGTCGCCGCGCATGCATGCCGCACCGGACTCCAGGCTGCGCCGCCATGCCGCCGCACATCCATGCCACCTGCGGGTGGCATGGGTGGAAAAGCCGCGCAGTTGCGGGCGATATCCGCTACCGCAGTCGAGGTTGCGGAAGAAACGATCCGATCTTCGGCGCTTCATCGACTGCGATTCACGTCGCCATGCGAGGCAGTACGGCGCTGGAAACAGCGTCCGGCCAGGTGGCATCGCGCCCCTTGGAACAAGCGCTTGCGCGCGCCTGCGCCGCGTTCGCACACCGGCCCCGACAAGCAGATGCATCCGGTTGCATCGGCAATGAAATTTGTCTTCCCGTAGACATTGCGCATTGTTCGTTCGCGAGTTGGCACTGTCGGTACGCCCCATGCGGGGCGTCCCCCAGTCATAGCGAATTCGGGTAACGAACAAAAATGCGCAAGCCACTCCCGCTTCATCCCCTGACGTTGTGCGTTCTGGCAAGCCTGGCCGCCTCTGCCGGCGTCCATGCCCAGACCAAGGAAGAAGGCAGCGATCGCAAGGTCAGCGATCTCGCCACGGTCAGCGTCTCCGCCTCGCGCATCGACCGCCCCGACCTGGTGGCGCCGACGCCGACCCTGCCAATCACCGCCGAAGAGCTGAAGCTCGATTCGCGCACCAACATCGGCGCCGCGCTCAATGACCTGCCGCAGTTCCGCGCGACCAGTTCGCCGCAGACCACCGGCTCCAATACCGGTGCCGGCAACGCGCCGGTCGATCTGCGCGGCCTGGGCATCTCGCGCACCCTGGTGCTGCAGGACGGTCGCCGCATCTCCAGCGACAACGACCTGAATACGATCCCGTCGATCGTCGTCAAAAGCGTCGACGTGGTGACCGGCGGTGCCTCCGCGGCATGGGGGTCGGGTGCGGTCGGCGGCGTGGTCAACATCAGCCTGGATCACGATTTCGTAGGCTTCAAGGCGGGCGCCCAGGCCGGGCAGTCCACCTACAACGACGGCAAGGAAAAGCGCTTCGAGGCAGCCTGAGGCACGGATTTCGCCGATGGGCGCGGCCATTTCCTGGTCGGCGGTGAGTTCCTCGACAACGACGGCATCGTGCCGCGCAGTTCGCGCAGCCGGGCCGGTCGCTGGTCGACGTTGTCCATCGGCAACGGCCAGTACCAGTTGATGCCCGATGTCGGCTTCGCCGACGCGGGTTACGGCGGCCTGATCCTGTCCGGCGTGCTCAAGGGCAAGGCGTTCAACCCGGACGGTTCGCTGCGCGACTTCCAGTACGGCCGTGTCGTCGGTGCGCTGATGAGTGGCGGTGAGGGA
This sequence comes from Stenotrophomonas acidaminiphila, assembly GCF_001431595.1. Lineage (GTDB taxonomy): Bacteria > Pseudomonadota > Gammaproteobacteria > Xanthomonadales > Xanthomonadaceae > Stenotrophomonas > Stenotrophomonas acidaminiphila. Next base: position 196,964 of record NZ_LDJO01000014.1, read on the forward strand.
CCGTCGAACGACGACTACAGCCCGCTCAGCGCGCCGCAGAAGCGGTATTCGGTGCTCGCCAGCGGCCGCTACGATCTCAATGACGACGTGCGCCTGACCGCCGAAGTGCGTCATTCGCGGATGTACAACAACTACATCTGGTTCGGCGACCACAACCGCAACAACCTGGATATCGGCATCGACAACGCGTTCCTGCCGCAGCAGGTGCGCGAGGCGATGCAGCAGGCCGGCGAGACCAAGTTGCGCATCGGCCGCTTCAACAACGACATCAATTACCCGCACATCGATTTCGAGCGCAAGACCACGCAGGCCACGCTCGCGCTGGACGGCTATGCCGGCGACTGGCGCTGGAGCGCGTACTACAGCCACGGCGAGGCCGAGGCGAACTTCGATACGCCGGGGTTCATCCTGCGCGAGGCATGGGCCAATGCCATCGATTCGGTGATCGATCCGTCCACCGGCAAGCCGGTGTGCCGCGTCAGCCTGGCCAACCCGGCGGTGCACTGCGTGCCGATCAACGTGTTCGGCGAAGGCGCGCCGTCGCAGGAGGCGATCGACTACGTCACCGGTACCCCGCAGCAGCGCGCCAGGACCACGCTGGACGTGTTTGGCGCCAGCCTGCGCGGCGAACCCTGGGAGCTGCCCGCGGGCCCGGTCTCGGTGGCGTTCGGCGTGGAGGGCCGGCGCGAGGCGATCGACCAGCGCGTCGGCGAACTGGACGCGGCCAAGGCTTTCCGTTCGTTCAACTTCAGTGCCATGAAGGGCTCGTTCAACGTCAAGGAGGCCTTCGGCGAGGTACTGGTGCCGCTGGTCAGGGACGTGCCCGGCCTGAACAACCTGGCGCTGAGTGCGGCCGCGCGCATCTCCGACTACAACACCACCGGCTCGATCTGGTCGTGGAAGCTCGGCTTCACCAATGAGTTCGTCGACGGCTTCCGCGGCCGCATCGCCCGTTCCCGCGATATCCGCTCGGCCAACCTGGGCGAGCTGTTCACCACCACCACCACCGGCTGGAGCTACGTCACCGACCCGACCAACAACCAGACCGTCTATGCGTTGAGCAACGGCGGCGGCAACCCGGGGCTGCGTCCGGAAACGGCCGACACCCTGACCGCGGGGCTGAGCTGGTCGCCGCGGGCGGTCGAAGGGCTGGACCTGTCGGTGGACTATTTCAACATCGACATCAAGGACGTGATCACCACGATCGGGCTGCAGGACATCCTCAACCGCTGCGCCGCCGGCAATGCCGAGCTGTGCAGCCGGGTCGAGCGCGACGCGGGAGGAAACATCACCCGCATCGTCTCCACCTACACCAACCTGTCCCAGTACAAGACCGACGGCGTCGACCTGGAAGCTTCCTACCGCCGCGACGCCCGCCTGTTCGGCGTGCCCGGGCGGCTGCGCCTGCGCACCCTGGCGACCTGGGTCAACAGTCTGAGCACGGACGACGGGGTCAAGCGGATGGAGTACGTGGGCTCGCAGGGCTACGCGTTCGGGCTGGGCGTGCCGAAGTGGCGCGCGGTGTCCAGCATCGCCTTCGACAGCGACGCCTTCTCGCTCAACGCGCGTGCGCGCTACCTGTCCGCAGGCGACTACGACCGCAACCAGAACATCGTCAACAACCGGATCGGCAGCTACGTGTACTACGACGTGGGCGGTGCCTACCGGCTGGGCGGCGAGGGCAGGGTCGAGCTGTATGCCAGCGCCAACAACGTCTTCAACAAGAAGGCGCCCATCGCCGCCACGTTCTCGCCCTATTACGACGTCATGGGGGCCTACTACACCGCCGGCGTGCGGGTGAAGTTCTGAGCGGCGCGGCTGCATACCGACAAGGAGCAGAAATGAATCATGCACTCCGTACCCTGCTGGCGGCGGCATTGGCCGTCGCCGGCAGTGCGGCCGCAGCGGTTCCGGTGCCGCCGGCGATCCATGCCGACGGCGTTCCCGCCATTCCCGCGGCGACCGCCGAGGCCAGCGCCCGCTACCTGGAATACCGCCGTGCCGCCTTCCTTGGCTGGGACCCTCAGAACCGCTCGGTCCTGATGAAGACCCGCTTCGGCGGCACCGACCAGCTGCACAGCGTGCAGTCGCCCGGCGCCGCTCGCACCCAGCTCAGCTTCGAGGCCGAGCCGGTCCCCTTCGCCAGCCACGCCCCGGGCGACAGCGGCCACCTGGTGGTGCAGAAGGACATCGGCGGCAACGAGTTCTTCCAGCTGTACCTGCTGAAGGACGGCCGCCTGGAGCTGCTGACCGACGGCAGGTCGCGCAACTGGTTCGGCAGCTGGAGCCGCGATGGCCGCCTGCTCGGTTACGCCTCCTCGCGGCGCAACGGCGCGGACATGGACCTCTACGTGCTGGACCCGGCCCGGCCAGGCAGCGACCGGATGGTCGCGCAGGTCAGTGGCGGCGGCTGGAACATTTCCGACTTCTCGCCCGACGGCGCGTGTGCGCTGGCCATCAACCGGCTGTCGATAAACCACGCCGTGCTGGCCGAGGTCGACCTGCGCAGGGGCGGGATGAAGGTGCTGACCCCGGCGCGCGGGCGCGCGTCCTATGCCGATGCGCGCTACGCCCGCGACGGCCGGATCTGGGTGCTGTCCAACCGCGATTCGGATTTCGTCCGGCTGGGCAAGCTGGACCCGCGCAGCGGTGCATTCGCCCCGGTCAGCCGCGAACCGCGCTGGGACGTGACCGACTATGCGGTATCGGACGACGAGCAGGTGCTGGCCTATGCGATCAACGACGCCGGCGTGTCGCGGCTGCGCGTGGGCGATGGCCAGGGTGCCAACCTGCGGCAAGTCGACGGCCTGCCCGACGGTGTCCTGGACTGGAGCATCGGCCAGCTGCTGCAGATCGCGCCGTGGGGCGAGATCGGCCTGAGCCTGTCGTCGGCCAAGGTGCCCGGCGACGTCTATTCGGTGGACGCCAAAACACTGGAGGTCCGCCGCTGGACCCGCAGCGAGGCCGGTGGACTGGACCTGGAGCGCAACCGCGAGCCGGAGCGGGTGGAGGTCACCAGCTTCGACGGCGAGAAGGTGTCCGGCTTCCTGTACCGCCCCGATCCCGCCCGCTTCCCGGGCAGGCGTCCGTTGATCATGGACATCCATGGCGGCCCGGAAGGGCAGAGCCGGCCGGGTTTCCTCGGCGCCGACAACTATCTGCTCAATGAGCTCGGCGTGGCCCTGTTCCTGCCCAACGTGCGCGGTTCCTCGGGCTACGGCACCCGCTTCCTGGACCTGGACAACGGCCCGTGGAAACGCGAGGACTCGGTCAAGGACGTGGGGGCGTTCATCGACGCGCTGGCGGCCGACCCGGCACTGGACGCGGCCCGGTTCGCGGTCTACGGCTTCAGCTACGGCGGCTACATGTGCTACGCCTCGGCGGTGCATTACAGCGACCGCCTGCGCTCGGCCAGCTGCGCCGTCGCCATTTCCGACTTCGTCACCTTCCTGGAGAACACCCAGGCGTACCGGCGCGACCTGCGGCGCGTGGAGTACGGCGACGAGCGCGATCCGGCCCAGCGTGCCCGGCTGGCGGAGATATCGCCGTTGCGCAATGTCGGGAAGATCCGGATTCCGCTGATGGTCGCCGCCGGCGGCAACGATCCGCGGGTGCCGGCCTCCGAGGCCGAGCAGATCGTCAAGGCGCTGCGCGCGCAGGGTGGCGACGCTTGGCACGTGCTGGCGCGCAACGAAGGTCATGGCTTCCACAAGCGCGAGAACCGCGACTACATCTTCTGGGCCGGGATCGAGTTCTGGAAGAAGACGCTGCTCGCCCCGGCGGAGTAGGCGCCACGGCAGGCGTCGGCATCGGCCGGCGCCTCCGCTTCAGCGGTCGTCGTGCAGCTGGCCGCCGGGCAGGAATACCCAGGTGCGGGTGACCTGCAGGATGTCGATGTCGTCGCTGGTGCGCGGCAGCGGCGGGAACGGCTGCGCCAGTTCCACCACGCGCAGCGCGGCGGCGTCGAGCAGCGGCGTGCCGCTGCTGCGCAGGATGCGGCTGCTCTCCACGCTGCCGTCGCGGCGCACGCCCACGGTGATCACCACCTGGCCGCCGAGGCGGCGCTGGCGCGCTTCGTCCGGGTAGTTCAGGTTGCCCACGCGCTCGGCGCGGTCGACCCAGGCGCGCAGGTAGTTCGCGTACGCATATTCGCGGGTGCTGGCCGAGACGAACTTGCGGTTCGGGCGCTTGGCGTACTGTTCCGAGCGCAGGTGCACCTCGGCGGCCAGTCGTGCCATCTCCGCGTCGCGCTGCTCGCGCGCGGTCATCGGCGCGTCCGGCTCGGGGCGTTCGGGCAGCGGCCGCGGCTGCGCCTGGGCCACCACCTCCTCGCCTTGGGTGCTGCTGACCACGCGCGCCTGCGGCGGTGGCGGTGCGGCGGCGGCCTGGCGTTGGGTCGGGACCGGCGCGATGCCGTCATCGGGGCGTGGCACGATGCCGGCCTGGCTGTCGCGCGGCCGTTGCGGCGTGTCGTGGTCGCCGCCGCCCTGCTGGTTGGCCTGGGCCAGGAAATCGGCCTGCTCCGGCGTCAGCGGCGTGCTGGTCTGGCTGAAGATCACGTCCAGCGTCGGCACCAGCGGCGCGTTGCCGCCGACGGCGAAGCCCACGCCCAGGATCAGCAGCCCGTGCACCAGCAGCGAGAGCGTCAGCGTGGCGCCCAGCCGTTGCTGCTCGGTGATGCGTGCCGGCGGCGGCAGGGCATCCACGGGTACGCTCATCGCTGCAGGCCGGCCTCGATCGCGTCGAACAGCTGGCCGGCGATGTTCAGGCCGAACTGGGCGTCGAGTTCGCGGGCGCAGGTCGGGCTGGTGACATTGACCTCGGTGAGATAGTCGCCGATCACGTCCAGGCCGACGAAGCGCATGCCGCGCCGCTTCATCTCCGGGCCGACCTGGGCGGCGATCCAGCGGTCGCGCTCGCTCAGCGGGCGGCCTTCGCCACGGCCGCCGGCGGCGAGGTTGCCGCGGAATTCGTCGCCCTGCGGGATGCGCGCCAGGCAGTAGTCGACCGGCTCGCCGTCGATCAGCAGGATGCGCTTGTCGCCGGCGCTGATATCGGGGATGAAACGCTGCGCCAGCGCCAGCCGGCGGCCGCCGTCGGTAAGCGTCTCCAGGATCACGTTGAGGTTGGCGTCGCCGGTGCCGCTGCGGAAGATCGAACGCCCGCCCATGCCGTCAAGCGGCTTGAGCACGACCTGGCCGTGCTCCAGGGCGAAGGCCTTGAGCGCTGCGGCGCTGCGGCTGACCAGGGTCGGCGGGCAGCACTGCGGGAACAGCAGGGCGGCCAGCTTCTCGTTGTAGTCGCGCAGCCCCTGCGGGTCGTTGACCACGCAGGCGCCGGCGGCCTGGGCCACCGACAGCACCTGGGTGTCGTACAGGAACTCGCCGTCGAACGGCGGGTCCTTGCGCATCAGCACGATCTGGCCGGGGCCGAACGCGGTGCGGGTGTAGCTGCCCAGGGTGAACCAGCCGGCCGGGTCGTCGCGCACCTGCAGCGGCGCGGTGTCGGCCACGGCGGTGCCGCCTTCCAGCGCCAGCCCGCCGGGGCGCACGTAGTGCAGGCGGTGGCCGCGCCGCTGGGCCTCCAGCAGCATGGCGAAGGTGGTGTCCTTGGCGATCTTGATTTGGGCGATGGGGTCCATCACCACGATGACGTCCAGCATGATCCACGGCCTTTCGGGTCAGGCGGGGATGGTAGCGCCCCGGCACGACGGGCGCCCAGCGCCATGCGCGGTCCGGAGCGTTGCGGGGCTGAATGGCCCTGCGCAACGACTGCGATGGGGTTCACACTGCGCGCGGCGACGGCCCCGCGATGACGGCGGCCCTTGACAGTTTGCGGCCGGACTGGGATATAGACCGCTTTCGCAGCAGCTCCACGTTCAGATGGCGCGCTGCGCGCCCGGGGAAATCGCAATGGTTGAAAACATGGCTGCGGGTGGGGAACTCGCAGGGTTGAAGGTGATGGTCATCGACGATTCGAAAACCATCCGCCGCACCGCCGAGACACTGCTCAAGCGCGAGGGCTGCGAGGTCGTGACCGCGACCGACGGTTTCGAGGCATTGGCCAAGATCGCCGACCAGCAGCCGCAGATCATCTTCGTCGACATCATGATGCCGCGGCTGGATGGCTATCAGACCTGCGCGCTGATCAAGGGCAACCAGCTGTTCAAGTCCACGCCGGTGATCATGCTGTCCTCCAAGGATGGCCTGTTCGACAAGGCGCGCGGGCGCATCGTCGGCTCCGAGCAGTACCTGACCAAGCCTTTCACCCGCGAAGAACTGCTGGGCGCCATCCGTACATACGTCAACGCCTGACCAGGGGGTAAGGCACATGGCTCGAATCCTGTTGATCGAGGACTCACCGACCGACCGGGCGGTGTTCACGCAATGGCTGGAGAAGGCCGGGCACGAAGTGCTCGCCACCGACAATGCCGAGGATGGCCTGCAGCTGGCACGCAGCCAGGCGCCGCAACTGGTGCTGATGGACGTGGTGCTGCCGGGCATGAGTGGGTTCCAGGCCACGCGCGCGCTGTCGCGCGACGAGGCCACCCGCGGCATCCCCGTCCTGATCGTCAGTACCAAGAGCATGGAGACCGACATGGCCTGGGGCATGCGCCAGGGTGCGTCGGATTACGTGGTCAAGCCGCCGCGCGAGGATGACCTGATCGCGCGGATCAACAAACTGGTGGGTTGATGCGATCTCCCTTCGACATCCTCGAAGCTTATGAGCGGCGCAGCCTGGCGCACGCGGTGCAGCTGCCGGAACGGCATTTCTCGACGGACGTCTGGCGCGGCGTGGGCTACCGCATCGGCAGCCGGCGCCTGGTGTCCGATTTCCGCGAGGTGGTCGAGATCGTGCCGATGCCGCCGGTGACCCCGGTGCCGGGGGCACAGCCGTGGCTGCTGGGCGTGGGCAACCTGCGCGGCAACCTGTTTCCGGTGGTGGACCTGAAGTACTTCCTGGAAGGGCAGCGTACCGTCCAGCAGGAAGGCCACCGGGTGCTGATCATGCGCCAGACCGGCGGCGACGTCGCCATCAGCATCGATGAGCTCTACGGACAGCGCAGTTTCGAGCTGTCCACCGAGGTCCCGGCAGGCGACATCGCCCAGGGCCGCTACGCCCATTTCGTCGAGCGTGCCTTCAATGACGGCGACCACGACTGGGGGGTGTTCTCGCTTTCCCTGCTGTCGCGCACGCCTGAATTCCGGCAGGCCGCCGCCTGAGTGCGGGCCCGCCTTTCCGTATTGGATACCGAGGTCGAAACATGAGTACTGCTCCGGACGCCGCCAAGACCAGCAAGCTTGGCAACGTAAGTACCAATTTCTGGCTGGGCCTGCTGGTACTGTCGATGATCGTGTTCGGTGCCAACACCGGCGTGGCGACCTGGCAGGGCAGTCGCCTGGCCGGCGCCGGCACCGGTGCGGCCGACCTGCAGGTGCTGTCGCAGCAGCTGGCCAACCAGGGCCGCGAGGCGGTGGCCGGCAACCGTGCGGCCTACGCCGCGTTCAAGGACACCCGCGCCCGGGTCGACCGCACCGTGGGTGAGCTGCAGGGCCGGTTCGGTCAGGAGGCCGGCGTGGCCACGCCGCTGCGGCAACTGGTCGAGACCTGGCAGCCGCTGTCCAAGAACGCCGAGCAGATCGTGGCCAGCGAGCCCGCGGTGCTGGCGCTGGCCGGCAATGCCGACAATTTCGTCGGCGCGGTGCCGCAGCTGCAGGCGCAGCTGAACGAAGTGGTGCGCGCGATGACCGCCGGCGGCGCCCAGTCCAGCCAGATCTACAACGGCCTGCAGCAGGTCGTGGTGGTGGGCTCGATGGCCCGCCGCGTCACCGAAATCCGCGCCGGCGGCCCCGGCGCCAGCGGTGCCGGCGACGCGCTGGCACGCGACATGACCGTGTTCACCCAGGTGCTCGAAGGCCTGCGCAACGGCAGCGAGGAACTGGGCATCACCGCGGTGCGCAACCCCAACGCGCAGGTCGCGCTGGAGCAGTCGGCCACCCAGTGGGCCAAGATGAAGAAGGACGCCGACGCGATCCTGGCCAGCTCGCGCAACCTGTTCGCCGCGCAGTCCTCGGCCGCGGCGCTGGCCAGCGGTTCGGACCGCATGCTGGACAACAGCCGCAAGCTGTTCGACGCGTTCTCCGCGTTCGGCTCCACCCGCGACACCCGCATCTTCCCCAACTTCTGGTGGAGCGTGGTGTTCGGCGCGCTGTCGGTGCTGTCGATCATCGGCTTCGTTTGGAGCACGGTGCGCAGCCGCTCGCGCGAACAGGAGCTGCGCTACCAGACCCAGGTGGAATTCAACAGCCGCAACCAGCAGGCGATCATGCGGCTGCTGGACGAAATCAGCTCGCTGGGTGAAGGCGACCTGACGGTGAAGGCCTCGGTGACCGAGGACATGACCGGCGCCATCGCCGACGCGATCAACTACGCCGTGGACGAACTGCGTCACCTGGTGACCACGATCAACGACATCTCCAGCAAGGTGGCGGTGTCGGCGCAGGAAACCCAGGCCACCGCCATGCAGCTGGCCGAGGCCGCCGGCCACCAGGCCGACGAGATCACCAGCGCCTCGGACCGCATCGGCGAAATCGCTTCGTCCATCGAACAGGTGTCGCGCAACTCCAGCGAGTCGGCCGAAGTGGCGCAGCGCTCGGTGGTCATCGCCACCGAGGGTGCCGGCGTGGTGCGCCAGACCATCCAGGGCATGGACCAGATCCGCGACCAGATCCAGGAAACCTCCAAGCGCATCAAGCGCCTGGGCGAGTCGTCGCAGGAGATCGGCTCCATCGTGGAACTGATCAACGACATTTCCGAACAGACCAACATCCTGGCGTTGAACGCGGCCGTGCAGGCGGCATCGGCCGGCGAGGCGGGCCGTGGTTTCGCGGTCGTGGCCGACGAAGTGCAGCGACTGGCGGAACGCACCTCCGGCGCGACCCGGCGTATCGAAGGCCTGGTGCAGGCCATTCAGGCCGATACCAACGAGGCGGTGACCTCGATGGAGCAGACCACCGCCGAGGTGGTGTCGGGCGCGCGCCTGGCCGAGGACGCCGGTACCGCGCTGACCGAGATCGAACGCGTGTCCAACGCGCTCAACACCCTGATCAAGAACATCTCCATTGCCGCCCACCAGCAGGCCGCCGCCGCCACCGACATCACCCAGACCATGGGCGTGATCCGGCAGATCACCGGCCAGACCTCGCAGGGTGCAGGGCAGACCGCCGATTCGCTTGGACAGCTGAACCAGCTGGCGGCGGACCTGCGTCGTTCGGTGGCCGACTTCAAGCTTCCGGCCTGAACCGGTTGAACGGGCGGGGATGGAAAGGAACCAGCAGATGAAGTGTCGTCATACCGCACAACAGGGCCGCCCGGACGGCAAGCGAACCATGCTGCACGGGAGGGCGCGATGAATACCCTGCGCGATGCGATGAGCCACGCGGCGCTGGGCTGGGTCAAGCCGGAGCTGGACGAGACCCTGCGCCAGGCGCGCAGCGAGATCGAATACTTCGTCGAGGATCCGGCCGACGCCAGCCGCATGCGCTTCTGCGCCGGCTACCTGCACCAGGTGCAGGGCACGCTGCGGATGGTCGAGCTGTATGCCCCGGCGATGGTGGCCGAGGAACTGGAGCTGCTGGCCGACGCCGTGCGCGATGGCGCCGTGCCGGACCGCGACGAGGCCTGCGCCACCCTGATGCGCGGCACCGTGCTGCTGCCCGATTACCTCGAACGCCTGCAGAACGGCCACCGCGACATTCCGATCGTGCTGCTGCCGCTGCTCAACGAGATCCGCGCCGCGCGCGCCGCCGAAGGCATCAACGAAGGCGTGCTGCTGGCGTTCGACCCGGAAGCGGGCAAGGCCAGCGAGGCCGAACTGGAGCATGCGCGCGGCAGCCTGCAGGGGCGCAACCGCGAGCTGCTGGATACGGTCGGCAATGCGGTCAAGGAAGAACTGCTGCGCATCAAGGACGCGCTGGACCTGCACGTGCGCATGGGCGGGGCCACCGCCGACCTGCAGACCCAGGTCAACGAGCTGGGCGCGGTATCCGACACGCTGGGCGTGATGGGGCTGGGCGTGGCCCGCGGCGTGGTCGCGCAGCAGCGCGACGCGCTGCGCGAGGTGGTCGATGGCAGCCGTCCCATCGACGACAACCTGCTGCTGGACATCGCCGGGGCGCTGCTCTACGTCGATGCCTCGCTGGACGACCAGGTCGCTTATCTCGGCGCCGCCCTGGAGGGCGACGAGGACCCTGCCGCGCTGGAGACCCGGCGCACGGTCGAGGTGCTGGCCCACGAGGCAATCGCCAACTTCGCCGCCGCGCGCGAGGCCTTCGTCGCCTTCATCGAGACCAACTGGGACCATGCACGCCTGCAGGACGTGCCGCGCCTGCTTGACGAGGTGTCCGGCGCGCTGCGCATGCTCGACCTGCGGGTACCGGCGGACTACATGAACGGCATCCGCCAGTACATCGGCGTGGAGCTGATCGGGCGCAAACGCATCCCCGGCGGGCGCCAGCTGGACACGCTGGCCGATGCCATGGCCAGCCTCGAGTACTACCTGGAAGCGCTGCGCGAGCGGCGTCCCGGTCGCGAGGAGATCCTCGACATCACCCGCAGCAGCCTGGAGGCGCTGCGCTACTGGCCGGTACCCGCTGCAGGCCGGCACGAGGACGCATCCCCGGCGTTCACCATGGACGCCGCCCGCGAAGCGCCGGAGCCGGCATCCCCGGTCGTCGCCGCCCCGGCACCGTTCGAAGCGCCGCAGGCGCCGGTCGAGGCGCCCGCGCCATCCGCGCCGTCGGCACCCACGCCGCTGGTGTTCGGCGACGCCATCCATGCGCCGCCGCCGTCGATTGCGCCGGCAGCGGCCGCCGAGCCGCCCGCATTGCCGTCGTGGAATACGGCCGACGGCTTCGGTGCCTTCGATCCTGTCGCTGCCGAAGGCGTGCCCGCCAACGCCGAGGCGGATTTCAACGTCGCCCCGCTGGACTTCTCTGCCGAGTCCGGCCTGGCGCTGGAGCCGTTCGCCGCCGGGTCCACCGGCGATGCGCGCGCGACCGATGCCGGTGCCCCGGCATTCCTCGGCATCGACGCAGGCGATGCCGTGCCGGAGGAATCCGTCGCACCGCTGTCCCTTGATGCAGCGGCGTTCGATTTCAGCGGCGACGAGCCGGCCGCCAAGACCGTGGCGGACCCGGCCGCAGCCGATGGCAGCAACGAAGCCGCCGCACCCGACCATGAGATCGCGGCGTTCCTGGCCGAGCTGGACAAGGCCGCTGCCTCGTTCGATCCGCTCGCCATCGAGACCAGCGTGCCCGCGGCCCCCGTCGTGGACGCGCCGGTGGCATCGGCCATGGAGGCCGGCGAAGGCGTGGACGGCGGGTTCGACAATGATGCCGAGCAGATCGACCAGGACATCCGCGATGTGTTCATCGAGGAGTTCGACGAGGAGCTGCAGAACCTTGGCCGGCTGCTGCCGGCATGGCGCGCCGCGCCCGAGAGCATGGAGCGCCTGCGCCCCGTGCGGCGCGTGTTCCATACGCTCAAGGGCAGCGGCCGGCTGGTCGGCGCGCGCATGCTGGGCGAGTTCAGCTGGAAGATCGAGAGCATGCTCAACCGCGTGCTCGATGGCAGCCGCCCGGCCAGCCCGGCGGTGGTCACGCTGGTGAGCCAGGCCTACGAGGTGCTGCCGCAGTTCAATGCCGCCCTGCGCGGCAACGGTCGCATCCATGCCGACGTGGCGGGCATGCAGGACATCGCCGATCGCATTGCGGCTGGCGAGGAAGCCTTCCACGTCGCCGGTGCGCCTGGCGCCGCGGCCACGCCTCCGCTTGCACCCGCAGCGCCCGCGCCCGCGGCCACCGGCGGTACGCCGGCTTCGGTGGACAGCGTGCTGCGCGAGATCCTGGAAGCCGAGGTCGGCCAGCACCTGGCCACCGTCGAAGCGTGGCTGTCGCAGTCGCAGCCGCAGCCGCAACCGGTGAGCGAACAGCTGCTGCGCGCCGTGCACACCATGAGCGGCGCCTTCGCCATGACCGAGGTGCCCGAGATCACCGCGGTGACCGCGCCGGTCGAGTCGTTCGTCAAGCGCTCGCTTGCCAATGCCGTGGTGCCCAGTGCCGATGGCGTCGCCGCGCTCGGCGAGGCCGCCACTGCGGTGGCCACCACCATCACCGCACTGCAGGCCCCGTCGCCGTTGATCCCGTCGTTCGCGCCGCTGGCCGCACGCCTGCGTGAGCTGGCCGACGCCCTGCCGGAGGCGCCATGGCCGCCGCAGGCGCACGAGGACTTCGACGCCCCCGCCGACGCCATGCCGGTTGCCTCCACGCCGGATGCAGCCGCGGAGCCGGAGCCGCTGCCGGTGGCCGAGGAACTGGCCAGCATCAGCGACCTTTCCGCTTATTTCGATCCGGCGCTGCTGGAGGCCTCGTTCGCGGATGTTCCCGCGCACGACGCCAATGCCCGCCAGGACGCGCCCGCCACTGCGGTCGACGAGACGGTTGCGCTGCAGGTCTTCGAGTGGCCGGAGGAAGATGCCGGCGCAGGCGAGGCGGAAGCCACGACTGCCGCCGCAACCGGGACCGACTCCGGGTTCTCCAGTGCGCTGCAGGACGAGGCGGCAACCGGACCGGTGCAGGACGACACGGTCGATGACGCCGGCATTTCGCTGCCGCTCGATGACGTGGAGCAGGAAATCCAGATAAGCGCCGACTTCGTGTCGGAGCCGGTGCTGGACGCCACTCCGATTGTTTTCGAGTCGATCGAGCCGAACGAGCCGAACGAGCCGATGCAGGCGACGCCGCCCGCGGGCGGGATCGACGCCGTTGCGACCGATGCGGAACTCGCCTCCGTGCAAGCGGCGACGGACGGCACCTTCGCAGTGCAGGACGAAGCGCACCACGACGACACCGTCGCCGGGTCTGATGCCGCTGCCGCGGCGCCGATCGAGATCGAACAGGAGATGGCCGCCATGCCGACGCCGTCGCTGGATGCCGTCGAGCCGGTGGAGCCGCCGACCGGGCAGGGCGAGGCTGCGGCCGACGCCGTGCCGGCGGAGACCGTCCTCGAGGCCGGAATCGAAACCGAAGCTGCGAGCGAAGCCGAGGCAGAAGCCGAACCCGGACCCGAACCAGAAGTCGAAGCGCAGGCAGGAGTGGAAGCGGAAGCCGAGGCCGAGGTACCGGTCGAGCTGGCGCCGCTGACGCCGCCGGTGCAGGAGGCCGAGTCGCCTGCGGTCGCCGCGGAAGCGGCGGCATTCGATGCCGGCCCGCTCGACTTCGACGACCTTGACCGCGAACTGGTCGATATCTTCGTCGAGGAAGGCAAGGACCTGCTCGACCATTGCGACCGTCTCATCAGCGAGCTGCGCTCGGCGCCGGAAGACCGCGAACTGCTGGCCGGGCTGCAGCGCGACCTGCATACGCTCAAGGGCGGTGCGCGGATGGCCGGCATCAACGCCATCGGCGACCTCGGCCACGGCATCGAGTCGCTGCTGGAAGCGGTGGCGGCCAGCCGTACCGAGATCGGCCGCGGCGATGTGCAGTTGCTCGAGCGCGGCTTCGACCGCCTGCACCAATTGCTGATCCGCACCGGCGCACACCGCGCGGTGCAGATGCCGGTCGATCTCATCGAGGCGTTCGAGGCGCGTACCGCCGGTGGCGAAGCGCTGGAAGCGGCCGCGCCGATGGACGCCGTGCCGCAGTCGCCGCAGGCCGTTGCAGCGACCCCCGTCGAGGTGCTCGAGGCTGCGGCTGAACCGGAATGGCAGGCGGCGAGCGCCGCAGCCGATCCGGCAGCGCCGTCGCCGGCCGATGCCGCAGGCGATGTGGCGCCGGACAGCGAAGCCGTTGCCGAAGTTGAAGTCGTCACCGAAGTCCAAATCGAAGTCGGCGCCGACGTCGACGCCGACGTCGTTGCAGCGCCGGAGACCGCGGGCGAATCCCGGCCGCTGCCTGCCGCGGCCATCGCCAGCGAACCGCTGTCGCCGCCCGTGGTCGAGGCCCAGGCCGTGGACGAGGAGGGGACGACCCGCACCCAGGAACAGGTGCGTGTGCGCGCCGACCTGCTCGACCGCCTGGTCAACCACGCCGGCGAGGTCGCGATCTACCGCTCGCGCCTGGAGCAGCAGTTGGGCGCGTTCCGCAGCGCCATGGGCGAGCTGGACCGCACCAACGCCCGCCTGCGCGACCAGCTGCGCCGCCTGGACCTGGAAACCGAGGCGCAGATCGTCGCCCGTTACCGTCGCGAGCAGGAGCAGGCCGACCAGGCGTTCGATCCGCTGGAGCTGGACCGCTTCTCGACCCTGCAGCAGCTCAGCCGCGCGCTGAACGAATCGGCGGCCGACCTGGGTGGCCTGCAGGGCGTGCTCGACGACCTGTCGCGCAACTACGACGCCCTGCTGCAGCAGCAGTCGCGCGTCAGCTCGGAACTGCAGGACGGCCTGATGCGCGCGCGCATGGTGCCGTTCGATGGCCTGGTGCCGCGCCTGCGTCGCGTGGTGCGGCAGGCCGCGCAGGACATCGGCAAGCAGGTGCACCTGAACCTGGAAGGCACCCACGGCGAACTCGACCGCAACGTGCTCGACCGCATGGTCGCGCCGCTGGAGCACATGCTGCGCAACTCCGTGGCCCATGGCCTGGAAACGCCGGAGCAGCGCCTGGCCGCCGGCAAGCCGGAAGAGGGCGCCATCACCCTGCGCCTGCGCCGCGAAGGTTCGGAAATCGTGCTGGAAGTGGCCGACGACGGCGCCGGCCTGGACCGCGAGGCGATCCGTCGCCGCGGCGAGCAGCGTGGCCTGATCCAGCCCGGCGAGCAGGTGGAAGACGCGCGCCTGGACAACCTCATCTTCGCCTCCGGTTTCAGCACCAGCGAGCAGGTCAGCCAGCTCGCCGGCCGCGGCGTGGGCATGGACGTGGTACGCAACGAGGTGCGCCAGCTCGGTGGCTCGGTGGACATCCACTCGGTACGCGGCGAAGGCGTCACCTTCACCCTGCGCCTGCCGCAGACCCTGGCCGTCACCCAGGCCGTGTTCGTGCGCATCGGCGAAACCACTTTCGCGGTGCCGGTGGCATCGGTCAGCGGTATCGGCCGCATCGCCCGCGAGCGTTTCGAGTCGGGCCAGGGCGGTTACCACTACAACGGCGAGGACTTCGCGCTGCACGATCTCGGTACGCTGGTCGGGCAGGCCGCGGCCAAGGCCGAAGGCCAGCCGCAGATCCCGCTGCTGCTGGTGCGCGCCGGCGACCTGCGCGCTGCCGTGGCGATCGACCAGGTGCTGGGCAACCGCGAAATCGTGGTCAAGCCGGTGGGCCTGCAGATCGCCTCGGTTCCGGGCATCTACGGTGCCACCATCACCGGCGAAGGCAATGTCGTGGTGATCCTGGACGTCGCGCCGCTGGTGCGTCGCCACCTGTCGCAGCCGCAGCAGCCGGTGGAAGTGGCCACGGTCGGCCAGCAGCGCCATGTGCCGCTGGTGATGGTGGTGGACGACTCGCTGACCATGCGCAAGGTCACCGGCCGCGTGCTGGAGCGCCACAACTTCGAAGTGGTGGCCGCGCGCGATGGCGTCGAGGCACTGGAACGACTCGAAGAGCGCGTGCCGGACCTGATGTTGCTGGACATCGAAATGCCGCGCATGGATGGCTACGAGCTGGCCACCGCGATGCGCGCAGACCCGCGTTACAAGGAAGTGCCGATCGTGATGATCACCTCGCGCAGTGGCGACAAGCACCGCCAGCGCGCATTCGAGATCGGCGTGCAGCGCTATCTCGGCAAGCCGTACCAGGAGCTGGATCTGATGCGTAATGTCTACGACCTGCTGGGGATCGCCCGTGTCCGCGAGTGACCGCTCCACCGCCAGGCCCGTGGCCCTGCTGGCGCGGCCCGGCGTGGCCCGCGACCGGCTGAGGGAAGCCGTGCTCGCCGCCGGCGGCGCACTGGTCCTGGAAGAGGACCCGGGCGCGCTGGACCCGGCCGTGTTGCAGGCGGTGGGGCCGGCGATGGTGCTGGTGGCGCTCGAACCCGCGCTCGAAGACGCGCTGGAGCGCCTTGCCCCGGCCCTGGAGGCGCCGCAGCTGGAGCTGATGTTCGAGGAAGCCGAACTGGCCGCGCGCCGCGAAGGCTGGGATGCGCAGCGTTGGACGCGCCACCTTGCCGCCAAGCTGCAGGGCCACGACCAGGTGTTGCCGCCCGGGCAGGAAGACGAAGCCTTGCCGCTGCCCGAGCCGGGCATGCCCGAGCGCCCGGCCGAGCGCCATGCCGACGCACCGCTGCAGTTCCATGTCGAGGAAGCGGCGCAGCACCTGGACGAAGTTCCGGTCGACACGCTCTATGCGCCGCCGCCGGCTGGCCACGAGCGTCCCGAGGTGCTGAGCTTCGAGGAACTGATGGCGATGGCGCCGGCCAGGGCCGAACCTGCAACCGGGCCGGCCGTGCCGCCCGAGCTGCCACCGCTGGAGGATGCCCCGGCGCCGGCCGCCGCTGGCAACCCCACCCTGCCCGGCAGTTTCCATGAATGGTCGCTGCTCGACGACGATGCCTATGTCGCGCCCGCTGCGGCCGTCCCGCCGGCCGTGGCCGTCGCCCCGGCGCAGATCGAAGCCGCGGACGCGATCGACACCGGCGCGCTGTCGCTGGTCGCGCTGGAAGCCGACGCCGGGGCCGCCGCGCAGGGCGCGGTGCTGCTGCTGGCCGGCATCGGCGGGCCGGACGCGGTGCGGCGCCTGCTGGGCGCGCTGCCGGACGATTTCCCGCTGCCGGTCCTGGTGCAGATGCGCCTGGACGGTGGTCGCTACGCCAACCTGGTCAAGCAGATGTCGCGCGTCGCCGTGTTGCCGGTCGGCCTGGCCGAAGCCGGGCAGGCGCTGGAAGCCAGCAATGTCTACGTGCTGCAGGACGGTGTCGGGGTGACCGCGCAGGCCGGTGGGCTGCGCTTCGCCGATGGAACGGCGCCGGTGCTGCAGGCGTTGGCGGCGGATCGCTCGGCGGTGGTGATGCTCAGTGGCGCCGACCCGTCGCTGGTGCCGGAGGCGCTGGCATTCGCCGAGCGCGGAGGCTGGGTGGCGGGACAGAGCGGCGATGGCTGCTACGACCCGGAAGCCGCCAGCCAGCTGGCCGTGGCCGGGCATCCGGCCGGGCCGCCGGAGTACCTCGCCGGCGAGCTGGTCCAGCGCAGCTACGGCTGAGCCGCACACGATCAAGGAACCGACCATGAGTTATGCAAGCAACGACGAAGTCCGCGGCGTCCTGATCCAGGCGGGCGCCGAGCGCGTGCTGCTGCCCAATGCCACCGTCGCCGAGATGATGTCGCGGGTGGCGGTGCAGCCCATCGAGGGCGCACCCGACTGGCTGGCCGGCTACATTGCCTGGCAGGGCTGGGAGGTGCCGCTGCTGTCCTATGCCCGTTTCAACGGCGGCGACGAGCCGGTCTCCGCCAGCAACAAGGTGGTGGTGCTCAAGGCGCTGGGCGGCAACCCGGAGATGCCGTACTTCGCGCTGCTGACCCAGTCCTTCCCGCAGCTGATCGCGGTGCCGCGCGATGGCCTGCTGGCCGACGCCTCCGAGGAAAGCCTGCCGCAGGGCGTGCACATGCGCGTGTTGCTGGGCGAACAGAGCGCGCTGCTGCCGGACCTGGACGCGATCGAAAGCGCGGTGGTCGCCGCACTGGCGGCGGCGGCCTGAGCCACGCCCGGCTGTCGGCCGGGTTCCACGACACATGTTCCGCAGAGCCGCCGGGGGATCGCCGCCGACGGCCACCGCCGTGCCCGTGGCGGTCGCTACAGGTCGCCCAGTCGTGCCTGCAGTGCCGCGATCGCGGCCAGGCCAGCGGTCTCGGTGCGCAGGATGCGCGGCCCCAGTTGCAACCCCTGGAAGCCGGCATCGGCCAGTTGCTGGCGGTCGCGCGGCGACCAGCCACCTTCCGGACCGATGGCGATCACCACGCCGCCGGCTGGTGCGGACGGCAGCGCGGACAGGCGGTGCTCGCCCAGGGGATCCAGGGTCAGGCGCAGGCTCTGCGCCGGCAACGCTGCCGCCGCCGCGGCCAGCGCCTGCGGGGGCGACAGCGCCGGAATGCGGGCGCGGCCGGACTGGCCGCAGGCCGCACCGACCACGCTGCGCCAGTGTGCGAGGCGCTTCTCGGCGCGTGCGGCATCGAGCTTCACTTCGGTGCGCTCGGCGTTCACCGGCACGATGGCGGTCACGCCCAGCTCGGTGGCCTTCTGCAGGATCAGGTCCATCTTCTCGCCGCGGGCGATGCCCTGCAGCAGGGTGATGGCCAGCGGCGATTCGTTGTCCAGTGCGCGTGCGGCGTCGATGCGTACCTGCACCTCGCGCTTGCCCACCGCCAGCAGCGTCGCCGTGTAGTCGCTGCCGTCGCCGTTGAACAGCACGCAGGCATCGCCCTCGCGCAGGCGCATCACCCGTACCAGGTGGTTGGCGGCCTCCTCGGGCAGCGCCAGGGTCTGTCCGGGCTGCAGCGGCAGTGCGACGGGGCAGCGGGTCAGGCGCATGCGCGGCTCCGGCAAGGCGGGTTCAACGGCGCGACGGCGGGGTCTGCTAGCATTTCGGGCTCATGGAAACGTATCTGCCAGTGCGCATTCTAGCGATCCGCCCGTCCTCCGCCCGGGGGCGTGCATGAGCCGCCCGCTTCCGCTCATCCATCACGTGCGCGGCGAGGACATCGGCCCGTTCCACCAGGAACACCTGGACCTGGAGTTCTCCAACGGCGAGCGCCGGCATTTCCAGCGGCTGGTCAGTCGTGGCCATGGGGCGGTCGTGGTGGTGCCGATGCTGGACGAGGACACCGTGCTGCTGGTGCGTGAATACGCCGCCGGCCTGCACCGCTACGAACTGGGGCTGGTGAAGGGCCGCATCGATGCCGGCGAGACGCCGGAACAGGCCGCCGACCGCGAGCTCAAGGAAGAAGCCGGCCATGGTGCCCGCCGTATCGACGTGCTGCGCACGCTGACCCTGGCGCCGACCTACATGAGCCACCAGTCGTGGCTGGTGCTGGCGCGCGATCTCTACCCCAAGCGCCTTGCCGGCGACGAACCCGAGGAGCTGGAAGTGGTGCCCTGGAAACTGGCTGACCTGGACGCGCTGATGCTGCGCGAGGATTTTTCCGAGGGGCGCTCGCTGGCGGCCTTGTTCATTGCCCGCGAATGGCTGGGGAAGACGCGATGAGCATCGTTGACGCAGCGCTGCGCGAAGCGGTCATCGACGTCGCCCGTCAGGCCGGCGCGGCGATCATGCAGGTCTATGCCGACGGGTTCGACGTCGAGCACAAGGACGACCTGAGCCCGCTCACCAGCGCCGACCTGGCCGCCCACCATGTGATCGTGCGCGGCCTGGCGCAGCTGACCCCGGACCTGCCGGTGCTGTCGGAGGAGTCGGCGCAGCTGCCCTGGGACGCGCGCCGGCAATGGCAGGACTACTGGCTGGTCGATCCGCTGGACGGCACCCGCGAGTTCATCAAGCGCAACGGCGAGTTCAGCGTCAACATCGCGCTGATCCGCGACGGCGTGCCGGTGTTCGGCGTGGTCCAGGCACCGGTGAGCGATGTCGTCTGGCACGCCATGCGTGGCGACGGCGCGTGGCGCCGCGAGGGCGGGCGCGAGGACGCGATCCTCACCCGGCGTCCGCCGGCGCTGCCGCTGCGGGTGGCGGCCAGCCGCTCGCACCGCGATGCGCGCACCGGCGAACTGCTTGCGCGCATGGGCGAGATCGAACTGGTGGCACAGGGCTCCTCGTTGAAGTTCTGCCGCATCGCCGAGGGCACGCTGGACGTGTACCCGCGGCTGGGGCCGACCAGCGAATGGGATACCGCCGCCGGGCAGTGCGTGCTGGAAGCGGCCGGTGGCGTGCTGCTGGCCGCCGACACCGGTGAGCCGTTCCACTACAACCGCCGGCCGCGCCTGCTCAATGGCGACTTCATCGCCCTGGGCGATCCCTCGCTGCCCTGGCGCGACTGGCTGGCCGCGCCGTGAGCGGCAGCGGCGACCTGGGCGAGCCGGGCGACATCGGTACCCTGCTGCGGATCATGGCGCGCCTGCGCGATCCGCACGGTGGCTGCCCGTGGGACCTGCAGCAGGATTTCTCCAGCATTGCGCCGTACACGATCGAGGAGGCCTACGAGGTCGCCGACGCGATCGACCGCAACGACCTGGCCGACCTCAAGGACGAACTGGGCGACCTGCTGCTGCAGGTGGTGTTCCATGCGCAGATGGCCAGCGAGCAGGGCGCGTTCGCCTTCGCCGATGTGGTCGCGGCGATCAGCGGCAAGATGCTGCGCCGGCATCCGCACGTGTTCGGCGATGCCCAGGCCGATGACGCCGGCCAGGTGGTCGCCAACTGGGAGCAGATCAAGCAGCGCGAGCGTGCCGATGCCGGCGATACCGATGGCTCGGCGCTGGCCGGCATCGCCCGCGGCCTGCCCGAGTGGCAGCGGGCGCTGAAACTGCAGAAGCGCGCTGCCCGCACCGGCTTCGACTGGCCCGACGTCGCGCCGGTGCTGGACAAACTGCGCGAGGAAGTCGACGAGGTGCAGGCCGAGTTCGAAAGCGCCGCGCACCCGGGCAGCCACGCGCGGCTGGAGGACGAGATCGGCGACCTGCTGTTCGTCTGCGCCAACCTGGCCCGCCACGCGCGGGTGGACCCGGGCAGCGCGCTGCGCCGTGCCAACCTCAAGTTCGAGCGTCGCTTCCGCGCCATGGAAGCGCTGGCCGCCGCGCGTGGGCAGGCGATGTCCGCGCTGGACCTGGAGCAGCAGGAAGCGCTGTGGCAGGCGGTCAAGCGCGGGGAGCAGGGCGCGCCGTGATCAAGACCCTGGCGCTGTTCGGGGTGACCGCGCTGGCCGAGATCGTCGGTTGCTACCTGCCGTGGCTGTGGCTGCGCCAGCAGGGCAGCGCCTGGCTGCTGCTGCCGGCGGCGGCCAGTCTGGCGTTGTTCGTCTGGCTGCTGACCCTGCACCCGACCGCCAGCGGCCGCGTCTATGCCGCCTATGGCGGCGTCTATGTCTGTGTCGCACTGCTTTGGCTGTGGCGCGTGGATGGCGTGGTGCCGACCCGCTGGGACCTGCTCGGCGCCGCCCTGTGCCTGTTGGGCATGGGCGTGATCATGGCCGCCCCGCGAGGCGCTGCGCCCTAGGGCGCCATGCTGCGCGCAGTACCCGCCCCGGGTGCGCCAATGGTCCGCTTCGCCAGCTTCCGCGAGTTCTGTCCGTTCTACCTCGGTCAACACCGCAACCGCACCTGCCGCCGGCTGCATGTGCCGGGCAGCGGTGCCGAGCGGGTGCTGGCGGCGCTGGGCTGCGGCTATGGATTCGCCTGGGTGGGTCATTTCTTGTTCGAGCACAACCGTCCGGCCACGTTCAGTCATCCGCCGTATTCATTCGCCGGCGCCTGGATGATGTTCGTGCAGGTGCTGCGCGGCCGGCTGCCGTCCCAGCCTCCGCGGGCTGGCTATACTCGTTGCATACCCGGGGATCGGGTTCCACAAGGAGCGTACTGATGGGCGGCGGCTTTTTTCTCGCGGCGGTGATACTGGTGGGCGGTGCGATCGTGCTGTTCAAGACGGTGCGCATGGTGCCGCAGGGGTATGAGTGGACGGTGGAGCGTTTCGGCCGCTATACCCACACCATGTCGCCTGGACTGCATTTCCTGATCCCGGTGGTCTACGGCGTCGGCCGCAAGGTCAACATGATGGAACAGGTGCTGGACGTGCCCAGCCAGGAAGTCATCACCAAGGACAATGCGGTGGTGCGGGTGGACGGCGTGGTGTTCTTCCAGGTGCTGGATGCGGCCAAGGCCGCCTACGAGGTCGCCAACCTGGAGGTGGCGATGATCGCACTGGTGCAGACCAACATCCGCACGGTGATCGGCTCGATGGACCTGGACGAATCGCTCAGCCAGCGCGAGACCATCAACGCGCAGCTGCTGAGCGTGGTCGACCATGCCACCAATCCCTGGGGCATCAAGGTCAACCGCATCGAGATCCGCGACATCCAGCCGCCGCGCGATCTGGTCGATTCGATGGCGCGGCAGATGAAGGCCGAGCGCGAGAAGCGCGCGCAGATCCTCGAGGCCGAGGGCCTGCGCCAGGCCGAAATCCTGCGTGCCGACGGCGAGAAGCAGGCGGCGGTGCTGGAGGCCGAGGGCCGCAAGGAGGCCGCGTTCCGCGATGCCGAGGCGCGCGAGCGCCTGGCGCAGGCCGAGGCCAAGGCCACGTCGATGGTGTCCGAGGCCATCGCCCAGGGCGACGTGCAGGCGATCAATTATTTCATCGCGCAGAAGTACGTGGAGGCCTTCCGCGAACTGGCCAGCTCGCCCAACCAGAAGCTGGTGCTGATGCCGATGGAAGCCAGCGGCGTGATCGGTTCCATTGCCGGTGTCGCCGAGCTGGCCCGCGAGGCCTTCGCCAAGCAGGAAGAGCGCAAGGCATCGCCGTCGCGCGGCAACCCGCCGCCGCTGGGGCGCTGAGCCATGCGCTGGGAAGTGGTGGGCTGGGCGGCGCTGGCGGTGATCCTGTTCGCTGCCGAAGCGATGGCTCCGGGCGCATTCATGCTGTGGATGGGCTTCGCCGCGGCCGCCGTGTTCCTGGTGGTGTGGGCGTACGACGGGCTGCCCGTGCTGATGCAGGTGGTGCTGTTCGTGGTGCTCAGCTTCGTCTCGATCCAGGTCTACCGCACCTGGTTCCGCCGGCGTGCGCGGCCCAGCGACCAGCCATTGCTCAACCGCCGCGCCGAGCAGTTGATCGGGCGGGTGGTGGTGCTGGACCAGGCCATCGCCAACGGCGTTGGCCGGGCAAGGCTCGACGATGCGTTCTGGGTGGTCGCCGGCCCGGACCTGCCGGCCGGCCGCCATGTGCGGGTGGTGGCGGTAGACGGCATGACGCTGAAGGTGCAGGAGGCCTGAGGCAGGGCGGCGCGGGTTCCGTGCCGCCATGGGCTTTGCCCCGGGCCATCTGGGATAATGGCGTCTTTCCTCGCATGGAACGGCCATGACCCTGAAGACTCTCCTCAACGAAACCCACCGCTCGCTCGGCGCCAAGATGGTCGATTTCGGCGGTTGGGACATGCCGATCCATTACGGTTCGCAGATCGACGAGCACCACCTGGTGCGCCGCGCCGCGGGCATGTTCGACGTCAGCCACATGACCGTGGTCGACCTGAAGGGCGCCCGCACCCGCGAGTTCCTGCGCCAGCTGCTGGCCAATTCGATCGACAAGCTCAAGGTCACCGGCAAGGCGCTGTATTCCTGCATGCTCAACGCGCAGGGCGGGGTGATCGACGACCTGATCGTCTACTTCCTGGCCGACGACTTCTTCCGCATGGTGGTCAACGCCTCCACCCGCGAGAAGGACCTTGCCTGGATCCGCCAGCATGCCCAGGCCTTCGGCGTGGAGGTGATCGAGCGCGAGGACCTGGCGATCGTCGCGGTGCAGGGGCCGCAGGCGCGCGCGCTGGTCGCCGGCCTGGTCGCCGAGGGCGACCGTACCGCGCTGGACAAGCTCGGCCGCTTCGCCGCGCTGGACGTCGCTTCCACCGACGGCGTGCCGCTGTTCGTGGCGCGCACCGGCTACACCGGCGAGGACGGTTATGAGGTGCTGCTGCCGCAGGCGGCGGTGGTCGGGTTCTGGAACGCGCTGCTGGCCGCCGGCGTGAAGCCGGCCGGTCTTGGTGCGCGCGACACGCTGCGCCTGGAGGCGGGCATGAACCTCTACGGCCAGGACATGGACGAGGGCGTCACCCCGTACGAAGCCGCGCTGGCCTGGACCGTCGCCCTCGACGAGGGCCGCGCGTTCATCGGCCGCGACGTGCTGGAGGCGCAGAAGGCCGCCGGCAACGCGCGGCAGATGATCGGCCTGGTGATGGACGACAAGGGCGTGCTGCGCCACGGGCAGAGGGTGCTCACCGCCAACGGCGAGGGCGAAATCCTGTCCGGCACGTTCTCGCCGACGCTGGGCAAGGCCATCGCCTTCGCCCGGGTGCCGGCCGGCGAACCGGGCGATGTGCGCGTGGACATCCGCGGCAAGGAAGTTCCGGTGCGCGTGGTCAAGTTCCCGTTCGTGCGCGACGGCCAGCCGCAGCCCGGCATCAACGGCTGACCTTCCATGGGCGCGCGGGGCATCGTCCCGCGCCGTCCGTTAAACTAGACGTCCATCCCGTCCACCGTTTCTTCCGGAGCAGTTCCATGAGCGAGATCCCCGGCGACCTCAAATTCCTCAAATCCCACGAATGGGCACGCGCCGAAGGCAACGGCCGCGTCACCGTCGGCATTTCCGACCACGCGCAGGGCCTGCTCGGTGACCTGGTCTATGTCGAACTGCCCGCCGTCGGCGACACGGTGCAGGCCGGCAACGCCGCGGCCGTGGTCGAGTCGGTCAAGGCCGCCTCCGACGTGTACAGCCCGGTGTCGGGCACCGTGGTCGAAGTCAACGAAGCGCTGGCCGACAAGCCGGAAACCATCAACGAAGATGCCTACGGCGAAGGCTGGCTGTTCGTCGTCGAGATGTCCGAGCCGGAGCAGGTCAATGAACTGCTGGGTCCGGACGACTACGCCGAACTGCTGGAAAACGACGACCACTGATCCGATCGCCTCGGGTAAACGGAAACGGCCGCCTTGTGCGGCCGTTTCCGTTTCCGGCATCCGCGAGTCCGGTGGCGTGTCGCCGGTCGGTCGCCTTGCTGATGCGGCGGGCGGGTGCTGGTACGACGCCGGTGATCGGTCGTCGGGTTCCGGTGCATGGCCGGCGTCGAGCGATGTCCGCACGCGACGCCTCGACCGCCCGACGAAGTGGCAACCGAAGGCCGCGTTCGCGATCGGCGGGACGTCCGCGATGGCTCTCGCGGGTGCGAAGTGTTTGCGCAAAACCTTCCCCGCGGTGCGCACGGGCACGTCCGCAGCGGATCGAAATCAGGTCGCGCCGACATTTTTTTTTCACACGCCCGGAACTGCGCGGCCGCCGGCGGCGCGCACGCGACGCACGACGTCGCGCGTGCCGGTCGACAACGAATAGTGCTTTTTTTACGGTGTTTTTCGCGTGCGCCGGCATTGCATGCGCGATGCGCGCGGCGGCATCGATGGATGTGCGGGTGGCGAAGACGGGTGTTGCCGGCAGGGTCGACGTGAAGCTTTCCGTAAAAAGTTGCGCGCGGGTAGTTGACAGTAAAAAAAACCGTGATTAGGTTTCGCCCAGCAGACCTTTGCTGCGGAAGCGAGTGAGCCGGATCAACATTCAGATGCGAAGCACAACCTGGACGTCCGCCACGATTGCGCAGATGGTGGAGCAGGAGTCGCTTCCTTCCGCGAAACACCCCCCGAACAAGACATGGCACCCGTGGCGGGAATCGTTGCGGGTGTTTCTGTATCCGTCACGATGCGGCTGACGCATCGTCGGTCCACCGCGATACACCGCGGATTTGCTTCAACTGGGCATTTCAATTCCATAGATCACTGACGAGGAGCCATCCAATGGCCACGAAGAAAGCTGCGAAGAAGCCGGCCGCCAAGAAGGCGGTGAAGAAGGTCGCGAAGAAGGCTGCTGCCAAGAAGGCAGTGAAGAAGGTCGCGAAGAAGGCCACCGCCAAGAAGGCAGTGAAGAAGGTTGCCAAGAAGGCGACCGCCAAGAAGGCAGTGAAGAAGGTCGCCAAGAAGGCCACCGCCAAGAAGGCGGTGAAGAAGGCGGCGAAGAAGGTTGCCAAGAAGACCACCGCCAAGAAGGCAGTGAAGAAGGTCGCCAAGAAGGCCACCGCCAAGAAGGCGGTGAAGAAGGTCGCCAAGAAGGCGACCGCCAAGAAGGCCACCGCCAAGAAGGCGGTGAAGAAGGTCGCGAAGAAGGCTGCTGCCAAGAAGCCGGCCGCCAAGAAGGTTGCTGCCAAGAAGAAGCCGGCTGCCCGCAAGAAGAAGGCGGCTCCGGTCGCGCTTCCGGCCACCCCGGCGCCGCTGATCTGATCCAGCGCTGAAGCTGTACCTGGAACTCCTTCCCCGACTGCCCAGCGGGGAGGGAGTTTTTTTATGCGCGCGCGTTACCCGGCGCGCGGCCGGCGTGCCACCTGCTGCCAGGGATGACAGGTGCCGCATGCGGACGCCTGCTGGCGAAGGTCGCGGTGGCGCGGCGCATCGCCAGCCGCTCGCGCCGGTCCGCTCCCGGTGACCGAAGGCGCAGATGCGCCGATCCCGGGAAACGCCGGGTGATTGCACCCGGGGCGCGGGACCGGTCGCGGGTACCGTTCCGGATGCGGGGCAACGAAAAAGGCGGCCGAAGCCGCCTTGTCGTTGCGTACCGGAGCGCCGGCTCAGTGCGGAGACGCGGTGGCCCGGTCGGAGGCGACGCCCTTCCGCCCGCGCGGCGGATTGGCCGGCGTGTCCTCGGCCATCAGGTTGTCGCTGCCGAAGTCGGTATCCACGTCCAGCCAGCGCTGCGTCGGCAGGCCGATGGCGCGATCGAGGATGGTCGGCATCAGCCCGCTGGGCACGCTGCTCTCGCCATTCCACATCACGGCGATGCCGAGATCGCGCTCGGGCAACAGGGCGACCAGGCCGCGATAGCCCTGTACCGCGCCGGCATGGAACACCACGGTATGGCCGGCGTAATCGAACACGCGCCAGCCCAGCGCATAGCCGGCCGAGTCCAGCCGCTGGCGGCGCCAGCCCGAACGCATCTCGCCGGGCGTGTTGACCAGCGGTGCATGCAGGGTGGCCAGCAGCGGTGCCGGCAGTACGTCCTGGCGGTGGCCGGTATGCGCCAGCAGCCATTGCGCCATGTCGCTGGCGCTGGCGTTGACGCCGGCGGCCGGGGCGACGCGGTAATAGGTGGGCTTGGGCGACAGCGACACCCAGCCGTTGCGGCTGCGCACGTGCGGGCGCGCCCAGCGCGGGCTGGCCTGGATGCCGGCCAGGCCGAGGCTGGCGTCGTTCATGCCCAGCGGCTTGAAGATGCGGCGCTCGACGGCCTGCTCGTAGAAACTGCCCGAGGCCGCGTAGACCACGTCGCCGATCAGGCTGAAGGCGACGTTCTGGTAGGCGTAGCAATCGCCCGGCTCGCACTTGAGCGGCGCACTGGCGAGCTTGCGGGTCAGCGTGTAGTAGTCGGCGTTGGCCTCGATGTCGCGGTCGTAGGCGTTGTACGGCAGGCCGACGCGGTGGCTGAGCACGTCGGCCACGGTCAGCCGGTGGGTCGCTTCGGGCGTGCCCAGCTGAAAGCCGGGCACATAGTCGGTGACCTTGCTGTCCCAGCGCAGGGTGCCGTCGTTGACCAGCAACCCGGCCATGGTGCCGGCGAAGGCCTTGGACAGCGAGGCCAGGCGGAACACGGTGTGCGCGTCCACCGGCTGCGGGTTGCCGATGTCGGTGACGCCGAATCCGCGCGCGGACAGCACGCGGCCGTTCTGCACGATCGCCATGGCGATGCCGGGCACGCGGTTGCCGTAGGTGAGCTGCTCTGCCATCGATTCGATGGCGGCGACGTTGAAGCCGTCGGGCAGTGCCTGCACCTGGTCCGGACGCAGCGCGACCCGGTAGGGCATCGGCTGCGTCGGCGACTGCATCGGCGCGTTCTCGAGGTTGACCGGCAGCTGCGGGGGCGATTCCGGCAGCGGCTGCGGAGCGGTGGGTGTCTGGGCGGTGGTTGACAGTGCGAAGGGCATCAACACACCGAGCAATCCCGATGCCACCGGACGGAAGCGCCGGCGTCTGCTGTTGTCTTTCATCGTGATCGATGCCTGCTAGCTAAGGCTGTCGCCGATTCTAGCGCCGCTTTTCTCGATTGCACAAACGGGGAGAAGATGAATAGGCATCATCTTGATATTGCTGGGTTTTGTCGCTGGATCACGACCAGGGCGCTGATCCCGCCCGTGGATCGAGGATCAACGCCGCCGCGCGCTCGGCCATCATGATCACCGGTGCGTTGGTGTTGCCGCTGACCAGCGTGGGCATCGCCGAGGCATCGATCACGCGCAGTCCCTCCACGCCGCGCAGCCGCAACTGCGGGTCGAGCACCGCCGCGTCGTCGCTGCCCATGCGGCAGGTGCCGACCGGGTGGTAGATGGTTTCGGCCTTGGCGCGGATGAACGCTTCCAGCCCGGCATCGTCCAGGTCCTCGCGCGGGGGGAAGACCGGTGCGCGCCGCCAGCGATCGAACGCGGGCTGGCGCAGGAGGTCGCGGCTCAGGCGTGCGGCTTCGATCATCATCCGCAGGTCGAAGCCGTCGCTGTCGCCCAGGTAGTTGGCGTGGATCCTGGGCGGTAGCGACGGGTCCGCGCCGGCCAGGGCGATGTGCCCGCGGCTGCGCGGGTGCAGGTAGCAGGCGTGCAGGGTGTAGCCGTCGCCAGGCAGCCGATGGCGGCCGTGGTCGTCGAGCATCGCCGGTACGAAATGGAACTGGATGTCGGCGCGCTCGTCGGCGGCGAGGCGCGAGCGCACGAAGCCGCCGGCCTCGGCGATGTTGCTGCTGCCGGCGCCGCGATGGCCGCGCAGGAACCAGTCGAACGCGATCTTCAGCTCGCTGGCGCGGTCGTAGCTGACCCCGGGAACGGTGCGGTACAGGGTGCAGATGTCCAGGTGGTCCTGCAGGTTGGCGCCGACCTGCGGCTGGTCGAGCTGCACCGCGATGCCGTGGGCGCGCAGGGCATCGGCCGGGCCGATCCCGGAGAGCATCAGCAGCTGCGGCGAATTGACCGCGCCGGCGCTGAGCAGGACCTCGCATCGCGCGCGCAGGTGCCGGCGTTGCCCGCCGTGGCGCAGGGCGATGCCGTGCGCGCGGCCGGCGTCGACCAGGATGCGCTCGACCTGGGCCCCGGTCAGTACCTGCAGGTTGCGACGCTGCCGTACCGGCGCCAGATAGGCGGCGGCCGACGAACAGCGCGCACCTTCCTTCTGCGTCACCTGGTACAGGCCGACGCCGATCTGGGTTGGTCCGTTGAAATCCTGATTGTGCGGATGGCCGGCCTGCACGCCGGCTTCGACGAAGGCATGGCTGAGCGGGTTGACGTGGCGCAGGTCCGAAACATGCAGCGGGCCGTTGTCGCCGTGCAGCGCGTCGCCGCCGCGGCTGTTGTGCTCGCTCCGGCGGAACCACGGCAGCACCCCGGCCCAGTCCCAGCCGGTGGCACCGGCCGCGGCCCAGCGGTCGTAGTCGCCGGCGACGCCGCGCACGTAGCACATCGCGTTGATCGAGCTCGAGCCACCCAGGACCTTGCCACGCGGCCACCACAGCCGCCGTCCCTGCAATTGCGGTTCCGGTTCGGTGTGGTAGCTCCAGTTGAGGCGGCGGTTGTCGGCCAGCCGTGCCAGCCCGGCCGGCATGTGGATGAACGGGTTGCGGTCGCGCGGGCCGGCCTCGACCAGCAGCACCTGTACCTGCGGATCGGCACTGAGCCGGTTGGCCAGCACGCACCCGGCCGAACCGGCACCGATGATGATGTAGTCGAATTCCCGCATCGCGCTCCCCCCTGGCGTATCGCCAGCATAGCCGGGACACAGGCCCGCACTGGCGATGTTGCAGTGCATCGGATACCGTGCGCGCTTTGTTGCGACGGGTGCAGGCCGATGCGGTCCGGTCAGGGCAGGGTACATGCGGGGGAGCGGCTGGCGGTCGCGCTGTCCTTCGCCTATTTCTTTTGCGTGCTGGCCGCGTACTACGTGATCCGCCCGCTGCGCGAGCAGCTGGCCGCCGCGGTCGGCTCGACCCAGCTGCCCTGGTTCTACGGCGCCACGTTCATCGGCACCCTGCTGCTGTCGCCGCTGTTCGCCGCGCTGGTGACGCGCTGGCCGCGACGGGTGGTGATGCCGGTGGTCCAGGTGTTCTTCATCGCCTGCCTGCTCGGCTTCGTCCCGCTGTTCGCATGGCCGGAGCTGCTGGGGCCGAAGACGCTGGGGGTGATGTTCTTCGTCTGGGTGAGCGTGTTCAACCTGTTCGTGGTGTCGGTGTTCTGGAGCTTCATGTCCGACATCTGGGACAGCGGGCAGGCGCGGCGCCTGTTCCCGGTCATTGCCGTGGCCGGTACGGTGGGCGCGGTCGCCGGCCCGATGCTGACCCGTTCGCTGGTCGGCGTGATCGGCGTGGCGCCGCTGCTGGTGGTATCGGCGGCGCTGCTGTGCCTGGCGCTGGGGTGCGTGGTCGCGCTCGGGCGCTGGGCGCGACGGCATGGCGCGCGTCGCAATGAACCCGGGCACGAGGCCGCGGTCGGCGGTGGCATGTTCGACGGGCTCAAGCAGGTGTTCGCCGACCCGTTCATCCGCAACATGTCGATCCTGCTGCTGCTGGCCGACGGCATCGGCACGGTGAACTATGCGCTGGTGACCGACTATTCAGGCGCTACGTTCGCCGACGCGGTGGCGCGTACCCGCTTTGCCGCCAATATCGACCTGGCCGGCAACGTGCTGACCGCCATCACCCAGCTCACCCTCACCCGCTGGCTGCTGCCGCGCAGGGGGCCGGGCATCGTCATCATGATCTGGGCGCTGGTCAGCGTCTGCGCGCTGTCGCTGGTGCTGTTCGCGCGCGATCCGCACGCGCCGTTGCTGATGGGCATGCCGGCGGTGGCGATCGCACTGATCGTCAGTCGCGGCCTGGCCTATGGCATGGCCGAGCCGGCGCGGCACAGCCTGTACACCCGGGTGCCGCGCAACGTGCGCTACAAGGGCCAGAACGCCGTGGACACGGCGGTATGGCGGTTCGGCGACATGTCCATCGCGCTGGGCATGAACTGGCTGCGCGTGCTGGGCGTGGGCACCGCCGGTTTCGCCGGCGTCAGTGCGGCCGCCGCGGTGATCGCTGCCGGCATCGGCTGGCGGCTGTCGCGTCGCCCCGAGGGCGTGCCGGCGGCGGAGGCGCCACGCTCCCGCTGATGCCGGTGCAGGGCGCGCGCGGCTCGACCGCGCGCCTCAGGCCAGCGACAGCGGCACGGCATGCAGCGCCGCGCCCAGCGCGAACAACGCGCTCAACAGATGCACGCGCCAGTCGTGGATGCGCAGGAATACGAACTGCTCCAGCAGGCGTCCCACCCAGAACAACGTCATGAATCCCAGCAGCGCCCGTCCCAGCGGCGTGGCGGGCAGTTCGCGGCCGAACGCCAGCGCCAGTACGCCCATGCCCAGGAAGACGTAGACCAGGCGCAGATTGAGGATCTGCATGATCGCGCGGTTGGCCCGGCTGTTGCGGGCGAGGTCGCGTTTCCAGTCGAACAGTTTCCAGAAGGCCAGGTGGAAGGCCGCGAAGCCCAGGCTGTGCACGCCCCCCAGGCGCACCAGTAGTTCGGCGGTGTCCATGGCTCACCCGTTTCCGTGGCGCGGCGACACCCACATCGCGATGTGGGCGACGAACACCTCGGTGCCGGCGGCATCGCTGATGCCCACGCGCACGGGCAATTCGTAGCCGACGGTGCCGCTGGCGATCGGGCGTTCCGGCACGGCGACCGCGTGCAGTCGACCGCGCGCCTTGGCCAGGTAGCGTACCTGCATGCCCTTGGGGATCCAGCGCATGCCGGCCGGCAGCGAGGCGTCGGTCATCAACCCGGCGGTCAGCTCGGCGAGGTTGCACAGCGCGATGGCATGCACGGTGCCGAGGTGGTTGCGCACTGCGCGGCGGTCGGCCAGCGTGCCTTCGCAGCGGCCTGTTTCGAGCACGGTGATGCATGGTCGGATACTGGCGAAGTAGGGCGCCTTGAAGCACACCGCGCGGGTGAACAGCCAGCGCCCGCCCGGCCAGCGCGCCAGGCGCCGGTACAACGTCAGCAATGGGAGTGTCATGCCTGCCTCGTTGAAAAGAAAACGGCGGGCATGCGCCCGCCGTTCCGGTTGCGTCCGATGGCCCGGGTCAGGCCACCTGCTGCGGCTGCCGGTCCTGGCGGTCGTAGTACGACGCCGCGCGCAGTTCGTGCGGGTCGAAGTCGTCCACGGTGATGGTATCCAGGGTGATCGCGCGCAGTTCTTCCAGCAGGGTGCGCTCGTCCTGGGTGATGACGCCCTCGGCCACCGCCTCGTCCAGCTGCGCCGGGAAGGTCAGTGCCTCGATGCCCTTGGTCTTGAGCGCCTTGAGGAACTTGCGCTCCACCGGCTCGGCCATGACCGCCTTGGTCAGGTAGCTGGCGATGCGGCCACCGGGGTTGTTCTCGCACGGGGTCAGGAACACGCCCTGGGCGAGCCGGTCGCGGGCTTCGTTGGGCGACAT
The DNA here is from genome assembly GCF_001431595.1 of Stenotrophomonas acidaminiphila. GTDB lineage: Bacteria > Pseudomonadota > Gammaproteobacteria > Xanthomonadales > Xanthomonadaceae > Stenotrophomonas > Stenotrophomonas acidaminiphila. The sequence continues at coordinate 229,130 of NZ_LDJO01000014.1, forward strand.
CAGGGTGGCGGCGACGCGGCGGCTCAGGCGGTCGCCCGGAGCTTCGGCGCGGCGGCCGAACGGGAAGATCAGCGCCCACATCAGCCAGCCGATCGGGCGGATCGGGAAGTTGCGCAGCGCCGCCGACAACGCTTCCTCGATGCGGTGCACGCTGTCGTGGAACGCCCACGCCAGCAGCGGCTGGTCTGCCGTCGGCGCGCCTTCGTCGTGATAGCGCTTGAGCATCGCGCTGGTCATGTAGATGTGGCTAAGCACGTCGCCCAGGCGGCCGGACAGCGATTCCTTGAACTTGAGCTTGCCGCCCAGGGTCATCATCGAGATGTCGGCCATCAGCGCCAGGTTGGCGGAATAGCGGTCCAGCTTGCGGAAGTAGCGGCGGGTGTAGGCGTCGCCCGGGGCGGCACCGAAGCGTGCGCCGGTGAGCCCGAACCAGAACGAACGCACGGCGTTGGAGATGCCGAAGCGCACGTGGCCGAACAGCGCCTGGTCGAACTCGCGCAGGCCGGCCTTGCGGTCCTCGTCCTGGGCGGCCTTCATTTCCTTCAGCACCCACGGATGGCACAGGATCGCGCCCTGGCCGAAGATCAGCAGGCTGCGGGTCATGATGTTGGCGCCTTCCACGGTGATCGCGATGGGCGCGGCCTGCCAGCTGCGGCCGGCGAAGTTGCGCGGGCCGAGGATGATGCCCTTGCCGCCGATGACGTCCATCATGTCGCTGATGCACTCGCGGCTCATGTTGGTGCAGTGGTACTTGGCGATGGCCGAGGGCACCGACGGCACGTCGCCGCGGTCCACCGCCGCGGCCGTGGCCTGCGACAGCGCGCTGATCTTGTAGGCCTTGCCACCGATGCGGGCCAGCGCTTCCTCCACGCCCTCGAAGCGGCCGACCGACAGGCCGAACTGCTTGCGGATGCGGGCATAGGCGCCGGTGATCACCGCGCCGGCCTTGGCACCGCCCGAGGCGGTGGACGGCAGGGTGATCGAGCGGCCCACGGCCAGGCATTCGTTGAGCATGTTCCAGCCCAGGCCGCGCTTCTCCGGGCCACCGATGATCTGGCTGAGCGGGATGAACACGTCCTTGCCGCGGATCGGGCCGTTCTGGAACGGCGAGTTCAGCGGGAAGTGGCGGCGGCCGACTTCGACCCCGGGGGTCTCGCGCGGCAGCAGCGCCAGGGTGATGCCGATGTCCTTGGTATCGCCGAGCAGGCCATCGGGGTCGTACATGCGGAACGCCAGGCCGATCAGCGTGGCTACCGGCGCCAGGGTGATGTAGCGCTTGTCGAAGGTCAGCCTGAGGCCCAGGACGTCCTCGCCGTTCCAGGTACCCCGGCAGACGATGCCGAAGTCGGGGATGGAGGTGGCATCGGAACCGGCGAACGGACCGGTCAGGCCGAAGCAGGGCACTTCGGTGCCTGCCGCCAGCCGCGGCAGGTAGTAGTCCTTCTGTTCCTGCGTGCCGTAGTGGTTGAGCAGTTCACCCGGGCCCAGCGAGTTGGGCACGCCGACGGTGGAGCTGACCACGCTGGAGATCGAGGCCAGCTTCTGGATGACCTTGTGGTGCGCAAGCGCGGAGAAGCCCAGGCCGCCGTACTGCTTGGGGATGATCATGCCGAAGAACTTGTTGTTCTTGATGAAGGTCCACAGCTCCGGCGGCAGGTCGGCATGGACGTGGGTGATCTCCCAGTCGTTGACCATCCGGCACAGCTCCTCGACCGGACCGTCGAGGAAGGCCTGTTCCTCGGCGGTGAGCTGCGGCCTGGGGTAATCCAGCAGCTTCTGCCAGTCCGGGTCGCCGGTGAACAGTTCGCCTTCGAAGCCGACCGAGCCGGTCTCCAGGGCGATGCGCTCGGTCTTGGACAGCGGCGGCAGCACCTTGCGGAACACGCCCATGAACGGCGAGGTGATCAGCGGCTTGCGCAGGAACGGCAGCAGCACCAGCGCGCTGACCAGGGCCAGGATCGCCGCGGCGACGATGACCGCGGTCGGGTTGACGCCGGCGAACCAGCAGACGCCCAGCAGCACGGCGCCGATCACCGTCCAGGTGACCAGCCGCATGCGGTGGTAGGCAACGAAGGCCGCTGCCAGCAGCAGGGCCAGGAAGGGAACGACAGTACTCATTGACTTGCTCCGGTAACGTGCTCGGTTCGGGCGGACGCTGCGGCGGCAGCCGGGGGCAGTGCGTCCAGATAGTTCAACACGGCGGCGGTAAACGCGTCGTTGTCATCGCCTGCCACCATATGCGTGGCGTCGGGCAGATGCACGTGCCGCGCATGCGGCACCAGCGCCAGGAATTCTGCCACCGTCTGCGGGGTGACGAGGTCGCTGCGGCCGCCGCTGACCAGCATCACCGGGCATTCGACGCGGCGTGCGGCCTCGGCGATGGCGTCCTGGTGCTGCTCGCTGTCGCGCGCCAGTTCCTCCACCAGCCGCGGATCCCAGTGCCAGCTCCAGCGGCCGCTGCCGGTGGGGCGCAGCAACGCGCGCAGCGCGTCCTCGCTCTTGCGCGGGCGGTGCGGCAGATAGCGGGCGATGCTGTCGGCGGCCGCTTCCAGCGATGCGAAGCCGTCCGGATGCGCGCTCATGAAAGCAAGGATGCGCTCGACGCCGCGGGTTTCCCAGCGCGGGGTGATGTCCACCAGCACCATGGCCGCGAACAGGCCCGGCCAGCGCGCTTCGGCCATCAGCCCGAACAGCCCGCCCATCGAAGCGGCGACCAGCACCGGCGGCCGCCGCAGCTCGCCGGCGACCACGATCAGGTCATCGGTGAATTGTTCGCCGTGATAGGGCAGGTCGGACGGATTCCAGTCCGAGCCGCCGTGGCCGCGTGCATCGAAGGCCAGCGTGGGATGGCCGGCGGCATGCAGCGCCGCGGCGGTCGCGGTCCAGGCGCCACGGGTCTGGCCGAAGCCATGCGCGAGCAGGATCGGCGACTTGCTTCCGGTGGTTTTCGAAGCAGCCAGTCCGATGCCGTGGGCACCTTCCAGCCGGGTGTCTTGCGCGTGCATGCGGTTCTCGGGGATATAACCGTACCCGATGGTATGGATATGGTCAGGCGCCGTCAATACTGGTGGGTATGGATTGGCGCGCCTTGTCCGGCAGGGCGTTGCCGGGCGGCGATGGGCCGTCGCGCGGGGCGCTGGCGCGGCGCATACTGCAACCAGTCCCCGGCGTATGGTTAAATCAGCGGATGAACGAATCTTCAGCTTCCCCGGCGGAACCCCGCGGTACACGCAACAGCCGCCTCAGCGCGGATGACTGGGCCCAGGCTGCCCTGGACCTGATCGCGGAGCAGGGGGTCGGCGCGGTCGCGGTGGAGCCGCTGGCTCGCCGCCTCGGTGTCACCAAGGGCAGCTTCTACTGGCACTTTCCCTCGCGCGACGCGCTGCTGCAGGCCGCGCTGGAACGGTGGGAGCTGGTCGAGCAGCAGCAGGTGTTCGGCAGCCTGGAGGAAGTGCCCGATCCGCGCACGCGCCTGCGCGCGCTGTTCCAGCTGGTCGCGCATGAAGTGACCCCGCATGTGATCTACAGCGAGCTGCTCAAGGCGCTCGACAACCCGCTGGTGCGGCCGGTGATCGACCGCGTTTCGCAACGCCGGCTGGAGTACCTGATGGCCTCGTTCCGCCAGGCCGGGCTGAGCTCCACCGACGCGCGCCACCGCGCGCGCCTGGCCTACGCGGCCTACGTGGGCTTCCTGCAGCTGTCGCTGCAGCTGCAGCAGCCCCGGCAGGCGCGCGAGGAATTCGAGTCCTACGTCGAGCACGTGATCGAGACGCTGATCCCGAACGGGTGAATGCAGGCGAGATGGACGATGGAAGAGCCGCGCATGCCGCGGCTTTTTTGTGTCTTCGCCGCGTTCTGCTTCCGGCAAAAAGACAACGGCCCCTTTCGGGGCCGTTGCTTGAAACGCTGATCAATCAGCCGATCAGAACTTCTGGTTGTACTTCATGTACAGGAAGCGGCCGGTATCGAAGCCACCGTAGTACGAGAAGTTCGACGCAGCCTGGCTGTACATGATCGGACCAACGCGGTTGAACACGTTGTTCGCGCCAATGGCGATGCGGGCATTCCACGGAGCCTGCCAGGAAACCTGCACGTCGTGGAACGTGGTGGCACCCAGGCGGTTCTGCGGAAGGACCTTGTTCGCGGTCGGGCTGAAGTAATCCGGATCGCTACAGCCGTAGCCCGGGGTGCAGTCTTCCTTGGTGCTGGAGTAGTAGCGGACGCCATAGTTGGCGGACCAGTCACCCTTGCTCCAGCCCAGGCTCAGGTTGGAGCGGATGCGGAAGTACTCTTCGAAACCATTGACCTGGCTCGGCTTGGTGCCCGCGTCGTTGGTGCTCTTGATTTCGAACTTGCTGACGTAGGTGGTGGCCCACTTGGCGCTGAAACGGCCCCAGTCGGTGTCCAGCGCGTAGTTGGCGTCGAAATCGAAACCTTCGGTCAGGTAGTAACCCGCATTGCGCCTGCCGTAGGTCAGGTCGCTGACGATGTTGCCCTGGGCCGGATCACGCTTGAACATGGCGCAGCGCGATTCGATCAGGTTGACATAGCAGTCGTTCATGATCGCGTTCGGCGAATCCGAGACCACGGTGTCGTCGATGCGGACATTCCACCAGTCCAGCGCCATGGTCAGGCCCTGCACGAACTTCGGGCTGTAGACCAGGCCGATGGTCTTGGAGGTGGACATTTCCGGCTGCAGGTTGATGTTGGAGCCGGACACGAACGGGACCGGGGTCTGGTTGCCGTTCGGGCCGGTGATCGGCACGAAGCCCTGCTTCAGCTGGCGGAAGTTCGCGCCGACGTCCTTGAGGCAGCGCGGCGAGTTGGCGGCCTTGCCGTAAAGCACGTCGCACGGATCCTGGAAGCCGGTGGCGAAGGTCTGCGAGCCGCCGCCGTACAGGTCACCGATGGTCGGGGCGCGGAAGCCCTCGGCATAGGTGGCACGGACCAGCAGGTCGTCCATCGGACGCCACTTCATGCCGAACTTGTTGTTGGTGGTGTTGCCGAAGGTATCGAACTTCGAGTAACGCGTAGCCGCGTTGAAGGTCAGTTCCTTGGCGCCCGGCAGGTCGGCCAGGACCGGCACGTTCAGTTCCAGGTAGCCTTCATCGACCTTGTACGAGCCGTAGGTCGGGCCCGAGGCCAGGTTGGTCGAATCGCCGGACTGGGCGATGGCGTCCGGGGTGAAGCCGCCTTCTTCCTTGCGGTGCTCGTAGCCCAGCGCGAAGCCCAGGTCGCCGGCCGGCAGGGTGATGATCGAGCCAGCCAGGTTGACGAAGTAGTCGTGCGTCCTCGTCTTGCCCACCGCGTGCTCTTCCTTGAACAGGAAGTTGCGCACGGCCGGATCGTCCAGCGAATTCGCAACGGCACCGGTACCGAAGCCGGCAAACGGGTTCCACGGCACGCAGCCGGCGATCACGTTGCCCGGCGTACCGCAGACGATCTTGCCGGTGGTCGGATCCTTGAACGACGGACCAACGGCGGCCTTGACGGCCGGAACGTAGAAGTTGCCGTTGTTGATGATGGTCGTGTCGGCTTCATTGAACATGTAGCCGGCATCCCAGTCGAAAAAGCGGTCGCCGATTTCGAAGGAGCCTTCCAGCGCCGCGGTGAAGCGCCAGGTGGTCTGGGTGGTATCGGTGGTGCGCGGAACTTCCCAGCCACGACGACGCCAGTCGATGTTGTTGCTCTGGGTGTACGGCTTGCCGGTGGCCGGATCGATGTAGCCAACCAGATCCGGCTGGTAGAGATCGGCGTTGCCGTTCGGGTTGAAGTAGCTGCCATTGCTCACGAAGGAGCGGCTGCCATCCGGATTGGTCTTCCAGATGGCGCCAGCCATCGGGGCACCAACAGCGGTGGACTGCAGCGGGTAGCCGGCAATCTGGCGGTTCGACTGGCGCTTGGTGTAACCCAGGTCGCTGGTGAAACGCACGTTATCGGTGATGTCGTAGCTCGTGTTGACGAACAGCGAGCGGCGCTCCAGCGGGGTCAGCAGCTGCATCTGGTCGATGGAGTTGCTGGTGTCGTTGGCATTCTGCGGGTGGAAGTTGCCGGAGCCGATGGCGTTGCTGCCACGGTTCGGGGCCGACCAGGCCGCGCCTGCACGCTGCGGATTGCCCTTGGCATCGAGCTTGAGGCTGCCATCGGTGTTGCGCAGGAACTGGTTGTTGAGGCGGTTGTAGTTGCCCCACTGGCCGACGGTGGTGTTGTTGCTGCCCGGATCACGCGGATCGGCTTCGGCGGTATACCAGCGGTCGCGTGCCCACACCGGATCTTCCTTGTGGTACTCGGCCCCCATGGTGACCGAGCCGCGCTCGCCGGAGAAGCCGACCATGAAATCGTAGGTCTGCTTCTGGCCGTCGCCTTCGCCGTACTGGCCGGTGTAGACATTGGCTTCGGCGCCGTCGAAGTTCTTGCGGGTGATGATGTTGATCACGCCGGCCATCGCGTCGGAGCCGTAGATCGCCGAGGCGCCGTCCTTCAGGACTTCAATGCGCTCGACGATGACGGACGGGATGGAGGAGATGTCCTGGTAACCCGCCGGGCTGATGCCCAGGCGCTTGCCATTGACCAGCACGAGGGTGCGCTGGGCGCCGAGGTTGCGCAGGTCGATGTACTGGCCACCGGCTTCCTGGTTGGAGGTCAGCGGCGAGGCGCGGCTGAACGTGGGGCTGCCGGCTGCGGAGATGTTCTGCAGGATGTCGGCGACGGAGCTGAAGCCCTGGTTCTCGATTTCCGCACGGGAAATGGTCAGGACCGGCTGGGCGGTTTCGACGTCGACCTGGCGGATGCGCGAACCGGTGACTTCGATGCGGTCGAGGTTGGTGGCGCCGCTGTTGTCCTGGGCGAAGGCAGTGCCGGTGCTGCCGACACCTGCGACCAGGGCCAGCACCACTGCGTCACGCAGCTTGTTGGACTTGCAATACATGGGCTCTCTCTCTCCAAGTGATCTTGGTAGTTACATGTGGTATCGCCTGCGCGGTGGGCCCGAAAGGGACGGTCCCAAAACCGTGTGGCTGACCCGATAGTACTTCCGTCTCTTCTGAAATTAAAGCTTCGTTAATGAATTGCGTGGGTTTGGTGAAATTCGGCAAAGTGAATGTTGCAGGTGCAACAAAAAACGCCTCCTTGCGGAGGCGTTCTGATGAATGCGGGGGCGCTCTATCGGGGAGGACTCAAAGGTCCTGCTCGTAGCGTACGTAGGGGATCGCCCCTTCGTCATTGCTCTCGTTGCGCGGGGAGAACGGGTTCTTGCCGCGGGTGACGACGTTCTCGGCGCCGACGGTGAGCTGCCCGCTCCAGGGCGTGCGCCAGGTCAGGCCCAGGCCGATGCCTTCCCACTTGCCGGGCTGGCCGGGGGCGTCGACGACGCGGCCGATGATGTTGGCGCTGAATGGCCCGTAGCCGCCGCCGATGCTCAGGCTCTTGCTGTCCCATTGGTCGACGAGGGCGGGCGAGGCGTCGCTGAGCGGAACCAGGCGTGCCTTGGCGTAGGTGCCGCCGATGGAGACGAAACCCTCGCGGCCGATGTTCTTCTGGCCGAATACGGTCAGGTCGTTCTGTTCCACGCGTGCGGCCGGTGCCTTGGCATTGCCCGACAGCCACGCCGGCAGCGTGTCGCGGCCGGTGCCGGCGCTCAGGCCGACGCGTCCGCCGGGGCGGTTGAAGGTAGTGGTCGCCGACAGGTGGCGGGCGGGGCCGGCGTCATCATCGTCGTCGCCCAGGCTGGCCAGCATGCAGTGGCTGGCCAGCCCGCTGATGCTGCTGCCGCGGCTGCTGTTGCACAGCAGGCCGAGCGAGTCGCCGGACGAGAGTCCGAACGCGGTATCGAGCGAATTGCGGCCGAAGTGCCAGCGCGCCCCGGCCATCTGTTCGCCGGTGGGTTCGAGATACAGCAGGGCCTCGACCTTGCCGCTGCCCTTGTTCCAGACCGGCAGCACGGTGCTGTCCTGGGGAGCGCGCGGCTTGCTCTGCGCGTGCGCGCCCGTGGCCACCCCAAGGGCGATCAGCAAGGCCAGCGGCAGGCGCAGGAAAGTGTTCATGGACTCAATCAGACAGGGCAGGGGCCGGGAAGTTCCCGGTGCGTGAGATTCTGATCGTATGTTGTTTATGTTTTCTTAACAAGTCTCCGTCCTCCCCGGGAACGCAGCTCGTCGGTGCCGTTACTGCAGCCGCTCTGGAGCGGCCTGGCTGGCAGGTATGACTGCAAACAATACGCCGAATTCGGTCAAAGGGAAGTGATACTCGCGCCCGCAGAACTCGCAGCGCACCTCGACCTGGCCGCTGTCGGCGGCGGCGGCGCGGGCTTCGTCCTCGCCCAGCGACTGCAGCATGCCGATCACCCGCTCGCGCGAACAGGAGCAGCCGAAACGCAGCGGCTTGCCGCCCATGGTCTCGACCTGCTCTTCGTGGAACAGGCGCTGCAGCAGCTCGGGGCCGCCTACCGCCAGCAGTTCGTCGCGTCCCAGGGTGTCGAACAGCGCCCCGGCGCGGGCCCAGCCGTCCTCGTCGCCCTGGTCGCCCGGGAGCTTCTGCAGCAGCAGGCCCGCGGCGCGGTCGCCGTCGGCGGCCAGCAGCAGGCGCGTGGGCAACTGCTCGGAATGGCGGAAGTAGTCCTCGAACGCTTCGTCCAGGCTGCTGCCCTGCAGCGCCACAAGGCTCTGGTAGCGCTGCGGTTCGCGCGGGTCCAGGCCCGGGTTTTCGATGGTGATGGCCAGCAGCGCGCCGTCACCGAGCCGGGACAGGTCGGGCGGGGCGTCCTGGCCGTCCTCGACCTGGGCGATGCCGCGCAGGGTGCCGGCCGAGGTGCACTCGGCGAACAGGGTGCGCAGCGACGAACTGCTGCGCAGCTGCACGGACAGGCGGCCGTCGATCTTGATGTGGCCGGTGAACAGGGCCGAGGCGACGCAGGCCTCGCCGAGCAGGCGCGTGGCCGAGGGGCGGTAGCTGCCGTGGGACAGGATTTCACGCCAGCTGCCGGAGAGCTGGACATGGACGCCGCGCACGCCGGCCTCGGGCAGGAGGAGGCGGACAAGGAGGTCGGACGTTTCGGTCATGGGAATCTGCATGTATGGGGACGCCGGTGCCGGATAATGCGCCGATGTCGGGATTCATGGGGTCGGGCAAGCAGATGGGGACGGAACAGGACGAGCGCAAGGTACGGCCCCGGCGCAGGTTGTGGCGCTGGTTGTGGATCACCCCCTGCGCGCTGGCGCTGTTCAGCATCGTGCAGGTGGTGGTGTTGCGGTTCGTCGACCCGCCGTTTTCCACGGTGATGGCGCTGCGCCAGGTCGAAGCCTGGGGGCAGGGCGACTGGGGGTTCCGGATCCACTACCAGTGGCGCGACCTGGACGCGATGGCGGCCAGCGTGCCGATCTCGCTGGTGGCGGCCGAGGACCAGCGGTTCCCGCTGCACAACGGGTTCGACCTTGAAGCGATCGAGAAGGCGATGGACCACAACGCCCGTGGCAAGCGCCTGCGCGGCGGCAGCACGATCAGCCAGCAGGTCGCAAAGAACCTGTTCCTGTGGCAGGGCCGCAGCTGGCTGCGCAAGGGCCTGGAGGCCTGGTACACGGTGCTGATCGAAGCGCTGTGGTCGAAGCGGCGGATCCTTGAGATGTACGCCAACGTCGCCGAGTTCGGCGATGGGGTCTACGGCGTGCAGGCCGCGTCGCGGCAGTTCTGGGGCAAGGATGCGGCGCGGTTGTCGCCGGCCGAGAGCGCGCGCCTGGCGGCGGTGCTGCCATCGCCGCGGCGCTACAGCGCGACCCGGCCGGGCCCGTTCGTACAGCGCCGCGCCGCCTGGATCCAGCGCCAGGCACGGCAGTTGGGCGGTCCGGGCTATGCCGTGGATGGAGAGTGACACCACCGCCGCGGCGGCGCGGGGGCATGCGTTCGATCTTCCGTAGAATGCGCGCATGACACACCGCGACCGGCTGACCGTCGTCATCGCCGCCTGCAACGAGCAGGACGCCCTGCCGTTGCTGCACCAGCGCCTTGGCGCCGCGCTCGAATGCCTGCCCGACATCGATGGCCGGGTGCTGTACGTGGACGATGGCAGCACCGATGCGACCTGGGCGCTGATGCAGCAGCTGGCGGCGGGCGACCCGCGGGTGGCGGCGCTGCGGCTGTCGCGCAACTTCGGCAAGGAGGCCGCGCTCACCGCCGGGCTGGACCTGGTGGACGAAGGCGCGGCGCTGATCCTGGATGCCGATGGCCAGGACCCGCCGGAGCTGATCGCGCAGTTCGTCGCGCTGTGGCGGCAGGGCCATGACGACGTGTATGGCGTGCGTCTTGCGCGCGAGGGCGACGGATGGGTGAAGCGCGCCACCGCGTCCGCGTTCTACCGGGTGATGGGGCGGCTGTCGAAGACGCCGATTCCCGCCGATACCGGAGATTTCCGCCTGTTGTCGCCGCGCGCGCTGGCGGCGCTGCGGCAACTGCGCGAGCGCCAGCGTTTCATGAAGGGCCTGTTCGGCTGGGTCGGCTTCCGCCGGGTTGCGCTGCCGTACCGGCGTGCGCCGCGCGTGGCCGGGCGCAGCAAGTTCGGGCTCTGGAAACTGTGGAACTTCGCGCTGGAAGGCATCACCAGTTTTTCCACCGCGCCGCTGCGGGTGGCGACCTATCTCGGGCTGCTGACCGCGGCCTCCTCTTTCGTTTTCGCCGCCTGGGTGGTGGGCAAGGCCGCGCTGTACGGCGACCGCGTCGCCGGCTGGCCGACGATGATGGCGGTGATCCTGTTCCTTGGCGGCGTGCAGCTGATCGCGCTGGGCCTGATCGGCGAGTACCTCGGCCGCCTCTACGTGGAGGCCAAGCAGCGGCCGTTGTACCTGGTTGACACCTGGCGGCCGGCCGACGTGGCACTATCGGACGCATCCGCCAGCAAGGGAGAACGCCATGCAGACCGTTCGTCAGTTGCTCGGGACCAAGTCCCCTGAGATCCACGCGGTAGCGCCGGACAGCGCGGTGATCGATGCGATCCGGCTGATGGCCGAAAAAGGCATCGGCGCGGTGCTGGTAATGGACGGGGCACGGCTGGCCGGCATCCTTTCCGAGCGCGACTACGCGCGCAAGATCGTGCTGCGCGACCGCTCTTCGCGCGATACCCCGGTGGCGGCGATCATGACTGCCGAGGTGGTCACCGTGACGCCTGCGGACACGGTCGAGGACTGCCTGCAGCTGGTGACCGACCGCCGCATCCGCCACCTGCCCGTGGTCGAGGGCGGTGCGGTGCTCGGGGTGATTTCCATCGGCGACCTGGTCAAGTCGGTGATCGAACAGCAGCGCCGCGAACTGGGCCAGCTGCAGCAGTACATCGTCGGCGGCTGAGCCGGCAGCGGCGGCCTTACCGGGCGTACTGGCCGCCGCAGTCGACGTCCTTGCCGGGCCCCGTCTCGAAGGTGGCCAGCAACGCCGCCGGCGGGGTGATGCTGCCCAGGGTCACGGCGATGGCGCCGCGCAGTCCCAATGCCTTGAAGTCGGGGCGGAACGACGGGTCCTTGAAGGTGCCGCCGATGCGCAGCGGAGAGCGCAGGGCGAGGATGCTCCTGTCCTTGGGCCGCGGCCGCAGCAGCAGGTCCAGGGTTTCGCGCCCGAGGCTGACGCTGCCTTCGCCCACCACCAGGGTATCGCTGGTGTCGAAGGCCAGTGCGCGCGCCTGCATCAGGCCGTCCTGCACCTGGAAGTCGGCGAAGGCGCAGCGCAGCGGGATCTGGCGGTCGCCGGTGAACAGGAACTTCAGCGATTCGGCCACGTCCAGCCCGGCCAGTTCCATCAGCAGGTTGCCGACATGGCCGCGGCCCATGCCGATGGCCACCTCGCCGTCGCTGCTGCCGAGCATGGCGGCCACCGAGTTGCCGTGGCCGGACAGGCGCAGGTGGCCGCCGATGCCGCCGGAGGCCTGCTGCGCAAGGCGCGCATCGGGAAACAGCCGCCCCAGCTGCACGCCGCGCACGCGGGCGTCGAGCGTGGTGGCGATGCGTGGCTGTCGTGCGTCCATGCGCACGGTGCTGCGGATGTCGCCGCCGGCGACGCCGAAGTTCAGCGGTTCCAGGCGCAGCAGGCCGTCGTCCAGCAGCAGGTGCGCATCCATGTCGTCCAGCGGCAACGACGGTGAATCGATGCGATGGGCCTTCCAGCGCACGTCCGCGTCCATCGCACGCAGCTTGCCCAGGTTGTAGGGCGTATCGGGCAGTACCGTGGGCCTGGCGTCCAGTGCCGCGGCCGCGGCCTTCTGCCCGGGGTTGGCGCTCTCGCCGCCGCCGGTTGCCGGGGGCGCGCCGACGAAACCGGCGAGGTCGTCGAAGTCGAGCCGGCGCGAGACCAGCTCGGCGGTCAGCCGCGGGCGTTCGCCGCCGACGTCGATGCGCACATTGCCGGCCAGATCGCTGTCGCCCACCTGGCCGCTGAATTTCTCGTAGCGCCAGGTGTCATGGTCGCGCCTGAGCCGGCCGTCGAGACGATACGGGGGCGAGGAGGGCATGGCGATGCCGAGCAGGGGGTACAGGTCGTCCAGGTCCTTGCCGCCGAGGCGGAAGCGCAGGTCGAACACCTGCAGCTGGAACGGATTGGTCAGCGTGCCGCTGGCCGTGGCGTGGGTGTCGCCGGCATGGGCATCGAGGTGCAGGCGGAACGGGTGGTCGCTGTCGGCCAGTTGCAGCGGCGATTCGGTGCCGCCGCGCACGCTGAACGAGACGCCGCGCCAGCGCCCATCGCCCTGCAGCAGCAGCGGTGGCGCGGCGTTGCCCTGCTTCGGCGCACCGCTGTGGACGGCAAGCTGGATGTCGGTGCGTCCCGCCGCGTCCACGAACCGCAGGGTGCCGTCGTCCACGCGCAGCCGCTTGAGCGGCAACGGCCGGTCTGCGTTGCCGCCGCCGAGGAAATCCCAGTTGCCCGGCTCGCCGGGGCGCGGTGCGGTCTGCAGCAGCACGTCCGGGCGGACCAGGCGCACCTCCGGCAGCTGCAGGTCGCCACGCAGCAGTGGCCACAGCCGCAGGTCGATCTCCACGCGCGCGGCGCGCGCCATGTCCGCCCGTTGCGCCCACGGCGCATTGGCGAAATCGACGCGGTCGGCGCGCAGCGTGCTGGTGCTGCCCAGGTCTACATCGAGGTGGCCGATGTGCAGGGCGCGGCCGGTGCGCGCCTGCACCATGCGTTCCAGCGGCCCCTTGAACCAGTTCCAGTCCCACAGCAACAGCAGCACGACGAGCGCGGCGAGCAGCAGGCCGGCCACGGCCAGCCAGCGCTGGCCACGCATGCCGGGACGGCGGAGGCGCCAGCGCGACGCGCGCGGTGCGGCGGGGGCAGGTGCGGTATCCACGCGGCCATGGTTGCCGCGCGCTCGTGCACGCGGCGCGAAGCGTTCATTGGCGTGGCGTGCAGGTGATGTTGCCGCGGCGTGTGCGGCGCGCGCCGGGTGCTACAGGATCTGCGCGGTGACCGAGACGAAGTGGCACACGCTGCCGGCGATCACGAACAGGTGCCAGATGGCGTGCGAATAGCGCACCGATTCGCGGTGGTAGAAGTACGTGCCCAGGGTGTAGGACACGCCGCCGGCCAGCAGCCAGCCCAGTGTGAATGCATCCAGCGAATTCCACATCGGCTCGATCGCCACCACCACCAGCCAGCCCATGGCGATGTAGATGGCCGTGGACAACCGCTTGAAGCGGCCGGTGTAGAACAGCTTGAAGATCACCCCGCCCACGGCCAGCGTCCAGATCGCGGCGAACAGCCCCCAGCCCCATGGCCCGCGCAGGCCGATCAGGGTGAACGGCGTATAGGTGCCCGCGATCAGGATGTAGATCGCACAGTGGTCGAAGATCTTCAGCCTGCCCTTGGCCACCGGGTGCTGGATGGCGTGGTACAGGGTCGAGGCGGTGTAGAGCAGCAGCAGCGCGATGCCGAAGACGATGGCGCTGGCCAGTTGCCAGCCGTCGCCATAGATCGCGGCCAGCGTGATCAGCACCGCACTGGCGCCCAGGGCGGTGACTGCGCCCAGGCCATGGGTCAGGGCGCTGGCGATTTCCTCGCGGATGTCCACGGCGTGCTGCGGCAGGGGGGCGGCGGTAGGCATGGACAGCAACTTACCGCAATGCAGCACGGGGTGCACCCCCATGCCCGCCGGCGGTTGGGGGGGGCGTCATCCAGGCGGCAGGAACGCGCGGCGGGCGCGCCTGCCGCCCGCCGCTTACGCCACCGAGACGGTGTGCGCGGCTTCGCGCGTGGCCGAGAAGCGCACGTCCGGTGCCCGTTCCTGCGCCAACTGCAGGTTGACCCGGGTCGGGGCGAGATAGACCAGCTGCCCGGCGGCGTCCACGGCCAGGTTGTTGGCGTTCTTCTCGCGGAACTCCTCCAGCTTCCTGGCGTTGTCGCAATGCACCCAGCGCGCGGTGACCACGCCGACTGGTTCGAAGATGGCTTCCACCCCGTACTCGTCCTTCAGGCGGTAGGCGGCGACGTCGAACTGCAGCACGCCCACCGCGCCCAGGATCAGGTCGTTGCTCATGATCGGGCGGAAGAACTGGGTGGCGCCTTCCTCGGACAGCTGCGCCAGGCCCTTCTGCAGCTGCTTGAGCTTGAGCGGATCCTTCAGGCGCGCGCGCCGGAACAGTTCCGGGGCGAAGTTGGGGATGCCGGTGAAGGTGACCGCCTCGCCCTCGGTGAAAGTGTCGCCGATGGAGATGGTGCCGTGGTTGTGGATGCCGATCACGTCGCCCGGCCAGGCCTCGGCGGCGATCTCGCGGTCGCTGGCCATGAAGGTCAGCGCGTTGGCCAGCTTCATCTCCTTGCCGGTGCGCACGTGGAAGGTCTTCATGCCGGCGCTGAACCGGCCCGAGCACACGCGCATGAACGCCACGCGGTCGCGGTGCTGCGGGTCCATGTTGGCCTGGATCTTGAACACGAAGCCGCTGAGCTTGTCTTCCTGCGGGGCGATGGTGCGGCCGGTGGTGGCGCGCGGCTGCGGCGCCGGCGCGTGCTCGACGAAGAAATCCAGCAGCGGCTGCACGCCGAAGTTGTTCACGCCCGAGCCGAAGAACACCGGCGTCTGCTGGCCACGCAGGTAGGCGTCCTTGTCGAACGGGTGGCTGGCGCCCTGCACCAGCTCCAGTTCCTCGCGCAGGTCGGCCAGCATCTTCTCGCCGATGCGCGCCGCCAGGCCGGGCGCGTCCAGCGACGGGAAGATCGTCGAATCCTGGCGGGTGAAGTTGCGGCCCGGCTCGTACAGGTGCACCTCGCCGGTCAGCAGGTGCACCACGCCCTTCAGGCGCTGGCCCATGCCGATCGGCCAGGTGACCGGCGCGCACTGGATGCCGAGCACGGTTTCCACCTCGTCGAGCAGCTCGATCGGGTCCTTGCCCTCGCGGTCGAGCTTGTTGATGAAGGTCATGATCGGGGTGTCGCGCAGGCGGCACACCTCCATCAGCTTGATGGTGCGCTCCTCCACGCCCTTGGCCACGTCGATCACCATCAGCGCCGAGTCCACCGCGGTGAGCACGCGGTAGGTGTCCTCGCCGAAGTCGGCGTGGCCGGGGGTGTCGAGCAGGTTGACGATCTTGCCTTCGTACGGGAACTGCATCACCGAGGAGGTGACCGAGATGCCGCGCTCCTTTTCCAGCGCCATCCAGTCCGAGGTGGCGTGGCGGCTGGTCTTGCGCGACTTCACCGAGCCGGCCATCTGGATCGCGCCTCCGAACAACAGCAGCTTTTCGGTCAGCGTGGTCTTGCCGGCGTCGGGATGGGAAATGATGGCGAAGGTGCGGCGGCGCGCGGCTTCGGATGCGACTTCGGACATGGCGGCTGCGCCCGCGGCGGGCGCGCATTGGGAAAGGGAAGCCGGCGATTATAGCCGTTCAGGGCGGGGCGCCCGTCTCGCGGGCGAAGCGCAGTTCGCCGCGCGGGCCGGCCATGCGGAACGGGATCGAGGCCAGCGCCAGCCCGGTGTTGGCCTGTACCGCGAAGTGCAGGTGCGGGCCGGTGCTGCGGCCGGTGTTGCCGGAGCGGGCCAGCACCTGCCCGGCCAGCACCGCCTGCCCGGGCCGGACCGCCAGGCTGCCCGCCTGCAGGTGGGCATACAGCGCCATGCCGCCGTCGGCGTGCAGCACCCGGACCAGGCAGCCGTCTACGGGCGCATCGGCCAGCACCTGCATCACCGTGCCGGCGCGGGCGGCGAGCACCGGCGTGCCTTCGGGCAGGGGAAAGTCGATGGCATGGCGGTTCTGCGCATCGCGGTGGCTGTGCGCGCCGTCGATGCCCTGGCTGACCCGGACCGGCACGTCGGCGAACGGCAACCGGTAGAGGTGGTCGCCGGGGCGCGCGGACGGGTCGCCGGGAAAGGCATCGAGCAGCAGGCGCGCGCCGCCGCCGGTATCGGCCAGCCACAGCAGGTCGCGCTGCCCGCCGGGTGGCAACAGTACCGGCGCGGCCATCGTCCTGCCGTCGGCGGCATCGCGCAGGCGCACCTGCAGCGGGCCGGCCAACAGGTTGCGCACCTGCGCTTCGCGGCCGCCGCCACGGGCCTGGAGCAGCAGCTGCGCGAAGCCGGGGGCATGGCCGCCGGCGCTTTCCGCCGTGGCCGTGCCGGTCAGCCCCCAGCCCTGGCGCCAGCGCGGCGCGGGGCCGTCGCCCCGGGCGGGCAGGGCGACCATTGCGGACAGGAGCAGGAGCGTCAGGCGGTGCATGCGGTGGCGGCGGAGGTGGTGCCGGGATTATGCCGGCATGGTTGCATCGGAAACTCCATCGCTCCATCCGAATAAAGAGATTGACATGGGCCGGGGCAGCTGGCATCGTGTGTCCACCATCGAGACCGGCGGAGGGACAGGCCCTTTGATGCCGGGGCAACCAGCAGGTGCGCAAGCGCCTGTGCCTGGTGCCAAATCCTGCGGGGACCACCGCGTCCGCCGAAAGATGGTTCGATCCGTGCCCTGCACGGCGAACACGGGCCCGCGAAGCTCGATGGCTGCTCCTTACCGGATATCGCCATGCGTTTCGCCACTGCCACCGCCATCCGCGACTACCCGCCCGCCGCGCCCGACAGCGCGGCGCTTGCCCCTGCCGCCGTGCGCGGTGAAATCGACGTGCGCCTGGCCATGCGCCATGCCGGCGAGCGCACGCTGCGGCTGCGCTACGAACTGGTCGGCCGTGTCGATGCGCCGGTGGTGCTGGTGGCCGGCGGTATTTCCGCGCACCGCCACATCGCCGCCAACGCCGTGTTCGGCGAGAAGGGCTGGGCCGACGGGCTGGTCGGCTGCGGCCGCGCGCTCGACCCGGCGCACCGCCGCCTGCTGGGCCTGGACTTCATCGGCGCCGACGGCGAGCTCGACGTGCCGATCGATACCGCCGACCAGGCCGACGCGGTGGCCCTGCTGCTGGACGCGCTGGGCATCGACAGCCTGCACGGCTGCGTCGGCTATTCCTACGGTGCGCTGGTCGGCCAGCAGCTGGCCATCCGCCACCCGCAACGGCTGGGCCGGCTGGTGGCGGTCAGCGGCGCGCATCGCCCGCATCCCTATGCCTCGGCCTGGCGCGCGCTGCAGCGGCGCGCGGTGGCGCTGGGCCAGCTGCAGTGCGCCGAAAGCCATGGGCTGGCGCTGGCGCGGCAGTTCGCCATGCTCAGCTACCGCACGCCGGAAGAATTCGGCGAACGCTTCGACGCCCAGCCCGAAGTGGTGAACGGCCGTGTGCGCGTGGCCGCCGAGGACTACCTCGACGCCGCCGGTGCGCAGTACGTGGCGCGCACCCGGGTCAATGCCTACCTGCGCCTGTCCGAATCCATCGACCTGCACCGCGTCGAGCCAGCCGCCATCGGCGTGCCGACGCTGGTGGTCGCGGTCGAGGGCGATCGCCTGGTGCCGTTGTCCGACCTGGTCAGCCTGGTCGAGGGCCTGGGCACGCGCGGAAGCCTGCGCGTGCTGCGTTCGCCCTACGGCCATGACGCCTTCCTGAAAGAGACCGATCGCATCGACGCGATCCTCGCCAACGCCCTTCGCCTTCCCGGAGAAAACGCATGAGCCTGTCCACCGCTTCCGATGTGTCCTGTTGCCGCGCCACCGCTGCCGTGCGTGCCGGCATCGATCGCGATACCGCCTATGGCGCGGTGACCCCGCCGCTGGTGCTGTCGTCCAACTTCAGCTTCGACGGCTTCGGCAACAAGCGCCAGTACGACTACACCCGCAGCGGCAACCCGACCCGCGACCTGCTCGGCGAAGCGCTGGCGGAACTGGAGGGCGGTGCCGGCGGGGTGGTCACCTCCACCGGCATGGGCGCGATCAACCTGGTGCTCAACGCGCTGTTGCAGCCGGGCGACAGGCTGGTGGTGCCGCACGACGCCTACGGTGGCAGCTGGCGCCTGTTCAACGCGCTGGCGAGCAAGGGCCATTTCGAGCTGATCACCGCCGACCTGACCGATCCGCGCGCACTGGCCGAGGCGTTGGCGCAGGCGCCGAAGCTGGTGCTGGTGGAAACCCCGTCCAATCCGCTGCTGCGCATCACCGACCTGCGTTTCGTGATCGATGCCGCGCACCGGGCCGGTGCCCAGGTGGTGGTGGACAACACCTTCCTGTCGCCGGCGCTGCAGAACCCGATCGCCTTCGGCGCCGACCTGGTGCTGCACTCGACCACCAAGTACGTCAACGGCCACAGCGACGTGGTCGGCGGCGCGGTGGTCGCGCGCGACGCCGAACTGCACCAGCAACTGGCGTGGTGGGCCAACGCGCTGGGCCTGACCGGCTCGCCGTTCGATGCGTTCCTGACCCTGCGCGGCCTGCGCACGCTCGATGCACGCCTGCGCGTACACCAGGAGAACACCCGCGCGCTGGTCGACCTGCTCGCCACCAGTGAAGTTGTGGCCAAGGTCTACTACCCGGGGCTGGAATCGCACCCGGGCCATGCGCTGGCCGCGCGCCAGCAAAAGGGTTTCGGCGCGATGCTGTCCTTCGAACTGGCCGCATGCGACGGTGCCGATCCGCACGCGGCGGTGCGCGCCTTCGTCGAAGGCCTGCGCTATTTCACCCTGGCCGAATCGCTCGGTGGCGTGGAGAGCCTGGTCGCGCACCCGGCCACCATGACCCATGCGGCGATGACCCCGGAGGCACGGGCCAAGGCCGGCATCAGCGATGGCCTGCTGCGGCTGTCGGTCGGCATCGAAGCCTGCGAGGACCTGGTGGCCGACCTGCAGGCCGGACTGCTGCGCGCCGCGCGGGCGCTGGCCGACAGCCGTAGCGAGGCACTGCGGAAAACGGTGGACGCATGAGCGCGCAGTTGCGTCCGCAGGCGGCAGCGGCGCGGCTGGTGCTGCTGGGTACCGGCACGGTCGGCTCGGCCTTCATCGCCCGCTACCAGGCCCTGCGGCAGCGACAGCTCGACCTGCCGCTGCTGCACGTGGTGGCCAACTCGCGCATCGCGCTGGCCTGCGGCGACGCACCCGAGGCGGTGCTGTCGCGCGCGAAAGAGGCGACCCGGCAGGGCGACGCGCCGGCCCACGCCGAGGAAACCGGGCGCCTGCAGGCCGGCGACATCGTGGTCGACGCCACCGCCAGCGAGGACATCGCTGCCGAACATGCGCACTGGCTGGCACGGGGCATCCACGTGGTCACCGCCAACAAGCTGGGCAATGGCACCACGCTTGCGCGCGCGCGCCGGATTGGCGGGATCGTGGCCGCGGGCAGTGTGCGCTATGGCGATTCGGCCACCGTCGGCGCCGGCCTACCGCTGCTGTCCAGCATCCGCGCGCTGGTGGCCGGTGGCGACCACGTGCATGCCATCGAAGGCGTGCTGTCCGGTTCGCTGGCATGGCTGTTCCATCGGTTCGACGGCAGCCAGCCGTTCTCGGCCTGCGTGCGCGAAGCGGCGGCGGCCGGTTACACCGAGCCCGATCCGCGCATCGACCTGTCCGGCGAGGACGTGCGCCGCAAGCTGCTGATCCTGGCGCGCGCGGCCGGGGTGGCGCTGGAGCCGGAACAGGTGGAGGTCGAGTCGCTGCTGCCGCCGGCGCTGGCGGCATTGCCGGCCGCACAGGTCGACGCCGCGCTGGCGCAGCTGGACGCGCCCCTGGCGGCGCGCCTGCAGCAGGCGCGCGGGCAGGGGCTGTCGCTGTGCTTCGTGGCGCGCCTGGACGGGCACGGCGCCAGCGTCGGCCTGCGCGCGTTGCCGGCCGACCATCCGGTGGCCGGTGGCCGCGGCACCGACAACCGGGTGGCGATCCGCAGCGACCGCTACCGCGGGCAGCCGCTGCTGATCCAGGGGCCGGGTGCCGGTGCCGACGTCACCGCGGCGGCGCTGCTAGACGACGTGCTGGGCATCGCCAGGCGCTGACCGCCGCGCGCATGCGCTTCAGTGGCCCGCCGAGCGCGCGGCGAGGCGGCGTTCGACTTCGGCGCGGCCGAGGCGTGTGCCATCGCGGTCGACGACGCTGAATTCCACGCCGTTGTCCCACAGCAGCGGCGCGCCGAGCACCGCGATGTCTTCCGAGGCGGTGCGCGCCTGCAGGTCGAGCAGGTGCTGGTTGAAGCCTGCCGCCTGCAGCCAGGCACGGTAGCTGGAGTCGTGCTCGGTGGCGAACTGGTCCTGGTAGTGGCACTCCTCGCGCTCCGGCGAGGGCAGAGCGTCGCACTGCGCGTTGCGCTGGTGCAGGCCGATCACCGCATCCGGCTCCATCTGCCGCTGTGCGGCCGCGGCCCAGAGCGCGACGCAGATGCTGGCGCAGTAGCCGTGCACGCGCACGGTGAGGTTGTTCCTGCGCACGATGCGCGCCGCTTCCAGGCCGGTGATGGCGTAGCCGCCGCCGCTGGTGATGTCGATCCGCCGCACCGACGGCGCCGCGTCCAGCCATCTCGCAAGCTCGCTGGCGAAAGTGCGGCCGACGCCGCCTTCCACCCGCAGCGCGGTGCCCTGGTCGTGCAGGGTCATGCGGGCTTCGCCGATCTCCGCCAGCGTGGTCGACTTCTCGCCACGCACGACCTGCGCCTGTGCCCGGGGCGCGGCCACGGTGCCCGCATCGGGCGCATCGGGCGCATCGGGTGTGGCCGCGGTGGCGGGCGGGTCCACCGCCGGCGGCCGCTTGCCGATGAACCAGGCAAGCAGCAGCAGCGCGATCGCCGCCAGTACCAGCCGGGTCAGGGTCAGGCCACCGCCGCGGCGCGGCGCGGCCGCTGTCGCGGTGCGCGGACGCCGGGGTGGCAACGGTCCGTCGGGTTGCTGTGCGCCCTGCATCCTTGCCCCGCTGCTGGCTGGTGATGGGTGATTCTGGTGCGCTGCCGGCCGCCGGTGCAACACGCCGCGTGCGTGGCCGGCCAGCGGTGTGTGGCGGTTACGGCGGGGCGCCGACGTCGATCCTGCCGTCGATGCCGAACATCTCCAGCACGCCGTTCTCCACCAGCCACCATGGATCGCCGCCCGCTACCGACAGGTCGTCGGGCGGCTGCGCGCCGGGGGCCGGCTGGTAGGCGATCCAGCCATTGCGCCCGGCGGTCTTGGCCCGGTACAGGGCGCGGTCGGCAAGGGTGACCAGTTGCTCCCAGCCCAGCAGCCGCGGATGGCTGGGGAACAGCGGGCATTCGATCAGGCCGACGGAGGCGGTGAGGCGATGCTGCTGGCCATTGCCCAGGTCGAAGCTGTGCGCGGCGATGCGGGTGCACAGGCGCTGGCCCAGCCGCCCCAGGCTGCCACGCGGCAGCGGGCGGAACACCAGCAGGAATTCCTCGCCGCCCCAGCGCGCCACGTAGTCGCCGCTGCGCTTGAGCTCGCCGAGCAGCTGGCCCATCTGTTCCAGTACGCGGTCGCCGGCGGCGTGGCCGTGGGTGTCGTTGATCGACTTGAAATGGTCCACGTCGAGCAGCGCGAACACCACCGCCTCGCTGCCGTTGGCGTAGCCCTCGTCGCGTTCGTAGAACGACAGGTCGGTGGGGATCTGCTGGGTCAGGTAGCGCCGGTTGTGCAGGCCGGTGAGCGGGTCGGTGAAGCTGATGGCCTTCAGCTGCGCGTTGGCCGCCTGCAGGTCGCGGGTACGCTCCTGCACCAGGCGCTCCAGCTGCGCGCGCTGGCGCGCGTAGCGATGCTGCAGGCCGAGGTAGCCCAGCCAGATCAGCCCCGCCAGCCCGAGCATGGCCAGCAGGCGGAATGCGAGGGTTTCGTACAGCCGCCGCGGAATCTCCACCGCGACATGGGCGGCGTTGCGCAACGGTTCGGCCTGGCTGAAGTCGGCGACCTCGAAGGTGTAGTACCCGGGCGGCAGGCTGGCGTAGCTGGCGCTGCGCAGGGTCGGGTTGTCCAGCTCGTGCCAGTCCTTCTCGTAGCCGGCCAGCCGGTAGCGCAGCTGCGGAGCGTGCATCGGCTGGAAGTCGGGCAGGCTGAACTCGAAGCGCAGGTCGCGCGCGTCCAGCGGCAGCTTGAGCGTGCCGTGGCCGGTGGCCAGGCGCCGGCCCTGGACCTGCACGTGGTCGATTCTGATATTGCGCGGCGCGCTGTCGGTGTCCGTGTCCACGTCCACCAGCAGGGTGCCGTCGCGGGTGGGCAGCCACAACCGGCCCTCGCGCAGCACCCCGCGGCTGTTGCCGGCGCCGTTGCAGCACTTGTCCTGCTGTCCGCCGGTGCGGTCGGTGCCGGAATTGATGACGATCTGCGCCGCCAGCGGCTGCCGCGGGTTGGCCAGGGCCCGGTCCAGCGAGGCCAGCGGCAGGCGGTAGACGCCGCGCATGCCGGCGACCCACAGGTCGTTGCCGTTCTGCGCCAGGTGGAATGCGACATTGGCCGGCAGCTCGCGCTCGCGGTCCAGCCAGTGCCAGCCATGGCCGTCATGGACCCGCAGGCTTTCGCCATTGCTGGTGCCCAGTACCCAGCGCCCGTCGCCAAGCTCGAGGAAGGCGGTGACCGGGGTTTCGTCGGACAGTCCGCCGAGCCGGCCGGTAGGCAGGATGCGGCCGTCGCGCCATTCGTACAGGCCCTTGTAGGTGCCCAGCAGGATGCGCCCGTCGCGGGTCTCGTAGACCAGGCGGATGCGCGCATCGGCCAGTCCCTCGCGTTCGCCGTAGCGGGTCAGCTGCTTGCCGTCCTCGAGCAGGAACAGCCCTTGGGTGGTGGCGAACCACAGCCGTCCGGCGCGGTCGCGGACGATGCCGTTGATCTGCGCATCGCGCAGCGGCGCCAGTTCGGCTGGTTGCTCGAGGCGCTCGCCGCGCAGCACCGCGACCCCGGCGCGGGTGCCGATCCAGGTCTGGTCGCGCTCGGGCAGCAGGCTGTAGGCCTCCGGGTGCGGCAGCCGGTTGCCGGCCACGCGACTGGTGAAGCGCCCCTGCCGCCAGACGGCCACGCCGTTGCTGCTGCCGACCCAGATGCCGCCGTCCGGCGCCGCGGCGACCGACCACAGCAGCGGGTCCTGCAGCCCGTCGGCCTGGCTCAGGCGTCGGGTCCAGCCGTTCCACGCCCGGGTCACGCCCTCGACCATGCTGCCCAGCCACAGGTTGCCGTCTCGGTCCTCGAAGATCGCGCGGACGGCGATGGCGCCGGGCGTGTTGTGGATGCGTTCGGGCGGCTGGCCGGGGCGCAGCCGTTCCAGGTATTGCGGCGTGGCCACCCACAGGTTGCCGTCGCGGTCGGCGTGCATCGCTTCGACGGTCAGCACGTCGTCCGGATGCGGGTCCGCCGCCTGCCAACTGCCGTTGCGCAGGCGGAAGAGGCCGTTGCGGGTGCCGGCCCACAGGTCGCCATCGGCGTGTGCCAGCGCGGTCACCGCGGCGGTCCCGGCGGCCGCCGGCAGCGGCAGGGTGCGTACCTTGCCGCCGGCGATGTGGAACACCCGGCCCTGGCCGCCGGCCCACAGCCCGTCCCCGCGCGCCAGCAGGCTCAGCGCCGGATCGGGCAGGGCCTGCACGCGCTGCAGCTTGCCTTCCCGCGGCGTGCAGATGCCCTCCGCGCAGCCGGCCAGGATGCGGCCGTCGAGTTTCAGCAGCGCGCTGGCGGGTGCCGGATGGTCGGCGACGGTGGGGGCGATGGCATGGAAGCGCTGGTCTTCCAGCAGCAGCAGCCCCTGCGCGGTGCCGATCCACAGCCGGTCGTCGTCGTCGGCCAGCAGCGCCAGGATGTTGTTGCCCAGTTCCGGGGCGTCGCGCTGGGTGTAGCGCACGAAGCGCACGCCGTCGAAACGCGCCAGCCCGGTCTGTGTGCCGAACCACAGGTAGCCGGCCGGGTCCTGGGTGATGGCCAGCACGCTGATCTGCGGCAGCCCCTGGTCCACCCCCCACGTATCGGTGACGTAGTCGCGGAAGGGCTTGCCCGTGTCCAGGGCGGCAACAGGCAGGGAAACCGCCAGCAGGAGCAGCAGCCACAGGCGAGCCAACAGTCCGGTGCCGGTTGCCAGTGGCCGGCGCGGGTGGCGGATGATGGATGGATGGTCGATCGAGATTCCCCCTGAATCCCGCACTGCCGTCAGGTTACAACGAAAGCCATAGCGGCCCGGCCCGTGCCCACTTGAATGGAGGCGGTCGCGTTCAGCATTCGATGACGTTGACCGCCAGTCCGCCGCGGCTGGTTTCCTTGTACTTGTCCTGCATGTCGCGGCCGGTGTCGCGCATGGTCTTGATGACCTTGTCCAGGCTGACCTTGTGCTTGCCGTCGCCGCGCATGGCCATGCGTGCGGCGTTGATCGCCTTGACCGCGCCCATGGCGTTGCGCTCGATGCAGGGGATCTGCACCAGCCCGCCGATCGGGTCGCAGGTCAGGCCCAGGTTGTGCTCCATGCCGATCTCGGCGGCGTTCTCGATCTGCCCAGGCTTGCCGCCGAGGGCGGCCATCAGCCCGCCGGCGGCCATCGAACAGGCCACCCCGACTTCGCCCTGGCAGCCGACTTCGGCGCCGGAAATCGAGGCGTTCTCCTTGTACAGGATGCCGATCGCCGCGGCGGTCAGCAGGAAGTCGAACACGCCCTGCTCGTTGCTGCCCGGGCAGAAGCGGTCGTAGTAGTGCAGCACCGCCGGGATGATGCCGGCCGCGCCGTTGGTGGGCGCGGTGACCACGCGGCCACCGGCGGCGTTCTCCTCGTTGACCGCCAGCGCGTACAGGTTGACCCAGTCCAGGGTGGTCAGCGGGTCGCGCATGGCCGCTTCCGGGCGCGCGGACAGTTCGCGGTGCAGCGCCGGGGCGCGGCGGCCCACGTGCAGGCCGCCCGGCAGCGTGCCTTCGGAACGGATGCCGCGCGCCACGCAGGCCTGCATGGCGTCCCAGATCTCGCGCAGGCCGGAGCGGATCTCGTCCTCGCTGCGCCAGCACTTCTCGTTCTCGAACATCAGCGCGGCGATGCTCAGGCCGCTGCGCGCGGCCTGGGCCAGCAGTTCGTCGCCGCTCTTGAACGGATACGGCAGCGGCGTCTGGTCGGGCACGATGCGGTCGTCGGCGGCATCGTCGGCATTGACCACGAAGCCGCCACCGACGGAGTAGTAGTCGCGGGTGGCGATGACCGCGTCGTTGGCGTCGAACGCGGTGAAGCGCATGCCGTTGGTGTGGTACGGCAGCTTCTGGCGCTTGTTCAGGGCCAGGTCGCGCTTCTCGTCGAAGGCGATCTCGTGCTGGCCCATCAGGTTGATGCGCCTGGACGAGCGGATGCGCGCCAGCGTGGCCGGGATCACGTCCGGGTCGATCAGGTTGGGGCGGTGGCCTTCCAGGCCGAGCAGCACGGCGGTGTCGGTGCCGTGGCCGCGGCCGGTCAGGGCCAGCGAGCCGAACACCTCGGCGCGGATGCGGCTGACACTGGCCAGCTGGCCGGGGTCGAGCAGCCAGCGGTGGACGAAACGCTCGGCCGCGCGCATCGGGCCCACGGTGTGCGACGAACTCGGGCCGATGCCGATCTTGAACAGGTCGAACGTGCTGACGGACATTGCGTTGTGCGTGCTGCCTGGAGGAGTGGCTATTCTACGGGTTCGCCGCTGACGGCCCTGCCCGCAGCGCAGCATCGGACCTGGATGGGGTGTGGGGAATGGGCTTGATTCTGTACCAGCGCGACGATTGCCACCTGTGCGACCTGGCGCTGGAGGTGCTGGCACAGGCCCGCGCGCCGGCGTTCGACAGCGTGTTCATCGACGACGACGACGCGCTCGAAATGCGCTACGGCACGCGCGTGCCGGTGCTGCGCGACAGCGCCAGCGGCGCCGAGCTGGAGTGGCCGTTCGATGCCGATGGCGTGTGCCGGTGGTTGCGGTGAGCGTACGCGCCTGCTCGCCACTGCTTGCCGTGCTGGGCATGGCCGCGGCCGGCGCCGGTGCGGCGGACGTGGACCTGGCCAAGGCGCTGCCGGCGGATCGTGCCGGTTTCGCGTGGCAGGGGCGCACCCTGGCGCAGGTGCTGCCGGTGGAAGGCATCGAGCGCCTGGTGCTGTTGAAGGCGGTCACCAGTGCGCCGGCAGGGCTGGACATGCGCAACCTGCGGCGCATGCTGCACGAGGCCGCGGCCATGCCCCTGCAGGCGCCGGTGCAGGGCGAGCGGCAGCCGCTGCAGGCCGGCGGCCCGGACACGGTGTGGGAGGCGGTGCTGCTGATGCGCGACGGCGGGGTGTTCGGCCTGGCCGTGCGTCCCGGCCAGGACGGGCAGGCGCACCGGCATCGCGCCTGCCTGACCGACGCCTCGGGCCGGCGCGGTTGCTTCGACATCCCGGGCCAGGCCCCCGGCTGAGCGCGGTGCCGGGGGCGCGTGCGCTTACTTGGCGCGCAGCACGACCTTGGTGCTGATGGCGGTTTCGTCGGGAATGGTCTTGGTGTCGGCCCAGTCGCCACCGCCGACGCCGAAGTCCAGGCGCTTGACCGTGGCCTTGCCGGTCAGCACCGGCTGCGCGCCGGGCGTCCAGGTGAAGGTGAGGGTGACCGGCTTGCTGACCCCGCGCAGCTGCAGCGTGCCGTCGGCCGCGAACTGGTTCCCGCCCACGGCGCGGAAACCGCTGGCGGTGTAGCGCGCCTGCGCGAACTGGGCGACGTTGAAGAAGTCCTTGCCCTGCAGCGTCGAATCGCGGTCGCTGTTGCCGCTGCGCGCGCCGGCCAGCGGGATGGTGACGTCGAGCTTGCCGGCGGCCGGGTTGGCCGGGTCGAAGCTGAGCTGCGTCTGGAAGCCCGGGAAAGTGCCGGTGAACACCTCGCCGTCGTACTTGGTGGCGAACACCAGGATCGAACCGGGCGCCTGTTCGTAGTCCGCGGCCATGGCCGGGGCGGCGGCCAGCATGCCGGCCAGGGCGGCCGCCACGGCGGCCGGGGTGGTGAGCTTGATGTTCATGCGGATTCCTTCTGTGGGGTATCGAGCCAGCCCTGCGGCAGCATGCGTACAAGCGTGGTGTCGCGCTGCTGGATATGGTGGTAGAAGGCGGCGCCGGCATGCGCCAGCACCACCAGGATCAGCAGCCAGAAGCCCCATTCGTGGAGCGCGTGCGAGAGCTGCGCGGCGCCTTCGTCGGGTGCCACCAGCTTGGGCATTTCCAGCAGTCCGAACAGCTTGAACGGGCGCAGCCCGCTGGCCGAGTCGTACAGCCAGCCCGACAGCGGGATGGCGAGCATCATCGCGTACAGCAGCCAGTGGGTGGCACTGGCGACGCGCTCCTGCCAGCCCGGGGTGCCCGGGACCGGCCGCGGCGCGCCGGCATACAGGCGCCACGCCAGCCGCAACACCACCAGCACCAGCACGGTGATGCCGATCGATTTGTGCGCTGTGTAGACCCAGAAGTACTTCGGCGTCTTGGGCAGCTCGCCCATGAGCAGGCCGACGATGCCCAGGGCGAGGATCAACAGGGCGATCAGCCAGTGCAGGCTCTTGCTGACGCTGCCCCAGCGGTCAGGCGTGTTCTTCAGGCTCATGGACGGGATTCCGGTTGCGGGGAAAGTCGGGTGGCGGCCTCGGCCGCGGCGTGCGTGTCGTCGGCGGCGGCCGGCGCCGGGTCAGTGGCCTCCGGCGCCTTGGCATCGTCGTCGCGTACCGCCTCGGCTTCGATGCGCAGTTCGACGCGGTTGCCGATCACCGACTGCCAGGCGTCGATGCCGAAGTCCGAGCGCTGCACGCTGGCGGTGGCGGAAAACCCGGCGGTGCGGCGGAACGGCGGCAGCGGATGCCGCGCGACCGCGTTGAGGTGGACGTCGAGCACGACCTCGCGGGTGACGCCACGCAGGGTCAGCAGGCCATGCACGCGCGCGTTGCGCGCATCCACCGGCTCGATGCGGGTGGAGACGAAGCGCGCCTGCGGGTAGCGCTGGCCGTCGAGCAGGTTGCGCGCCAGCGTGGCCTGGTTCCACTTGTCGTTGCCCAGGTCGAGCCGGGCGACCGGCACCACCACCTCCAGGCGCGCGCCGGACCAGTCGTCGGGATCGAACTCCAGCACGCCCTCGCTGCCGGACACGGTGCCCAGCGCCTGCGAGAATCCGGCATGTTCGACCGCGAACAGCACCCGCGTATGCACCGGGTCCAGCCGGTAGCGGTCGGCGGCCGGTGCCGACAGCGGCAGCAGGCAGGCCAGCAGCAGGACGAAGGAACGGGGCAAGGGTCGGCTCCGGCGGGGGTTGGGGGATTCTAGGCATATGCCCGTCATGGTTTGTTGCCTGGCGGCGCAATGGATTGTTGCGCGTTTCCTGCTGTGCCGGCCTGGCCAAGTGCCCGCGGCGTGGTGCCGTGGCGGCGCCTGCCGGCGCGGAGCGGCCATCGTGCGGCGCGGATGGTATTTTCCCCGCTGACAGGGAGCGCGACGGGCGACGGATGGGAACCAGGGGCAGCAACGAAACCAGCGGACCGGCACCGGCGTGCACGGCCGCCGCCGCCGTGTGCCTGCCCGCGACCGCGCGCGCGGAGAGCCGGCGATGAGGGCGTGGTGGCGCGGGTTGCTGTGCCTGTTGCTGGTGCTGGGGGCGGCGCAGGCCGCGGCCGAGGTGCCGATCACCCCGCAGCCGCGTCGGCTGGGCGTGGCCGATGGGCTGCCGTCGGCCAACATCAATGCGTTCGCCGAGGACCGGCGCGGCTACATGTGGCTGGCCAGCCACGACGGGCTGGCGCGCTTCGACGGGCGCAGTTTCCGCATCTGGCGCGCCGAGGACGGCCTGCGCGACAACCTGATCTGGAGCCTGCACGTGGACGCCGGCAACCGGCTCTGGTTCGGTACCCAGAACGCGGGCCTGGGAATGCTGTCGGCCGATCGCCGCAGCTTCCGCTTCTTCGACCGCGAGACGTATCCGCAGATCGCCAGCAATACCGTGTGGAGCATCGCCTCCACGCCCGATGGCAGCGTCTGGTTCGGCACCCCGACCGCCGGCCTCTACCGGGTGGCCGTGGACGGCACGCTCCAGCGCTTCATGCCGGTCCCCGGGCAGCCCGACAGCCTGCCGTCGGCGTCCATCGCCTACCTGGCGGTCACCCCGGACGGCGTGCTGTGGGTGGGCAGCAAGGGCGGGCTGGCGCGCTGGACCGGCAGCGGCTTCGAGCGCGAGGGCGAGGCGGTGCTGCCGTCGCCACGGATCAACGGCCTGAAGGTCGACGGCGCCCAGCGGCTCTGGATCGCGACCAACGGCGGGGTGGTGGTGCGCCATCGCGACGGGCGTTTCGAGCGCATGCAGTGGCCCGGTTCGGAGTACGGCCACGTGCTCAACGTGCTGCAGTACGCGAGCGACGGCAACTACTGGCTGGACACGCTGCAGGGCCTGGGCCGCAGCCGCAACGGCGCGGAGGTCAACAACGTGCCGCTGTACAGCGCGCAGGAACGCGGGATGGTCAAGCCCAACTGGAGCACCGCCTACGAGGACCGCGACGGGGGCCTGTGGTTTGCCAGTACCAATGCCGGCCTGTGGCACCTGTCGCCGAACTGGCGGCAGTTCTCGGTGTTGGCGCGGCACCTGGACGATCCGTCCTCGCTGCGCAATCCGTATGCGCTGGCGATGGCCGCCTCCGCTTCCGGCGGCATCTGGGTGGTGGGTACCCGCGGCGCGCTGGACCGGCTCGATCCGGCCAGCGGCGCGGTCGAACACCACCTGCAACCGGTGGACGGCATCCACTGGCCGCAGTCGGTGGCCGAAGACCCGCAGGGCCGGGTCTGGATCGGCAGCCTGGACACGCTGGTGCGCTACGACCCGCGCGGCGGCGCGGTGCGCCGCTGGCAGCATGGCGATGCGGTGGATGCGGCGATGGTCGGCGATGGCGACATCGTGCGGATCTGCGATGGCCAGGTGTGGATCTATTCGGAGGACGGCGGCATCCAGCAGCGCGATGCGCAGGGCCGCGTCATCCTGCACCTGGCGCCGGGCCAGCACGGCCTGCCGCAGGGTGCGCTGCAGGACATGCAGTGCGGACCCGGCAGCGGGGTGTGGCTGTCCGGCGCCACCGGGCTGTTGGCGTGGCAGCCGCAGGCCGGCGCCTTCGCGCCGGTGCCCGGGGGACCGCAGGTACCGGCGCACGCCTTCAACGTCGGCGCCAACGGCACGGTGTGGGTGGCCCTGCTCGGGCGCCTGGAGCGCTACCGCTGGGACGGCGGGCAACTGCACTGGGAGGACGGCATCGGCGCCGACCAGGGCTACCCCATGCTGGCCGCCGGCGGGCTGGTCATCGACGACCGCGGCATTGCCTGGGCGAGCAGCGCGCGCGGCCTGATCCGGGTCGATCCGCAGCGGCGTTCGGTGCGCCTGTATGGCGTGCACGACGGCCTGCCGGGGCAGGAGTTCCGGCGCCGCGGCCTGGTGCAGGCGCGCAGCGGCCAGATTGCCGGCGGCACTCCCGAAGGCGTGGTGCTGTTCGACCCGGCCCAGGTCGGGCCGCCGGCGCGGCGGCCGCCGCTGGTGATCGAGCGGATCAGCGTGCACCGCGGCGACCGCATGCACGACCTCTCCGGGCAGCCGGTGCTGCGGATCAAGGACGGCGATCGCGACCTGCATGTGGTGGCGCGGTTGCTGGCGTTCGCCGACTCCACCAACAACCAGTACCGGTTCCGGCTGAGCGGCTACGACCCGGACTGGGTCAATGCCGGCGCCAGCGGCGAACGCGTGTTCCCGCGCCTGGCGCCGGGCAGCTACACCCTGCAGATCCAGGGCGCGGTACCCGGCGGCGGCTGGATCGCCACCCCCGACGTGCGGATCGAGGTCGCGCCGCCCTGGTGGCGCAGCGGCTGGGCGATGGCCGCCTACGCGCTGGCCGCGGCCCTGGCGCTGGGCATCGCGGTGCTGGCCTACCGCGCGCGCCTGCAGCGGCGCAGTGAATGGCAACTGGCCGAACAGCGGCGCGAACTGGCCGAACAGGCTTCCTCGGCCAAGACCCGCTTCCTGGCCACGTTCGGGCACGAGGTGCGTACGCCGATGACCGGCGTGCTGGGCATGACCGAGCTGCTGCTCGATACCCGGCTGGACGATACCCAGCGCCGCTACGCCGGTTCGATCCAGCAGGCGGGCATCCACCTGCTGCAGCTGGTCAACGATTCGCTCGACCTGGCGCGCATCGAGGCCGGCCGCCTGGAGCTGGACAGCCAGCCGTTCGAGCTGGCGCCGCTGCTGGACGAGGTCGCCGCGCTGATCGCGCCGGTGGTGCGCAAGCGCGGGCTGCTGTTCGTGCAGGAGCCGCGCCTGCCGATGCCGGTGCGGGTGACCGGGGACGCCATGCGCCTGCGCCAGATCCTGATGAACCTGCTCGGCAATGCCGCCAAGTTCACCGGGCATGGCCAGGTCGGGCTGGGGGTGGAGCTGCTGCCGGAAGGCGCCGGCATCCGCCTGCAGGTGAGCGATACCGGCCCGGGCATCACCGCCGAGCAGCAGGCGCGGCTGTTCCGCCGCTTCGAACAGGCCGAAGGGCCGCAGACCGCCTCGCGCTACGGCGGCAGCGGGCTGGGGCTGGCGATCTGCCAGGAACTGGCGGCGGCCATGGGCGGCAGCATCCGCATCGACAGCCGGCTGGGCGCGGGCGCGCGCTTCATCGTCGAGCTGCCGCTGCCGTGGACGCCGCTTGCCGGCCAAGGGCCCGGACCGGCGCGTGCGCCGGGGCACGGCCCGGAAGGCAGCCTGTGCATCCTGCTGGTCGAGGACGACCCGACCGTGGCCGATGTCATCGCCGGCCTGCTGCGCGCGCGCGGCCACCAGGTGGTGCATGCGCTGCATGGCCTGGCGGCGCTGGCCGAAGTGGCGGCGTGGCCGTTCGACATCGGCCTGCTCGACCTGGACCTGCCGGCGCTCGATGGCATGGCGCTGGCGGCGCAGCTGCGTGGCCAGGGCCATCACTTCCCGCTGGTGGCGGTGACCGCGCGTGCCGATGGCGCCGCCGAGCAGCAGGCGCGCGCGGCCGGCTTCGACGGGTTCCTGCGCAAGCCGGTGACCGGCGAGATGCTGGTGGCGGCCATCGCCGCGGCCTGGCGCCCGAAGGGCGCACCGGCGGCGCCGGCCGCGGACTGACTACTCCACCACTTCCTCGACCGCGCGCGGGTGCGGTCGGCTTTCCGGCAACTGCCAGAACACCAGGGTCGAGCTGAGCGTGATCGCGCCGACGCAGACGAACGTGGCGTGCAGCGCGGCACTGGCACCGTGGCCAACGAGATGGGTGCCGAAGGCGGACAGCAGGCTGCCGGCGGCGGCCGCGCCGAAGCCGGTGGCCAGCATCATCACCATCGACAGCAGGCTGTTGCCGCTGCTGGCCTGCCCGGCATCGAGGTCGCGCAGGGTGACCGTGTTCATCACCGTGAACTGCATCGAGTTGAAGGCGCCGAACAATGCCAGCTGCAGCAGTTGCAGCGGCAGCGGCTGTCGTTCGCTGACGAACATGAAGCTGGCCATCGCCAGGCCCACGCACACGGTGTTGATCATCAGGATGCGGCGGTAGCCGAAACGTTCCACCAGGGTCACCGCCATGCGCTTGGCGGCCATGCCGGCCAGTGCCACCGGGATCATCATCATGCCCGCCGTCATCGGGCTCATGCCCAGGCCCACCTGCAGCAGCAGCGGGATCAGCAGGGGCATGGCGCCACTGCCGATGCGCGAGAACAGGTTGCCGAGGATGCCGATGCGGAAGCTGGCGATCCGGAACAGGGTCAGCGGAAACAGCGCATCGCTGCGCCCGGCCGCGTGCAGCCAGTAGCCGGCCAGCGCGGCGATGCCGACCACCGCCAGCAGCAGCACGAGCGCATGCGCCGATCCGAAGCCGGAGGCGCCGTCCAGCGCCAGCGACAGCGCGACCATGCCGAACGCCAGCATCAGGTAGCCGGCCAGATCGAAATGATGCCGTTCCTGGCCGTAGTGGTCGGGCATGATCCGCAGCGCGGCCAACAGCCCGGCCAGCCCGATCGGCAAGTTGATCAGGAAGATCCAGTGCCACGATGCGGCCTGCACCAGCCAGCCGCCCAGTGTCGGCCCCAGCAGCGGACCGACCAGCGCCGGGATCGCGATGAAGCTCATCGCCGACAGGAACTGCTCGCGCGGCACCGAGCGCATCACTGCCAGCCGCCCCACCGGCAGCAGCATCGCGCCACCGATGCCCTGCAGCACGCGCGCGGCCACCAGCCAGTGCAGCGTCGGCGACAGCGCGCAGGCCAGCGAGCCCAGGGTGAACAGCACGATCGCCGCCAGGAACGTGCGGCGGGTGCCGACCCGGTCGGCGATCCAGCCCGAGGCCGGGATGAAGCTGGCCACCGCCAGCGCATAGCTGAATACCACCGACTGCATCTGCAGCGGGCTCTCGCCCAGGCTGCGCGCCATCGCCGGCAACGCGGTGTTGACGATGGTCGAATCCAGCATCTGCATGAAGATCGCCAGCGAGACCAGCCACAGCAGTGGCTTGTGCGGATCAGCGGCGGGCAGTGGGCTGGACGGGGGCGTGGACATCAGGCGCGCTCATGGCCGGGGTGGGGCCGCCATTGTCCGGGTCCGCGCGTGCAGGTACCGCGCACGCGCCGGTGCCGGGGCGCGGCGCCGGGTGTGGATCGGGACGGCCCGGGCGGGCCTGGCCGCGCCCGGGCCGGAGCGCTCAGCGGCGGCTGAGCCGGTGCACGGCGTCCACCAGCACCGCCACGTGCTCGGGGTTCATGTCCGGCGACATGCCGTGGCCCAGGTTGAACACGTGGCCCTCGCGCGAGCCGCCGTTGCCGGCGGCATAGCTGTCCAGCACCTTGCCGGCCTCGCGGGCGATGGCCTCCGGCGAGCCGTACAGCGTGGTCGGGTCCAGGTTGCCCTGCAGCGCGACCTTGCCGGCGGTGGCGCGCGCGGCGTCCTCCAGCGAGATGGTCCAGTCCACGCCCACGCCTTCGGCGCCGGTGGCGGCCAGCTCGGCCACGTACTGGCCGGTACCCTTGCCGAACAGGATCAGCGGCGTGCGCTGCGCGCCCTGGCCGCGTTCCAGCTCATGGGCGATGCGCGCCAGGTAGGGCAGCGAGAATTCGCGGTACATCGCCGGCGACAGCACGCCGCCCCAGGTGTCGAAGACCTGCAGCGCCTGCGCGCCGGCCGCGCGCTGCGCCGCCAGGTAGGCGACGACCGCGTCGGTCACCACCCGCAGCAGCTGGTGCAGCGCCGCCGGTTCGTTCAGCGCCATCGCCTTGATCCGCGCGTAGTCCTTGCTGCCGCCGCCCTCGACCATGTAGCAGGCCAGCGTCCACGGACTGCCGGAGAAGCCGATCAGCGGCACCTTGCCGTCCAGCTCGCGACGGATCAGCCGCACCGCGTCCATCACGTAGCCCAGCTCGGTCTCCATGTCCGGCACCGCCAGCCGGGTGATGGCCGCGGCGTCGCGCACCGGATGGTGGAACTTCGGGCCCTCGCCCTCGGCGAAGTACAGGCCCAGGCCCATCGCGTCGGGCACGGTGAGGATGTCGGAGAACAGGATGGCCGCGTCCAGGTCGAACCGCTGCAACGGCTGCAGCGTCACCTCGCAGGCGACCTCCGGGTGCTTGGCCATCCCCAGGAAGCTGCCGGCGCGGGCGCGGGTGGCGCGGTACTCCGGCAGGTAGCGGCCGGCCTGGCGCATCAGCCAGACGGGCGTGCAGTCCACCGGCTCGCGGCGCAGGGCGCGCAGGAAGCGGTCGTTGCGAAGGGGGCTGGTCACGGAAAACTCCTTGGAACGTGGCCGTTGGGCCGGGGCGGCGCGCATGGCGCCGGGGCCGGTCAGGGGTGCGGCTCGCCGCTGGCGAACACGACCTGGAAACCGCGCTTGATCTGCGCGTCGCGTGCCTTCTCGAAGGCGTGGCGGGCTTCGTCCTGCTGCAGGAACAGCTCGCGGCGCAGCTGCGCGCGGCCGCCGGTCTGCCCGGTCTCGCGCAGCAGCTCCCAGCCGCCGAGCAGGTCCGGCAACAGCGAAAGCTGCACGTAGCGGGGGGATTCGTTGCCGCTGGGCGGCTGCTGCAGGTAGACGCGCATGGTGCTGATTGTAGCCGGCCGCGTCGGGGCCGGGTGGCATTGCCACGCCACCGCCACCGC
The DNA here is from genome assembly GCF_001431595.1 of Stenotrophomonas acidaminiphila. Taxonomy (GTDB): domain Bacteria; phylum Pseudomonadota; class Gammaproteobacteria; order Xanthomonadales; family Xanthomonadaceae; genus Stenotrophomonas; species Stenotrophomonas acidaminiphila. The sequence continues at coordinate 264,502 of NZ_LDJO01000014.1, forward strand.
CACCGCCGGTGCCGGCGCGGCGTCAGCCGGCGCGCAGCACCGCCAGCACCGCCGCCTCGTCCACGTCCGGCACCACTTCGGCCCGGCCGATGCCGCGCCACAGCACCAGGCGCAGGCGCCCGGCGATGTTCTTCTTGTCCAGGCGCATGTGCGCGAGCAGGGCCCCGGGGTCGAGCCCGGCCGGGATCGCCACCGGCAGGCCGTAGGCCCGCAGCAGGTCGCGCAGCCCCTCGGCGGCATCGGCGCCGGCCATGCCCAGCGCGGCCGACAGCCGCGCCGCCAGCACCATGCCCACTGCCACCGCTTCGCCGTGGTTGAGGTTGTCATTGCCCGGCGCGCCGTAGCCCTGCGCGGTCTCGATGGCATGGCCGAAGGTGTGGCCGAGGTTGAGCAGGGCGCGCTCGCCCTTTTCCAGCGGGTCGCGCGCGACGATTTCGGCCTTGTGCTCGCAGCCGCGGGCGATGGCCTGCGCCAGCGCGGCGTCGTCGCCGGCCAGCAGCGCGTCGCGTTCGGCCTGCAGCCACTGGAAGAACAGCGGATCGCGGATGCAGCCGTACTTGATGACCTCGGCCAGCCCGGCGCGCAGTTCGCGCGCGGGCAGGGTGCGCAGCGCGGCGGTGTCGGCGATCACCGCGCGCGGCGGGTGGAACGCGCCGACCAGGTTCTTGCCCTGGGCGATGTCCACCGCGGTCTTGCCGCCGACCGAGGAGTCCACCATCGACAGCAGGGTGGTGGGCAGCTGCACGCAGTCCACGCCGCGCATCCAGCAGGCCGCGGCGAAGCCGGCCAGGTCGCCGACAACGCCGCCGCCCAGCGCCAGCACGCAGGCGTCGCGGGTGGCGCCGAGCGTGGCCAGCGCGTCGATCGCGCCGCCGAAGTGGTGCAGGGTCTTGGATGCTTCGCCGGCGGGAATCAGGTACTGGCCGATCGCCAGGTCCGGGCGCGCCTGCAGCAGCGCGGCGCGCACCCGCGCCAGGTACAGCGGCGCCACGGTGTCGTCGCTGACCAGCAGCACGTGGCGGCCGCGGATGGCGCCGGCCAGCAGGTCGCCCACGCCGAGCAGGCCGGGGCCGATGTGGATCAGGTACGGGCAGTCGCCGCCGACGGCGACGGTGCGGGGGGCATGGCTCATGCGCGGAGTTCCGGGTTCTGCCAGTGCGCGGCCAGGCGCACGACCAGGTGTGCGGTGGCCTCGGCGGGGGAATAGGGATCGGTGTCGACGACCAGGTCGGCGACCTCGTGGTACAGCGGATCGCGCAGCGTGGCCATGGCTTCGAGCACCTGTTCGCGGTCCTCGCGCTGCAGCAGCGGGCGGGTCTTGTCGCGCTGCAGGCGCTGCAGCTGCGCGGCCACGCCCACCCGCAGCCACACCACGAAGCCACGCTGGCGGATCCGCTGGCGGTTGTCGGCATCGAGCACCGCGCCGCCGCCGGTCGAGACCAGCTGCCCGCCACGCTCCAGCAGCCGGGACAGCACGCGCTTTTCGTGTGCGCGGAAACCGGCCTCGCCGACGTTCTCGAAGATGGCCGGGATCGATGAACCCACCTCGTCGACGATGGCCTGGTCGGCATCGACGAACTCCAGCCCGAAACGCTCGGCCAGGCGGCGGCCGATGCAGGTTTTGCCGGCGCCCATTGGGCCGACCAGGATGACGTTGGGGGCGGGATTCATTGCCGGTCGATGCTAGCACCGTGTCGGTGCGTTAACACGGTAGCAGCCAAGCTCGTGGGCACCACGAGTGGTTCGTGGTGCAACCAACGGAGGCGGACATGGCAGTGGCGAAAATCATCGAAGTCAGCGCGTCGTCGAGTGCCAGCGTCGAGGACGCGGTGCGCAGTGGCCTGAAGAAGGTGGCCGAGACGGTCAAGGGCATCCAGGGCGCATGGATCAACGAGACCAAGGTGGTCACCGATGGCGACGGCAACATCACCGAATGGCGGGTCAACCTGCGGGTGACGTTCCTGGTGCAGTAGCCCGCGCTACAGCACGCGGCGTTGCGCATCCAGCGCGATGCTGCGGTCGGCGATGCCCGGCAGGCAGCGCAGCGCCTGCCGGCTGACGCGTTCGTAGAACTGCACGAACCGCTCGACCTGCGCGCGGTTCATGCCGGTGCGCCCGGGTGCGGCCTGCTGCAGCGCCTGCTCCTGCTGCCAGCGCCAGTTGGGTATCACCGAGAAGCCCGGTGGCTGCAGGAACCACAGCCGGTCGCAGCGCTGCCACAGCGCGGGGTAGCCATCGGCCAGCGCCTGGTTGCACCAGCGCCGCCAGGTGCCGTCCGCATCGGCATCGCGCTCCAGCGCGTTCAGCGGCGCGTGCAGGGCGTCGTCGGTTTCCGGTGGCGTGCCCAGGAACCAGCCTTCGAACACCAGCAGGTCCAGGCGCTGGACCGGCTGCCACTGCGCCTGCGGCACGCGCTCGTCGGCGAGCTTGTCGAAGCGCGGCAGCGCGAATGGCCGGCCGCCACGGGCCGCGTCCAGCGTTGCCAGCGCCAGCGGCAGGTCGTGCGTACCCGGCGGGCCGCGCGTGGCCAGCAGCGGATGCACGCGCCCGGCCAGGCGCTGGCGCTCGGCGCGGGTCAGGTAGACATCGTCGATCGACAGCGCCGCGGCGCGCAGCCCGCGCGCCTGCGCCAGCTCCACCACCTGTGCCGCCAGCGTGGATTTGCCGCTGCCCTGCAGGCCGCTGATCGCCAGTACCGGGGTGTCGCCGCCGCTGGCCAGCGCCTCGTCCAGCGCCTGTGCGGCCAGGGCCTGCGGGAAGCGGCGTGCGGAGAAGCGGTGCGGAACGGACGACATGGCGCCACAATAGCCCAAACCCGTGCCGTACGAAGTGGAGCCATGACCGATCTGTACGCAGAAGCGCTTTCGACCTTCGCCGACTTGTTCGAGGAGGCCAAGGCCAGCAATGAAATCGAGCCCGGCGCGATGACCGTGGCCACGGCCGACGTCGATGGCCGGCCATCGGCGCGCACCGTGCTGCTCAAGGCCTTCGACGAACGCGGCTTCGTGTTCTACACCCACCTGGACAGCCGCAAGGGCCGCGAACTGCACGCCAACCGCCAGGCGGCGCTGCTGTTCCTGTGGCGCAGCCTGCGCGCGGCCGGGATCCAGGTGCGGATCGACGGCGATGCGCAGCTGGTGTCCGCGGCCGAGGCCGACGCCTATTTCGCCTCGCGCCCGCGCATGAGCCAGATCGGCGCATGGGCCTCGATGCAGTCGCAGACGCTGGGTTCGCGCGAGGAGTTCGAGGAGCGCCTGCGCAACTTCGAGGCGCGCTTCGAGGGGCGCGACGTGCCGCGCCCGGATGGCTGGAGCGGCATCCGCGTGGTCCCGCAGCGCATCGAGTTCTGGTACGGCGTGAGCTTCCGTCTGCACGAGCGCTGGTGCTACGAGGCCGATGCCGCCGGTGCCTGGAGCAAGCGGCTGCTGTATCCGTGAGCGGCCTGCGCCTGCACCCGGTCTACCGCGTCACCGTGTTCGTGCCGCCGGCGCACCTGCAGGCGCTCAAGCGCGGCATCCTCGCGGTCGACGACCTGGCCGCCGGCGGTTATGCCCACGGCATGTGGGAGTCGGCGCCGGGGCGTGAGCAGTTCCGCGCGCTGCCCGGCACCGCCAGCGTGGTGGGCGAGGTCGGCGAGCTGGTGAGCGAACCGAGCGTGCGGCTGGAGTTCTGCCTTCCGCGCGGAGTGCCGGGCGACCGCGCGCGGCTGCAGCGCGTGCTCGACCAGGGCATCGCCGCGCATCACCCGTGGAACAGCCCGGCGGTGTTCGTCGAGGCGCTGGAGTTCGCCACGCCATGAGCGGACCGCGCCGCATCGTCTGCCTGACCGAGGAGCCGACCGAGACCCTGTACGCACTGGGCGAACAGGACCGCATCGTCGGCATCAGCGGCTTCACCGTACGCCCGCCGCAGGCGCGCCGCGACAAACCCAAGGTCAGCGCCTTCACCAGCGCCAAGGTGGAGGAGATCCTCGCGCTGCGGCCGGACCTGGCGATCGGATTCTCCGACATCCAGGCCGACATCGCCGCCGAGCTGATCCGCCGCGGGGTGGAGGTGTGGATCGCCAACCACCGCAGCGTGGCCGGCATCCTCGACTACATCCGCCGGCTCGGCGCGCTGGTCGGCGTGGCCGCGCGCGCCGACGCCTATGCCGGCGAACTGCAGCGCGGGCTGGACGCCATCGCCGCACAGGCGGCGCGGCTGCCGCGGCGGCCACGGGTGTATGTGGAGGAGTGGGACGAGCCGATCATCACCGGCATCCAGTGGGGTGCGGAGCTGGTGGAGATCGCCGGTGGCATCGACGTCTTCCCCGAGCTGTCGCGCGAGCCGCTGGCCAGGGCGCGGATCCTCGCCGATGGCGCGCCGGTGATCGCGCGCGACCCGGAAATCATCATCGGTTCGTGGTGCGGCAAGAAGTTCCGCCCCGAACGCGTGGCCGCACGCCCGGGCTGGGCGGCGATCCGCGCGGTGCGCGACGGCGAGCTGCATGAGATCAAGTCGCCGCTGATCCTGCAGCCGGGGCCGGCGGCACTGACCGATGGCGTGCAGGCCATCGCCGCCATCATCCAGCGCTGGGCGCAGCGGTAGCGCGTCCGCCGGGCAGCGATCCCATGCCGTTGTCGGGCGTGGGCCGGCAGGCGCGCCCGGCGTCGTGGCAGCTACTGGCGTGCGCCCACCGCGCGTGAGCGCGCCGCCGCCGGATGCGCGGCGCGCAGGCCGGGCTCAGGGCAGGCTGCCGGCGCGCTCGGCCGCGAGCCGTGTTTCCAGGTTGGCGCGGCCCGTGTCGGCGTAGCGGCGGCAGGCGCCGGAATCGACCAGCGGCGCACCATCGCTGCCCTGCATGCGCGCGAACAGGTTGCTGGCCAGCGGGTGCGGGGTGATCTGGATGTCGCAGGGCAGGGCGGCGAGGGTGTCCAGGCCGCGGCGGAAGGCGGCGACCATCGCCGGATGATCGCCGTAGCGGTACTCCCGGTCGGAGAGCGCGCTGACGCTGTCGGTATAGGCCATGTCCAGGCAGCGCGTGCCCTCGCAGGCGCGCCAGGTCCAGCTGGTGCCGCCGGGGGTGTGCCCGGGGGTCGCGTGCGGGGTGAGGACCAGGGCGCCGACCCGCACCGGCTGGCCATCGTCGAGCGCGCGCACCACCGGTACCGCCGGGAAGCCGGTCTCGAACTCCAGCTGCTGCGGATCGCTGCGCCCGCTCACCCCGGTACGCAGGGTGGGGACGGCCGGCGCGCGCGCCAGCAATGGCGCCCCGGTCACGCCCTGCAGGTAGGCCAGGCCCGCCGCATGGTCATGGTGTTCATGCGAGTTGAGCAGGTACTTCACGTCGCCGGGGTCGAAGCCCAGGGCGCGGATGTTGGCGTCGATCAACGGTCCGGCCGGTGCGGTGGCGCCATCGATGAGGACGTGGCCCTGGTCGGAGGTGACCAGCAGGGCGGTCAGGCCGCAGGTGCCCACGTACCAGGTGTTGCCGAAGATGCGGCGCGGCGGCGCGCGCTCGTTCCAGCCGTCCATGGCGCTGTCGCTGGCCGCGCAGGCCGGTACGTCGGTGCCGCGGGTGGCCGTGGGCGCAGGCGCGGCAGGCACGGGCGTGGCGACCGCAGTGGCCGGCACGGCGTCCTGCGGGGCGTGGCAGGCGGCCAGCAGGACGAGGCCGAGGACGGGTGTGGCAAGGCGGCAGGGCCGCCGCGGGGCTGGGCGCATGGCTGGCATCGGCATGGGGCAACAGGTGCCGCAGCATAGGCAGCCCGCGCCGCCGCGACCAACGCGAATAAGCTGCGGCAGGCATGAGCCCGCCGCATGCCTGGGCGCCGGGGTCAGCGCCCCGGCGCCAGCCCGGTGTAGCGTGCGCGCGGGCGGATCAGGGTGCCCAGCGCCTGCTGCTCCAGCGCGTGCGCCAGCCAGCCGGTCAGGCGCGCGGCGGCGAACATCACCAGCGCGTGCGCGCCGGGCAGGCCGTGCACGTAGCAGATCGCCGCCAGCAGGCCGTCGATGTTCGGGTGCTGGCCGCTGTGCTCGGCGGTGGCGGCCAGTACCGCTTCGACGTGGCGCATGCGCGGTTGTTCGCCGCACAGTTCGCGCAGCTGGCGCAGCACCTCGGTGCCGCGCGGGTCGCCGTCGGGATAGAGCAGGTGGTTGAAGCCGGGCAGTTCGTCGCCGCGGCGCCAGCGTTCGGCGATGAACGCGGCCGGCGCGCCGCTGGCCTCGGCATCGAGCAGCAGCGCATGCGCGCGCGCGGTGGCGCCGCCGTGGCGCGGCCCGGACAGCGCGGCCAGGCCGGCGCTGACGGTGGCGTGCAGGTGCGCGCCGGTGGAGGCGACCACGCGCGCGGCGAACGCCGAGACGTTCAGTTCGTGGTCGGCGCACAGCACCAGTGCCGAGCGCACCAGTTCGGCGAAGCCGGCATCGCCGGGCCGCCACGCATCGGCCAGCAGGCGGTGCACCGGCCGCGCATCGGGCTGGACGCCGACCAGCAGCGCGGCGTTCTGCCGCAGCAGCATCGCCGCCACCTCGCGCCGCACCGGCGCGGCGGCGTTGAGCGACTGCCGCTGCTCCAGCGCCAGCAGCGGAATGCAGGCCATGGTGCGCTCCAGCGGCGGCAGGCCGGTATCCAGCGCCAGCGCCGCCACCCGCGGCGGCCAGGCCGGCGGCGGCGCCGCGGCGAACGGGTCCTGTTCCTCGCATTCCCACAGCAGCCGCGCGATGTCCTCCAGGGTGGCGCCGGTGCGCGCCGCCGCCACCGCCGAACGGCCGCGGTAGTACGGGCCGTCCGGGCGGATCAGCGAGATCCGCGTCTCCAGCACCGGCAGGCCGCGGTCCAGGCTCTGCGCCGCGCCGCGTGCCGCGCCGCGGCCGGCGCGCTTGCGCTGCGCCAGCCGTTCCACCTCGGCGCGCAGGTAGACGCGGCTGCGCGGGTCGGGCCCGGGCCGCGAACTGAGCTGGCCGCGGCTGACATAGGCGTACAGCGTGGCCGGGCTGATCCCGAGCAGGGCGCAGGCGTCGCTGGCGGGGATCAGTTCGGGGTCGGCGGGCTCGGTCATGGTGCTCGATATGTTGATTGTTTGAATCAAGATTGATCAATGGTTTGGATGGTGCCAGATTGTGCGCCATCGCGGAACGGCGCTTTCGCCACCGCCATACCAGGAGTCCCGCCATGTCCGTTTCCTCCGCCGGCGCCGCGTTCCGCGCCGCCCTGGCCGCCGAAAAGCCCCTGCAGGTGATCGGTGCGATCAACGCCAACCACGCGCTGCTCGCCAAGCGCGCCGGCTACAAGGCCATCTACCTGTCCGGCGGCGGCGTCGCGGCCGGCTCGCTGGGGCTGCCGGACCTGGGCATCAACACCCTGGAAGACGTGCTGGTCGACGTGCGCCGCATCACCGACGTGTGCGACCTGCCGCTGATGGTGGACATCGACACCGGCTTCGGCCCGAGCGCGTTCAACATCGCGCGCACGGTGAAGTCGCTGATCAAGGCCGGTGCGGCCGCCTGCCACATCGAGGACCAGGTCGGCGCCAAGCGCTGCGGCCACCGCCCGGGCAAGGAAATCGTGTCGCAGGGCGAGATGGTCGACCGGGTCAAGGCCGCGGCCGATGCCAAGACCGACCCGGGCTTCTTCCTGATCGCCCGCACCGACGCCATCCAGATGGAAGGCGTGGACGCGGCCATCGAGCGCGCCATCGCCTGCGTCGAGGCCGGTGCCGACGGCATCTTCGCCGAGGCCGCCTACGACCTGGACACCTACCGCCGTTTCGTCGACGCGGTGAAGGTGCCGGTGCTGGCCAACATCACCGAGTTCGGCAAGACCCCGCTGTTCAGCCGTGACGAGCTGGCCTCGGCCGGCGTCGCCATCCAGCTGTTCCCGCTGTCGGCGTTCCGCGCCGCCAACAAGGCCGCCGAGAACGTGTACGAGGCGATCCGCCGCGACGGCCACCAGCGCAACGTGGTCGATGCCATGCAGACCCGCGAGGAGCTGTACGACCGCATCGGCTACCACGCCTTCGAAGCGCAGCTGGACAAGGTGTTCGCGCAGAAGGGCGCATGATGGCCGTTCCTGCGGCCACCTGATACCTGCCATGGCGACCCCGTCCTCCCACCGCACCCGTGTCGACCGCCGCGATACCGCGCGGCGCCTGCTGCAACGCGACCTGGAGCAGCTGACGCCCGAGGAACGGGTGGTGGTCGAACGCTTCATCTCCGGTGGGCGGGTCTCGCGCAACGTGCGCCGCGAGCTGCACGAGTCGCGCACGCTGGGCGAGCGGGTCGCCGACCGCGTCGCCGAGGTCGGCGGCAGCTGGACCTTCATCCTGTGCTTCGGCGTGGTGCTGGTGGTGTGGATGGTGGTCAACACCTTCCTGTTGGCCAGGGCGTTCGACCCGTACCCCTACATCCTGCTCAACCTGGTGCTGTCGTGCCTGGCCGCGGTGCAGGCGCCGATCATCATGATGAGCCAGAACCGGCAGGCGGCGGTGGACCGCATGCGTGCCGAGAACGATTACCAGGTCAACGTGAAAGCGGAGCTGGAAGTGCTGCAGATCCACGAGAAGCTGGACGTACTCCGCTCCCACGAATGGGCGCTGCTGGTCGAACAGCAGAACCGCCAGATCGAAATGCTGCAGCGACTGCTGGAATGCGCCACCGCGGCGCCGGCTGGCGACCCGCAGAAACAACCGTAAACCTTCCCTCGAAAGGCAGAAGACCATGTCAGAACAGACCACCGCCACGCCCGGCTTCAAGCCCAAGAAGTCCGTCGCCCTGTCCGGCACCGCCGCCGGCAACACCGCGCTGTGCACCGTCGGCCGCAGCGGCAACGACCTGCACTACCGCGGCTACGACATCCTGGACCTGGCCAACACCAGCGAGTTCGAGGAAATCGCCCACCTGCTCGTGCACGGCAAGCTGCCGAACAAGGCCGAGCTGCGCGCCTACAAGGCCAAGCTGAAGGCGCTGCGCGGCATCCCCGCCGCGGTCAAGGCCGCGCTCGAGGAACTGCCGCCGTCGGCGCACCCGATGGACGTGATGCGCACCGGCGTGTCGGTGCTCGGCTGCGTGTCGCCGGAGAAGGACGACCACAACCACCCGGGTGCGCGCGACATCGCCGACAAGCTGATGGCCTGCCTGGGCTCGATGCTGCTGTACTGGTACCACTGGAGCCACAACGGCCGCGCCATCGACGTGGAGACCGACGACGACTCCATCGGCGGCCACTTCCTGCACCTGCTGCACGGTGAGCAGCCGCGCGCGTCCTGGGTCAAGGCGATGCACACCTCGCTGATCCTGTACGCCGAGCATGAGTTCAACGCCTCCACCTTCGCCTGCCGCGTCATCGCCGGCACCGGCAGCGACATGTACAGCGCCATCACCGGCGGCATCGGCGCGCTGCGCGGGCCCAAGCACGGCGGCGCCAACGAAGTCGCGTTCGAGGTGCAGAAGCGCTACGAGACGCCGGACGAGGCCGAGGCCGACATCAAGGCGCGGGTGGAGCGCAAGGAAGTGGTGATCGGCTTCGGCCACCCGGTCTACACCGTGTCCGATCCGCGCAACAAGGTGATCAAGGACGTGGCGCGCGAGCTGTCGGCCGAACAGCAGAACCTGAAGATGTACGACATCGCCGAGCGCCTGGAAACGGTGATGTGGGACATCAAGAAGATGTTCCCGAACCTGGACTGGTTCAGCGCCGTCAGCTACCACATGATGGGCGTGCCGACCGCGATGTTCACCCCGCTGTTCGTGATCGCCCGCACCGCCGGCTGGAGCGCGCACATCATCGAACAGCGCATCGACGGCAAGATCATCCGCCCCAGCGCCAACTACACCGGTCCGGAAGACCAGGCCTTCGTGCCGCTGGACCAGCGCGGCTGACGCGCCCGCGCCCTCTCCCCCCTGCGGGGAGGGGGCGTCACCATTCCCCGGGAGCGGGCCCTGTCCGCTCCCCGCCGGCACCCCGGCGATCACCGCGAAGTACGGGCGTGTCGCTGCCGCCCCCCACGCAAGCCACCCGACCCACAGGCCAGCCATGAACACCGATCACCGCAAGCAACTTCCCGGCACCGCGCTGGACTACTTCGACGCCCGCGAGGCGGTCGATGCCATCGCCCCCGGCGCCTACGCCACCCTGCCGTACACCTCGCGCGTGCTGGCCGAGAACCTGGTGCGCCGCTGCGATCCGGCCACCCTGGCCGATTCGCTTAGGCAGCTGGTCGAGCGCCGCCGCGACCTGGATTTCCCGTGGTTCCCGGCGCGCGTGGTGTGCCACGACATCCTCGGCCAGACCGCGCTGGTGGACCTGGCCGGCCTGCGCGACGCCATCGCCGAGAAGGGCGGCGACCCGGCCAAGGTCAACCCGGTGGTGCCGGTGCAGTTGATCGTCGACCACTCGCTGGCGGTGGAGTGCGGCGGCTTCGACCCGGATGCGTTCGCCAAGAACCGCGCCATCGAGGACCGCCGCAACGAAGACCGCTTCCACTTCATCGACTGGACCAAACAGGCCTTCGAGAACGTGGACGTGATCCCGCCGGGCAACGGCATCATGCACCAGATCAACCTGGAGAAGATGTCGCCGGTGGTCTACGTGCAGGACGGGGTGGCGTTCCCGGACACCTGCGTCGGCACCGACAGCCACACCCCGCACGTCGATGCGCTGGGCGTGATCGCCATCGGCGTCGGCGGGCTGGAGGCCGAGAACGTGATGCTCGGCCGCGCCTCGTGGATGCGCCTGCCGGACATCGTCGGCGTCAGGCTCGGCGGCAGGCCGCAGCCGGGCATCACCGCCACCGACGTGGTGCTGGCGCTGACCGAGTTCCTGCGCAAAGAGCGCGTGGTCGGGGCCTACCTCGAATTCTTCGGCGAAGGCGCCGCGGCGCTGACCATCGGCGACCGCGCCACCATCTCCAACATGTGCCCGGAATACGGCGCGACCGCGGCGATGTTCTACATCGACCAACAGACCCTGGACTACCTGCGCCTGACCGGCCGCGAGGAAGCCCAGGTGGCACTGGTGGAGAACTACGCCCGCACCACCGGGCTGTGGGCCGACGCGCTGGCCACCGCGCAGTACGAGCGCGTGCTCGAGTTCGACCTGTCCACGGTCGTGCGCAACATGGCCGGCCCGAGCAACCCGCACCGGCGCCTGCCGGTGTCCGACCTGGCCGAGCGCGGCATCGCCGACGAGGCCAAGCTGGAAAGCGGCAAGGGCGAGGAAGCCCAGGGGCTGATGCCCGACGGCGCGGTGATCATCGCCGCCATCACCAGCTGCACCAACACCTCCAACCCGCGCAACGTGATCGCCGCCGGCCTGCTGGCGCGCAACGCCAACGCGCGCGGGCTGGTGCGCAAGCCGTGGGTGAAGTCGTCGCTGGCGCCCGGTTCCAAGGCGGTGCAGCTGTACCTGGAGGAGGCCGGCCTGCTGCCCGAGCTGGAGCAGCTGGGCTTCGGCATCGTCGCCTTCGCCTGCACCACCTGCAACGGCATGAGCGGCGCGCTGGACCCGAAGATCCAGCAGGAAATCATCGACCGCGACCTGTACGCCACCGCCGTGCTGTCGGGCAACCGCAATTTCGACGGCCGCATCCACCCGTACGCCAAGCAGGCGTTCCTGGCCTCGCCGCCGCTGGTGATCGCCTACGCCATCGCCGGTACCGTGCGCTTCGACATCGAGAAGGACGTGCTGGGCGTGGACGCCGACGGCAACGCCGTGCGGCTGAAGGACATCTGGCCGTCGGACGCCGAGATCGACGCGGTGGTCAAGGCCTCGGTCAAGCCGGAACAGTTCCGCAGCGTCTACAACCCGATGTTCAACGTGCGCGTCGAGCATGGCGGCAAGGTCAGCCCGCTGTATGACTGGCGGCCGCGCAGCACCTACATCCGCCGCCCGCCGTACTGGGAGGGCGCGCTGGCCGGCGAGCGCACGCTGCGCGGCATGCGCCCGCTGGCGGTGCTGCCGGACAACATCACCACCGACCACCTGTCGCCGTCCAACGCGATCCTGCCGTCCAGCGCCGCCGGCGAGTACCTGGCGAAGATGGGCCTGCCGGAAGAGGACTTCAATTCCTACGCCACCCACCGCGGCGACCACCTCACCGCGCAGCGCGCCACCTTCGCCAACCCGAAGCTGTTCAACGAGATGGTGCGCAACGACGACGGCAGCGTGAAGCAGGGCTCGCTGGCGCGGGTGGAGCCGGACGGCAAGGTCATGCGCATGTGGGAAGCGATCGAGACCTACATGGCGCGCAAGCAGCCGCTGATCATCATCGCCGGCGCCGACTACGGCCAGGGCAGCTCGCGCGACTGGGCGGCCAAGGGCGTGCGCCTGGCGGGCGTGGAAGCGATCGTCGCCGAGGGCTTCGAGCGCATCCACCGCACCAACCTGATCGGCATGGGCGTGCTGCCGCTGGAGTTCAAGCCGGGCACCGACCGCAACACCCTGGGCATCGACGGCACCGAGACCTTCGACGTGGTCGGGCAGCGCACCCCGCGCGCCGATTTGACCCTGGTGATCCACCGCCGCGACGGCAGCACCGTCGAGGTGCCGGTGACCTGCCGCCTGGACAGCGACGAGGAAGTGGCCATCTACGAGGCCGGCGGCGTGCTGCAGCGCTTCGCCCAGGATTTCCTGGAAGGCGCCCGGGTGGCCTGATACCCCCGACGGCCCGGCAACGGGCCGTCTTTCATTGCAAGGAACCGTTCCATGGCATTTCTCCCGCAACTCCGCATTCCCGCCACCTACATGCGCGGCGGCACCAGCAAGGGCGTGTTCTTCCGCCTGCAGGACCTGCCGGAAGCGGCGCAGGTGCCCGGCCCGGCGCGCGACGCGCTGCTGCTGCGGGTGATCGGCTCGCCCGATCCGTACGGCAAGCAGACCGATGGCATGGGCGGGGCGACGTCGAGCACCAGCAAGTGCGTGATCATCGCCCCGGCCTCGGTGCCGGACCACGACGTCGACTACCTGTACGGCCAGGTCTCCATCGACAGCGCGTTCGTCGACTGGTCGGGCAACTGCGGCAACCTCAGCACAGCGGTGGGGCCGTTCGCCATCGCCAACGGTTTCGTCCCGGCCGCGCGCATCCCGCGCGACGGCACGGTGGCGGTGCGGGTGTGGCAGGCCAACATCGGCAAGACCATCATCGTGCACGTGCCGGTGCGCGACGGGCAGGTGCAGGAAACCGGCGACTTCGAACTGGACGGGGTGACCTTCCCGGCGGCCGAGATCGTGCTGGAGTTCATCGATCCGTCCGACGACGAGGGCGACGGCGGCTCCATGTTCCCCACCGGCCACCTGGTGGACGACCTGCAGGTGCCGGGGGTCGGCACGCTCAAGGCGACGATGATCACCGCCGGCATCCCCACCGTGTTCGTCGACGCGGCCGCCATCGGCTACGACGGCACCGAGCTGCAGCCGGCGATCAACGAGGACAAGGCCGCGCTGGCCCGGCTGGAGGCCATCCGCGTGGCCGGCGCGCTGCGCATGGGCCTGATCCGGGTGCCGGAGGAAGCGGCCACCCGCCAGCACACCCCCAAGGTCGCGTTCGTGGCGCCGGCCAGGGACTATGTCGCCTCCAGCGGCAGGCACGTCGCCGCCGCCGACATCGACCTCAACGTGCGCGCCATGTCGATGGGCAAGCTGCACCACGCGATGATGGGCACCGCCTCGGTCGCCATCGCCACCGCCGCGGCGGTGCCGGGCACGCTGGTCAACCGCGCCGCCGGTGGCGGCCTGCGCGAGGCGGTGCGCTTCGGCCACCCCTCCGGCACCCTGCGGGTGGGCGCGGCGGTGGCCAGCGTCGATGGCCAGTGGGTCGTGACCAAGGCGGTGATGTCGCGCTCGGCGCGGGTGCTGATGGACGGCGCGGTGCGGGTGCCCGGCGACACGCTCTGAAGGGGCCGGGCGCAGCCGGCACGCCGCAGCGGGCGTGCCGTCGCGCACACGAGGTGTTCCCGGGCGGCGGCTATACTCGCCGCGTCTGCAGGAGAACGCCATGGGCAACAGGAAGTGGAAGCACATGCGCTGGGGCGCCGCCGCGCTGGTGGCGCTGGCGGTGCTGGCCGGCTGCAAGCGCAACGAGACCGGGCAGCTGCCCGGCGCCAGCGGCGAGGCGATCCAGGCCAAGCGCGACGAGGTCAAGGGCTTCGCGCTGGTGCGCGTGTGGCCCGACCAGAAGGGCGGCAACGGGCTGTCGCTGGCGGTGGAGTTCTCGCAGCCGCTGGTCGGCACCCAGGATTTCGACAAGCTGCTGCGCTTCGAGGAGAAGGTCGGCACCGAGGACAGCAGCTGGTCGCTGTCCGATGACGGCAGGACCCTGCGCTATCCCTACGTCGAGGCGGCCCGGGACTACACCCTGGTCGTGTCGGCCGACCTGCTCGCCGCCGACGGCAGCCGCCTGGGCCGCGAAGTGCGCCAGCAGGTGTTCACCGGCGAACTGAAGCCGGCCGCCGGCTTCGCCTCGCAGGGCAGCGTGCTGCCGGCGCGCGAGAGCCGCGGCCTGCCGGTGGTGTCGGTCAACGTGCCGGAAGTAGACGTCGAGTTCCTGCGCGTGGGCGAGAAGAACCTGCCCACCTTCTTCAGCCAGTACCAGCGCGGCGGCCGTCGCGGCAGCTGGGAACTGGACAGCGAATACGGCGAGCACACGCCGATCTCACAGCTGGCCGAGCCGGTCTATCTGAACCGCTTCGTGCTCGGCGGCAAGCCCAACGAACGGGTGCTGACCTACCTGCCGATCCAGGAGATCCGCGAGCTGCAGCAGCCGGGCCTGTACTTCGCGGTGATGAAGCGCGCCGGCCGGTTCGAGGGCGAGTACGACACCGCGTTCTTCACCGTCAGCGACATCGGCCTGCACACCCGCGCCTACAAGGAGCAGCTGTTCGTGCACACCGCCTCGCTGGCCTCGGGCGCGCCGCTGAAGAAGGTCGAGCTGCGGGTGCTCGACGGCAAGGGCGAGACCGTCCTCAAGGGCCAGACCGATGCCAACGGCAACGCGCTGCTGAACTACACCCTGGACGCATCGCACGTGCTGGTGGCCACCAGCGGTGCCGACACCACCCTGCTGCCGTTCAACCAGCCGGCGCTGGACCTGAGCGAGTTCGCCGTGGCCGGGCGCCAGAACGCCTGGTTCGACGTGTTCGCCTGGTCCGGCCGCGACCTGTACCGCCCCGGCGAGACGGTGCGCGTATCGGCGCTGCTGCGCGACAACGACGGCAAGCCGGTCGCCGGCCCGGACAAGGGTGCGCAGCCGGTGTTCCTGCGGCTCAAGCAGCCCGACGGCAAGGTGTTCCGCGAAACCCGCCTGCAGCCGGGCGCGCAGGGCTACTTCAGCTTCGAACAGGCGATCCCGGCCGAGGCCCCGACCGGCCGCTGGCAGGTCGAGTTCCGTACCGACCCGGCCAGCAAGGAGGCGGTGCAGGGCCTGACCCTGCGCATCGAGGAATTCCTGCCCGAGCGCATGAAGCTGGACCTGGACAGCGCGCAGAAGACGCTCAAGCCGGGCGAGCCGCTGAAGCTGCAGGCCGATGCCGCGTACCTGTACGGCGCGCCGGCCGATGGCAACCGCTTCACCGCCAAGCTGGCGGTGGCGGTGGAGCAGCACCCGCTGGAATCGATGCCGGGCTGGTTCTTCGGCGACCCGACCGTGAGCTTGCCGCGCGAAGCCAACGACGTGATCGACACCACCCTGCCCAGGGACGGCAGGCTGCGCCAGGACATCGCCCTGCCGGAAGAGGTCGGCAAGGGCACGCCGGTGGCGGCGCTGGTCTCGGGCAGCGTCTACGAGACCGGTGGCCGCACCGTCACCCGCACCCTCAAGCGCGTGCTGTGGCCGGCACCGGCGCTGGTCGCGGTGCGCCCGCTGTTCAGCGACACCGATGGCGCCGATGCCAACGCCAACGCGCGTTTCGAGCTGCAGCGCGTGGATGCCGATGGCAAGCCGCAGCCGGCCAAGGGGCTCAAGGTCACCCTGGTGCGCGAACTGCGCGACTACCACTGGACCTTCACCGACAACCGCTGGGACTACGATTTCACCCGCCGCTTCGAGAACAAGGAAACCCGCACCCTCGACGTCGGCGCCACCGCCGCCCGGTTCGACTTCCCGGTGGAGTGGGGCGAGTACCGGGTGGACGTGTTCGACCCGGCCACCGGGCTGACCATGCGCTACCCGTTCCGCGCCGGCTGGAGCTGGAACGACGACAACCGCGGGCTCGACGCGCGCCCGGACAAGGTCAAGCTGGCCCTGGACAAGACCGGTTACAAGGCCGGTGACACGCTGAAGGTGACCCTGACCCCGCCGCATGCCGGGCGTGGCGTGCTGATGGTCGAAAGCGACCGCATGCTCTACGTGCAGGACATCCAGGCCAAGCCGGGCAGCACCTTCGAGATCCCGGTCACCGAGGACTGGGAGCGGCACGACGTGTACGTCACCGCCCTGGTGTTCCGCGGCGGCAGCGCGTCCAGCAAGATCACCCCGGCGCGCGCCGTGGGCGTGGCGCACGTGCCGATGGACCGCCGTGACCGCCGCATCGCGGTCGGCCTGGTGGCGCCGAAGCAGATGCGCCCCGAACAGCCGATGACGGTCACCGTCAGCGCGCCGGAGCTGGCCGGCAAGCCGGCGCACGTCACCGTCTCGGCGGTGGACGTGGGCATCCTCAACATCACCCGCTTCGCGGTGCCCGATGCCAACGCGCATTTCTTCGCGCAGCGCCGGCTGGGGGTGGATGCCTACGACATCTACGGGCGCGTGATCGAGAGCTTCGAGGGCAACAGCGGCAAGCTCAAGTTTGGCGGCGACATGGCGCTGCAGGCGCTGCCGCAGGCGCGGCGCCCGACCGCCCGGGTGCAGACCGTGGACCTGTTCTCCGGCCCGGTTGCGCTCGATGCCCGCGGCAATGCGCGCATCACCCTGCCGGTGCCGGATTTCAACGGTACGCTGCGGGTGTCGGCGCTGGTGTATTCGGATACGCGCTACGGCAACCGCGACGTTGAAACGGTGGTGCGCGCGCCGATCCTGGCCGAGGCCAGCATGCCGCGGGTCATGGCCCCCGGCGACCGCAGCACGGTGACGCTGGATGTGCAGAACTTCACCGGCAAGCCCGGCGAGTTCACGGTGCGCGTGGACGGCGAGGGCCCGCTGGCGATCGGCGAGGCCGCGCGCCGGCTGCAGCTGGCCGCCGATGCCAAGCAGACCCTGAGCTTCCCGCTCACCGCGCAGGAGGGCTACACCGTGGCCAAGGTGCGGGTGCGGGTGGACGGCAACGGCTTCAAGGTCGACCGCCGCTACGACCTGCCGGTGCGCGCGGCCTGGCCGCAGGTGCTGCGCTCGCAGACCCGCACGCTCGACCCGCTGGCGCCGGTCACCCTGGACAGCGCCTTCGCCGGCGGGCTGATGGCCGGTTCGGTCAACGCGCGCATGCTGGTCAGCCCGCTGCCGCCGATCCCGTTCGCCTCGGCCCTGCAGGGGGCGCTGAACTACCCCTATGGCTGCGCCGAACAGACCACCAGCAAGGGCTATGCGGCACTGCTGCTGGACCAGGCCACCTCGGCCATGCTCGGCGCCGACGGGCTGGACGCCAAGGCCCGCCGCGAGCGCATGGAAGGCGCGTTCGGGCGGCTGGCCTCGATGCAGGTGGCCAACGGCAACTTCTCGATGTGGGGCAACGACGACTACGTCAACCCGGCGCTGACCCCGTACATTGCCGAGTTCCTGCTCGACGCCAAGGACGCCGGCTTCGCGGTGCCGGACAACGTGCTGCAGAAGGCGTTGAACCGGATCAGCGAGGACCTGCTCAGCGGCGGCAACCAGTTCTACGGGCAGGAGCGCCGCGATGCGCTGAAGTTCGCCAACCAGGCGTATTCGGGCTACGTGCTGGCGCGGGTCAACCGCGCCCCGCTGGGCACGCTGCGCGCGCTGTACGACAACGAGCGCGGCAAGGCCGCCACCGGCCTGTCGCTGGTACACCTGGGCGCGGCGCTGGCGCTGCAGGGCGACGGCAAGCGCGGCCAGGCCGCCATTGCCGCCGGCTTCGGCATGGCCGGCAAGGACCGCCCGGCGTATTTCGGCGACTACGGCAGCCCGCTGCGCGACGACGCGCTGATGATCGCGCTGCTGCACGAGCGCGGCCTGGCCAAGCCCGAGTACGACGCGCGCGCGGTCAGTCTGGGCCGCGAGCTGGACGCGCGCCGCAACGGCGGCTGGCTGTGGCTGAGCACCCAGGAGCAGGTGGCGCTGGCGCGGCTCGGCAAGGCGCTGATGGTCGACCAGAAGAACCGGGTGTCCGGCGAGCTGGCGGTCGGCCAGGCGCGCGAAGCCATCGACGCGCGCAAGCTGTTCGCGCGGGTGTTCGACGCCACGCAGCTGGCGCAGGGCGTGCGCTTCACCCCGCAGGGCCAGGCGCCGATGTTCGCCAGCCTGGAAGTGGCCGGCATTCCGCGGCAGGCACCGGCGCCGGACAACAGCGTGATCGGCATCGAGCGCGCCTGGTTCACCACCGACGGCAAGCCGTGGACCCCGCGGCCGCTGAAGGAAGGCGAGGCGCTGATCGTGCGCCTGAGCGTCACCGCCAACACCGCCATGCCCGACGCGCTGCTGACCGACCTGTTGCCGGCCGGCCTGGAGATCGAGAACTTCAACCTCGGCGATGCCCGGCAGTGGGCCGACGTGGTGGTGGACGGCATCCAGATCAACGACCGCGCCGGCGCCGCCGATGCCCGCCACGAGGAGTTCCGCGACGACCGCTACGTGGCCGCGCTGAACCTGTCGCGCGGCAGCACCGCGCGGGTGTTCTACCTGGTGCGCGCGGTCACCCCGGGCACCTACACCGTGCCGCCGCCGCTGGCCGAGGACATGTACCGTCCCGAGCTGCGCGGTGTGGGCCGGTCCAACCCGACCACGATCACCGTCGTGCAGCCGTGACGATTACCGCGGGCGCGTGCCACCGCACGCGCCCGCGCTGCAACGAATGGACGATGGATGGCGAGCGCTACACCACGCACACCGGCACCCTCCGGCCCCGCTCCTGGCGTGAGCGCCGCCGGCGCCGGACGCGGGCGCGGCACTGATCCGGCAATGCGCCCGCCGCGCGGGCGCCTGCGGCGCTGGGTGCGGTACCTGCTGCCGTGGCTGCGCTGGGGTACGGTGGCGGTGCTGTCGCTGCTGCTGGTGCTCGACCTTGCGTTCCCGCCGCCGCTGCCACGATCCCGCGACACCGGCACCCTGGTGGTGGCCGGCGACGGCACGCCGCTGCGCGCCTTCGCCGATGCGCAGGGCGTGTGGCGTTACCCGGCCGACGCGCGCAGCGTGTCGCCGCTGTACCTGCAGGCGCTGCTGACCTACGAGGACCGCTGGTTCTGGCGCCATCCGGGCGTCAACCCGTGGGCGCTGCTGCGCGCCGGCGGGCAGATGCTGGCCGAGCGCCGCATCGTCTCCGGCGGCTCCACCCTGACCATGCAGGTGGCGCGCATCCTCGATCCGCACACGCGCACGCCATGGGGCAAGGCCAAGCAGCTGCTGCGCGCGCTGCAGCTGGAAGTACACCTGGACAAGGCGCAGATCCTGGGCCTGTACCTGGAACGGGCGCCCTACGGCGGCACCATCGAAGGCGTGGAGGCGGCCAGCTGGGCCTACCTGGGCAAGCCGGCGGCGCGGCTGTCGCATGCCGAGGCGGCATTGCTGGCGGTGCTGCCGCAGTCACCGAGCCGGCTGCGCCCGGACCGCCATCCCGAGGCCGCGCGCCGCGCCCGCGACAAGGTGCTGGCGCGCATGGCCGAACTGGGCGCCTGGTCGGACGAAGCGGTGGCCGACGCGCGCATCGAGCCGGTGGTCGCGCGCTCATTGCAGCAACCGCTGCACGCGGCCCTGCTGGCGCAGCGGCTGCGCAGTGCGCAACCGCGCGCGGCGCACATCCAGACCACCCTGGACAGCGGCCTGCAGCGCACCCTGGAAGAGCGCGTGGCCGCGTATTTCTCGCAGTTGCCCGAGCGCACCTCCGCCGCGCTGCTGGTGATGGACAACGCCTCGCTGGAGGCCCGCGCCTATGTCGGCTCGGTGGCGTTCGGCGACAAGGCGCGGCTGGGCCACGTGGACATGGTGCAGGCCTGGCGCTCGCCCGGCTCCACGCTCAAGCCGTTCCTGTACGGCATGGCGCTGGACGACGGGCTGATCCATTCCGAAAGCCTGCTGGTCGATGCGCCGCAGAGCTTCGGTGGCTACCGTCCCGGCAACTTCGACGCCGCGTTCAACGGCCCGGTCGGCGCGGCCACCGCGCTGCGGCTGTCGCTGAACGTGCCGGCGGTGGACCTGCTCGACCGCGTCGGCCCGTCGCGCTTCGCCGCGCGGCTGGGCAACGCCGGCATCAAGCTGCGCTTCCCGCACGGGGTGCAGCCCAACCTGGCGCTGATCCTGGGCGGCACCGGCGCGCGCCTGGAGGACCTGGTCGGCGCTTTCGCCGCGCTCAACCGGCAGGGCATCGCCGGGCGCGTGCGCTACACCCCCGACGACCCGCTGATCGAACGCCGGCTGGTGTCGCCGGGCGCGGCGTGGATCGTGCGCGACATCCTGCAGTCCAACCCGCGCCCCGGCTACGGCCTGGGCACCTTCGACACCGGCAGCCGCCCGCCGGTGGCATGGAAGACCGGCACCAGCTACGGCTACCGCGACGCCTGGGCGATCGGCAGCACCCGCCGCTACACCGTCGGCGTCTGGGTCGGGCGCCCGGACGGCACGCCGTTGCCCGGCCAGTACGGTGCGGTGACCGCGCTGCCGCTGATGTTCGAGGTGATCGACAGCCTGCCGCGCCAGCCCGGTGACGGCGACGCACCGCCGATGCCGGCCAGCGTCGGCGCGGTGGACGTGTGCTGGCCGCTGGGCCTGGCCGCGGCCGCCACGCCGCCGGCGCTGTGCCAGCGGCGGCTGCAGGCGCTGGCGCTGGACGGCACCGTGCCGCCGACCTTCGCCGAGCGCGATGCGCGGCTGTGGCAGTCCGGGCAGGTGCGCTTCGAGGTGGATGCGCGCAGCGGCCAGCGCCTGTCGGCCGGCTGCGACGGCCACCCCCAGCGGCAGGCGCGCGAGGTGGCGCGCTGGCCGGCGCTGGCCTCGCCGTGGCTGTCGCAGGTGCAGCGGCAGGCGCAGCAGCTGCCGCCGCTGGCGCCGGATTGCCCGGACGACGGCCGCGGCCATGCCGCGGCGCTGCACATCGACGGCCTCACCGACCGCGCCACGCTGGCGCGTGCGCCCGGCGCCACGCACGGGCCGCGGCTGCAGCTGCGGGCGGTCGGCAGCGAGGCGACGGTGCAGTGGCTGCTGGACGGGCGCTGGATCGCGCAGACCGAGGGCGCGCGCAGCTTCGTGCGCGATTTCGACGAACCCGGCGAGCACAGCCTCACCGCGCTGGCCGCGGACGGCGCCTGGACCCGCATCCGCTTCCGCGTGGCGCATTGAGCGCGCCGCTGCCGGCACGCGCGGCCAATGCGGTCGTGCGCGGCCGAGGCTGAGGTCGGGACTTGGGCTGAGGCTGAGGCCTGCGTGGCGTGGCGGACGGCGTTCAGCCGTCCGCTCACGGTTACTCGCCGATCCAGCCGTCGAGCAGGTCGGCGAAATCGTCGGCGTGTTCCTCTTCCTGCGCCAGGATCTGCTCGAGGATGCGCTTGGTGGTGGTGTCCTTGTCGCCGACGAAGTTGATCATCTCGCGGTAACTGTCGATGGCGATGCGCTCGGCGATCAGGTTCTCGCGCACCATGTCGCGCAGGTTGCCGCCTTCCTTGTACTCGGCGTGGGCGCGGGCGGTGAGGGTGTCCGGGTTGAAGTCCGGCTCGCCGCCCAGCTGCACGATGCGCTCGGCCAGCATGCCGGCGTGCGCCTGCTCCTGCTGCGCATGCTCCAGGAACTCGGCCTTCACCGCGTCGGCAAGCATGCCCTTGGCCATGTAGTAGTGGCGGTAGTAGCGCAGCACGCACACCCACTCGGTGGCCAGCGCGTCGTTGAGCAGCTTGATCACCATCTTGCGGTCGGCGGCATAGCTCGGCGTGATCGCGCCGTCCTCGATGCTCCTGCGTGCGTTGGCGCGCAGGGTCTTGCGGTCGCTGATGCCGCTGGCCGGGACGGTCATGGCCTTCTTGCTGGCGGGCTGCTTGCTCATGGCGGGCGTGCTCCTTGGTGGAAGGGAATCGCTACTCCGGGAGGTGGGCCAGTACGTAATCGGCCGAGGACACCTCGAAATTGCCGGGCTCCTCCACGTGCACCGCGCGCACGATGCCGTTGTCCACGTACAGCGCGAAACGGCGCGAACGCATGCCCATGCCAGAGCCGCTGGCGTCCATCTCCAGGCCCAGCGCACGGGTGAGGTCGCCATTGCCGTCGGACAGCATCAGCAGCCCGTCCGGCACCGACTGCGCCTTGCCCCAGGCCTGCATCACGAACGGGTCGTTCACCGCCATGCAGAACACGTCGATGCCGCGGCTGCGGAACTGCTCGAAGCGCTCGACGTAGCCGGGCAGGTGGCGCGCCGAGCAGGTCGGGGTGAACGCACCGGGCACCGCGAACAGCACCGCCTTGCGGCCATCGAACAGCGCCTGCGTGTCGATGGTTTCCATGCCCTCGCGGATGCGCTTGAGGGTCACTTCCGGGATGCGGTCGCCGACGTGGATGGTCATGGGCTTCTCCAGAGTCTGAATCGAAGTTTAGTGAGCGGGGGTTGAGGGCCGCGTCAACGGCTTGAAAGCGCGGCCTTCACGCAGCATTTCCCGTGCATGGGCGCCAGGGCGCCATTCCGGCCGCCCGCCCGCATCCTTGCAGGAGGAGATGATGAGCATCGTACGTTACCGCCAGTGGCCGACCCAGTCCGATATCCGCCATCTGCTCGCCCCGTTGCTGGACATGCCGGGCGACGCCGCGGCGGCAGGCGCCTGGCTGCCGGCCGTGGACATCCGCGAACACGACGCGCAGTTCGTGCTGCACGCCGACCTGCCGGGCGTGGACCCGGCCTCGATCGAGGTGCAGATGGACAAGGGCGTGCTGTCGATCAAGGGCGAGCGCCGCGCCCCGGAACCGCTGGAGGGCCAGCGCCTGTCGCGCATCGAGCGCCGCCACGGCGCGTTCGAACGCCGCTTCGCGCTGCCCGACAGCGCCGACGCCGAGGGCATCGTCGCCAGCAGCCGCGACGGCGTGCTGGAAATCCGCATCCCCAAGCGCGCCGAAGCCGCGCCGCGCCGCATCCAGGTGGCCAGCGCCGGCGGCACCGCGTAAGCACGCGCCGCGCGCACATCGGCAGCGCCGTGGCCCGCTAGAATGGCGCCACGGCGGCAGTCGAACCCGTATCGGCCCGTTCGCCGCAAGGCGGCGGGCCCGACTCTTTCCGAAAGGGTGTCTGGATGGAATTCAAGGATTACTACGCGACATTGGGCGTGGAGCCCACGGCCGGCGATGCCGAAATCAAGACCGCCTACCGGCGGCTGGCGCGCAAGTACCACCCTGACGTGAGCAAGGAGGCCGGCGCCGAGGAGAAGTTCAAGGCCGTCAACGAGGCCTACGAGGCGCTGCGCGACCCGGCCAAGCGCCAGGCCTACGACCAGCTGCGCGCCCAGGGCTACCGCCCCGGCGAGGAGTTCCACGCGCCGCCCAATTTCGGCGGCGGGCAGGGCTTCGACTTCGAGGAGGTGTTCGGCGGCGCCGGTGCCGGCGGCGGTTTCAGCGATTTCTTCGAGAGCCTGTTCGCGCGCCAGCGCGGGGGCGGCCGCGCGCGCAGCGGTTTCGATGGCTTCGGCGGCAGCGCCGGGCCGCAGCCGATGCGCGATACCCGCGCCAAGCTGTCGGTACCGCTGGAAGCGGCCTACAACGGCGACACGCTGCGCATCAACGTCGATGGCCGCCAGCTCGACGTGCGCGTGCCCAAGGGCATCCGCCCGGGGCAGGTGATCCGCCTGGCCGGGCAGGGCAGCGGTGGCGGCAACCTGATGCTGGAAGTGGAATACGCCGCGCACCCGCAGTTCGAGGTGGACGGCCGCAACATCCTCTACACCCTGCAGGTCACCCCCTGGCAGGCGGCGCTGGGCACCAGCATCAGCGTGCCGACCCTGGGTGGGGCGGTGGAACTGAAGGTGCCGGCCGACTCGGACAGCGGACGCAAGCTGCGCCTGCGCGGCCGCGGCCTGCCGGGCAAGCCCGACGGCGACCAGATCGTGGAACTGGAAGTGATCGCCCCGGTGGCGACCAACGAGGCCCAGCAGAAGGCCTACCGCGCGCTGGCCAAGGCGTTCGGCGAGAAAATCTGAGGCATCACCGGCGGCAGGCGCGTACCCGGGAGGGCGCGCCTGCGGCCGCAATCAGGCTTCGGGCAGGTCGCCGCCGCCTTCGAACACCCGCGCGATCACCTCGGACAGCTCGTCCTCCGAAAACGGCTTGGTGATGTAGGCCTTGGCGCCCTGGCGCATGCCCCACAGGCGGTCGGTGTCCTGGTCCTTGGTGGTCACCAGCACCACCGGGATGTGCGCGGTGCTGGCCTCGCGCTTGAGCGTGCGCGTGGCCTGGAAGCCGTTGAGATTGGGCATCACCACGTCCATCAGCACCAGGTCGGGCAGCACCGACTTGGCCGCTTCCACGCCGGCGGCACCGTCGGTGGCGGTGAAGGTTTCATGCCCGAGTTTTTCGACGATGCGCTGGATGCCGAGCAGCTGCGATGGCGAATCGTCCACGATCAATATGCGCGCCACGTTCTTCCCCAAGATGATGTCGCGGCCATAGTGTCGGGCCGGCTGCGGTGTGAAGCAACCCGCGGCGCCGTACCCGGTGCCGCATTCAGTCGATCCGCACCAGGGTGCGCCCGAACGAGCCGCCGCCCAGCATGGTGGCGAACACCTCCGGCAACCCGTCCAGGCCCACCTCGCGGGTGCAGATGGTGTCCAGGTGGCGCGGCTTCCAGTCGTCGCCCAGGTGCTGCCACACCTGCCCGCGGATGTCGCGCGCGGTGCCGGCCGAGGCCACGCCCAGCAGCGACACGCCGCGGATGATGAACGGCATTACCGTCATGTCCAGCTCCGCGCTGGCGGCCAGCCCGGCCGAGGCCACGTTGCCGTACGGCGCGGTCTGCGCCAGCAGGCTGGTGAGCATGGCGCCGCCGACATTGTCCAGGCCGCCGCCGAAGCGCGCCGATTCCATCGGCCGGGTGGTGGCCAGCGCCTCGCGGCCCAGCACCTGGGTGGCGCCCAGCGTGGTGAGGTATTCCGTCGCTTCGGCCTTGCCGCTGATGGCGTGCACCTCGAAGCCGGCGCGGCTGAAGATATCCACCGCCAGCGAGCCGACCCCGCCGGTGGCGCCGGTCACCGCCAGCGGGCCGTGCGCCGGGGTCTGCCGGTTGTCCTTCATGCGCAGCAGGGCCAGCGCGGCGGTGAACCCGGCCGTGCCCAGCACCATGGCCTCGCGCAGGCTCAGCCCGGGCGGCAGCGGGATGGCCCACTTCGACTCCAGCCGCACATACTGGCTGTAGCCGCCGTCGCGGGTTTCGCTCAGCCCGCAGCCGGTGGCCAGCACCGCATCGCCCTCGCGGAAGGCCGGGTCGCGGGAGGCCACCACCTCGCCGGCCACGTCGATGCCGCCCACCAGCGGGAACCGGCGCAGGATCTTGCCCTGGCCGGTGCCGGCCAGCGCGTCCTTGTAGTTGACCGAGGACCAGCGGGCGCGCACCACCACCTCGCCCGGGCTCAGCTGGTCCAGGGCGACCTGCTCCAGCCCGGCGCGGTAGCCGGCGTCGTCGTTGTGGATGCGGAAGGCGGTGAACGGGGCGTGGGCGGACATGGTGCGGCCTGCGGCGGAACGGGAGACAACCAAGATAGCGGTTGCGAAACGTCAGGTCTGCCCCATCTAGTAGAATCCGGATTCGATTGACCACGGCCAGGACTGCGGGAACGCCCCGCATACAGGCCCTGACAGATGGAGCATGCATGGCCTGGAACACACCTGGCGGCAACGATAGTGGCGGCCCCGCCGACAACCGGCGCGGATCGCGCTCGCCGCGCGGCGGCAATGGCGGTGGCGGATGGGGCGGATTGCCCGGCCCGCTGCGCGACCTGTTCGACGGCGGCATCTGGCGCTGGGTACTGCTGGGGCTGGCGCTGCTGGTGCTGCTGTCCAGCTTCCAGCTGATCGGCGAACAGCAGCGCGGCGTGGTGCTGCGCTTCGGCCAGTTCTCGCGCATCCTGCAGCCGGGCCCGAACTTCAAGCTGCCGTGGCCGATCGAATCGGTGGTCAAGGTCAACGCCACCCAGATCAAGACCTTCAGCAGCAACGTGCCGGTGCTCACCCGCGACGAGAACATCGTCAACGTGGCGCTGAACGTGCAGTACCGCGTGGACGACCCGCGCCTGTACCAGTTCGGCACCATCGACGCCGACCAGGTGCTGGAGCAGTCGGCGCAGAGCGCGGTGCGCGAGCAGGTGGGCCGTGCCGACCTCAACACCGTGCTCAACAACCGCGGCCCGCTGGCCGTGGCCGCCGAGCAGCGCCTGGAAGCCTCGCTCAAGGCCTACCGCACCGGCCTGGTGGTCACCGGCCTGACCCTGCCCGACGCGCGCCCGCCGGAAGAAGTGAAGCCGGCCTTCGACGAGGTCAACGGTGCCCAGCAGGTCAAGGAACGGCTGATCAACGAAGCCCAGGCCTACGCCGCCAAGGTGGTGCCCGAAGCGCGCGGCCAGGCCTCGCGCGCGCGCACCACCGCCGAAGGCTACAAGCAGGCCATCGTGGCCCGCGCCGAAGGTGACGCGCGCCGCTTCAGCCTGCTGCAGGCCGAATACAAGAACGCCCCGGAAGTCACCCGCAAGCGCCTGTGGCTGGAAACCGTGCAGGAAGTGCTGGCCGAGAACCGCAAGGTCATCGGTGGCGACGGCCGCCAGCTGATCTACGTGCCGATGCCGGCCGACGCCGGCAAGACCGCCAGCGCCCCGCAACTGACCCCGGAAATGGCGGTACCGGCGCTGCCGGCCGCCACCGACAGCATTCGCAACGCGGACCGTTCCGGTTCGCGCTCGGCAAACCGTGAGGAGGCCGGCCGATGAAGAATTCCCTTGTGATCGGCCTGCTGGTCGCCGTGCTGCTGGGCCTGCTGGGCTCGGTGTACGTGGTGCGCGAAGACCAGACCGCCATGGTGCTCAACCTGGGCAAGGTGGTGCGCTCGGACATCAAGCCCGGCCTGCACTTCAAGGTGCCGCTGGTGGAAACGGTGCGCGTGTTCGACCGCCGCTTCCAGGTGCTGGACACCGCCCCGGCGCGCTACTTCACCGCCGAGCAGAAGGACGTGAGCGTCGACTTCTTCGCCATCGGCTACATTTCCGACGTGCGCGCCTACTACCGCGCCACCGGCGGCGACGGCAAGGTGGCCAACGCCCGCCTGGCCCCGATCATCACCGACTCGCTGCGCAACCAGATCAACGCGCGCACCCTGCAGCAGCTGGTGTCCGGCGACCGCGGCGAGCTCATCGCCGGGCAGCTGCAGGGCATCAACGAGGCGGTCAAGACCCTGGGCATGCAGATCATCGACCTGCGCATCAAGCAGATCGACCTGCCCACCGACAGCCAGGTGATCACCGACGTCTACGAGCGCATGCGCGCCCAGCGCAAGCAGGAAGCGGCCAAGCTGCGCGCCGAAGGCGAGGAGCAGTCGCTCACCATCCGCGCCCAGGCCGACCGCGAAAGCACCGTGCTGGTGGCCGAAGCCGAGCGCGACGCCCAGCAGCTGCGCGGCGAGGGCGACGCCCAGGCCGCGGCCATCTACGGCAAGGCCGGCTCGGCCGACCCGGCGTTCTACGCCTTCTACCGCAGCCTGGAGGCCTACCGCGCCTCCATGACCGACGGCAACGGCGTGATCGTGCTGGACAAGAACGACCCGTTCCTGCAGTACCTCAAGAACGACCGCTGAGCCCCGGCCCGCGCCGCGCCGCCCCTCTCCCGCCGGGAGAGGGCAGGGGCCGGGCCCTTACAGGAAACAGGAAGCCGCGGCCGCGGCGCTGCACTGCACTGCAATGCGCCCCCGGCCGCGGTGTTCCCCCGCCTCGCCATCCCCATGCAAGACCTCTTCTCCGCGCTCTGCCTGGTCGCCGTCCTCGAAGGCCTGTTCCTGTTCGCCGCGCCGCTGGCGTGGAAGCGCATGGCCGCGCGCCTGCTGGAACTGCCCGCCGCGGCCCTGCGCCAGTCCGGTGCGGTGCTGCTGGTCATCGGCCTGGCCGCGCTGTGGTGGCTGCGCTACTGAACCGCGGCCGGCCGCCGGCCCCGGCCGGTGCCGGTGGGGGTGGTAGCCGTCAGGCAAAACCCGGATAATCCAGAAAAGCCGGCCGGGGCACTCCCGTTCGGCTTTTTCCGTGTAAGGCCCCGGCGTTTGCCCGGCACTCCCCGATGGAGCGCCACCCCGGCAGGCCCGCCGGCCCCGCGCGGTCCCGTCCGCGGCCCCGATGGCCGCAGCCAACTCAGGAGTTCACCCGTCATGGGTCAATCAGTTGTTGTTCTCGGCGCCCAGTGGGGCGATGAAGGCAAGGGCAAGATCGTCGATCTGCTCACCGAGGAAATCGGTGCCGTCGTGCGTTTCCAGGGCGGCCACAACGCCGGCCACACCCTGGTCATCAACGGCAAGAAGACCGTCCTGCACCTGATTCCGTCCGGCATCCTGCGCGACGACGCGCTGTGCCTGATCGGCAATGGCGTGGTGATTTCCCCGGCCGCGCTGCGCAAGGAAATCGAAGAGCTGGAAACGGCCGGCGTGGAAGTGCGCTCGCGCCTGAAGATTTCCCCGGCCGCGCCGCTGATCATGCCGTACCACATCGCCCTGGACCAGGCGCGCGAAAAGGCCGCCGGCGGCAAGGCCATCGGCACCACCGGCCGCGGCATTGGCCCGGCCTATGAAGACAAGGTGGCGCGCCGCGGCATCCGCATCGCCGACCTGCACTACCCGGAACAGCTGGCCGAAAAGCTGCGCACCGCGCTGGATTACCACAACTTCGTGCTGACGAAGTACCTGGGCGTGGAGCCGGTGGATTTCGACAGCGTCTACGCCGAAGCGCTGGCCTTTGGCGAATACGTCGAGCCGATGAAGAGTGATGTGGCCGGCATCTGCCACGACCTGCGCAAGCAGGGCAAGCGCGTGCTGTTCGAAGGCGCGCAGGGCGCGCTGCTGGACATCGACCACGGCACCTACCCGTACGTCACCAGCTCCAACACCACCGTGGGCGGCGCGCTGGCCGGTGCCGGCGTGGGCGCCGACGCCATCGACTACGTGCTGGGCATCGCCAAGGCCTACGCCACCCGCGTGGGCGGCGGCCCGTTCCCGACCGAACTGGACGATGAAATCGGCCAGGGCATCCGCGACCGCGGCGCCGAATACGGCGCCTCCACCGGCCGCCCGCGCCGCTGCGGCTGGATGGACATCGTCGCGCTCAAGCGCGCCGTGGCCATCAACGGCATCACCGGCCTGTGCATCACCAAGCTGGACGTGCTGGACGGCATGGAAAAGCTCAAGGTGTGCATTGCCTACGAATACCGCGGCAAGCGCACCGAATACGCCCCGCTGGACGCCCAGGGCTGGGAAGAGTGCACCCCGGTGTACCTGGAATTCCCGGGCTGGAGCGAGAACACCCACGGCATCACCGAGTGGGACCAGCTGCCGCCCGCCGCCCGCGCCTACCTGCGCGCGCTGGAAGAACTGGCCGGCTGCCCGATCAGCATCGTCTCCACCGGCCCGGACCGCGACCACACGATGGTGTTGCAGGATCCGTGGGGTTGAGGTGCTAGCTCCACAGCAGCTGGGGCGCTAGTTTCAGTGCGATGATGTTGTACCAAGAAGCCCCGCATCTGCGGGGCTTCTTGTTGCTGCTTCTTAAAGAAAATATGAACTTATCGCTAGCAATAAGTGAAGCGGATTTTTGGTGCCGATTTGGCTTGATGCTCCTTTCAATTGCCAGTTTGTACATCAGGGAATTGGCGGGAGTTACAAGGGGCATCAAAGTAATGTTCGTTTTTGGCCGGAAGCGGTCTTTGGTTGCCTTCTTGCGCAATGAGTTCTTCATGCTGGTTCTGATGCATTCTCGGTATGCAGCCCAATAAGGCCGAAGTGGCCGCGATCGCCGGTACATGCCCCTAAAATATTCAGATTCTCGCTAAACTGATGGCTCAAAATCAGGGGGTAATGAATGAGAAAGGTGAGTCGAAGGACAGCTACTCGGCCCGAAATCCTGTATGGAGGCGAGGTGCGTGTGGCCAAGGCATCATTGGCAGACCACTATCGGCTAGATCCACAGGAGCGTGCCCGCAGAAGGCCGCCGCTGAGCTCGAAAAACTGGACTTCGGCAGAGGTGCGGCTGGCGTTGACGGAGGTTTTCTGGTCCAAGTGCGCTTACTGCGAAACCCCACTGGACTATGCCGATGATGGTTATGTATCGCATCACCGGCCGCTTAGTAATGCGGCCGGGGTTCCGGAGCAATCCTCCGTAGCCAGCCCGGACTATTACAGCTGGTTTGCTTATGAATGGGAGAATTTATTTCTCTCATGTGTAGCTTGCAATCGCGCGAAGCGCAATTTGTTTCCCGTCCGAGGCCCGCGCGCACATTTGCGTTCCACCTGGGCCGAGGCCGAGGCCAGTGAAGATGCACTCCTAATCAACCCGTGCCAAGTTGAACCGCGCAAGCATATGCGCTTTTGTCCCGATGGCACTGTCGTTGGAGTGGATGAGGTTGGAAACGTCACGGTGAATATCTTAGATCTCAATCGATCTGATTTGATCCGGGCCAGAGCACGAAGGTTCAGGGAATGCCTTGCCTGGCTCTGGCAAGGGCGAATTGACGACGAGCGCCTGGCAGGTTTCCGAAGTGCGTTGTCCGAAGAAGCGCCATTTTGCGGTGCAATGCGTATTGGACCGGCCAGCCTTTCGTAGACACTCGGACGCCATAATTGATGGCAATGACCGAGGTGTTTATGGGCAACAGCAAGCAGTACACGGATGAGTTCCGCGCAGA